>CAYSUU010000006.1:107599-148826 GCA_964434375.1 uncultured Gammaproteobacteria bacterium | reverse complement strand
AATGGTGCCCGGGGCCGGACTTGAACCGGCACGCTGTTACCAGCGCAAGATTTTAAGTCTTGTGTGTCTACCAATTCCACCACCCGGGCATCCGGTTACTGCTGTGCTGGGCTGGTATCCCAGTATTTCTGTTAGCGGCTCTTCGAGCCGCATGGTCACTATCGGCTCCTGCCCTTCGCGAAGAAAAAGCCTTTAGCTCGGGCGGCTAAGACCGCTGATCGCGTCAGCGATCTTCGCAAATAAATAATGGAGGCTCGAACCGGAGTCGAACCGGTGTCCACGGCTTTGCAGGCCGCTGCATAACCACTCTGCCATCGAGCCTTACTCATGCGTTTCTTGAGTTATTTTATACGCTCTTTTTTGGAACGTTAATAGTACTCAAACAAAAACGGGAAAAGTCATGCTTTTCCCGTTTTTTTAATTCTGGAGCGGGAAACGAGATTCGAACTCGCGACCCCAACCTTGGCAAGGTTGTGCTCTACCACTGAGCTATTCCCGCTTGAGTGCGCGTATTATATTCATGTTGCGCGCGTGGTCAATCTTAGTTTACAGATTTGTGAAAAAAAACCAGAGTGTCTTGCTCTAGCCTGTTTTAAGTGTTTTATAGGCGGCGCTTAAATAGATGCTCATTGACCATATTGTGAGCATCGCAGCTAAATAAAGAGCGATCTCCCCAATCATTAAAGTAGGCAACCCTAATAATGGTTTGGCAAAGATCAAACAACCTAGTGCGGTCATTTGAAAGCCAGTTTTGTATTTTCCTACGGTCGACACCGCTACATTACTGCGCTGTCCTAGTTCGGCCATCCATTCGCGCAAAGCGGAGACCGTTATCTCACGACTTATAATCACAATAACGGCAAGAATGAAAACAACCGGAAACAGAAGTTTTGCTTGAAGCTCAGAGTTTGTAGCGACCAGGATGAGCATCACGGACACTAACAACTTATCAGCGACTGGGTCTAAAAAAGCGCCGAGCTTGCTGGTTTGATTTAACTTGCGCGCAAAATATCCATCTAAGGCATCTGAAATACCCGCTAAAGCGAATAAAACACCTGCAATCCAATGTCGATATTCAAAACCGGAGTAGTACGCGAGCACGATCAAAGGAATCGCGACAACACGAAATGCAGTTAAGCAGTTTGGGACGTTAAAATGCATTAATGAATACTAAAGTTAGCGATTATGGAGGTTTGATGTGAGTGTAACGGAATTCGTCTCGTATTTGGAGAGAACCGCTGAAGAGTTCTAATGATTTAACTCTTAAGATATTGATATATTTTTTGCGCTAAGTCGTCATTGATGCCGACGACCTTACTAATATCTTTCACACCTGCCTGTTGAATGCCTTGAAGGCCACCAAAATGTTTAAGCAACGCTTGTCGACGTTTTGCGCCAACGCCGGGTATTTCTTGCAATACAGATTGGGTTTGAGCCTTACCTCTGCGCGCTCGATGACCCGTAATCGCAAACCTGTGCGCTTCATCACGAATCTGCTGAACGAGATGCATAGCGGCCGAATTGGCGGCCAACTTAATGCCAACGGATTGGCCTTCAAGAAAGAGCGTTTCTAATCCTGGCTTTCGACCTTCGCCTTTCGCGATACCAACCAATAGAACTTCCTTTATTTGAAGTTCATGCATAACTTGTGCGGCTGAAGATAACTGCCCTTTGCCGCCATCGATTAATAACACATTGGGCAACACTCCTTCTTCTTTTAGTACGCGTTTATATCGGCGCTCAATCGCTTGTCGCATTGCGGCATAGTCATCACCAGGGGTGATATCGTTTATATTGTATCGTCGGTAGTCAGATTTAGTTATTCCTTTGTCAGTGAACACCACGCAACTCGCCACCGTTTGTTCGCCTTGGGTATGACTAATATCAAAACACTCTATGCGCCCTATTGTCTCATCTAAACCAAATACTTGGCTTAATGACTCTAAACGGTTTTGCACGCTTTGCGCTTCGGCTAGATGCCTTTTGAGTCTCTCGGTAACGTTCAACTGAGCCATATCTAGCCAGTCTTTACGATGCCCTCGTACGCCTGAAGAGATAACCACCTTATGCCCTGACTCGTCACTTAACCATTGCTGGATCGCACTTGCATCGGCCAGCTTTTGGCCAACGATGATCTCCTTTGGTGCAGGTCGACGATGATAATACTGCATGATAAAGGCGCACAAGATTTCTTCTTTGCTAAAGTCCAAATTAACCTTGGGATAATGCCCATTGCTGCCACTATGTCGGCCACCGCGAATGAAAGTAACCTCGACACAAACCTTGCCGTGCAAACTGGCAGCCGTGATGATATCTACATCACTATGGCCCGCGGTAATAGATTGATGCGATTGCACGCGTCGCAGTGCATTAATTCTATCTCTCCAACCTGCCGCTTCTTCAAACTTGAGTTCATTCGATGCATGCTGCATGTTTTCCTGCAACTTTTGCGTAATGGATTCGTCTTTGCCTTGTAAAAAAAGGGCGGCCAGCTCAATATCCTTAGCGTAGTTTTCTTTGGATACCAAACCAACACAGGGGGCGCTACAGCGTTTTATTTGGTGCTGTAAACACGGCCGTGTTCGATTGCTGTAAAAGGTGTCATCGCATTGCCTTACCGGCAATACTTTTTGCAACAAATTCAAAGTCTCCCTAATAGCCGTGACGCCAGGGTATGGGCCGAAGTATCGCCCTGCTTGCGACCGGTCTCCTCGATAAAAACTCAGGCGCGGGTATTCATGCGATTCGTCAATATGAATAAAAGGATAACTCTTGCTATCGCGCAATAGAATGTTATAGCGCGGCTTTTGATCCTTGATAAGGTTTGACTCAAGAATCAAAGCTTCATTCTCGGTGTGCGTAACCACCACTTGCACATCAACCACTTTGCGCATCATGGTTTGCGTTTTAATCGGCAAACCGGTTTTGCGAAAATAGCTTGAAAGTCTATTTTTTAGATTTTTTGCTTTGCCGACGTAGAGCAAGTTTGCTTGCTCGTCGAACATTTGATAAATGCCCGGACGCGTGCCTACGTTCTGCAAAAATGTTTTGTGGTCAAAGCTCATTCATTCAATCTCATCAATTATCCGAGAGTATAACGCGTTGACTTTTATTCGCCTGCGCTTATCGATCAACACCTTTACTAGTAATCACTAGTCAGCATCGCCTATAATCGCGCTTTATTCTTTACAAACCTGAACACTCATGGCAAAAATTTCAGCGAACGAAATTCGTATTGGCAGTTTAATCGAACATCAAGGAAAACTTTGGCGCGTACTTAAAAAAAGCCATGTCAAGCCAGGTAAAGGCGGTGCGTTCGTGCAAGCCGAGCTTAAAGATATTGTAAATAACACCAAGTTAAACGAGCGCTTTCGTTCTACCGATAAGATAGAAAAACCTCATGTTGAACCGCGCAAAATGCAGTATTTGTACGCTGAAGGCGACAATCATATTTTCATGGACTCTGAAACTTATGATCAATTTACCTTAAACGCAGATGATTTGTCCGACGCAGTCGGATATTTATTACCCAATACCGATGTGCAAATCAATTTCTATGAAGAAACAGCCATTGGCGTTGATTTACCGGCCAATGTCATACTCGAAGTCACCGACACTGAAGGCGTGGTAAAAGGTCAAACCGCAGCAGGCGGTGGCAAACCGGCCATTTTAGAAACAGGTATACGCATTACAGTGCCGACCTTCGTTAATATCGGTGAAAAAGTTAAAGTGAATACCGAAACCGGTGAATACGTAGAGCGAGCTTAAGCGGAAAAACGCTTAAGTTATTTCTAGATTTAAGGTCATGAATCACTAACCACAGTATATCTCGATAGCCTTTAACTCCCCGTAGCATAATTGGATAATGCAATCGCCTCCTAAGCGATAGATTGTTGGTTCGAGTCCAATCGGGGAGGCCAATATTTATAAAGAAGTATTAGCTTGTATAACGCTTAAATTAAGCTCTTTCTAACAACATGGCATCGCCATAACTGAAAAATCGATACTGTTGCTCGATTGCGTGCTGGTAGGCATCGCGAATGCGCTCTGTTCCCGCGAACGCGCTGACTAACATCATTAAAGTTGATTGCGGTAAATGAAAGTTAGTTTGCAGCAGATCGACCACCTTAAATTCAAAACCAGGATAAATAAAAATATCAGTATCACCCCTAAACGGTGCGATGAGTTGGCCTTGGGCTGCGCGCGCCGCTGTTTCTAAGGATCTAATCACGGTAGTACCGACCGCGATCACCTTTGCGCCACGGCTTTTACAGGCGATTATTGCTTCACACACTGCTGCATCGACCTCGATGAATTCACTATGCATTTTATGTTCTTCAACCTTTTGCGTTCGCACTGGCTGGTAAGTACCGGCACCAACATGCAAGGTAATCATCGCAACTTCAACACCCGCTGCTTTGATACGTTCTAGTAATGCATTGTCATAGTGTAGGCCGGCAGTTGGCGCGGCAACCGCACCTTGCTGGTCAGCAAAAACGGTTTGATAGCGATCTTGATCTTGAGTCTGGACGGCGCGATCTATATATGGCGGTAATGGCAGCTCGCCAACTTTCTCAAACCAATCAACCAGCGGTTCGTTAATACTAATTTCAATTTCAAAAAACGAGTGTGCGCGCCCTACTACACAAAGTTGAGCCGATTGATCATTGTCCGCAACTAAACTTTGACCTTGCTTAGGCGATTTACTGGATTTTATTTGCGCTAAAAAACGGGTTTCTGAGAGTACCCGTTCAAGTAATACTTCAATTTTTCCGCCCGTATCTTTACGCCCATAAAAACGCGCTGGCACTACCTTAGTATTATTAAGCACTAACAAGTCACCCGAATTTAATTCAGAACAAATATCTGAAAAATTAGCATCCTCGACAGCCTTGCCATTTAATACCTTGAGTAAACGGCTATCGATACGCTCGCGCGTAGGCGCTTGAGCAATCAAATGCTCAGGTAATTGATAATCAAAATCAGCAACGTTCATGGGCGCGAATGCTATCACTGTTTAAGCGCTTGCTCCATATCCTAAGGCCGTACCTTAGGGCTTTTACAACGCTCTATTCCGGTGCTCTAGTATAAGTAGCGGTAATGCCGCAGCGATGCCTAATAACAAACTGTAAAACATAAAGCTCTGAGGCATAAACCAGAATATACCAAATAGGAAAACGGCCAAACGTAACCATTCTTGCATAGCGGCATAATGTTTAGATTCCATTAAGGCGCCGATCGAAAAACTGCTCCACAAAACAAAGCCTACAAATGCAAGCGATGCAGAAGCGGAAAGATTAGTGGCAACAAAACTATAAAATAAAGCTACTGTAACAGTCAGAACGTAATGCACTAAACAATATAGTTTTAGCTGGATACTAAGCTCAGTATCATATTTGACAAAAGACTCTAAATTTTTGTTTTTAATAGGATATAAAGCATGAACATCCGGCGGTCGCCAACCAGTACGCCTGAACCACAAGGTTAATTTATGCCACCAATTTTTAGTTCTCCATGCATCCTGACAAAGTTGCGCATATATCTGAGTATTAACCCACAATGGGTTCCAGCTTTGTATCGCTCCGCGTATACCAAAAATAGGTTTATCGCATTCTTGCTCTTCTTGATATGTACCGAACAAACGATCCCAAAGAATGAACACACCACCATAATTTTTATCGATATAAATTGTGTTTTGGGCGTGGTGCCCACGATGATTTGA
Source organism: uncultured Gammaproteobacteria bacterium (assembly GCA_964434375.1). Lineage (GTDB taxonomy): Bacteria > Pseudomonadota > Gammaproteobacteria > Arenicellales > Arenicellaceae > Arenicella. The sequence goes on along the minus strand of CAYSUU010000006.1, from coordinate 143,104 downwards.
AGGTGTCACAAAAAACCACTCAAGCCGCCCTAATTTACCAATAAATTGAGTATGCACCCAAAATTGATAGATTAAGTTCAGCGCACCAACGCTGATAATAATATGTGGCTCAAAGCCTAGAATAGCCAGAGGCAGGTAGAAAAAAAAACTTAGAAAGCCGGTGCCGGTTTGTCGCAACGCGGTAGTAAGGTTGTATTCCTCACTTGAGTGGTGCACCACATGCGACGCCCACAAGATGTTCATCTCATGGCCGAGACGATGATTCCAGTAGTAACAAAAATCATACAAAACAAAAGCGACCAACCAAACCCACCAATGACTGCCCATTTCAATAACAGCCAACCACTGGTAAAGCGCCACGTAAACTGTAAACGGAATCAGCGCTTTAGAGACATTAACGATCTGATTAATGGTGCCTGTTGCCAAGCTTGTTAGGGCATCATTTAAACGATAATAGCCCGCAGCACGGCGCTGATTAAGCGTAAGCTCTAACAAAATAAGGACAAAGAAGACTGGCACCGCGTAAAGGATTAGCGTCATTACATCTGCCTTAACATTTTATCTAACAATAAAAATAGTCAAGCACCACACTTACTTGCGCGAAGCGATATTAGGCGTCATAAAAGCACCCACCTTTATGCGCAAGGTCAGTAATCAGTTTGCAGGCCGAAAATCGTTGACCATGGCTTTGCTCTAGACTTTTAAGCGTTGCCGCGACCTTGTCCAAACCAAGCGCATCCATATAACGAAACGGACCACCCGCAAACGGCGGGAATCCAAGACCAAAAATAGCCCCAATATCACCGTCACGTGCGGAACGAAGTATGCCCTCTTCTAAACAATAGGCAGCTTCATTGAGCATTGAATACAACACTCTTTTAGTAATTTCATCAGGGTTTAAAGCGTTTTCTTCTGGTTCACTGACACCGATCACCGCATAGATAGTCGCATCAACCTCTTTACCGCTGTTCTTGGCGCTTTCACTATAATCATAAAAGCCACGACCGTTCTTTTTGCCTTTACGATCATCCTTCAAAACATTGTCAACGCCATCAATTAGAGGCACTCGATTACCAAATGCTTGATTAAGTGTCTCAGCAATGTGCGCACCGACATCAATACCGACTTCATCCATCAGTTTCATGGGCCCAACCGGCATACCGAAACCTTCTAGTGCAGCGTCGATATCCTCTATCGCCACGCCTTCCATAATTAGACGTACGGCTTCCATGATATAAGGCGCTAAAATACGAGTGGTGTAGAAACCTGGGCCATCATTCACCACGATAACGGTCTTACCCTGCTTTTTACCCAGTGCTACAGCCGTGGCGGTCGCCCAGTCTGCCGTCTTATTGCCAGCGATGATTTCGAGTAATGGCATCTTTTCTACTGGGGAGAAATAATGCATGCCCACTACTCGCTCTGGATACTTGGCTTTTGCTGCAATATCGTCGATCGGAATCGCGCTCGTATTAGTCGCAAAAATCGTTTCTTTGTCACCGCCTAGAGCTTCGATATCAGCAACCATTTTCTGCTTTAGGCCAAGATCTTCAAAGACCGCCTCGATAACCACATCACTATTTTTAAAACCGCGATAATCAATCCCACCAGTAAGACGCGCCATGGTTGTTTGGTGTTGATTCGGTTTAATACGGCGCCTTTTTAGCTTTTTATCCAGTAGTTTACCGACATAGCCAATGCCTTTAGCCAAGCCTTCAACATTAATGTCTTTCATACGCACGGTGGTCTTAGCTTTGTCGATAGTGACATAACTAATTCCTGCGCCCATCAAACCCGCGCCCAGCACGCCAACATTTTCAACCGGACGTGGTTGTTCATCTGAATCCACTCCGCTGTCTTTTTTAAGGTCTGTGGTGGCGAAGAAGATGTTCACAAACTGCTTAGATTCAGGCGTCATTAAAAGTTCAGCAAAGCCACGAGCTTCTAGTTGCAGTGCGCCCTCTAAGTCCTCAGCCAAACCTTTTTCGACCACTTCCAATATCTTTAATGGCGCTGGATATTTACCCTTTGTTTTTGCCATTACCGAATCGCGCGCCTTTTTAATCACAAAGTTACGCACCGGTGGTATTGTTAATATTTTGTCCTTAATCGACTGCGTGCGAACCGGCTTAGTCTTACTAGCATAAGATTTCGCTACCTCTAGTAATACCGAGTTGGACACTACTTCGTCAACAATGTTTAACTTCTTGGCTCTAGATGCACTCAATTGCCGACCTGTTAACATCATGTCCAAAGCGTCTGGTAGCGCAATCATGCGCGGTAATCGGCTTGTACCGCCACCGCCTGGTAACAAACCAAGTTGTACCTCAGGTACGCCGATACGCGTGGCTTTGTTATCACTTGCTATTCGATAGTCAAACACTAAAGACAGCTCTAAGCCACCACCAAGACAGGTGCCATCTATGGCCGCTACAGTTGTGATTGGTAAATCAGCGACCTTCTGGCACAAAGCGTGCAATAAACGCGACGAATCGAATGCTTGTTGCTCTGTCTCGATAGATTGCAGCATGCTTATATCCGCACCGGCAAGAAAACAATCTGGCTTGCCCGAGGTAAAAATGAGTCCACTAAGACTCTTGTCTGCCGCTATATCGGCAAAAATAGCTTGATACTCTTCCTCTACCGCCGTATTCATTACATTTTGGGGCACACCGGGGCTATCCATGGTCACTATGGCAATGCCATCTTGTTTTTCTAAGCTAAATATTTTCATAATTTATTCCTGAATAGTTACGCGCTTACGCAGATTCCAACACCATGGCCGCACCAAGACCACCGGCCGCACAAGCTGTAATTAAACCGTGTTGCTGACCGGTACGTTTTAAATCGTATAGCATTTGCGTGAGCTGGCGAGTGCCTGTCGCTGCAAACGGATGACCGATGGCGATCGAACTACCAGACACATTAAATTTATCAAAGTCGATATCGCCAATGGCTTGACTGCGATTGAGTCGTTCTTTAGCAAAGCTTTTAGAGGCAAACGCCTGTGTATTCGACAATACTTGCGCGGCAAAGGCTTCGTGCATATCAATCAGATCTATATCAGCCAATTTTAATCCGGCCGCGTCTAGTGCTTTCGGACTCGCAAAACTCGGCCCCATAAGCATCTGCCAGTTTGGGTCTAGGGCGGCGAACGCAACACTTTTTATAAAACCAAGCGGTTTATAGCCTAACGTCTTAGCTTTAGATTCACTCATCAATATCACTGCCGATGCGCCGTCAGTCAGTGGTGAGCTAGTGGCCGCTGTCACGCTTCCATATTTACGATCAAATACCGGCTTTAACTTTGCATACTTAGCCAATTCAGAATTTGCTCGAACTAAATTATCTTTGTGAATTGGCTCATAGCTAGGCCCCATGATCACTTCACTAACTTGATCGGCAAACCATCCTTCTTGCCATGCTTTACTGGCATTAAGGTGTGAGCGATGCGCTAGCGCGTCTTGGTCACTGCGAGAAATACCATTTTCTTTCGCCATTTTCTCAGCCGCCTGCCCCATGGTGTACTCGGACGAAGGTTCTTTAATAGCTGGCTGGCGCGGCATTAGATCTTTCAAACCAATCCCTTTAAAGGCACGTAACTTGCCTTTTTTACTATATGAGCTGCGCACCATAGCCTCCGTCATTTTCTTATTGAAACTAATCGGGGGTTGCGACATGACATCACAACCACCCGCGATACCCGTTTCAATAATACCCGCATTGATATTCATAGCGACATCGGCGGCTGATTGATAACTACTCGCGCAAGCTCTAGACACACTATAGGCGTCTGTACTAACCGGCAGATTCGCGCCCAGCACGACTTCGCGCCCGATATTAGGCGCATCAGGTGCCATAACCACTTGCCCAAAAACCAATTGATCTATCAATTTTTTGTCTATATCCGCCCGCTCGACCAAATCGGCAACTAAATATGCGGCAAGTAACCGAGAAGGCACGTTGCTATAGCCACTAGCAATGCGAAGAAAGGGAGTGCGCGCACCTGCAATGACGGCAACGCGAGGTTGTTTAGACGACATATAAATACCTCAATGCTTGATTAACCCTGAAATAATAACAGACCTTAAGAATGAACGGGCAAGGCTGGTAGCGGCGCACTTAGGTTTTACTGTGTAAGCTAAGTTAGTTCCAGCAACGACCAATCGAAAAATGGCCCAGGGTCAGGCTTTCTACCGGGCGCAATGTCACTATGCGCGAACACATTGTTTTTAATATCAGGATAATGAACGCGTAACTCGGCGACTAATTGGTTTAATGTTTGATATTGGTCGGCGCTAAAGCCATTTGCGTCAGTATCGAGACCTTCTAACTCGATTCCAATCGAGAAATCGTTAACCCGCCCGCGTTGCAAACATTGAGACTCGCCTGCATGCCATGCCCTTTTATGCGTTGCGACAAACTGAGTTAGTATGCCGCTACGTTGAATTAAGAAATGACTGGAGACCTGTAAATGGGCCATTGAGCGGAAATAATCGTGTTCATCTGCCCTTAATTGATTCTGGAAAAAACGCTCGATTTGGTCACCACCGTATTCGCCGGGCGGCAAACTAATACAGTGAATGATTATGGCTGAAGCCTCTTCGTGACCTGGTCTTTCATCGTAATTAGGCGAAGCCAGTTGGCGCGCTTGCTCGATACGTCCTTGCTCAAGGTTTAACTTCATTGTCTAGACACCTAGATAAAGCAAGACGTGTAAGACGGCGCAAGCCATAAGGCCAGCTAAAACGTCGTCTATCATGATACCTAAGCCACCATGCACATGTTTATCTAACCAAGAAATGGGCCAAGGTTTTAGAATATCGAAGAGGCGAAACAATACAAAGGCAAGAAATAGAGTTTTCCAACTCGGCTGTACGGCAATCATAGCCACAAATAGCCCGACAAATTCGTCCCAGACAATCGAGGAATGGTCATGGACACCGACGTCTTTGGCCGTTCTTCCACATAAATAGACACCGAGCAAAAAACCAATAAAACAAATAAAAACAAATAGATAGCTAGAAAAATCAACAAAATAACTGGCTAATACTAATAATGGCACAGCCGCCAAGGTACCCCAGGTGCCCGGGGCTGGCTTTAGTAAACCTGAACCCAAGCCAAGCGCTAGAAAATGAACCGGATTTGAGAGTTTAAACTTGGCTTTCATTACTATTTTGGAAGATGCTCGAAGTTGAACCTATTCTTGGCCTTAGTTTTAGTCTTAGCTTTGGTCTTAATTGTGCGCTTAAGCACAGCGATGATGACACTATCCTAGACACTAATATTAGCGCGTTCAGGCTTAAGGTCACTATGCGAAATGATTATAACCAAGCGAATCGCTGGCTGATATCGATTTGCCATTTACCTGAAATGAAATCTTTTTAGAGTTGGTCGCTTCAACCGCCTTACCGATCCGAGTTAAGGACAAGCCCAAGGACTCACTCAGAGATTGCACCTGAGCGCGCTTATCTGGGTGGCAACTAAATATTAGTTCGTAGTCGTCGCCGCCATAAAGTGCAAAATCGTGATCGCCACCATTTTGTAAATAGTATTGATATAGGTCTGACAAAGGCACGCGATCTAATTCAATTTCCATTGCCACCTCACTCTGATCACACAAATGCCTTAAATCTGCGATAAGACCATCTGAAACATCCATACCAGCATTGGCAATATTTAACAAACCTCGTCCAAGTTCGACCCGTGCTTGTGGACGGTAATGCGCCACCTCGGCGGCTAAACGATGATGAGTCGGCAGGCTAAGTTCGCCTTTGAGCGAGGCGAGACCAAGAGCGGCATCACCAACCACATTGGAAACATAAATATCATCGCCTAGCTCAACACCGCTTCGTGAAATAGCTTTAGATTTATTTAATAAGCCAATGATTGTGCAGGTTAAACTTAATTTTCCTTTAGTGGTATCTCCACCAATAAGTTGCACATTATGATGGTCGGCCTGTTGTTTTAAGGAACTGGAAAACTGCGCTAGCCAGCTTTCATTTTTAGATGGCAAGCTCATCGATAATGTGGCGTATTTTGGTTGAGCCCCCATCGCCGCCATATCACTGCAATTAACATTAAGAATTTTATGAGCCAAATGACCGGCTTGGGTGCCAGCCAAGAAATGGACACTTTCAACCATGGTATCGGTACTGATTGCCAGATCCGCGTCGCCATCAGGTCTAATGACCGCCGCATCGTCGCCGAGGTCAATAATAGTAGAATCATGTTTGGGCCCAATCCCACGACAATACTTGTCGATAAGCTCAAACTCTGACATTTTTACGCCGCCACTCTCACCTGTTGGGCTATTTTATCCATCACGCCATTAACGAATCGATAACTGTGATCGGCGCCAAAGGTTTTGGCTAACTCGATCATCTCATTGATAACGACCTTAGTGGGTACATCCAGCTTATAGACCAATTCGTATGTACCGATACGCAATATCGCTCGCTCGACTGGGTCTAAACTAGCAAAATCTCGATCAATATGTGGTTGTATGCTTGTTTCTAATTCATCGGCCACATTAGGCACTTCTCGCAAAATCTCACGCAGGTACTTTTTATCAATGTTCTGCATATCATGAATCTGACTAAACTTGCCCTCAATATCATCTGCGGGCTGTTGCGTTAGATCCCATTGGTAAAGCGCTTGAACTGCTGCTTCACGAGCCTTGTGTCGATTAGTACTCATTTAGCAATCGCTCTAGCCGAGATGCTTGAGTAGATTAACCATTTCTAACACTGTCATGGCAGCCTCAGAACCCTTATTGCCTGCTTTTGTGCCGGCACGCTCGATGGCTTGCTCAATCGAATCAACGGTCAATACACCAAAGCCAATCGGCACACCGGTTTCGAGTTGTACACTATTCAAGCCTTTGGCACATTCACCTGCAACAAAATCAAAATGCGGAGTAGAACCTCGAATCACGGCACCAAGTGCAATAACGCCATCGTAATCGCCACTTTGTGCCATTTTTTTAACCGCAAGTGGTATCTCAAAAGCACCTGGCACATAAGCCACTGTAATATTCGACTCTTTTACACTATGACGACTTAATACGTCGATTGCACCGCTTAATAGTGCATCACCAATAAAACTATTAAAGCGCCCTAACACGATCGCAAGCTTTTGCTTATCACCGCGTAGTTCACCACTGATAACTTTATGACTCATTATTCTTTCCTCTAAATACTTAAACTCGTTGTTTGAAGGCCTTCGCTCATATTCACTTAAGTCGGCTTAATAGGCATCCAAACTAATGTAATCAACAATTTCTAAACCAAAACCCGATAAACCATGAGTTTTTCTTTCTCGGCCTATTACACCTATTTTGCCCGCCCCCAAATTAGCCAAAATTTGACTGCCAGCCCCGAGCAATCGCAGATGTCCAGCAGCTGCCACCTTTTTGGTTTCTTGTAATTGCTCTAGGTCGTATACAACCTCTTGCGCGCTCTGTGTGTATCTTAAGATCACCACAATACCGCTACCTTGCTGCAAAATATAGTCCATTGCCTTTTCAACAGAAAGATAAGGCTTACTATTAAGGACTTTAAGCATTGCTAAAAAGTCTGACTCGACGTGTATGCGAACTGGTAAAGGAGTCTGTGCGTCGACCTCGCCATTAATAAAGGCGATATGCGTCTCTTCTCGTTCTGTATCTTGAAACACCACGGTGCGCAAATCGCCTTGGGGGGTGCTAATCGATGATTCTTTCACCGGAACAATAGTGGGTTCCTGCTCCAAACGATACCGTATCAATTCGGCGATCGAACAAATCTTTAGATCATGCTCTTTAGCGAAATCAACTAAATCTGGCATACGCGCCATAGTGCCGTCTTCGTTTAATATTTCACAAATGACACTTGAAGGGTCACGCCCAGCCAAACGCGAAAAATCAACGCCTGCCTCTGTATGCCCCGCTCGACTAAGTACTCCGCCAGGCTGCGCCATTATTGGAAATATATGCCCAGGCATGACTATGTCTCTAGGCGTTGCTTGTGAAGCCACTGCGGCTTGGATCGTACGCGCACGATCTGCCGCTGAAATACCTGTGGTAACGCCTTCGGCAGCTTCGATCGACATTGTAAAATTAGTCGAAAACCGCGCGCCATTATTGTCACCAACCATTAGCGGTAAGCCAATTTGCTCACATCTGTCTTCAGTGACCGTTAAACAAATTAATCCACGCCCATAGCGTGCCATAAAATTAATATCATCTGCTGTCACGCAGTCTGCCGCCATCATAAGGTCGCCTTCATTTTCGCGATCTTCGTCGTCGGTAATGATGACCATCTTGCCGTTGCGGTAATCTTCTAGAATTTCTTCAATACTACTAATTGCCATAGAAAAATTCCGATAAATTAAGGCTTTGAATGAGAAAACTCATAACAATGCCTATTCATTTATTCATTCGTATATTCAAGGAGCGAGATAATAGCTTAAAAGCACTACCGACAACCAAACTAATATAGCAAAACTCAACAACTCTCCTATTTCTACCGCGCTTGAGCCTATTTTTGGGAAGTTCATACCTGCAAAGTGCAATACACGTGATAACACTAGCGCCGAACCAACCCAGAATACCCGCGCTGGCGATAAATCAAGATTCTCGACCAACCACATAAGAAACAAAGTAAGCGGCACGTAGTCAAGAAAATGCGCGCGCGTATCGATCGCTCTCTTTAGTAAATGGTTGATCTCATCATTTAACGGTGCTTGGTGAGTAAAACGTATTCGATAGACGTTTAGACTTAACAAGACAAACATCAACGTTAAAAGCGCAGCAAAAAAAGGCGTCACAAGGAACATTTTAACGAAAACCGTGTTGGTCTAAAAAGTCAGCACTTATACCACTCTCAGATGATGAACAATCGTGACCTAAAAGCCTCTCAAGGTAACGGGCGATTAAGTCTACTTCGATATGAACCTGGTCGCCGACGCTCAAATCGCCGAGTGTCGTGACTTCGAGCGTATGCGGAATCACATTGATATCAAATTGACCCAGGTTTACAGAATTGACAGTAAGGCTGGTTCCATTAATAGTGATTGAGCCCTTCTTAGCAATGTATTTTTGCAACGTTTTAGGCACTTCAAAGATCATGCGCCATGAACGTGCGTCTTGTGTTAATTCAATGACCGTGGCCAAACCATCAACGTGCCCTGAAACCAAATGCCCGCCTAGGCGAGTAGTAGGAAGTAAGGCCATCTCTAGATTAACTCGGGTACCGGCTTTCCAATCACCAATCAATGAGTGATTGATCGATTCTATGGATACATCAAAGGCAAATTCTGGCGTATTGATTTGCACCACTGTCAAACACACTCCGTTGATGGCAATACTATCGCCAAGATTTACTTCTCGATCATTAAATTCAGGCGCAGATACCACTATGCGCACGTCGCCACCAACTCGCTTGCTTGATGTGACCTGACCGATAGTTTCAACAATTCCAGTAAACATTATTAACTTAAAGCCTCTTCACTTATTGTGTTGATCGCGTTCACAAAAATATCGACATCAATCATTTGTACGCTGTTAATCCGATACTCGGGTCGCTGACTAAACTCTAAAGGCGCATCAAATTGGAACATGCTACGAGCTTGTTCACCTAAAACACTACCAGCATAAAACAACGCCAACTCATCCACCAAACCTGAAGCAACAAAAGAACCCGCCAAGGTTTGCCCTGCTTCAAGCATAACTTCATTGCATTGCCAGCGAGCCAGCTCACGCAGTACCGAACTTAACTCCAGTCGACCCTGCAAGTCTGCTTCTAGTTGAATGACTTCAGCACCCGCCTCGATCAGCGCCGCACATTTGTCCTCATCTTCAGACAAAGTAAAAATAATACATTTACTATCAGCACCAATAATTTTGGCGTGCAATGGACAGCGTAAATTTGCATCTAAAACCACACGAAAAGGTTGTCGAACGCTATTATCAAGCCGTACATTCAATTCAGGATCATCAGCTAGAACTGTACCGATGCCGGTCAATATAGCCGAGTGTTCAGATCGTAGCTGCTGTACTTTTTGACGCGCCGCATCGCAAGATATCCACTTACTTTTGCCGTCAAAGGCGGCGGTTCGCCCATCGAGTGTGGCAGCGGTTTTTAAAACTACCCATGGACGCTGTCGTTGCATACGACTTACGAAGCCTCGATTCAACCATCGTGCTGGTGCATCCAAGACATTAGCCACGACTTCAATGCCGGCATTTCTCAGCAATTCATAACCACCCCCGCCTACCAAAGGGTTAGGGTCACTCAAAGCGGAAACAACTTTAACAATTCCCGCATCAATTAAACCATCAGTACACGGTGGTGTTCTTCCTTGATGACAGCAGGGCTCTAAGTTGACATAGGCGGTTCCACCTCTAGCACTTTCACCTGCATCTGCCAAAGCCATGCGCTCAGCGTGTAACTGCCCTGCTTGATGGTGATAACCGCTGCCCACTATTTGCCCATCCTTCACAATTACGCAGCCGACCATTGGATTTGGTTGCGTCGTCGCTCTACCCTGAGCTGCCAAATCTAATGCTGCTTGCATCATCGATGCATCATCATTGACATCATATTGGCTTAAATCAATGCTCATGAATAATTATTCTTTATCATTTACGGCAGGTTTAGCGCGAGCGCGGGTGGCCTTTCGGCCTCGCACCGTTTGCTCTTGTAGACGCTTTATTTCGTCACTAAAGGCATCCACATCTTGGAACGAGCGATACACAGATGCAAATCGAACATAGGCGACTTGGTCTACCTCGCGTAATTCATTCATTATTAATTCGCCAATTTCACGCGCTGGTATTTCACGATCACCATGTGTTAATAGAGCGTGCTTAATACGGTGTAGGATTTGTTCAACTTGATCTGATTCTACCGGACGTTTTTCCAGGGCACGTTCTAAACCGCGCGCAAGTTTATCTTGATCATAGTGTTCTCGATTGCCATTTGACTTAACAATAAATGGCAGCTTCAGATTGGGTTCTTCAATGGTACTAAAACGTTCCCCACAGGCTTCACACGCGCGTCGCCTGCGCACTGCATCGCGCTCTTCTGCTAACCGCGAATCGACCACTCGCGTATCATCGTTTTGACAAAATGGACAACGCATTTAGTAGTCGTTCATAGGCTCAGTTTACACCCTGTTAGTTAATCCTAGATATTAAGAATACACTGGAAAACGTGAACATAACTCAAGTACTTGTGCCTTAACGCGGTCAACCACAGCATTATCAAAATGGCCGTCGGCATCAATCGTGTCCATTACATCAGCCATCCAGTTAGCTAAGCTTTTCATTTCATCCAGCCCAAAACCGCGTGTGGTAATTGCCGGCGTGCCGATACGAATACCACTTGTCACAAATGGGCTCTGTGGATCACTCGGCACCGCATTTTTATTTACCGTAATATTAGCGGCTCCTAAAGCGGCTTCAGCCGCCTTACCCGTGATTCCTCGATTAACTAGACTAATCAAACTAAGATGATTATCCGTACCGCCTGATACAGCTGGATAACCGCGATCTTTAAGTATCTGTGCTAAAGCTCGAGAATTATCGATTACGCTCTGTTGGTAGTCTTTAAATTCGGGTTCCAGAGCTTCTTTAAAGGCGACCGCTTTGGCGGCAATTACGTGCATAAGTGGACCACCTTGTGTACCTGGGAATACGCGCGAGTTGAATGCCTTTTCAAGTTCAGGATTACTTTTAGCCATGATGATTCCACCACGCGGCCCACGAAGAGTTTTGTGCGTAGTGCTCGTAGTTACATCGGCTATTTGAACCGGACTTGGGTACAAGCCTACCGCAATCAAACCAGCAACATGTGCGATATCGCACATCATCACAGCACCAACTTTATCACTAATATCACGAAAACGTTGCCAATCAACCACTCTAGAATACGCACTGAAGCCGGCCACAATCATTTTTGGCTTGTGCTCTAAAGCAAGCGCTTCAACTTGATCATAATCGATCTCACCGGTAGTTTCGTCCAAACCATATTGAACTGAATTATATATCCGTCCAGAGAAGTTCACCTTGGCACCATGCGTTAAGTGACCTCCGTGATCTAAACTCATTCCTAACACAGTATCACCGGGATTTAGCACTGCTTGATAAACCGCAATATTAGCGGAAGAGCCTGAATGTGGTTGCACATTCGCATAATCAGCACCAAATAACTCTTTTAAACGAGCAACGGCCAAATCCTCTGCGACGTCTACGTAGGCGCAGCCCCCGTAATAACGCTTGCCTGAGTAACCTTCCGCATACTTGTTGGTTAACTTAGTGCCTTGCGCTTGCATCACCGCAGGGCTGGCGTAATTTTCTGAGGCAATCAACTCTATATGTTCTTCTTGACGGCAATCTTCATCGACCACCGCTTGCCATAATTGGGGATCGACAGACGCTAAGCTTTTGCTGTTATCGAACATAGTGTATCTCTCTAGTGTTTTAAAATAAGGTGTGTATAGATTTCGTAGGTAATTAAAGCGCGGCCAAAAAACACGTATTAAGGCATATCAGGCAGGTCCGCACCTTCTTTATCAACGACCTCAACCATGAGATCTTCGGCTTTAGCTCCAAGCACAAGTACTGTTGGGCTAGCCACAAAAATCGATGAATAGGTACCAATCAAAACCCCAATAATCAAAGTCAGGGCAAAGCCTTGTAAGGCTTCTCCACCATAAAAATAAAGCGCTAGTAAAACAAGCAAGGTGGTCAAAGAGGTCAGAATTGTGCGTGGCAAGGTTTGATTGATCGACAGATTCATAATCTCAGAAGTTTCAGATTCTCGAACTTTGCGGAAATTTTCTCGAATACGATCAAATACAACAATGGTATCGTTCAAGGAATAACCAATCACTGCTAATAAAGCCGCAAGCACGGGCATAGTGAACTCAAATTGTAAGATCGAAAATACACCGATAGTGATTAGCACATCGTGAATCAATGCGGTCACTGAGCCTAATGAAAACTTCCATTCAAAACGAAATGCTACATAGATCATTACGCCGATGAGTGCGTAAATGAGTGCCAAAATACCCTTCTCAAACAATTCTTTACCAAATGTTGGGCCGACGAACTCTACACTGCGCACTTCGCCGCCGCCAACACTGGATGCCTTTAGTGCGTCGACAATTCGAGTACTTACTTTGTCGTCACTGGACTGTTCGGTTAATGGTACTCTGATAAGAATGTCCTGATTAGTACCGAAGTATTGCACCACAGCTTGACTCAGGCCAGCGCTTGCTAACACATCTCGCAATTGTGCAACCTGAACATCCTGTTCATAAAACAGCTCAATTTTAGTACCGCCAGTAAAGTCGATACCGAAGTTCAAACTTTTAGTCGCTAAGGAGTAAATACTGGCGATTAAAAGTACTAAAGAAACGATTAAGGCGATCGTGCGCTTACCGATAAAATTGATTTGGGTAGTTTTTTTGAGTAGTTCCATGATTCAACTCCTAAATCGATAAGTTGTCTAAACGACGATCACCATAAAACGCGTTTACGATAATTCTTGATACAAAAATAGCAGTCAACATAGACGTTAAAATGCCGATACACAGCGTGATCGCAAAGCCTTTAATCGGCCCAGTGCCGAACTCAAATAGTACAAAGGCGGCGATCAAGGTAGTTAAGTTAGCATCAAAAATGGTACTAAAGGCATTACCGTAACCCTGATGAATAGCCGTTTGAGGTGGCGCACCAGCGCGAACTTCTTCGCGTATGCGTTCAAAAATGAGCACATTAGCGTCCACCGCCATACCCACCGTTAACACCAAACCCGCAACACCAGGCAAGGTTAAGGTGGCTTGCAATAAAGATAAAACACCGACAATCAAAACTAGGTTTAACATCAGCGCAAAACTCGCTACCGATCCAAACAATCGATAGTACAGCACCATAAAAACCAATACAGCGAGGAAACCGTAGAGAACCGATTTAAAGCCCTTAGCAATATTTTCAGCACCCAAACTCGGCCCTACCGTGCGCTCCTCGATAATATAAATAGGCGCTGCAAGTGAACCAGAACGAAGCAAAAGCGCGATATCCCCAGCTTCTTTGATGCTAGGGATTCCACTAATTTGATATTTTTTACCCAACTGAACTCTAATTACTGGCGCCGTAATCACTTCTTTAATCTCGCGCGTATTCACAACGGCATCGCCGTTACTGTCGAAGCTTGTTTCAGCAATTGTCTCTACATAAACTACGGCCATACGCTTGTTAATATTGCTGCCAGTGACATCGGTATTAATCGTCGCGCCTTTTGCATCTAGCGTTATATGTACTACAGGGCCGCCGTTTTGGCTGTCAATCCCGGAGCTCGCATCGACAATATTGTCACCAGAATACAAAACACGAGACTTGAGTAAAATAGGCGTCCCATCGCGAAAGTAAAAACGTTTCGAGCCAGTTGGCACTCGCCCTCTTACATTTGATGCCTGATTATCTTCATCAACCAGGTGCACTTGTAAGGTCGCGGTTTTACCCAAAATCTCTTTGGCAAGCGAAGGATCTTTAACACCTGGGAGCTGCACAACAATTCGATCAGCGCCTTGGCGCTGAATAACGGGTTCGGACACTCCCAATTGGTCAATTCGGTTACGAATTGCCAACATATTTTTGCGTAAAGCCGCACTGCGAGTCTCGGCAACGCCACTCTCAGACAATTGCATAGTTAATACAAAACTGCTGCCCGATTCACTGGTGTTCGAATCTAATTCAGGGTACTCGCGCACAAACAGCTGACGAGCTTTCTCGGCCAGCTCTTCATTTTTAAAACGCACTTCTATAGCGCCGTTATCCCGTTGATTGATACCTGAAAGACGCAAACCTTCTTCGCGTAATTTTTTGCGAACATCTTCAAAGTAATCACTGTTGGCTTTTTTCTCAGCCGCCTGCATGTCTACCTGCATCAAAAAATGCACGCCACCACGCAAATCCAAGCCCAAATACATGGGCGCTGCGCCCAGCGATTGCAGCCACTTAGGAGTCGTAGGCTGATCCGCTAAGGCTACAGGATATAGATCTTTAAGTTCGGCTTTTAAAACATCTTGCGCTCTTACTTGATCGGCTTCTGATAGAAGACTCGCTTGTATCTTTTGACCTGACAAACGGATTTCCTTGACCGCTATTTGTGCTGCTTCAAGGCTCGCTTTAGCACGCTCTAGAATTGTTGTGTCAACTACCGCATTACGCGCACCAATAATCTGAATTCCGGGCTCAGCTTGGTACAAATTAGGCGTCGCATAAATCAAACCGAAAGCTACAATCAGCATCAGTGCCAAATATTTCCATACGCTGTTCTTGTTCATATATAAATTCGTTTGGTCATCTTTACAGGAAAGGTCATCGAATCAATGACTTCATATACTCTCGCTTTACACTGTGCCTTTGGGCATCATCGCTTGAACCGCGACTCGTTGAACTTTCACTTCCATTCCTTTGGCGATTTCTAGAGAAACAAAATTCTCATCAACCGCCGTGATTTTACCGAGCACGCCGCCCATGGTAACGACTTCGTCGCCTTTGGCTAAACCAGCCACCATGTTTTTATGTTCTTTTTGACGTTTTTGCTGGGGGCGAATCAAGAGAAAATAGAAAATAACAAACAATGCCAACATAGGTAGCAAACCTACAAGACTATTTTGCCCACCGCCTGCTGTTTGCGCCATGGCATCAGAAATAAAGAAACTCATTAGGTCGTTCATCGCTTAACTCTTTTTATGGTTTTGAAGATTGAATTATTTTTAGATATGCAAGTAACTATTAATCATGAAATCGGACAATATTTACCGCGGGAATTATGCCACAGTCGGATCGGCTTGAGAGCGCATCTCAAAAAAATCACCTTTAAACTTTTCAAAACTATTTTGTTCAATAGCGCTACGCATTTGCGCCATCAAATCAAGAAAGTAATGCAGGTTATGCACGGTTGCCAATCTTGCTCCTAAAATTTCATTACTTTTAAGTAGATGCTTTATATAAGAACGAGAAAACTGTTTACAAGTGCTGCACTGACAATCTTCGTCGATTGGGCGCGTGTCTTTCTGGTACTGAGCATTACGTATTTTTACCACGCCACTTTTTGTGTACAACCAGCCATTACGCGCATTGCGTGTGGGCAAAACACAATCAAACATATCAATGCCGTAGTGCACCGCGGTAACTAGGTTCTCGGGCGTCCCCACGCCCATTAAATAGCGCGGTTTATCACTTGGCATTTTGGGAGCCAAATGCTTAAGAACTCTATACATTTCTTCTTTAGGCTCGCCTACTGATAAGCCACCAATGGCATAACCGTCAAAGCCTATATCAAGTAGACCGCGCATGGATTCGTCTCGCAAATGCTCATACATACCACCCTGAATAATACCGAACAGAGCTGCGGCACTGTCAGCGTGCGCATCTTTGGAGCGCTGCGCCCAACGTAGCGATAACTCCATCGAGTCTCGCGCCTCATGCTCGGACGCAGGATACGGCGTGCATTCATCAAAAATCATGACGATATCTGAGCCCAGTTTGGCTTGAATATCAATAGCCTCTTCGGGCCCGAGAAATTTCTTACTCCCATCGACGGGTGATCGAAACGTGACGCCTTTCTCCGTAATTTTACGCAGCTCCGCCAACGACCACACTTGAAAACCACCCGAATCCGTTAAAATCGGCTTTTGCCATTGCATAAAATCATGCAAATCTCCATGCGCTTGAATAACCTCAGTACCGGGTCGCAACATCAAATGAAAGGTATTCCCGAGTACAATTTGAGCTCCTACATCCAATAACTCTTGCGGGCTTACCGCTTTCACTGTGGCACTGGTACCAACAGGCATAAAGATGGGGGTTTGTATCTCACCGCGAGGGAATGACAAGGTCGAACGACGTGCGAGACCATCAGTGCTTTTAAGCTCAAATTTCATGTCGCGAATTATAGCGATATAGCTTAAAAAAGCAGGTTAAATAATCAGGATTCTAAAAGCTTTTTAAGCGCTAACAAATAACCTTGCTTACCATGCCCAGCGATCTGCTCAATACACACATCTTTTATCATGGATACTTTGCGAAAATCTTCGCGAGCATGCACATCCGATAAGTGCACTTCAACAGTAGGTATTTGACAGCCCGCGATTGCGTCTCGCAAAGCGACTGAGTAATGCGTCAAACCACCGGGGTTAATAATCAGACCTTCTGCAGAATGACGGTGACCTTGTATATAGTCAATCAGCGCTCCTTCGTGATTGCTCTGATAAAAATGAAGCGTTTGACTCTGGCTAAGCGTTTGTTCTGCAATCCATTTATTAATATCAGCCAAACTATCATAACCGTAAACTTCAGGTTCTCGCTCGCCAAGCAGGTTGAGGTTGGGTCCATTTACAATCAAAATTTTCATAATAAGCCGACCATTCCTAACTATGAAACCACAGACAGACTATCAATAATATCTTGTGGACTCACTTCAGTAGAGACAAGTCCATTACCAATATCGTCTATTAGAATAAAATTAAGTTTGCCGTTAATGTTCTTTTTATCGTGCGAAACAACTTCCAACACCTTATCTGGCTCTAGCCGACCAAGCTCGGGCAACTCAAATCTATCTAATAGCGCTCGAGCCCGTCGATACTTTTCTTCGCTCAACAAACCTTTTTTGTAAGAAATGAAATTTGCGCACTTCATACCATATAAAACCGCTTCGCCGTGATATAGACCATCATATTCTTGAATGGTTTCGAAAGCGTGGCCAATAGTATGACCATAATTGAGAAGTTTACGTTCACCAGTTTCAAATTGATCATCTGACACAATTTGAGCTTTTATCTTACAGCTCTTTACAATAATCTCGCTGAGCAAGGATTCATTATTTAAGCTCACCAGATCGTCAAAGTGAGTCTCCATCGTATTAAAAATTGAGACATCGCGTATAAACCCGTATTTAATCGCCTCGGCGAGAGACGAAATGACATTGCGGCGTGGCAAAGTACTCAGAAATCCAGGGTCAACCAAGACCGTTTTAGGTTGGTAAATGGCACCTACTAAGTTTTTTCCGGCAGCCAAATTGACCGCTGTTTTTCCACCAATGGCGGAATCTATCATCGCAAGTAATGTGGTCGGCAATTGTATGAACGGGATACCGCGCATATAAGTGGCCGCCACAAAACCACCTAAATCACCCACAACGCCTCCGCCCATGGCGATTAATACTGAAGACCGGTCGCATCCTAACTGCACCATTTTCGACCATACTTGTTCAGCGTGTTGGATATTTTTAGCAGACTCATCGCCCGCCACAACGATGACTTCTATATTTAAACCATCAGATTTAAGAGATTCTATAACTGATTGATAGTGCTGAAGAATAGCAGCCTGACTCAGCACTACCCATTGTTGTCCGGTGTTCCAGGCTTGCAAATATTGAAACAGCTGCGTTCTTAAGCCATTTTCGACTTGTATTGAATAAGAATGCTGCCCAAGCTCAAGCGCAATATTTTGCGAGGTTTTGGATGTCATAATCGAGTGAAGTGTTAATGGCTTAGAGCCAGCGTAGATTGAGAATATTTCTGCTTTTCAGCTCAAGTGTACTTATTTTATCAATTTCTCTAGATCTCTGACCAGTGCATTCATATCAACGTGAGCAACAATATTGCCACCCATCCAAATTTCCACTGAATAGACCGCTTGAGCGACTAGCATTTCCAAACCGTTGACCACCGGCGCACCTTTATCGGCGGCAGCTGCCAAAAATTGAGTCTGCAAAGGGTTATAAACAAGGTCGACCGCTAATATATTTTCACTAAAAAAAGCAGCATCCAAGGGAGAGTTTACTGTGTTGGGGCTCATACCCACAGATGTGGTATTTATAATACAGTCAAGATTTTTCGCAATGCTCGCATCCTTGGCATCCTCGACAATCTCGACTTTAACAGTAGAATTCAATTCAGCTATTACTGCTTTTAAACTCTCTGCATGTTCGTGCGTACGATTGATAATATAAATGTGCTTGGCTTCGCCTTCAGCTAGAACCGCGCCGACGGCTTTTGCACTTCCTCCGGCACCCACTATTAAGAAATTATTGCCTTCAATTTCAACATTATTCGCTCTTAAGGTGTAATCAAAACCGAGAATATCTGTATTAAAACCGGTAAGCTTATTACCCACTCTGTTTATGCAATTTACCGCATCCAAAGCCTTAGCTTTGATATCGACCTCATCAAGCAAAGGCATAACGCTGGCCTTATGTGGTGTAGTGATATTTATACCATCAAATCCACCCACCTTAAATCCAGAGAAAAAGCTCTTGAGTCGTTCTTGTGGTATTTCGATAGTACGATAAGACGCATCATCTATCTCCAACTGACGGTAAATAACCTTGTGCAATGCAGGACTTAGACTATGCCCAAGCGGCTCACCAATTAGTGCAAACCTTTTCACACTCGACCTTTCCTTTGCTCGATCAATAACTCTAAATTATTCAACATAAACATATAATCCCTACTCTTCTTCTCTTATCTATAATCGACCTCGTCCTACACACTCGGCCTCATTCGTCTAGATCGTACCGCATTTGCAAGATTTCGGCAAAGTAGCTGTGTATCCAACCAACTGATGCAGGCGTCAGTAATACTCTGGCCGTATACCAAAGGTTGGCCAGTCACAACTTGCTGTTTTCCTTCCACTAAATTCGACTCAATCATCACACCAAAAATACGACGCTCTCCAGCTTCTAATTGAGCACATACATCATCACAAACCAAGTGTTGATTAGACGGATTTTTCTGACTATTGGCATGACTAAAATCGATCATAATATTCGATTTCAAACCCGCACTATGCAGAATTTTAGAAGTCTCCTCGACGTGCTCAGCAGAATAATTCGGTGCTTGGCTACCGCCACGCAAAATAATATGGGTAAACTCATTGCCTGTACTGTTAACAATCGCAGTTCGCCCCTCTTTAGTCACTGACAAAAAATGATGCGCATGACTGGCGGCGCCGATCGCGTCCACAGCAATCTTTAAATTACCATTGGTGCCGTTCTTAAAACCTACCGGGCACGAAAGCCCTGATGCCAATTCTCTGTGACATTGACTTTCTGTAGTGCGTGCACCAATGGCGCCCCAAGAAACGGTATCACCAGTATATTGCGGCGTAATCAAGTCTAAATACTCACATCCAGCCGGGACGCCCAACTCATTAATCGACAGCAATAATTTACGAGCAATCCCCAATCCTTTATTAACACTAAAACTATTGTCTAAGCCTGGATCATTTATTAAACCTTTCCAACCAACCGTGGTACGCGGCTTTTCAAAATACACACGCATTAATATAACAAGCTCATCACTCAACTCTTTTTTTAATTGGGCCAAGCCAGTGGCGTATTCCAAAGCCGCATCAACATCATGTATCGAACACGGACCGACCACTACAACCAGTCGGTCATCTTCGCCTGACAACACGGATTCAATATCTTTGCGACCCTTAAAAGTGGTTGCGGCTGCGGTTTCTGAGAGTGGAAATTGTTCGTGAATGTGATTCGGTGCGATTAACTCTTTGGTCGCAACAATACGAACGTCATCGGTTTGTTTCATGATTACCTTAAATGCCCCTGCTTTATACCAATACTGACACTACCCCGTTTACGCAAGAGAGCTTGAAGTTTGTTTTAAAAATATCGTTGATATTGTAGGAATTTTAGATTTATTATCAACACCTTGCCCGTTTTGCTTAAAAGTTTAAATTAAATAGTTTTTAAGCCCAGCTATTATATCATGGCTGAATTAAATCGGCTCAAACCGGCACACTAAAACCGCATGACTGAACAAAGCCAAATTCCGTTTTTACACCCCGAATTGAGTCTTTTATCGTTTAACGAGCGAGTACTCAACATGGCCGTAAATACTGACGTACCGGCACTGGAAAGACTCAAATTTTTATGTATTTTCAGTTCGAATATGGATGAGTTTTTCGAGATACGTGTATCCGGCCTATTGGCAAAAGCAAACACTGCCTTTGCCACTGAAGGCGTCGACGGCATGGTACCTTCAACTGCTTTAGAAAAAATATCCGAGCACGCGCATAGGCTTTCAGACCTTCAATATCAAACACTTAATAAGCATGTCATGCCTGCTCTTGCCGAGCATGGTATACGCTTTTTGGAACGTGACCAATGGAATGAAGAGCAAAAAAAATGGCTAAAAACCTACTTTAAGCGTGAGGTTCTTCCTATCCTGACGCCAATTCGCCTCGACCCTGCTCACCCCTTTCCACTGACAATTAACAAAGGTTTGTCAATTGTCGCCGACCTCCACGACCCTGAACGCGACGAAGCTCACAATATAGCTGTGGTACCTGCGCCACGGGCACTGCCTCGCTATATTCGCTTGCCTGAAGAACTCTGCGAATGCACATATGAATACGTATATCTATCTGCAATTATTTCAGCAAATATAAAACGTCTCTTTAACAATGTTAAAGTGCTGGGCTGTTATCAATTTCGAATTACTCGAAATAGCGACTTATACGTAGACCTTGAAGAAGTAGAAGATTTAGCGCACACCTTAGAGGGCGAACTACCGTCACGGCTATATGGCGAAGCAATACGCCTTGAGGTATCCGATACGTGCCCGAAACGGATTATCAACTTACTCAAAAGTCATTTTCAAATAGACGAGGACCTTGTTTACCGGGTCAACGGCCCAGTCAATTTAAATCGTTTAATCGGTCTGGCGGATCGAATTAATCGCCCGCAAATAAAATACCCTGCGTTCGTCCCCTCTTCACCAGACATTCTAAACTCTCAAAACAATATCTTTGAGACATTAACTCACGGCGATGTGCTATTGCACCATCCGTTCCAATCATTTGCACCGGTGGTAGACTTACTCCGACAAGCTGCGCAAGATCCTAATGTGTTAGCCATTAAACAAACCCTGTATCGCACAGGCGCTGAGTCTGTATTAGTCGAGCATCTTATTGATGCTGCTCGCGCGGGCAAGGAAGTCACCGTGGTCGTTGAATTAATGGCGCGCTTTGATGAGCAAAACAATCTAACCACAGCACAACTATTACAAGCCGCAGGTGCGCATGTCGTGTACGGCATGGTTGGAAAGAAAACCCATGCAAAAATGCTAATGATTGTGCGCCGCGAAGGCAAGCATCTAAAACGCTATGTACACCTAGGCACCGGAAATTACCATCAAGGAAATACACGTGCTTACACCGACTACGGCTTATTGACTAATCAAAATGAGATCTGCAGTGATGTACACGAGTTGTTTTTACAGCTCACTACCCAAAGCGCTAATCACACACTGAAAAAATTGCATCAATCTCCCTATGGCATAAGCGATTTGCTGCTAGAACGCATACAAAAAGAAGCTCAAAACGCAAGTGCTAACAAACCCGCCAAAATTATCGTGAAAGTGAATGGTCTATCCAGCACGACACTTATCAATGCGCTGTATGAGGCCTCACAGGCAGGCGTTGAAATAAAGCTGATAGTGCGCGGCATTTGCTGCTTACGCCCAGGGCTTACTGGCATTTCGGAAAATATTGAAGTTCGCTCTATTGTCGGTCGCTTCCTTGAGCACGATCGTGTGTTTTATTTCGAAAACGGTGATAAGGATTCGGAGTTATTTATATCAAGCGCCGACTTAATGCCTCGAAACCTAAGTAATCGTATAGAACAATGTGTTCCTATCGAAGACCCACGCATCAAAGAAACGCTCTTTAAGCAACTCAATTATTATTTAAAAGACAATACTAATGCATCTTTACTGCAAGCCGACGGCAGCTATATCAAAGTTGAAATTGACGATAAGCACGAGGACAAATTTTGCGCTCAAGAACAACTCCTTAAAGATTACTCTGAAGAACGTTAATCGGCTCGAGCAGGCACTTAATTCGCAGCTAAAGCTCTATTTAAAATAGAGACTTATTCCAATATTCTTAAGCCAAGTACGTTCTTGTTTTAAATCGGCCTCAGTCAAGGGATGACGTGTCAACCAATCTTGCTCAAAGCGCAATGAAATACTTGATCCATCCACCTTTACATGCACATCGGTATTTAGGCTTTTCTCACGACCTCGATGTAACAACACTGCAAGGCGTAATATCATCGCAATTCTCTTACCCGGCGTGACTAAATTTGACGGTAGCGACTCAAATAAATCGATAGGAAACTTTCTTCTGTGACCGTGAATAAGCGCTGCAAGAAGTAGTTGGTTTCGTCGAGCAAAGCCAGCCATATCAGCATTCCCAACGATATATGCACCGTGCTTGTGATAACGATCATGGCTTATTTGCAAGCCTACTTCGTGTAATAAAGCCGACCAGGCAAGATCATTACCAAAACTGCCGTGCTGCAAATCCCAATCCGCACTAATTTGCTCATACATCATCATCGCCGTATTACTAACCATGGTCCCATGCTCGGCGTCTATTGACCACTTTTGCAGCATGGCAGCAACTGTCACATCTCGTATATCTTCGGCCGAAGAACGACCCACTAAGTCGTAAAGAACGCCTTCTCGCAATGCAATATCAGACACCGACATCTGATTGATATCAAACAGCTCAAACAAGGCCAACAAAATCGACAAACCACCAGCAAAGACAGGTAAACGATCACGACTTAAGCCCGCAATACTCAATTGATCGACATGACCGTCCTTTACAGCATGCTCGAGTAAGGTATTCAGATCATCGCGATGAATAAAGTCTTTTGACAAACCACTTGCCAAGGTCGCCGATGCAATTGACTTCATGGTACCTGAGCAACCAATCACATCAGCCCAACCATGTAGGCGAAATTGGTTCACCACTGGCTGAATAGCTAGCTCGGTGGCCACAATTGCTTTGTTAAAGTTCTTGTAAGTTAACTCGCCATTAGCAAAATATTGCTTAGACAAGGTCACACAACCAATTTCCAGACTCTCTCTTGAAACCGGATTTTCACCTCGACCAACGATAATTTCGGTACTGCCGCCGCCAATATCGATAACTAAACGCGATTCGTCGTCGCCACTGGGAGACCACTTTGACACACCTAAATAGATCAAACGCGCCTCTTCTCGGCCCGCGATAATCTCGATATTGTGTCCTAGAGCACGTTCCGCCCTGTCTAAAAATGAGGTCTTATTTTGTAAACGTCGCAGGGCATTTGTGCCCACTGCTCGCACATTTTCAGCCGGCATACCCCTTAATAATTGCCCAAATTGTTCTAAACACGCTAAGGCGCGTTCGGCTACTTCTTCGTTAAGTTGGTTATTAGCATCTAAACCACCAGCAAGACGAACCGCTTCCCGCTGGCGATCCAACACAGAAAACTGACCATGTTGATAACGAGAAATAACTAAATGAAAAGAATTTGAGCCAAGATCAACCGCTGCGTAACAATCAGAACCAAGCACCTTTTTACGCAGTAGCTCACTTTCATCAACACTCAAATCCATTGAGCTAGCCTCATCTAAGCGAGGTGACGTAGTGACTTCTTTTGTACTCATTGGAGCACCCAAACATTCATTATTGATATTAATTTTGCTGTTGGCCAAGTCGTGGTCATGATGCATTTTTAAGGTCATTGTACCCAAGATTTAAGCTTACTGCTTACTGCTTTATCGATTGTTTTTCAAAGGCGACTCAAACAGCTTATTGCGAGGTCTTCGTGAATCCTTATATTTGAGGCCGGAATACTGAAAATAATGGTGAAATCACTTGAGTTTATGAACAAGCTTCCTTAAAGTCGCGGCTGGCTAGACATATCTAAAATTTAGCCTTTGTAATTCGATAAAACGATTGATTAAGTATGTGTGGAACTATGTTAAGTGGAACTATGTTAAGCAAAGTTTGTAAAATTGGATTGATGGTCATTGCGCTACTCGTGTCTGTAAACGCGGGTGCAGCAGATGTTCTACGCGGAAAGAAATTAGCCGAAACTTGCCAAGGCTGCCATAGCGCCCCTGGTTTACGTAACCCTAGCCCAGTTTACAACATACCGATCATTGGCGGACAGCATGCGGACTACATAGTAAGCGCTCTGAAAGCCTACAAATCTAAAGAGCGTTCACATAAAACAATGCAGGCGCAAGCAGCAAGTTTGAGTGAACAAGACATGCAAGATATCGCCGAGTTCTATGCTTCAAGCCAAGGCAAGGTTCGTCGTAATCACGTAAACAAAGCCAAAAAGGCACTTGGTAAAGAAAAAGCCGCCGCATGTGCGACTTGCCATGGCGCAACCGGAGATGGTGATCAAGCTGGCTTTCCAAAGCTTGCCGGTCAGCATGAATCATATATCACTCAAGCGTTAAAAGATTACCGTTCGGGCGATCGCAACAACGCGATCATGAAAGGTTTTTCAGCGAACCTTAGTATTCAAGACATAGAAGCGTTGGCGGCCTATTTCGCGGCTCAAGAAGGAAACCTGTCTACTCCAAATAAGGTTATTTTTAAGTAATAACTGAAATATTATTTAAGCCTTCCTGTGAGAAGGCTTTTAAAATTCGACTTACTTTTTTGAACACCATACAATGGTCACTCAAGCTAATGGCAATCAAACATTTGACATGCCACGGAAGAACCTTACACTCTTAGCTAGAAAAAGATTTTGTTCTCATCGAGTTATAGAGAGCAGTTCAGCTGAAAAATATACAGCTAAAGTCACCTATTATAAAAACCACTAGGAGGAAACCCCATGATGCAAACAAAAACTAAATTAGCGTTAGCCGCATTTTTAACGATTGGCCTAAATACAGCAGTCTACTCGCAAGACAATAGTGCGACTAGCAATGATGCACCAGCGGTTGCGGAAATCGTCGCTGATCCCAGTGTTACAGAATGCGCCGAAGCTAGCGCGCCTATCATTCCAGATGGCAATGTTGCGAGTAAGGACGAATTACTGGCTGCACAAAAAGCCTTTAAAGTATTTGAGCTCAGTACACAAGAGTATCGTGATTGCTTACTGGTGTTGAAAGCCAACATCGAAGCGATGGATTTAGAACCCAGTGAACTGGAATCAAAACTTGCTAACAATTTAGCGGCCGATAACGCCTCGGTCGACAAAGTAGAGTTTGTCGCAGAAGAATTCAATAAAGCAGTAAGAGCCTTTAAAGCAAAATAAAGGCAATTCGAATTTAACAATAAAAAAGCGGCTTCTAATAAGCCGCTTTTTTATTGTTTGAGGATAAAATCATTATAGTACTGAATTAGGTATTCTTAGCCGCTGCCCGACATATATCTTGGAGGTACGCCTCAACTTATTCGTATCTAGAAGCGCACTGCAAGACACTCGATATTTTTTTGCAATTCCACAAGCCGTTTGCCCCCTGCTGACCTTATGCCAACTACTGGCAGCCGAAACCCGAACCACTTGACCGACACGAATCACACTTGATCTATTCAAACCGTTCAAGGCTAAAAATTCGCCACACAACATGCCATTTCTATTAGCAATCTGACAAGACGATTCACCTTTCTTCACACGATAATCTTGTACTGAGGCACTACTGCTAGCCACAACCCTACTTCCAGACGAGCTCACAACAATGCCGCCAGTATTGGTTGGCACTTTAATCCGCTTACCGGCATAGATAGTCGCTCGCTTATTTAAGCCATTTAAGCGGATAAGCGCTCTACATGACGATTTGTAGCGTTCAGCAATACCACATGCGCTCTCACCCCGCTTCACTCTATGCCAGAGATAACCCGGTTTTTCTATTTCTTTAGGTAATGCATACACTGCCGACATAGCCTCAGACCAGCCCGCTTGTTTGTATGGCAAACGAATCTCGTAGCCCTTAGGCACCAATGCTTTGTGCTTCCATATAACACTCTTAAGCGCTGGGTTTAGTGTCTTAAGTTCTTCGCTATCGACCTTTAGCGTTTTTACAATGCGTTTTATTGAAGTAGCTCGTTCGAGCTTTTGCGTACTATGACTAAAAGTCGCCTTAGCGCGTGCATCTTGCAAATCTTCAAAAAACACTTCAGAGTTCTTTGCGACGTAACGCGCCGCTAGAAAACTGGCATAAAAGTTCTTCACCGCGGTTTGAAAACTAGGCGACTTATATTCTGTTAATAGACGCTCATAATCTAAACCTACTTGCTTAATCGCGCGCTGCATCCCTCTCACACCATAATTGTAGGAAGTCACTACAAATGGATTTAGGTTCTTCGCTTCTATGCTGTGTCCATTCTCAAACGCTGTTTCACTAAGATCGTCCACACTATTACGAAAATACAAAGCCGCGGCGTAGGTTGCCAAACGCGGGTCGTATCTCTCATCGACCCGATAGTCGACCATCAGGCCAAGCCTACGCCCAGTGGCTGGCATAATCTGCCACAAACCAGCAGCGCCCACATGTGATAAGGCTGATGGATTAAACGCTGATTCAACGAACGGTAAATACTGCAGCTCAGAGGTTAAATTCTGTTGCTCTAGAGCATCGAGAATCGCTGGCCTATAAATATGAAATTGCTCAAGCGCCTCTCGCATACGGTTTCGGTTTCCAGACTGACAGCGTATGCGTTCAGAGGCACGCTCTAATTCGCCCGCCGACGCGCCATTAAAGTTCGCATACAATCGTTTTTGATCTGTGTTTAAAGAACGCCCGCCCTTTAGACGCGAAGCGATACTCTTAAGCTCTCGTTTAAGTCTCTTGCGCTCGCGATCAGCTACATCGCCATTTTTAATTCTACGACAACCATCTGTGCGCACTAAAGTACTGAACACTCGTTGTGGCGCGTCTTTGTCATGAAAAATTGCGGTATTCGTATCCCAACGACTAAACACCTCGATCCAAAAACCAACCCGAGGCATTAACGATGGCGGACACGAAAATGTTTCCTGACAATCAATTGGATAACTTTTAACTTGCGGACCAAAATTTACTTTAGCCCGAGCGGTAGCTTGACCAAAAAAAAGATTCACAAGCAACAGCACCAAACAGGCCCAAATAGTTAGGGTATAAGCGCCTTTTATTGGCTCAAAGACTCTGGCGCTAAAAAGATAACTTCGTATAGAGAGAGCGGTTCTATCTGTCAAAACAAATCTCGGTTGAGAACTGGTTAGTAGGGAATTAATTGATTGCAAGACAAGCCGTAGTTTTTATCAATTTAACATGATCGTTACGCTCGTGCGTACGCTCTCATCACATCCCTTAATAATAAAGATATGGACGCGCTTTGAACACTTACATTGCCAATTTTTATGCTACTCACACAAACCATCGATAGACTCATAAATAAAGTCATAACAACACCTAAAAGAAAACATGTTTAGTCACTAGAATGCTAACTAGCATGCGCTTATCAAAACACTTCAAACCCTGACGTTGCGATGTCTAAATAATGTTTCCTTTTTTAGTATGTATTGGCTGTTAGCTATGGTTAAATACCAAGTCGTTTAATATTTTCCCATACATGCGTCATGAGATTGGAAAACACCAATATTGAAAGTTTGGAGCGGCTCATCACTCCGAAAGATTTCAAAGCAAAATGGCCGATTAACACTGTCCTAGAAGAGCACGTGCAAAATAGCCGTAAGATTATCAAAAATATTCTAAACAGAGATGACCATCGTCTGATGATCGTGGTTGGCCCATGCTCCGTACATGACACTAAAGCAGCAATCGAATATGCCAAAAAACTGACAGTTTTGGCTGAACAATTAAAACAAGAATTGTTCATTGTAATGCGCGTTTATTTTGAAAAGCCAAGAACGACTGTGGGTTGGAAAGGCCTAATAAACGACCCTTATTTAGATGGGAGCTTTCAAATCGACAAAGGTATGTCCTTAGCTCGCGAACTGATGATCCAAATCAATGAAATGGGTCTGCCAATAGCAAACGAAGCCTTAGACCCTATTTCACCGCAATATATGCAAGACCTAATTAGCTGGTCGGCAATCGGCGCGCGCACCACTGAATCACAAACACACCGGGAAATGGCATCCGGCTTGTCGGTTCCCATTGGCTTTAAAAATGGCACTGATGGCGGCTTGAACGTCGCTATTAATGCTTTGCAGTCGGTCAGTCGTAAACACAGCTTCCTCGGGATTGACGCTGACGGGAAGGTTTCGATTGTTCACTCAAGTGGCAACCAGCATTCGCATATCGTATTGCGTGGTGGCGGCGGCAAACCAAATTACGATTCTGTTAGCGTTAAATTAACCGAGCGCGCACTTAGAGAAAAAAATCTGGCGAACAATATTATGATCGATTGCAGTCATGCCAATTCAGATAAAGACCCGGAACTTCAACCATTGGTTCTCGATAACATTTGCCAACAGATTCTCGAAGGAAATCAAAGCATTATCGGCGCAATGTTAGAGAGTCACTTGAAAGCAGGCAATCAAAAACTAACTAAAAATAAATCGCAACTCGAATACGGAAAGTCGATTACTGATGGCTGTATCGATTGGCAAACGACAGAAGCTAGCTTAATTAAACTGCACGATAAGCTGGCTGCATTTAGAAACTCACCAAGCCAAAGCTACGTATAAGAAGAATCAATACAATCGCAGGGCAAACAAAGCGAACATAATTCGGCCATATCCGCCAAAACAATGTTTTTTCCAATTCAGGATTGCCCTGCTTTAACTCTTCTAACAGGCTATGGCGCTGCCATACCCAGCCAACGAAAAAGCAAAATAGTATACCTACTAATGGTTCACTAAATTGAGTTGCAAAATTTACCACCCAATCAAACAAGGGATCCATGTTGAAAATAATCAGGACACTGACAACAAAAATGGATAGGCCTACTAGCCATGCGGACTTATTTCTGGAAGCGCCTAAACTGTCACTGGCGTAGGCCACAGGCACTTCAAGCATGGAAATAGACGATGTCAGTGCAGCAATACTCATTAATACAAAAAACACTAATGAGGTGATAATGCCAGCAAAACCCATCACTTCAAATAATGATGGCAAGACATTAAAGATCAAACGCCCACTTTCTATAAGCTGCCCGGATTCATCAAAAATCGTAACGCCGTTTGACTGAGCGACATACATCGCCGGAATCACCAACATCCCAGCAAGCACGGCAATACCAATATCTATGCCGGCAACCCATGCACCAAGACGCACTAAGTTTTCTGACTTGCTGATATAAGACCCATACACCATCATGGTGCCAACCCCCAAAGACAAGGAGAAAAAAGCTTGGCTCAAAGCGTCTAGTACGAGGCCGGAGTCAGTCACCTTAGAAAAGTCAGGAAAAAGGTAAACTCGCCAGCCTTCCATTGCCCCATTTAAGGTTGCAATGTAGGCTATTAGCGCGACAATCAGTAGGATCAACAAAGGCATAAGGCGTCGAGACCATTTTTCGATACCGTTAGTAACCCCGCTCGCAATAATCGATATCGTTAATGCATAAAAAATAGCGGCAAAAACTAAACTACGTGTCACCGAATCATTTAAAAGCCAGGAGCTCGAAACACCAATCAAATCGGCGACCGAAGCGACCGCATGTGAGATCATCCAACCCGCGACAATGGCGTAGAAGCTCAATATCAAACTGGCGGTCAACATGCCCCAAGCACCAGTTAACACGCCCAACCAGCGTGTGCGCGAGCTGCTGATCGTGAGCATAGATTTAACCGTATCAGACTTGGCGTGTCGGCCAATAACAAGCTCGGCCATTAAAATTGGGTAGGCTAAAAGAAAGGTCAAAATAATATAGGTGAAAACAAAAGCGCCACCGCCATTTGAAGCTACCTTAATAGGAAAGCCCCAAATATTACCTAAACCAATTGCAGAACCAGATGCCGCTAAAACAAATGCCATTCGAGAACTAAATTCACCACGAGCTGCCATTTTTATCCTCTTATTTTTATTCTAATTACGTGTAATAACATCACTAACCCGCTGAACAATAACAGGAAGGTTTTTGTCAGATAGGCCTGCCACATTAATCCGTGTTGACTCAAGTAAATATATTCCAAACTCAGAACGCAAAGTGAGAACATCCTCACGCGCTATTCCAAGAAAACAAAACATACCTTTACTGCGCGCTAAAAAACCAAAATCGATCGTGTCTTGAGCTTGATTTAAACTACTTGCAAGCCTCTCCCGAAGGCCATTCATATTTACACGCATTTGCTCTAGCTCATTTATCCATTCATCTCTTAAGTCTTTATTGGACAGCAAATGGGCAACGATGCCGCCCCCATGATATGGCGACATACTATAACTAGTACGCGCAGCAGCAAGTAATTGAGATGTTGCGGCCGCTGTCGCTTGCTGGCTTTGTGAAACAATGATGGCAGCACCCGTGCGTTCGCGATACAAACCAAAGTTCTTAGAACAAGAACTGGCAATAATCACCTCGGGTAGTCGCTGCACTGCTTGTCGAATAGCGTAGGCATCTTCATCCAGACCATCGCCAAAACCTTGGTACGCTACGTCAAAAAATGCAGTGATTTCGCGTTCAGCCAAAATATCAATAACTTTATCCCATTGTTCATGAGTAAAGTCCGCCCCCGTCGGATTGTGACAACATCCATGCAATAAGACCACATCACCTTTGGGAATCAAATTGAGTGATTCTTGGGTCGCTTCAAAATCGATACCACGAAGGTTTGCATCATAATAAGCGTATTCCTTTAAACTTAAGCCCGCAGACTCCAATAAAGGAAAATGATTACCCCATGTCGGTGTACTCACCCAAAGAGTGGTTTGCGCGCGCGCCCTAACGAGCAATTCTGCGAGCATTCGTAATGCACCACACCCGCCTGGTGTCATTACCGTCGACAATTTACTACCAAGATTTTCGACAATCTTATCAGTTAGAATAAGCCGAGATATTTGATCATTAAAAGTCGGATCACCGGCCTGCGGTGCGTAAGACTTAGTTTCTTGTAGTCTCAACAACTCTTGTTCCGCTTTTTTTACAGCTGAAAAAATCGGCGTCAAACCGGCGTCGTTCTGATACACACCAACCGACAAATTTATCTTTTCAGGATTATTATCTTCTTGAAAAACCTGATTAAGGCCAAGAATGGGATCGGGTGGCAATTTTTGAACTGTCTCAAACATGATTTAATTTAAGTTATCTTAATTTAGGTTCTCGTCACTTACGGTATTTTGAGTTGACTCGTTGTGACTGCCTTGCTTTTTTTGCTGCTGTTGTAGCGAACTCAAATATTTAAAAAGCAAACGAGCAGATTTAGGCGGTTTTTCACGCTTTTTCTCACTAATACTATTGCGTACCAGTTGGCGTATATGTTGTCGGTCTAGTTCCGGAAACTGAGCAATTAAAGCCTCGAACGTGCTCTCACTTCCAGCAAGAAGATCGTCGCGCCACTGCTCAAGCTGATGAAGTTCGGCTTGCTGTTCTTTGCTCGGCTGTTTGAGACGATCAATTTCAAGCCGGATCGCGGCGGTATCTTCGTGTCTCATCATCGATGTAATTCGACGCAACTGACGTTGTAGCGCACCTCGTTGGAAGCGTTTACCATCCTTAATCGCTGCGAGCATCGACTCGCTCAAGGGCATTTTAATTAATTTTGGCTCAGACAATGCAATTAGCTCTTTGCCCAAGTCATTAAGCGCACGAACTTCGCGCTTAAGCTGGGTTTTATTCGGGCGTATGGCGTATTCCGAATCACTCATGACTTTGCAAATACTGAACTATGTTTAGCTACTGATAGTCCGAATTATGCGCCGCTCGTTCGGCTATTACCAGCGCTTTAGACTTTGGATTCATCAAAGAATATTTCAAAATTTGTACCAACATCTTTAGTACTGTCGACTTTCACAATCCAATTAAATCGATCCGACAAACGCTTAACAATTGTTAGACCAACCCCATAACCCTTTCTTCGCGTTTTATCGCCATGTTCCGCACGATAATAGGGTTGAAAAACCTTTTTGATTTGCTCGGGACCCATCCCTATTCCCGTATCAGATATAGCAACAGAATCTCGCTTAATTGTAATTACCACGGAACCTTTATTAGTATACAAAATCGCATTTCTGATTAGATTTCCGAGTACGATCGTCACAACTTTGCGCGCGGTCAACAACTGCAATGGATATTGCCGGTCAATCTCAACCTGTATTGGCTTGTCTTCACAATAAATACTGGCCGCTTCGACTTCCTTTTTAACCAATGCAACGATATCACAACGCTGTTGTTCAAACTCTTTGTCAGTCTCCCGTGCAAGAATCAAAAACGCATCGATTAATTCTTCCATATCGCGCGCCGAACTTTTTATTCGTGTTACAAACTTGTTAGAGTATTGATCTAAATTTTGCTCAGCCAGCAATAAGTCGGACGCCATTTTTATGACCGTCAATGGCGTTCGAAATTCATGACTAGCATCGCGTGTAAATGCCCGTTCTCGCTCAACAAATCGTTGAATTCGGCGAGAATAAGACGAAAAAGAAGTTACTAACTTTTCGACCTCCCAGTCACTATCACCAGGTATTTCACTGACGTCCGCGAAATTTGAGTCTGGGTGAGCTGGGTCAAAGTTATCAAGCTTTTTGGCTAACCAAACAATAGGACTCAATAGAAAATTTGATTCTCGAAAAACCCACCAAGCGGTTAAATAAATTAACACTAATACGATGGTCAGAGGAAAGACACCAAAAAACAAAGCGAGCCGGGTAACTGAGCGTCCATCAAAATGCAGACTCAACCGCTTTCCAAAACGCTCAGAAGTATGCATAAGGGAATGCGCGGTTACACCATGCACAGGGTCGAAACCCAGACTACTTCCCTTTAGATCGTCTGGAAGGCCTTCCTCAGAGCCTGTTTCAGAATCCATCAGGTAACCGCTCAAATTTGCAGTATTAGGAACCGGTGTATTAGCATCCTTTTCATAAAGACTCCAAAAATATTCAGACTCTCTCTCAAGTGCTTCATGCACAAAACTGTATTCCAGCACAATACTAGCAGAGCCAATGCTTAATACCGCAACCAAACCAATTAGGCAGGCTTGCAGTGTCATTTTACGGCTCAACTTACTACGTATCTTCGAGCGGCCTTGATCAAGGCTTCTCACTTTTTCTAAGGAGTTAATATTCATTTTCTTACGATTAACCACACACTAAACACGATTCGACTTTTATTATGCGAACTAACAATGTTAAGGCAGACCTCCAATTCGATATCCACGTGATTGAATTGTTTGCAAAAGTGGTTCTTGGTTAAACGGTTTATCTATCTGTTTACGTAAGTTATACATATGACTGCGCAAAGTGTCACTATCAGGCAAAATATCACCCCATATCTCATGTTCAAGCTGACTTCGAGTAACAACTTTAGGCGACTCTCTCATTAGAATAGTGAGAATTTTCAAACCAATCGGCGACAGGTAAATAGATTGCCCTCCACGCTTTACTTCCAGCGTCCCTGTATCAAGTAAAAGATCGCCAACCTCCAAAGTTTCGCGCTTGGTTATTTGTCCTTTACGCCTCACTAACGCTTTGATTCGAGCCTCTAACTCTAAGATTTCAAATGGTTTAACTAAATAATCATCTGCTCCGATCTCAAGCCCTTTAACTTTGTCCTCTAGCGTGTCGCGAGCGGTAAGCATTAAGATCGGAGTAGACACCTTGGAGTCTTCACGCAATCGCCTGCAAATTTCTATACCATCCATTTCAGGCAGCATTAGGTCAAGTAAAATAACATCGTAATCATTTTGATTAGCTAGGTTGAAACCCATACGTCCATCACTGGCGTAATCGAGTTCGTAATCGCGGCGTTCAAAATAGTCGTACATCATCTCGGCAATATCGCGATGATCTTCAACAATTAAGATTCTTACAGTATTCGCTTTATCCATTCTATTCTCTCTAACATCAAGGCTGTAGTTTAACGATAAAGCCGAAATAAAAACACATTCGTTACAGCTAATACAGTTTAGAGTGCAAACAGTGAGTTGGGCGTGAAACACAAGGCCCTATTTAAAACGAAACGCCACTAAGCCCGAACAGGCAAGCCAACATTCTATACATTCGACCTATGCAAGATAGTCACACGACAAAACCAGTGAGATTTCGATATTTGAAGGTATTTATTGGTATTTCGCTTACCTTCACGCTTAACGCCTGCGTGTCAAACAAACATAAAGGCGAACAAACTGCGTTGGAGGCAACGTTAATATGTAATCACGCCGACAGGTATTCCGGTTTAGTGGTTGGCGACGGCGAGTGTGTTAGTTTAATCAAGGCGTGCAGTGGCTCTGGGGACACAGAGTTTTGGCGTCCAGGCAAAAACGTTCTTGGTAACCTAGCTCTCACACCTGGAAGCGTGATCGCGACTTTCAAAGACGGTCGTTATCCAAATAAGAGTGGCTACCATGCCGCCATCTATATCAGTCACAATCAGCAAGGTATCTGGGTTTGGGATCAGTGGCGCGGCAAAGCAGTGCACAAGCGTTTAATACCCAATCGAAAAGGTGGAGAACCAAGTAATTCTGCACAAGCCTATCGTCTCGTCAAAACCCTTAAATAGACTCAGACTAATTATTAAGAGCCTTCAGC
>CAYSUU010000006.1:99281-107499 GCA_964434375.1 uncultured Gammaproteobacteria bacterium | reverse complement strand
ACTCAGACTAATTATTAAGAGCCTTCAGCGGTATTCAATTAAGAGCCTTCAGCGGCGCTAACTTTGACGCTCAAACCCGGCTCAGTATCAATAAAATCTAGATCAAGCTTATGTAACTTTAAAACCGCGAACACCAAGGCTAAACCAAGGCCGCTGCCTGGCGTCGTTCGACTCGGGTCAATACGATAGAAACGTTGTACAACTTTTTCGTGCTCATGTTCAGGAATACCTGGACCATCATCACTTATCTCGACAAACCAGCTTTCCTTAGCGCGCTTATTACGCGCTTTACTTTCTTTAACGACAACAAGTTCGGAACGAATTCCAATTTCTCCACCAACAGGTGTGTATTTAATGGCGTTATCGATCAAATTGGCGAAGGCTTGAAACAACATATCTCTGTCTGCCTCAATTTCTATTGGCGGCCCCAGTGTTACCGTAAGAGATTGGCCTTTCTCCTCGACTAGAGGTTCGTATAAATCGAGCAAGTCCCGAACAATAGAATTCACATCTAACTTAGTAAATGCCTTGCGCTGCTCACTATATTCAATCCGAGCAATGCGCAACAAGGCATTAAAAGTTGAGAGTAAACCGTCTGCTTCTTGAATAATATGTTCGAGAGCAATCTCTTCTTCTGGTCGCCCCGCCACCTTAAATTTAAGCTCTTCGATCTTATTTTTTAGACGCGCCAACGGCGTCTTTAAGTCGTGAGCAATATTATCAGATACACGCCTTACGCCTTCCATGCCATGCTCTATTTGATCAAGCATGCTATTTAAGTTATTAGCGAGTTCATCGAACTCGTCCTCGGTGCCTCGAGTTGCAATTCGGCGACGCAAATCACCCTGCATAATGCGCCTACTGGTTTGATTAATAGCACCAAGGCGACTGCGCAAGGTCTGGCGCAACATGTAGCCACCAATAAAGCCTAATGCTACAGTCAAAATCAGGCCGCCGAGCAGCGCCCTACCTACCAATTCTTTAAGATTAGCCAAGTCGCGCATAGGACGACCAACCAGTAAGTTATAACGATTATCAAACTCCAGCACCCGAGCTCGTGCTCTAAATTCTTGGTTACCCGCCACGCGATAATCATCTAAGGTAAAATCGATCCATCCATCCTGTCGATCATTAGCTACCCTAGGCCAACCAGAAATATTCGTTGCTAAAGGTATGAACTTTCGATCAGTCAACAAATATAGGGTTGAGTCCCCTGGGGTTTGCTGCTCGATGCGTTGGCTCAGTGTCGTGACTAGCCCTATGTAACCTTTGTCTCGAAAAACCTCCGATAACTCTGCGATTTCAGCATTAATATTATCTTCTGTTTGATCATTTTGATAAGCAATTGTTGACAAATAAACAAACCCAAGAATAATTGCTACCGATAAACCAAACAACAATATATAAACTAGCGTTATTCGAAACGCCGAGCTTTTAAAGGGACTAATCTGGTTCACTCAACATATAACCCGCACCACGCACGGTATGTAATAAGGCGACATCAAACTCTTTGTCTATCTTACCCCGTAAGCGGCTGATATGAACGTCAATAACATTAGTTTGTGGATCGAAATGATAATCCCATACTTTTTCTAATAACATGGTACGAGTAACCACTTGTCCGCTATGACGCATCAAATATTCGAGCAGTCTAAATTCACGTGGTTGCAAATCAACTTTTTGCTCAGCACGACGAACTTCTCGCTTAAGTAGGTCCATCTCTAAATCAGCAACATTTAACACCGTGTCTGGCGACTCAGGTTCGGCACGACGCACCAATGCTTCAATACGCGCCTGTAATTCTGAAAAAGCAAACGGCTTAACTAAATAGTCATCAGCACCTGCTTTTAAACCTACCACACGATCATCTACGTCACCGAGCGCACTTAACATCAAGATGGGTGTTCGATTGGCACCACCACGTAATGTCCGAGTCATGGTCACGCCGTCAACTTTAGGTAACATGCGATCAGCTACGATAACTTGATAATCGGTGGAATCGGCCATTAATAAGCCTTCTCGCCCGTCGGCGGCGTGATCCGCAATATGGCCACACTCAGTCAGGCCCTTGACGATATATTTCGCCGTTTCGGCATCGTCTTCAACTACTAAAACTCGAATCATGTTTTTTTTTGACATAACAATTAGTACTCCATTTTACGCTAATAACGAAGTAGCTCCCAGCATTCTCAACCAGGAGCCAATGACGTTTATTTAATGCGGAAAACCCTAAAGCTTTGTGAGCCACGACGGTTAATTAAAATAGCGACACTTTCGCGCCCAGACTTTTGCGCCGCCTTGAACGCTTTAGTAATTTGATCCGCCGAAGTGATGTTCTTCTCGCTGCCAAATTGCATAATCACATCGCCAACAACCAAACCATTCTTTTCGGCTAGGCCGCCACGGTCTGTGGCCGTAATTAAAATACCTTCGACCTTCTCATCTACGCGATATCGTTCTCGATTACTTTTCGTGAGGGTACTTAATTCAGCATCTATGACTGTATCAGTATCTGACTCTGCTGGCACTTCCTCATCTTCTTCTGCAGAAGCTACCTCAGTCTCATCTGGGAACGGTTCGGTTTTGATTTTTATGGTCTTGAGTTTTTCATCACGCCATATTTCCATCTTATATGTTTCACCCACCGGTGCTTGTGCGACCGTGCGTGGTAAATTACGAACTTCATCAATTGGGGTACCGTTAAACGAAAGAATAATATCACCAGCAAGCAGACCTGCTTTTTCAGCTGGTGAATCTTCTAATACTTGCGACACTAGCGCACCGTTCTCGCTGTCACGATTAAACGCAGACGCTAAATCTTCTGTAACTGGACTAATTTGAACACCAATCCAACCGCGTTGCACCGAACCATTATTCTGCAATTGAGAGATAACGCCAGTCGCTAGGTTAGACGGAATAGCGAAACCAATGCCAACACTGCCGCCACTCGGTGAATAAATCATTGAATTAATACCAATCACTTCACCCTGCATATTAAACAACGGCCCGCCCGAATTACCTCGATTAATAGCCGCGTCAACTTGGATAAAGTCATCGTAAGGACCTGCATTAATATCTCTGCCGATCGCCGAAATAATCCCAGTACTAGCAGAACCGCCTAAACCAAAGGGATTACCAATCGCTAAAACCCAATCACCCACTCGCGATTTTTCATCATCACCCCATGGCAAAAATGGCAAATTCTTAGCATCTTTCAATTTTAATAAGGCTAAATCGGTCCTCGAATCACTACCTATAACCTCAGCGTCATATTCAGTATCATCAGTCAGTGTCACTACAATCTCATCTGCACGATCAATAACGTGATGATTAGTGACCACGTAGCCATCAGCCGAAATAATAAAGCCAGAGCCAATCCCTAAGGGGCGCGTTTGCCTATCAGCGTCGTCTTCTGAATCGTCTTGCGATTCTGGCTCAGGCTCGGGTTGCGTATTTCTATTTCGTCGATTAAAGAAATCTTCAAAGAAATCTTCGAAACCCGGCGGGCTGCGAAACCGGTTTGAACGACGGCGCTCTTCTACAATACCCGCAGTCGCAATATGAACCACAGCTGGACTAACACCTTCGATTAAGTCTGCAAAGCCATTCGCAGGCGTCCAAGCAGACGCATTAAATGAACTTGTATTAACTCCGCCCAGATCTTGAACCTGGTAGCTAGGTTCAGACGTCCCAGACCCGTTTGCAGGATTATCCGCGTTTGCTTGAATAGAGACTGCGATTATTGCTCCCACACTAGCAACCGCACCCCATTTAGCGACTGGCAGTATAGTTTTCCAGATTTGTTTGATCATTAATTACTCCGAATAGATTAAACAATGTTGTTTTTCATCATATTTGATATACCTCTCGGCATAAGCAAACATTACTTTCACGACATATGCTAAATAAATGTCAGTTAAAGCAAGTGTAAGGTCGATATACTTACCCTCAGGTGACCAGAGAATTACTTTTTTTTAATTGAGAGTGATTTAACTTCACTTACTGTTCATACGTCCAGCAAAGTTAATGAACTTTTGGAAAGGTTTAAAAACGCAAGCTAAAACTTAGGATTGCGCCTCAAATTCTATTGAGGCAGCTCGCAATCGTAATCACTGAGCTGATTATTGAAACACTGTTTAAAACTAAAATCGGAATAATTACAGCCAAAACTTCTCTGCGCTGATTCGTTAGCGGCTATTGCTCGACCCTGATAACCAGTATCGATCGACTGTGTTTCAAAGATAATTGCGGTGATGTAACTTTGAACATAACACCCAAACACATCGTTGTGATTACGAATAAACTTTTTATCTGTTTGAATAAATACCAAAGGGTCGTTTGGCAACGTTAATATATGATTTTCTTTATTTTTGCTCGAACGAATACCACAACTATCTAGATCATCTCGACAACGATTAAATTCCCAATCTTGTGTGTCCGGACTATAAAACAAATAGCCTGTTCTAATCTGTTCTAAGTTACCAATAGTCACTAAGTTGAGTTGAGTCTCATCCAGCACAACTGACTTGTCGTTAATTGTTCGGGGTAAAATTTTAGGTACCAGGGTTTTCATCAAGCGAACGCCCTGCCCTAAGGGAAAGAAAATTTGTGTCGCATTATCCGCTTCACTAGCCAAGACGTGCATAAGTCGTGGCTGTTTATCATCAAATTTACAGCGCGCTGCGGCCTCTCTAAGCTGTATCACTTTATTGGCTTCAATTGCCGGATTCAGTAATACCAAGGCGTCTGCAAAGCGGTTAACCTTTTTGCAATCAATCGTACCGTCAATGGGTATTACGGGCCGAGCGCTAATTAAGTCCCTTAATAGTAAATCGTGTAAGGCCGATACAATAATCGCACCACCAAAACTGTGGCCAATAATCACGTAGTTGTTCTTATGCAGGGGGCCCTGATTATCGACTTCGCTAAACTGCGCAACTAAAATTTGATGCAACCTTGAAAAAACCTCAGTCGCTCCACCTTGACCTACTTCTTCAGCGACGCTTTTACGCGTCCAGTAACTTAAGTGTCGAGCCACAGGTATGCGCGAAACATCACCTCGCCAACCCAGATAAACACCAATCACTTTACGTTGACCGACAACTTCATTTTCCGCGGCTCGTGCTAAAAACTCTTTAAATTGAACAACGTTTGAGTCTTTGTCTTCGGCGTTATGCTTCCAGCCATGGACGAATACGAAAACCGCCGCGCCGCGATCAGTATTTGCTTCGCTATTTATAAACTCGTAAACCTTGTCTACATTATCACGATCAAATAAATTACCACGTTCAGTAAATTCAACAAACGCCAGGTCGAATTGAGGATATTGCTGAATAGCCGATTCACTGCAATCAACCTCATCCCACACACAATTACCTTCGACAATTTCTGTACGTATCTGTTTTGACGTAAAACACCCTGACAACAGCGCGCCCAAGCATAGCGATACAAAAAGCTTGGATAATTTAATATTGACTTTGGCTAAGAATTTAAACATAGAATGCTAGCGCACCGCTTATAATTGCAAACTCGGTCGTTCGCTTAGCTGATTACGCCAGCGCAATAGTTCAGTATGTTTATCACTAGGCACCATTTTTACTATTCGCGCAAAATCAACCACCACGACAGCAGTGATGTCAGCCAAACTAAAATTATCGCTAGCAATAAAGTCACGCCCTTTAAGTTGTGCATTAAGTCGATCAAAAAAGTGACTAATCCGTTTTAACCCACGCTCAGCGAGTTGTGGAATTTGTTCATAATTTTCAGGACCGGTAAGAGCACGCCCCTCCATTCTAGGCGTCGAATTTCGCAAAGCTTCTGCGACGGCCATCAGTCCTTGAAACTCTATCATTGCATTCCAATTCAAAATAGCGCCTTTTTCTTTAGCTGAACTCCCCATCAATGGTGGTTCGGGATATTGACTTTCAAGATAAGCAGCAATCCCTAGATTTTCAGTAAAAGTGGTACCGTCTCTCAATTTCAACACAGGCACAGTACACCCTGGATTAATTGCCTTAAATTCTTCACCGAGCTGTTCTCTAGTTCCCAGGTCAATCTGAATTACATCATGTGAAACATTTTTCTCAGCAAGAAAAATTCGCGCGCGTCGGGGGCTAGGGGCAGTAGCACAATCGTAGAAAATCATTTTAAACCCTACTGATGTTATTTAATGATGCGTATCATGCCACAAAAATCTGTTTATCTTTAGTAGAGCTTGTCGCTTGGTCATACAACACAATAAATAGAATTTTAAAGCAGACTTCGCGCTTCATAGGCGTCGCACATTTCTTTCATAGCCGCCTCTTCGTAAGGTCGCAAACCACTTAAAACGAGTTTTTTACGCCCTGTACCAATCTCCTGCCCTTGATCCAACAAACTAAATTCCAACCAAGCATTACCGCGCTTTCCTTGCACCTCGAGATAAGTATTAGTTAGCTCAATAGTTAGTTCGCTAAACTTAGTTTCGCTAAACGAGAGAGACATTTGCTCATAAATCACCAGAGGGCGGCGTGGATTAAACATCACTTGATGTTCTCGCATAAGCGGTAACAAAATATGTGGGAAATTCTGACCAGAAAAACGGACATAACGCTGTGCTAATTGCTGCTTACTTTGTTGGTGATGTTCAGCGACACCCTCCAACGCCAATTTTAGAATAACTTTATCTCGCTGATTACGTATCTCTAGCAACTCATCAGCCACCCTCTTAGGCAATGTTATTTGACGATCGGCTTTGAGAAGCTCGGAAAAATAAAAATGCATTTGCGGACAAATCCCATATTCAAGCAAAGCAAGAGCAAATAATAAATCACCAGGCACACAAAACCTTTTTGAATCTTGATCATGTATGGGATTGAAGTCGTTTGCTATTTTTTTTGCAAAATCATCTCCTTGTTTAG
The DNA here is from genome assembly GCA_964434375.1 of uncultured Gammaproteobacteria bacterium. Classification (GTDB taxonomy): domain Bacteria; phylum Pseudomonadota; class Gammaproteobacteria; order Arenicellales; family Arenicellaceae; genus Arenicella. The sequence continues at coordinate 100,600 of CAYSUU010000006.1, read as the reverse complement.
CCGACACCACAATGCCGGTTTTATTTCGCGAAAAATAGTCCTGTAAAAAGTTCATTACACTGAAAAATAAGCTGGGGGATTGTAGTTTACCGCAAAAATACTTGCCAGTGCGTAGACAATCACTACACTCAGAACATAATGTTAACGTACGACATATATTAATGTGATGTTAGGAGAACTATTAAAACCAGCGTGGCAAAGTGATTCGGCAGATCGGCGTCTCGGCGCAATCAAAAAACTAAAACCGACTAACCCCAAAGATATTGTCATACTCGATGCCCTCGCTCTCAACGATCCAGATCACGCAGTTCGAACAGCTGCGGTTGATGCTATCGCTATACCTGAACACATATTCGCATTGTATAGCCAAACAAATCAGGCAAACCTAAAGCACAACATCGAATTAGAATTTATCCGATTAATAGGCGGTCAATCGAAACTAACAAAGCCTGAATATAAAGCCTTAATTAAGGCGCAACCTGACAGCGAACCCTATGTCTTGCAACATTGTCCTATCGCAGAATTGCGAGAGCAATTACTCGAACAGCTTGACGAAAATGTTTTAGCAGAACTCATTGGCACGATAGAGTACGCGCAAACACGTATTCAAGCCGCACAACGGTTAGAGTCGGAAAAAAGTTTAGAAATAGCCCGTAAGCACTTGAAGGGAAAAGATAAAAGCGCCCTAAAAATAATTAAAAGCAAACTTAATATCATCCGCAGCGAACGACGCGCGCAAACTAATTCAGATCAGCAAGCCAAAGAGATTTGCGACAAACTAAACTACATTGCCAATCACAATGAATGGCGCAAGGAGTTTGCTGCACAATTTAAATTAATGCGTGAACGTTGGACTGAACTATCGCCCTCGCCCGACTATAGCTTTGAGCAACAGTTTTTAGATTTCGACCAAACCATTTCAAAGCGACTACAGAAGATCGATCAAGAACACGCTTTACGAGCTCAGGCTCGAACATGTTTGAGCGATCTTCAGTCAACTCTTGAGCACGCTCGCAAAGCGTCGGTCGCGAACATAATGCAAAGCCAAGATAGCGTAAGCCAACAAGTCGCCGACCTTAAGCAACGATGGCGCACACTAAATACTCAACTCGAACCAAGCTCAGAGGATACCGACACATTCAAACGCTTGAATTTAGCATTACAAAGAAGGCTTGAGCTAGGTGACTATTTAAACGGGGGTTCTTTTGATGCAAATTATGACGGTGAAAAAGATAAACATGAGAAAACACAACAGGCTGAACGGCAGGCTCAACTGCACGCCGAGCAAAAGACATTAAAGGCCGCACTTACACTCATAA
>CAYSUU010000006.1:44243-99181 GCA_964434375.1 uncultured Gammaproteobacteria bacterium | reverse complement strand
CAGGCTCAACTGCACGCCGAGCAAAAGACATTAAAGGCCGCACTTACACTCATAAATAAACACCCAAAACTAGAAAAATTTGATAGCGAAGTTGAATTAGAACAGCGTCTAGACCGCTCACAACAACAAGCCGAAAGAGTACAAAAAGCGTATTCACAGGATCTAAAAAAACTACACCAGCGTATTAGTCGACTAATTGCAAGTGGTCAAAAAGGCAATCTACACATAGCTAAAAAAGAACTAAACGCGACCGTAAAACTCGCTGAAGTCTATACAGGAAATGATAAAAAATCGCTTGATGAACGCTTAGAAATAGCTCGCGAGGCTACCGAAAAACTTAGCGATTGGCATCGTTTTGCGACCGAACCCAAGTTCATCGAGCTATGTGAATCAATGGAAGCGCTGAGTCCAAGCAAAGCCACCACTAAACTACACCCCGATAAGCTAGCACAAAAAATACACAAGCTTCAAAACGACTGGAAAAAGTTGGGCTCGGTAGATAATGAATCGCTTTGGATTAGATTCAAAACAGCAGCCGATGAAGCCTTTATTCCATGTGCCGAATTCTTCAATCAAAGAGATCAAATACGGTCTGAGAACTTAAAAAAACGAGAACCACTGATCAGCGAGTTGAATAATCTTGTTGAAAAAACAATTTGGAATGAAGATACAGACTATAGAAGCGTTGAATCAAAGCTTAGGCAACTCCACCAGCGCTGGCAAAATATAAAAAACGTCGCGCGCGAAGACGCGCAAGAGCAATGGAATCGATATCGGCTCGCCCGTGAACAAATATTTGATAAATTGGCTGTCGAGTATGACCGAAATTCTGCCGCCCAACAAAACTTAATTAGCCAAACACTAAAGTTAGTCTCATCGGGAATAAACGAAACTAGTTTTGAAAAATTAAAACAGTTGCAATCTAGCTGGAAACAAATCGGCATTACCCGTCAAAAAGACGATCGCAAAGCATGGAAAACATTTAAAGCAAGCACTGATGCTGCCTATGCAGCCATTAAAGAGCATCAGCAAGCGAGCAACAAGCGATACGACGAAATGCTTGATCAACACCAACAAGTCATTAAGGAAATTCGCCATTTAACCAAGCAAGACATTAGTGCTGACTCTAAAATTGAAGCCTTGCAAACTCAATACTATGCACTCCCCTCTTTGCCAAAAGACTTTCCTGAGAACAAGTTAATAAGTATTGAGAAATCCTTTAAAAACGCACTTAGCAGCTACCAAAAATCACGCGAACGCCTACAAACCGAGGCGTCCCGCCAACAAAGAAAACTGCTTAAACACAAATCTGTTCTTTGTTTCGATTTAGAACGTGCGTACAGTGCAAGCACCTTAGATCAAGACACCGTAAATGATTTGTTAGATCAACTTGCCGGAGATGCGCTTCAAGATAAAAGTCTTAATAAACGCATTGTAGAAAGAATACAGGCCGCATCAAGCAAAGATCGAAGCGCATTTGATGAGCAGCGCCACAAACTTTGCATAGAATTGGAAATATTGAGTAACATAGAAAGCCCTGCACAAGATCGACAGCTTAGAACAAATATTCAACTAAGTGCGATGAGTCGTAAAGGCTTAGGGGCAATGTCTCATAGTCAATCTATTGAGCAAAAAACACATCAACTTAAGATTGATTGGCTCTGTCTACCGGGCGCAAACCCAGAGTTACAACATCAACTAGACCAGCGTTTAGAAAAACTATTTCGCTAAACGTAATCGAACTCAAACCAACATTAGTAAATAAAAAACATGCGACGAAAAAAACTGCTAGGCATCTTCCTCTTGGTAATACTGGCGCTATCATCACCGACTATGAGTATCGCGCAAGCCGTCACGGTTGATGACGTAGAGCATTTGGGCGATTATCGCTTAAAGCTCAAATTTGAAACAACCGCTAGTAAAGAAACCATTTGGAAGCTATGGTCGGATGTTGAAAACTGGAAGCAGTACGATCAAATAATAATTTATTCCAGGCTCGATAAGGGTCAAAATTTTGAAACTGGTGCAACCGGAGTGGTCAAAACCACAAGTGCACCAAAGAGCAAATTCAAACTCACCGAAGTCACGCAAGGTGTATCGTTTACTGAACGACTTACAACACCACTATGGCAATCTATCGATCTACTACGATATTTTGAAAAAAGCGAGAATGGTAATACGGTAGTGGTACATGAAGTACATTTCAAAGGTGCATTACGCTGGTTAATTTACGCTGTGGCAGGAAAGCCTTTTAAGAAAGAACTTCCGCGCGTAATGAACAAGCTTAAAGAGATTGCTGAGGCACAAAGCGCCCCAGCGGAAAATATAGAATAAACCAAACTCTTATCTAAGTGGTAAAGCGGGATCACCCAATAGCGTCCAATTATTGATCATTGGATTAGAGCCTGACATTTGACGTTTAGCGCGTAATATTGCTTCACCAACACTCGATACTTCTCTGGCTTGCCTTAAATAGCGACGCGCAAAAATCGCGTTATCTCTAAATTCACCAAGAACCGCTGCACCATGTATAGCCGCCGCCCCTTGTGCTCCAGCAAACAGCCATTGATGAGCTAGCGTATTAACGCTAATCGTTTCGTAATTAGTTGTAAAACAAGCTAAAGGCATCACTAAGGCGGGTGATTGCGTATTAGTGAGGTCCTGAATAAATTGCGTATCTACGACGCTTTCAAAAGTCCATGCAGCATCGCTGCCATGCCCAGCGAAAGACAAAAATTCAACGCCACCATTCATCGCACTACTAATTTGTGCTTGCGCGGCGGCAACCGAGTTGTCTTGGCCAGCAAAGTCACTCATGTAAACTTTCGTTATCTGGTCAATCGCCTGGTCATTCTTTAAATAAGGCAGAACAAAACTCTCTAGTTGTTGTTCAAAATTTAATCCTCGATTATCTTCTGTCTGCGCGATTACAAGTGCATCTTGCGACTGATTATCCAAGCGGTTTTGATGCCACAATGATGTTTTGGCAACGATAGTACTTAGATCACTTACACTTCGAACTGGCCATCTACCTAGCGCAAATTCAGGCCTATTATCATTATCTAAGTCCGCAAACTGATTATCGCTTGGCGAAAAGTTAAACACATTTACAGGCGTGTAATGCGTTGGGATAAAGTTAACAATATCGTCGTTTAACACACCTAAATAATCAAAGGTGTGGCCACCAACAATTAACACATTGCTAATTGGGCTGAATTCATTGGCTTGAGCTAAAAACCTGTCTAGGGCGGCAGGTGTTGAATTACCAAAACCATAGCCTTCTACAATATCCAACCAGTTAACAACGCGCACTCCATGACCTTGTTGCTGTTTGAGTTCGACAAAACTATTTAGAGTCTCACCCATAAACTGCGGGTGCGAAATCACCCAATAGTCTGCACGTTGATCATGGAGCTTCTCGGCCCTAACCATATCTATGGCCAGCGGTTGAGGTATGTCAGCAGGGTTTAGAACAGCGTAATGAAGCCTTAAAATTCCTTCTCGCTGAGGATAAGGTATGGCTGAAAACTGTATTTCGTTCGTGTCGCTGGATACCGTTGGGGTAACCGCGCTCAAGGCACCCTCTTGGGTGAACGCAAATACCAGACTATCTTCCTGTGCGTTGACTGCGTAATTAACACCAGTTTGTGCGGCAAAGACATTGGCCTCACCTTCACTAAGTGAACTAGTAGCACTAATGCGTATAGTATCGACTAAGACCAAATCGGCAAATAAACCTGTGTCGCCAACTACCGTGACGGTCACCACATTGTCTTGTTGCTCGAGCACTCCAACCGGAATTTCGAGTGTATTGCTAAGCAAAGTTAAACCGTCAAAACGCGCATCTTCAACCACAACTCCATTAATAGACACTTGTATATGATGATCTTGGTCTGAGCCTGGTATATCAAACCCACCTGCAATTTCAATTTGCAGAAAAGCAGGTGCCTGAGTATTAATTTCAGCATCAAAATTTACCGGGAAATCTACACTGCTAGGAGCGTCTCCAACCGACAATAATCGCGTGTCGTACCATGGATTATCATTGGCGAGCGACGCAGCATATAGCCTATCTTCGCTTAACTCCATAGTCATCAACCCTTCACGACTCAGAGCTTGCTCACCATCAATGCGCCCATCAAACAAACTGGCATCGACCACTCTATTACGGTCTAAGCGAAACTGATACTGATAGTCAGACAAATAAATACTGTCTTGTTCAAACGGTGCGCGAACATAAAAATATATTTCATCATTCGCATCAAGCCAATCATCATCACTGACGACATGTCGGGCAACCGCCTCGCCGTTAAGAGTAAGAGCCAAAAGACTCAGTCGTCGGCCGTTCCACTGCGGCACTTGCTCGAGTAATTGTGAGCCGAGTACTTTATGAATACCTTGATCTTCAAAGGATAAATTTAATACTCTACGATTCAAGCCTAGATCAATCTCTTCTAATTGCTGGCGACGGCGTTCTGAAACACGAATCCAACGACCGTTGCGCGCCACATATCCGGCATCTCGCATGCTTTGTTCAAATTCAGCGCGAGCATCTTGCCAATCAATAGGTTCAGCGGTGTCTGCCTCTCCATAATCAACACCAATTTCAAATGGGCCGTAAAATTGTTCCTGACCGCTATTGTCGACACTGGATATACCAAACCGACTTATACTATCTTCTTGTTCCCTAGTTAGCAGCAAACGAGTTGCATACTCTCTCGCTGCATTAGTATCGCCACCACGCGTTGGAATGAAACGCGTATTTAATTGTTCCCAACCGTCATCAGTTTCACCCCATATATCAAAGCCTAAATGAAAAGTCTCAGAACTTGTTTGCCAATCAACAAATATTCGCCGGCGACGTTGATCAAAACGCACGAAACTTAAAGTAACTGGCGTCGTAAAAATCTCACTAAAGGCAATTACAGATGCAGTTTCATCGATATGACCGCGCTCGGTATTACTGACCCGATCTTCGTCAATCGTCAAAATAATTTCATCTGCAGTAACATCGGCAACTCTCAAAACGCCGCCATTATTCCCGAATCTGCTAGTTTGACTGGCTATTGCAACGGGCGTTGAACTAAAACAGCTACCACCAGCAAAACTGGCACCTTCGCCACTGGTAGCACCATTGTCATGACCATCAATATTACTCGCCTGAACAGCCTGAAAGAACACCGAGTCGGGGCCACCCAAAGTACTGAAATCAAGTTCCTGACAACCATCAGTTTCAACCGCAAGATAACAAATTTCTTCGCCATTAGACAGCGTGCCGTTACCCGCTTCTAGACGATCAATAGAGACGTTAAAACCGATTGCACTCAAACTACCACTCTGAACCGCCGCTTCAAGAAATTCGGGTTCACCGGCAGGCACTCCAGCGCCTTGCAAAGTGTTGTTAGTAGTACGAATCTGAGTAAGTAATGCTGGGGTACCGCTAAACGCAGACGGAAATGTCACTGGCGCAAAGCTCTGTGCTTGGCTACCACAATTATCACAAGAAGGCCCAAAAACTTGATCAGTAACGAAAGAACATTGCGACACAAAGTCAACTGTATCGCTTCCATCTGCTAAAGGAACACTTACACCGCCGTCTGCCACGGCAATATAATCAAAACTAAAACCTGGAGAGTCTCTGTCTTCGTTTCGCGGTTCTAAGCAAGTCACCTCAAAACCCTGATTGGGTAAATTAGGCGCGCTGGCAGGTCTGATCCGCAAAGTACACGGGTCATCATCAGCACCAACGCCAAATTCAGGCGTTAAACTAAACACATTCGGAGTAGTACCGGCTGGAAACGGGGAATCAAAAGGAATAAAAGTAAAGGGCGTTAAATCATTCGCGCCGACAGTCTCGAATGCTGCCACGCTGGCCTGACCGACCACTATTTGTGTCGCTTGCGCCATTGCTTTGTTGCCCCACACAGACAATAAAAAGAATGTCACAACAGAAAACTTATAGATTTGTTTCATCTTCACTCACCCACCCCCTGTAAAAATAACCTTTAAAACAAAATCATGAAATCACTTGCAAAAACAAGCACCCCAACGACCAATCCCACACAATTCTAACCTATCTTAATCAATTTGATTGACAATAAAAGTATATTTTTAAAATATTTCTTTATTTAAATTAATGCCTTAGGCTAAAACAACATGCCCCAGGTGTGATTGTTTTGGTGATTTTTTTAGGTTAATACCTTGCAACTTGGAGAGCTAATAATCGCTTTTAAGGAAAAGTTGGAAGCCGCCTTAAAGCGGCTCCCAACAACAGCATCAAGCATCCTGCTTAGATCATCATCCTAATAATTGCTGTCGAAAATAAGACTAACTTGATATTCGTCAATTTTCCTCACCCTATTGGGTGATTTTAAAAATTCGTTCTCTCATCAAAGTACGGTCAATGTATCTATTTCTATACATTTAAGCAAAATCAAAAAAATAACTTAATAATCAATTGCTTACTTAAGAATCGCGCTATAGACCACATATTTTATCCAGATATTCTCATTAGATTTTCATTGCTGCTATCTAGTCCCAACTTATGCGGATACTTAACAATCATCGCAAACGCACACACATCGTATACAGCATGTGCGATAACAACTAATAACAAGCTATTCGACAAATAGAAAGCCAGCCCTAGTATTAAACCACCAACAAAAGTGAGCATCACATATGCCAAACTCATGAAGTGCATTAGTCCAAAAATAAGTGAAGCGATAAAAACAGCGAATACAGGGCTCACTAGAGTTTGCAGATAAACTTGTATTAAACCACGCATCAACATCTCTTCACCGAGTCCAGCCAAAATGGATATGACAATAATTTGCGGCCAAGTGAAATTCATAAACATAACTCGTAAATTGCGTAACACACTTATCATCGCCGGCGTCATGAACCTCGGTGAACAGGTCATAAAAAAAGACAAGCCATACATAAAAAGGCCCAGTACTACACCATAGATAATCGCAATAACACCCAAATCCGCAAACCATGTCCAGGTCGGGTACAAAAGAAAAGCGCCACCGCCTAGCACCAATAGAAAAATCGATGAAGGTAATACCTGTGTGAATTTAAGATCTGTTGGGAAGGCCTTCACGAATCTAAAACTGCTTCCAAATTAAGGTAGCCATGCGACCCGTTTGTCCGTCGCGGCGGTATGAAAAAAAACGTTCTTCATTTTGATACGTGCACTCACGCGAATGAGAATAGTGATTAACGCCCTGCTCACGCAAACGCTCCCCCACTAAAGATGCTAGGTCTGCGTAATATCGTGCTGTTTCCTTAATCGTAAAGTTGTCTGAGCTGGGTGTATAAAATTTTTTGTTACCACCCAACTGTTCAACCACTTCCGCTCCAATTTCAAACGCCTTCGGCCCGATACAAGGCCCAGCCCAGGCTCGAATAGCTTTAGGTGAGCACTCAAACAAGCCCACCGCCTTCTCCACGATACCGGCGGCAATACCACGCCATCCAGCATGAACCGCCATCACTTGTTTTGAATCCTTATCACATAGCACAAGGGGCAAACAATCTGCCGTCATTACGGCGCACACGACACCTAAACTCTGCGTATACAGGCCGTCGGCATTAGGATTAGAGTCTATTGATTGACTCGTCTTTAAAATATCAGTGCCATGAACCTGCGATAACCAGCAAGGCGTAGAAGGCAGTTGTAATTTTTGTTTGAGCAACTCCCGGTTTGCCAGTACGTGCTCGGCTGCATCGCCGCAATGCAAACCCAGATTAAATGACGCATAAACGTCGCTACGATTACCCAGCATATTGATCGGAACAAGACCCTCTCGGGTAGTTGACACCACATGAATCCCGTCCGCTAGCGGGCGTTTAGGATAAACAAATACTGAACTAACGTTCATTGTCAGATGCAAGTGCGTCAATCAATTTGCTTAGATCTTCTGGTAATGGCGCTTCCCAACGCTGCAACTCCTTACTCTCAGGGTGTTGATATTCTATACATGCTGCATGTAAGGCTTGGCGCTTAAAGCTTCGCAACACCTCTTCAAGCTTGTCAGTACAATCACTCGGAATCGCTAATCTTCTGCCATAAACAGGGTCACCCACTAGGGCAAACCCCAAGTGGGCCATATGCACACGAATTTGATGCGTGCGACCAGTTTCAAGGCGCACTGAGAGCTGGCTGTGATGACGAAATCGGTCAACCACACGATAATGTGTGATGGCTTCCTTACCCAGCATATTCACGGTCATCCTGCGACGGTCTTGCTTATCCCGTCCGATCGGCTCATCAACCGTACCGCCAGAGATGATTCGCCCTTGGCTGACAGCGGTATATTCGCGATACAAACTATGGTCAACCAGTTGATCAATTAAAGCTAAGCGTGCTTTTTCTGTTCTAGCCACCACCATCAAACCTGACGTGTCTTTGTCGAGCCGGTGAACAATCCCGGCTCGCGCAATCGCACGATTATCGGGGTAATGGAATAGCAAGGCGTTTAATAAAGTACCGTCTGGATTACCGGCCCCGGGGTGCACAATCAGTCCCGCTGGTTTATTCACCACCAGCATACAATCATCTTGGTAGACGACATTAATGTCTATATCTTGCGCCTCCCAATCACCTTGCTCTTGGACTGGTACGACAACCTCTATAGTTTCTCCGCCGAGCACCTTGTCTTTTTGACGCGGCACTTCTTCGTCAAGCAAGACTAAACCTTGCCGAATCCAGGTTTGCACCGCGCTGCGAGAGTAATCTTGGCATAACATAGTAAGCACTTTATCTATTCGTTGACCAAAAAAGTCGTCTGGCACAACAAAATTTAAATAATTCGTGGTTTTACACTTCATACACTTCTATGTCAGTTTGTTAACAGGCTTCTAAGAGGAGCAAAATCGCGCTATGCTACAGACTTCGAGATAATAACGTATATCTAGCTTCGATAAAGGTTTCTCTAATATGAAGACTATGAAATTTACCACTAAGGCCGCTATCTTATTATGTGTAGTTGGCGCACTAACGGCGTGCTCTGGCAAGAAAAAAAGTAGAGGCTTTAACCCCGAACTCACGCAACAACGCGTTGAACAACTTTATAACACCGGTAAAAAGTCGTTGGATCGAGGAAATTACCAGTTTGCGATTCAATTTTATCGCGCGCTTGAAGCCGCCTATCCATATGGCCCTTATACCGAGCAAGCTAAGCTAGATATCATTTACGCCCTTGATAAGAGCAATCAAGTTGATCAAGCTATACAAGCCGCTGAAAATTTTATTAAATTGTATCCGACACATAAGAACATTGACTATGCCTACTACATGAAAGGCGTAGCGAGCTTCGAAAAGAAGTCTTCTAAACTTGGTAAATACGTCAAAGGCGGCGCTCGCGCTGTGCGAGACCCAAAACCAGTACGAGACTCTCAAGAAGCGTTCGAAGAACTATTGAAGCGTTACCCAGATAGTAAATATGCCGAAGATGCCAAACAGCGCATGGTTTATATTGAGAACACACTCGCTGAGCGCGAATTAGCGGTAGCCGAATTCTATTTCAAAAACAAGACTTATGTAGCTGCAGTAAATAGATGCAAAAACATCATTTATCAGTATGAAAGATCACCGGCAGTCGAAGGCGCCTTGCTTCTCATGGAGAAATCCTATGTGAAAATGGGCTTAGACGATTTAGCTGTCAGCACGCGTGAAGTATTAGTAGATAACTTTCCTTCTCACGCTAACGGCAAAGGCGAAAAAAGAAAACGTCGCGGCCTATTAAGTGCCATAAATCCGTTCTAGTAGCAACGACGATAAATAGAAACTGAGTTTGTATTAAACTTTTAGGAACGTCGCTTAATCAGAACTTAAGAGTTTAAAGTAAGACCTCAGTTTGCTTGATGCTAGGCGCCCCACGCCTAGCATGATTTGTTAAGGTAATACGGTAATAATACCTGCGCGACCAGCGACATAAGTGCAGTATCGAATAAAAGGATAAGTGAAAATCGCAACGTTCAACTTAGCTGGAGCTCTACACTTAAACTTCCCAATCTATCTTGGGACGGAAACCTGAAGTAATTGGGTAACGCCGATCACGCCCAAAGGCTCGTTTAGTTATTCTCACTCCCGGTGCAGCTTGGCGACGTTTGTATTCGTTCCGATCTACCAATCTAATTACTCGCTCAACATGCTCTTCAGAAAAACCCTTAGATACTATTTCCGCAGGTGGGCAATCTTGTTCGACATATAACTCGAGTATAGGATCAAGAATCTCATAGGGCGGCAAGCTATCCGAATCGATTTGATCCGGCCTTAACTCGGCTGACGGCTCGCGCGTAATGACTCGCTCAGGAATAATCTCTGAAAGAGTATTTCGATACTTCGACAACTCATACACCAATATCTTCGGAACATCTTTAATCGCATTGTAGCCACCCACCATGTCACCATAAAGCGTAGCGTATCCAACCGACATCTCACTCTTATTACCGGTAGTCAGTACCATGGCTCCGGTTTTATTAGAAAACGCCATCAAACTAAGACCTCGACAACGCGCTTGAATATTTTCTTCGGTTACATCGTCATCATAGCCTTCAAAAACCGGTGCTAATTGTTTAACAAAGGCTTCATACATGGGTTCAATAGAAATCACATGGTAATTAATATCAAGCGCTTGCGCTTGCGCAAATGCATCATGTTTGGAAATGTCTGAGGTATAACGAAACGGCATCATAATCGCCGTCACGTTCTCAGCCCCTAAGGCATCCACCGCAATCGCGGTTGTTAGTGCAGAATCGATTCCACCTGACAAACCAATAACAACACCCGAAAAACCGTTCTTTCTTACGTAGTCTCGCACCCCTAAAACCAGAGCTTTATAGATACTTTCAAGCTCAGGATAATCGGCCACCATTTCGCTGCCCTTTATACTTAGCGCGTCATTTTCACCTTCACTTTTACTCAGCGAAACGCAGCTGAGTCCTTCGGCTAAACTAACCATTTGATGAACAACCTTACCCTTGGCATCAACCGCAAACGAAGCTCCATCGAACACTAGCTCATCTTGTCCACCAACTTGGTTAACATAAATCACTGGTGCATTAATTTTTTTAGCTTTACGACTTACCACCTCAGTACGTTCAGGAATCTTATTACTATGATACGGAGAACCGTTAATATTGATGATGACTTCAGCGCCCGCATGAACCGACATTTCCACAGGGCCATCATGCCAAATATCTTCACACACCGTTAAACCAAGCTTAAAACCTTTGTAATCAATCACACAAGCCGAGTCCCCAGCGAGAAAATATCTTTTCTCATCAAATACAGCGTAATTAGGCAACTTCATTTTCGCGTACTCGACGACCACTTTTCCATCAGCAATCAAAGCGGCCATGTTAAACAGCCCATTTTCGGTTTTCTTTGGATAACCAATCACCAAATCAATACCATCAACACTTGCCGCCAATCGATCCAATTGCTGGCGAAGACGACTATGAAAGCCGGGTCTTAATAACAAGTCTTCAGGAGGATACGCACTGAGCACGAGTTCTGAACATACCATTAAATCGCAGCCAAGCTGATCGCGCGCGCGCGTAGCATAGTCGATAATAAGATCGACATTATGTTCGATCGCACCAACGAGAACGTTTATTTGCGCTAAACCAATTTTGATTTCACTAGCCATACTTTAAGTATCAACCTATCAAAGACACAGCTATTATGCTTAGTGTCCGTTAATAATTTATTGAAGTATATCGCGCCACATTGATTAGCGCCTCTGCCATTATGGAAATTACTGTTCACCGTCGTATTAACGAAATAAATGCTGATCAATGGAATGACCTAGTAAGCGACAACAACCCTTTTATGCGTCACGAATTTCTAGCGGGCTTGGAAACTTCTAATTGCGTATGCGAACAAACTGGCTGGCACCCTAGTCACCTTGCCGCCTATAGCGACAAATCGCAAACAAATCTCATTGGTGCAATGCCGTGTTATATAAAGGATCATTCCTACGGAGAGTATATTTTTGATTGGTCTTGGGCCGATGCTCATCACCGCCATGGTCTCGATTATTACCCAAAGCTATCTAATGCCGTACCATTCACACCCGCGACCGGACAACGTTGCTTAGGAGACAAACACATAGTTCAAGCCCTGCTTAAGTTTGCATTACAGATAGTAGAAGACCAAGAACTATCAGGCTTGCACAGCTTATTTATCACTCCTGAGCAATGCGACGCCTATACCGATATCGGCTTATCAAAACGCCATAGTTCGCAATTTCATTGGCGTAATCGCGGCTACCATAATTTTGATCATTTTCTCGATCAGCTGAGCTCTAAAAAGCGCAAAAACATAAAGCGCGAGCGTCGTCGAGTGCAAGAAAGCCAGGTTCAATACAAATGGTTGAGCGGTGACAACTTAGACGAGGTCGCGGTGAATCAAATGTACGGCTTTTATCAAAGAACCATCCAATATTATGGTGCTCAATCGTACTTGAACCTCGATTTTTTTAAATACCTTGGTACAAACTTTAGCCAACAAACACTGTTTTTATTCGCTCAACACGAAGGTCGCACTATTGCCGGAGGCCTCTATTTCAAAAGCGACAACACGCTGTATGGGCGCTACTGGGGGGCACTCGCAAACTTTCACAGCCTCCACTTTGAAACCTGTTACTACCAAGCAATACAATGGTGTATTAGCCATGGTTATAAGCAATTTGAAGCCGGAGCTCAGGGTGAACATAAACTCGCTCGCGGACTTGAGCCCACCCAAACTTGGTCGGCTCATTGGATACGCCATCTTGGTTTTCGAGAAGCGATAGATGACTTCCTCAAACAAGAGCAAGAACATATCGACAATTATCAATCTCAGCTACACAAACACACGCCCTTTAAAGCCGAACTTTAACTCGATTCACTCTTATAGAACGCAGCATTAACGTGAAAGAAAACATTAACTACGTTGACTTCCCTGCCCTAGAGCATGCCGACGCAGACGGTTTACTGGCGATGGGGGGTGGTCTAGATAAAGACACGCTTTTATCGGCCTATGCACAAGGCATATTCCCATGGTACAACCAAGGACAACCTATACTGTGGTGGTCGCCTGACCCTCGCTTAGTACTTTACCCAAGCGAATTTAAGCTCTCCCGAAGCCTACGTAAACGAATCCGCAACTCCGCCTACAGCGTAACCATCAACGAGCATTTTGCCGAGGTAATAAGTGCCTGCCAGACCCGCGGTGCGGTATCACTTGAAGCAGCACAAGAGGATACCTGGATTAGCGAAGATATGCGTCGAGCTTATATAGAACTTCATCGCCATAACTACGCGCACTCTATCGAAATAAATCACAACGGCGAATTAATTGGAGGTTTGTATGGCATTGCTCTAGGGTCGGTATTTTTTGGCGAAAGCATGTTCAGCCGACGCTCCGACACCTCAAAAATTGCCTTGTTTGCACTGTGCCAATGGTTACAAGAAAAACAGTTTAGTGTGATTGACTGCCAGATCGCCAGTAACCATTTAATTAGCTTAGGAGCACGTGAGATTAATCGAGGTACGTTTGTTAAGTTACTCAAAAATATCAATATCAAACAATCAGACACACTATTTAAACAAGGATTTAGGCAATATTGGACTGACAATGTTATAAGTACGCTATGAGCAATGCCCACAACCCAATTCGGTTATTTGAGACAGTCATCGACCAATGCCCATATCTCGAAGATAAAAACAGTGCTTCGATATTAGTCGACCCTGATCATCAAATTGATCAAGCATTATTTACTCTATTGTCGCGCTCCGGCTTCAGGCGTAGCGGAGAAATGCTATATGCACCCAAATGTCCAAGCTGCAAGGCGTGCATATCAGTGCGGGTGCCGGTCGATCGATTTAAACCTTCTCGTAGTCATAAACGAGTACTTAAAAAGAACTCAGACGTCGAAATACAAATGCAAGATGTTTGCTTTGATCAAACTCACTTTGATCTGTATTTACGCTACCAACAACATCGCCATCCAGATAGCAGCATGTGCGATGAAGATGAAAAAAAATACATCGGCTTTATCGAATCAAGTTATGCAGAATCAAAGTTTATGTGCTTTTATCTAGAAAAAACCTTGATTGGTATTAGCGTATTAGATCAGTTCGACGATGGTATCTCGTCTGTATATACATTTTTTGAACCCGATCATCAAAATAGAAGCTTAGGAACCTACGCAATCTTATCTGCAATCAAAATGGCGAAACAACAAGACGTGTCCTACACGTACTTGGGTTATTGGATAGACGGCTCGAAAAAAATGGATTACAAGCGAAATTTTAAACCGCTTGAAGGTTATTTTGATCGCCGCTGGCATGAGCTTAACCTTTAACTAGTTCAAGCCGTAATTACCTTGTCATAACCTTCTATGTCTATGAGTACATTGAAAATGCACCGATACGCTTTATTTATCCCAGCACTTGGTGCATCATAGCGCCGATTTTACGATGCTGACATATTTCAGCGTTACAAATAATATTAGAGAGAGCAACGCAATAACGTGGCGAAAGAAGATCATATAGAAATGGAAGGCACGGTAATCGATGCCTTACCAAATACAGAGTTTAAAGTTGAACTAGAAAACGGACATGTGGTGCACGCACATATCTCCGGAAAGATGCGCAAAAATTACATTCGCATTTTACGTGGAGACCGTGTCACCGTTGAATTAACACCGTATGACCTTACTAAAGGTCGTATTACCTACCGTAACCGCACCTAGTTATATTTCGGCTTATCAGTTATTTTCTGAAATAGCTTAAGGCTAGGCGTAGGGGCCTTTTTATTCAGTGTAAAGACTCCCTTACACACTCACAAAACTTAGTCGCTTTTATTACGTCCAAAAATACTGTATATTAAAACAGTATTTTGCTTAACTCACGATTTGAGGCGTATCTATGCGAGCGGATAACCTAAAACCATTAACTAAACGACAA
Organism: uncultured Gammaproteobacteria bacterium; assembly: GCA_964434375.1. Classification (GTDB taxonomy): domain Bacteria; phylum Pseudomonadota; class Gammaproteobacteria; order Arenicellales; family Arenicellaceae; genus Arenicella. Next base: position 84,220 of record CAYSUU010000006.1, on the reverse strand, counting down.
CAGGAAATCTTCAATTTTATATTGGAGTCCATGACACACAATGGTGCGCCACCGACTCGGCAAGAAATAGCACAACAATTTGGTTTCCGCTCCGCTAATGCAGCCGAAGACCACCTTAAAGCACTGCATAAAAAAGGTTATATCGAACTATTATCTGGAACCTCGCGCGGCATTATGATCCCCGAAGAGTTCCGTCAAGGTATCCAGCTCGCTAACGATTCGTTTGAACTAGATGAACAAGGAATGGCCGTGATAGGTGATGTCGCAGCGGGTGCTCCGATATTTGCCAGCCAACATATTCAACAAATGGTAAAAGTAGATCATAGCTTGTTTTCCGACAAAGCCGATTACTTACTGAAGGTACGTGGCGACAGCATGATTAATATTGGTATTTTTGCTGAAGATTTACTGGCAATAAAAAAGACCAATAGTGCTCGCGATAATGAAATCGTGGTCGCGCGAATCGATGATGAAGTCACCGTTAAACGTTACTACAAGCAAGGAGCTTCGATTAGCTTAGTTGCCGAAAATGATGATTTTCAGCCGATTGAGGTAGATTTACAAACCCAAACATTTGCTATTGAAGGTGTAGTGGTAGGTCTAATAAGACAAGGAATATAAATTATAAATCAATGCCTTATGAAACAAACTTAATTTATTTTCTTTTTATTGATTGGGCGTTCTGGCAAGGGTAAAGCTGAAACCCCTTCGTCGTTTAGCTCTTTAATCTGTTTGGCACTGGCGGTACCTCGTATTGGTGATTGATCTTTTTCGCCGCGGTGCATGCTAATAGCTTCTTCAGTAAACCGCGCGCCAACGTCTTCATAGTTATTATCAACATAATCGTGCACTTGTTTAAGCATTTTTTGCAGCTTACCAAAGGCTTCTGTAGAGCCTTCTGCACTCAGCATCTGAGTATTTGTCGCACCATTCACTTCATTTTTAGTATTGGCCTTTTTAGCCAACTTAGGAGCAGTCATCTTGCGAGAAACAGTTAAACTGTTGCACAAGGGACAAGCCAGTAATCCCTCAGCTTGCTGTTTCTCAAAATCTTCAATATTGTCAAACCACCCCTCAAAAGAGTGGTCATTAACACATATCAGATCGTAGATAACCATATCTTAGACCTTTTAACTATCAGCCGAGCTTGCACGACTAGCACGCTTTCTTTCATGCTCAAGTAAAAAGCGTTTTCTAATACGTATATTGTCGGGCGTAATTTCCACTAACTCGTCATCATCGATAAATTCTAAAGCCGACTCTAGGGTATGCTTAACTGGCGGAACCAACTGAATTGCGTCGTCTTTACCCGAGGCCCGAACATTTGTTAATTGCTTACCTTTCAATGGGTTAACTGTTAAATCATTGTCGCGAGAATGAATACCAACTACCTGCCCTTCGTACACTCGGTCGGAAGGATTAATCATCATTTTACCCCGCTCTTGCAGGTTAAAAATAGCAAAACCAAGAGCTTTACCCGTGCCATTAGCGATTAATACACCATTTTTACGCTGGCCAAACGATTTATTTTTCTTCGGAGCATAACGATCAAACACATGATAAATCAAACCTGAACCCGATGTCATCGTCATAAAATCTGTTTGAAAACCAATGAGTCCTCGAGCCGGGATACTAAAGTCTAACCGAACTCGACCCTTGCCGTCTGGCGTCATACTCTGTAAATCACCGCCACGTTCTTGCAAGGCCTTCATCACCGACCCTTGATGTTCATCGTCAATATCAACCGTAAGGTTTTCGAATGGCTCTAGGATTTCTCCGCCCTCTTCTTTGTAGATTACCTCTGGTCTAGAAACAGCGAGCTCAAAACCCTCGCGACGCATATTTTCTATTAATACCGATAAATGTAGCTCACCGCGCCCAGAGACTTTAAATTTCTCTGGGTCTTCCGTATCTTCAACTCGCAAAGCAACATTATGAAGTAGCTCCTTTTGCAAACGGTCTCTTATCTGACGCGAGGTCAAATACTTACCTTCTTGACCCGCAAATGGTGACGTATTGACCTGAAAGGTCATGGTCACCGTAGGCTCATCTACCGTTAGAGGCGGCAATGCGACCACTGAATCACGATCGCATAAGGTGTCGGAGATAAACAATTCATCCATACCTGTAATAGCAATAATATCCCCGGCGCTGGCTTGCTCTACTTCCACTCGCTCTAGACCTTTAAAACCAAATAGTTTGCCAACACGTGCATTAGTGGTTTTACTATCAACATCAATCACTGATATCTGTTGATTGGTTTTAACCACACCTTGTTTAATGCGGCCGATACCAATCACACCAAGATAACTCGAATAGTCAAGTTGAGAAATTTGCATTTGAAACGGCTTGTCTATTTCAACCGGTGGTGGTGGTACATGATCGATCACCGTCTGAAATAAAGCGTCCATATTATCAGTTTGATTTTCCAAATTATCGGTCGCGAAACCATTAATGGCAGACGCGTAGATCACCGGAAAATCAAGTTGTTCATCACTTGCGCCCAGCATATCAAAAAGGTCAAAAGTTTGATCAAGCACCCAATCAGGACGTGCACCTTCGCGATCAACCTTATTGATAACAACAATTGGCTTTAAATTATGCGCAAAAGCCTTCTGCGTCACGAATCGAGTTTGAGGCATTGGCCCATCTACTGCATCAACCAGTAAGATAACGGAGTCAACCATAGACATAATACGCTCGACTTCGCCACCAAAGTCGGCGTGACCTGGGGTATCGACTATATTAATTCGATAATCTTGCCAAACCAGCGCAGTTGGTTTCGCGAGAATCGTAATTCCTCGTTCTTTTTCAATGTCATTACTGTCCATGACACGCTCGACTAGCTCGGCGCGTTCATCAAACGTCCCAGATTGCTGCAAAAGCTTATCTACCAAGGTAGTTTTACCGTGATCAACGTGCGCGATGATGGCGATATTGCGGAGTTTCATTACAATGTTCCCAAGAACCCTAAAAATCAAAGCGCGATTATAGGGAAAAGGCACATGATTGATAGGCATAGGAAACAAATAATTACCCTTTTAAGTGGAATCCTTAAGGTCGCAATTAAAATCACAAAGTATCCTTATCAAAACGCGAGAAAAATCCATACAAGGATACCAGCTCAGCATCCAAAGCTGATGGTTCTAAACGCTCACTTATGAATCGCTTAAATACAATCGTAATAGTGTTATAGTCGACTATAGGAAGATCATATTAAATTACTACACTGGCATTTACTGATACAAACAGGTAAGAGTAAGAGCAGATCCAATCTCTCTAACAGTATTGCCGTAATAAAAAAGAGTATTTTCGTAATTTAATCCTTACATAGTCGATATAGACACCTATTTTTCAAAAAACTTAGCAATAGCAAAACACAGGAGAATTTATGAGCTGTTCTAAATCCGAACAAACAACAAAACTGTCGGGAGTAAAATTTAGACTTAGCACTATCGCGACCGCACTTGCTCTCAGTTTATCCACTAACGTACAAGCGCAGACGGACACGAATGATGAACAACTAGAAGAAGTTGTTGTTACTGGATCATATTTAAGTCGACTTAGACAAGCAGACGTGCCCTCGCCTACGAGCGTCTTTGATGATAACTATCTTAGCGACATCGGCGCGGGCAATATCGGCGATTTTATTTCCACCTTAACTATTAATAACGGTTCGCAAAACAATCCCGACGCGTTTACTCAAAACGGAACCACTGGCACCTCAAACTTTAACCTCCGCGGTCTTGGTGTGGCATCCACCTTGGTACTGCTTAATGGTCGTCGACAAGTAACAACCGGCGCGCTCACTAATGATGGAATCAGTTTTGTTGATACCAATTCGCTGGTACCACAGATTGCGGTTAAACGTATTGAGATCGTAAAAGACGGCGCAGCAGCCATTTATGGCACTGACGCAGTTGCCGGCGTTGTAAACTATATTACTGATGATAATTTTCGCGGAAGCGCAGCAAATATTCGCTATGCATCGCTCACCGACGAAGGCAATCAAACAGACCTCACCGCTGAAGTAAAGTTTGGCTGGGGAAACGACACTACCAGCTACTTAATTGCCGGTAGTATCTATGACCGCACACCGCTAACCACCGAAGAACTCCGACTAAGCCGACCTCAAGATGACACCTCATCCCTCGGTAACCCTGGGGCCTTCTTTTTACTTGGCGCCCTGCCAGTCATTGACCCAACAGGCTGTGCCTCCGAAGGCGGAATACCAATCCCCAGCCCCGACGCTCAATCGGTGCTCGACGCATCTGGTTTACCATTTGAAGGTGGCTTTTGCGGCTTCGATTTCGGTGATTTTTTCAATTTGGTACCAGAAGAACAACGTTTTAATCTATACGGTGCAGTCACACACGAATTCGCTAATGACAGCACATTCAGATTTGAAGCAGCTTATGCCGATAATAGTGCTGAGCGCGGCAACTCGCCGTCGTTTCCATTTCTTCAGCTAGGTAGCGCCGTTGTTCCAGCCGACAACCCTGGTAACATATTTCCAGAAAGCTTAGGACCTGTTCTTTTCTTTGGTCGGGTCATTGGCAACGGTGGTGAAACATCGCCAAGTTTATCCGATAATGAAACACTTCGCTTAAGCGCGGATCTGGAAGGCCAACTCTTCGAACAAGGCGACTGGCGTTACGATATCGGCTTAACTTATGGCTTGAACGAAAGCACTTTTACCACCGAAGATACCGTCACTTCGCGCTTATCAAATGCCTTAAATGGTTTCGGTGGCGCGGGCTGTGACCCTGCAACCGGTACTCGTGGCGAAGGCCCATGTCAGTTCTTTAACCCCTTCTCCACCAGCTTCAATGTATTACCCAACGACCCCGCCTTATTGGATTTCTTAGTCGACACTCAAGTCGTTGACGGTGAATCCGAATTGACCGTGATCGATGCGGTATTTACCGGCTCGGTGGGCTCCACTAAGGCCGGCCCTGTTGGCCTTGCTCTGGGTTTACAATATCGAGATGAAGATTTTACTCGTAACTTCGATGACCTTTCCAATCAAGATGCATTTGCGTTCATTATTGGCAGTTCAGACTTTAGCGCTGATCGCGATATTTTTGCGGCATTTGCCGAAATATCAATACCGCTAAGCCCTAGCCTTGATTTAGGCGCCGCTATTCGCTACGAAGATTACGGTGGCGCAGTTGGCGACACAGTCGATCCAAAAGTATCTTTGCTTTATAGACCGAGCGAATTAGTTTCGCTTCGAACTAGTTTTTCCACCAGTTTTCGCGCTCCAAGCCTGTTTCAGTTAAATGGACAACTCACTTCTTTAAACCAAGTGGTCGACCCTCTTGGAGGCACAGCGTTTGCAGCTGTTAGAAACCCGTCCACCAATGGCGTTGAAAGAAACCTAGCACCAGAAGAAAGTGAAGCGTTCAATATTGGTGCTTCATTCGCACCCGGTAACTTCTCTATAGACCTTGATTATTGGCGCTTCGAATTCACTGATGCGATTATTCAAGAGAGCTTCCAAGCGATTGTTAACGCAGACCCCAATGGTTCTCAGGTAATCAGAAGTGCGGCAGGCACCATCTTATTTGTACTGCCTGACTTCGTGAATGCCACGAGCATTGAAACCGATGGCCTCGATATCACTGCAAAGTATGATTTTGAAACTAACGTCGGACTAATTTCGCCGTTTCTTGATTTTACTCAAGTATTCAATTACGACATTGAGGACCCACAGGCAGGTCTAGTTGACGGTGCTGGAAACCGAAACTTCACAAATTTTGGCAGCCCAACGCCAGAAGTACGTTTCCAAACCGGCATAAACTATGTTGGCAACACTTGGAGTGGTCGAATTGCATATCGTTTTGTTGACTCTTTTACAGATGATCAAAACGATGTTGAAATCGACTCCTTTGATACGATCGATGCGCAAGTTAATTTTGCTTTCTTTGATAGTTTCAACGCGTCTATCGGTGTTACCAACCTTACCGATGAAACTCCCCCGCAAGTGTTTACCAACGGTGGTTTTGAGTCACGCACACATGACCCTCGTGGGCGTTTGGTCTATGTTCAGCTAGGCGCAGAGTTCTAAGTCTCTGTATTGCCAAAAAGCCGAACTCTGTGAGTTCGGCTTTTTTTTGGCTATTTAAATCATTCTTTGACTAATGTATTCACCACCCTATTCATTTGTGCACCTAAATACTATTCATGCAACTTAATCGAACAAGGGTTTACAATGCGTTTTTGGCAACACGCAATAACCATTCGCACTTAGAGGAAAACCATGAACCTTGGAATATCTGAACGAGTCCAACCTCTTCTCGAACAGGTCAGACAAATGATGCAAGACGAAATCATTCAAGCTGACATTGAATTTCATGCAGAGGTCGGCAAGCAAGGCAATCGCTGGGCTCTGACTACGCGCCAAACTGAAATCTTAGAATCTCTTCAAACGAAAGCTCGTGAGCAAGGCTTATGGAACTTTTGGTTAACCGACTCAGAGCGAGGTTATGGTTTAACCACCGTTGAATACGCTCATTTGGCAGAACAAATGGGATGGTGTTCTTTAGGTCCACAGGTTTTCAATTGTTCTGCACCCGATACAGGCAATATGGAGGTCTTAGAGCGATACGGAACCGATGAACACAAGCAACAATGGCTTGCGCCTCTGCTTGAATCGAAAATACGTTCTGCCTATTTAATGACAGAACCCGATGTCGCGTCCTCCGACGCCACAAACCTAAAATTTGAAGCTCGACGAGATGGCGACGATTGGGTATTCAACGGTGAAAAATACTGGTCATCAGGTGCCGGAGATGAACGTTGCCAAGTGTATATTTTAATGGCTCAGTCATCCGGCGAAGAAGCACCAAGGCATTCCCGACATTCAATGTTTGTCGTCGCCGCCGACACCCCTGGCATTGAAATTTTGCGTCCCATGTTAGTGTTTGGCCACGATGATGCACCGCATGGTCACATGCATATCCGCTTTAACGATGTAAGAGTTCCCGCATCAGCCTTATTATTAGGCGAAGGCCGAGGGTTTGAGGTCAGCCAAGGCCGCCTTGGCCCAGGCCGTATTCACCATTGTATGCGCGCTATAGGCCAAGCTGAACGCGCACTAGAACTCATGTGTAAACGCGCACTAAACCGTGAAGCATTTGGCCGACCGCTTGCCAAGCTCGGAGCCAACTATGACATTATTGCCGAATGCCGTATTGAAATTGAACAAGCCAGACTACTTTGTCTGAAAGCGGCTTGGATGATGGATCAAGGCGACCCAAGTGCGGCAGCGCCGTGGATATCGCAAATTAAGGTTGTAGCCCCAACGATGGCGCTCAAAGTCATTGACGAAGCTATGCAAATGTTTGGCGGCACAGGTGTCTCGCAAGACACACCACTGGCTGATATGTACGCTCAAATGCGCACCTTACGCTTTGCCGATGGACCCGATGCGGTCCATAGAATGCAGGTGGCGCGCAAAGAACTTGCGCTCCACCGCTAACCTTCCTAGACGGACTTATAGAAATCAATTGTAAAGCTGTTATATCTGTAACGGCTTTATAAATTTTCTTTTATTTCTATCACTTCCAACTGATAGCTTTATTTCGACTCACACCAAAACGCTCACTTTGTTGTTCAACGTAATCAAAACAAGCGCTCCAATCTGGGGCAAAAAAATCAGTAATCGCCTTTGAATGCTCATCATCGAATAAGGGTTCGCTGTGCACAAACGAATCTGGCACAAACCGAGCTAAATTGGTCAGCCCGCTAGACATCTTCAACAATGTTTTATCTTTAAAGCTATTAGCTGTTGTATAGTCTTTACTCTCGGCAGCCATTAGTCGTTTCTTGCTTTCTTGCGGACTCAAAAATTGTTGTGAGAATTTCCGCCGCATTCGCAGTTGTTTATCAGGATAAATATTATCCAAGGGCTGACGATTTAATTTTGCCCGATCAATACCACACTCTAAATAAGCACATAACGAATCAATATAAAAATCTGGATCGTTGACGTAATCTTCTAAAATTAATAATAGCGGTTTCTCTCCAGTCAATTTCTCGGCGTACTCCAATACATTTAAATACGTCCAATCCTTTATCTTGCGAACCCCATAATCGTCTTTCACATCTAAAAGGTCAGCAAAGCCAAATGTATGACCGTTTTGCACGTATAAACGATAGCTTGATTCGGCCAACTTATCATGACGGCAAACCGATACAATTATTTTACTTTGGAAAATCTCCCAGACTCGATCACAACGATCAAAAATAGACTCGCCCGCTTCACACGACATGAGCACCTTATCCTTTTTAAAGCGCTTTTTCTCGAATTCACAAACGCTAAAATTACCATGCGGAATATACTGCAAGCCAATTAACGCTGGAAACACGGTTTTCTGCAAAAAGGTCGACGCCACTTGTGCGTAGCCCACATGAAAGTATGTAATTGGCTTCGCCATACTTACTGATGCTCTGATTTAATGGCGGAGAGAGGGGGATTCGAACCCCCGATACGCTATAAACGTATACACACTTTCCAGGCGTGCGCGTTCAACCACTCTGCCACCTCTCCGCATGTTCTTTATCGGGCGGCATTATACCTACAAAATGACCTGAATAAAGTGCACTTATGTATACATATTATTCCGAGCATATTTTCACCCAATTGCATTACGACACTGAACGCTCTAAGAAACGAACTATTTGAGTTTAAGGGCTTAACTAAAATCTATTAGTTCTAAGCCATCGATTCTTTATTGCGATGCAAAATATGAATAGGGTATGCTCATTACTATGCAGATTCATTATCTCGTTACTGCCCTATATAGCAAAACTCAAAGGCTCTTAAATTTTTTGTTAAGGCACTTAGAGATTGCTCTAATCGGCACATTGATTTTCGTTGCAGCCGTTCAATACTATCTTAGCCCGCAAGCTCAATCCCTGCAGCAGATTCAAAAATCAAAGCAACTACGTGTTTTGATAGCGGATGAGCCCGATTCCCAGTATTTGTTTAACCGTCAACATTTCGGTTTTGAATATGAGTTCTTGCAAGCCTTTGCGAAACAACTTGATGTTGAACTTGTACTCGATATCGTGCCCTATGGAGAGTTATTCACCCTACTATCAAATGGACAAGTTGACATTGCAATTGGCGGTATTTTGGACTCGCCATTTGTGCACCGTGTTAGTACACCGACCGATGTTTGGTATCAAGCGAAAACGACAATTGTGCACAAACGCGGGACTGATTATCCAAAAACCTTAGAAGATTTGAGCCAACAAAATATATTAACCTCGGCTAGATACTTCGAGATAGAGCAGTTACAGACCTTAGACTTGGTAAACGATCATCGGTCTGAATACGAACTAATGAGTGCGGTCAATCGAGGTGAAGAAAGGTTTGTATTAAGCACCAATTATCGCGCTCTTAATGCAAAGCACTACCTTCCAAATATAGTGCGCAGCTTTATCCTACCCGACAAGGTTGGTTTAGTTTGGGCTCTACCAAAACGCGCTGACCCAGACTTATTAGAAAAGTTGAACGAATTTATTGCTGAGTCTATTAAAAACAGAGTTCCGCAGCAGCTCGCAGACGCTTATTTTTTACGCCCTCCTCGCTTGTCTATTTTTGATGCGATCGCCATTCATCGAAATATTGAAACAAGACTACCAACATTCGAGTTTGCATTTCGCAAAGCCGCGCGGCGCGGTGACATTGATTGGCATTTATTGGCGGCAATAGCCTACCAAGAATCTCGCTGGTCGAACGATGCCTTATCACCCACTGGTGTGCGCGGTATCATGCAGCTCACAAAAACAACAGCTGAGCAACTAGGCGTAACAGATCGTCTGGATATGACACAAAGCATAGAAGCGGCGGCACGATATCTAAAGTCACTCAAACAGCGGCTCCCTGCAGATATTAAAGAACCGCAAAGAACATGGCTTGCAGTAGGCGCTTATAACATGGGCTTAAAGCACATTCGAAATGCCTACAAAAAAGCTAAAGCCGACGGCCTTGACGCGACCCGTTGGGCCAATATTGCAGCATTACTACCGGAACTTTACGGAAAGCCCTTTTCACAAGGCGTACAAGCACAAACTTACGTTAAGAGAGTGAAAATATTTACCGACATTCTACGCTTCTATGATTTGCATCAACGCCCTTCAAACGCACCTTTGAAACAAGGCGTAGTAGCGAAGGCAGCTGACAAAAAACAATAAAAAACGAAATAAGCCTTGTAGTGATTTTGAGCTTACTTAGTTTATTCTCACTACAAACCGTCACCCTTGGCTTAAACGGGCGCATGAGTGCGACCAACAACTTAGCTACTCACTAATGTCATTCATCTGACTTATTTTTCTTTAAAGTGGCCAAATAAAAACCATCGGTACCACTTAGACCTGGATAACAACGAAACTGATGAGCATTCCATTCAAAAAAATGTTTTTGCTTTTCTAAATATTCGGGCAAGTTGATCTGATGAGGTTTAAAGTCTGGGTTTTTATTTAGAAAATAACTTAGCTGATCCTCATTTTCATCCTTAAGAACAGAGCACGTGGCATACACTAAAATACCACCAGGCTTTACCAATCGTTTGGCACTGTCCAATATCGATTTTTGCAATTCAATTAGCTCTTCTAAGTCACTGGGTTTTAAATTCCAACGGCTATCTGGATTGCGCCTCCACGTTCCCGTTCCGGTACACGGAGCATCCAGCAAAACGATGTCGGCGGTATTGGTGTGTTTTTTAACCCACTTATCATTCTCAGAACTCAATAAATGAGTACGAATATTATGTGCGCCTGCTCGTTTTTTGCGCATACTCAATTGCTCTAAGCGCTTACTATGAACATCGCTCGCCCATATACTGCCTTTGTTTTGCATCATCGCTGATAAGGCCAAGGTTTTACCGCCAGCACCAGCACAAAAATCAACCACTCGATCGCCCGCCTTAGCATTGCTTAAAAGTGCTAATAACTGCGAACCCTCATCCTGCACTTCTATGTAGCCTTGCTTGAAAATAGGTAAGTTAAACAGTGCCACCTTGGACTTAAAACGCAGTCCCCACGGTGATAATTGGCATGCTTCAACTTGGTAACCCGATTCTTGTATTGAAGCAATTGCGTGGTCTCGATCACACTTTAAGGTATTTACTCGAATATCTGTACAAGCACGTTGATTCATTGCGTTCATTTCCATTTGCAAACGCTCTCCTAAACTCTCTGACAGCCGAGCCTGCAACCATTCAGGAAAGTTACATTGAGCGTGCAAAGGTGCATCCGATAAATCGACTTTATATGCGATTTTTAAGGAATCAATTTTGTCTTGAGGCAAGCTAGATGGCGCAAATTTTTCGCCACTAAACAAGCTTTTAATATCGTGATCATGCTTAAGCAAGTATAAGGCGCAGCGCAGAGTATTACTGTCGGCAAGACTCGCTTTACGTAAAGCATAGTCTAAACTTGCACGCTGTCTAAGCACGGAATAAAACAGTTCGGAAATAGCCGCCTTATCTTTCGAACCAATATAACGTCTTTGCCTATAATAGGCTGATTGCACCCGATCCGCGGGCGTTTTAGTAGTTTGTTGCTGTTCGAGCAATTCGATACAGGCTTGAATACGGGCAGCAGGTCTCATAAGCGCGGACTATACCAGAGCCTAGCAGTTTCACCACGGCAGATTTGACCCATCCCAATTAAAGAATTGACCACTCTCAGACGGCGTTAACTTATTCGCCACTGCGATAATCCGATGCGCAGATTCTTGCGCGCTGTAATACTTATGCTCTGCGATTCCCGCTGCAAAGGGCTTCGACAAATTACCTTTGGTGGTACCAGGATGAATCACTACCGCGCTAGCATTTTTATTCGTTCGTCTTAGCTCTATAGACGCGGTTTTAGTCAACATATTAAGCGCCGCTTTAGAACTACGATAGCCATACCAACCACCCAATTGATTGTCTTTGATAGAGCCAACCATGGCACTCAACAATAAAAATTGGCTGTTTTGCGTTCTATCTAGTAATGGCGAAAATGCCTTCAAACACAATGCTGGCAAAATACTATTTATATAAAAATACTCTGCAAGCCTAGATTCCTCAAGTTGCGCCATTCTTTTCTCAGGACTTAGAAAATTATTATGCAACACACCAATACAGCAATAAATTTGCTGTAGGCTACCCTGCTCTGCCATGACCTTGACCATTTGACTAAGTGCTTGTTCGCTATAATCACAGTTGTCTCGATTTATTTGAAGCACGGTGTTTTGCTGCTCTAGAGCTGCGACTAAAGCACGGCCAATGGTTCCGTTTGAACCGATAACTAAAATTTTTTTCATAAGCGTAATAGCATTTTCATAAAACAGCTTTTATCAACACACAAAGCTAAAGATGATGTAATTTTTAGCATAACGCTTGAAATGTAAAAAAACACACCTAAATAGCTAGTATTGGTGTCGCAAGAGCCAATAAACGAAGCACGAAGTTTTATGCTCACAAGAGGTAAAACAACGTGCTACTTAAATCTTTATGGCTTCGCTAAGAAGCATAAAATCGGAGAAAACTATGAAACGTATTGACCTAGCACCTTTGTATCGCAGTAGCGTCGGCTTTGACCATTTTGGTTCACTATTAGATGCTGCATTCCAAACTGAAAAAACATCCGCAGGTTACCCCCCTTATAATATCGAAGCAATTGAAGAAAATAGCTATGCGATAACGGTTGCGGTAGCTGGCTTTAAAGAAGCCGAACTCAATATAGAAACGGAGAACGGCGTATTGACAGTGCGTGGTAAGAAAGAAGACGATGAAACCAGTCGTAGATTCTTACATCAGGGCATTGCGAATCGGTCGTTTGAACGAAAATTTGACCTAGCCGACCACATCGAGGTGGTTAACGCCGAGTTAATCGACGGCTTACTCACGGTGTTTTTGGTTAAAGAGATTCCAGACGCAATGAAACCACGTCAAATCTCGATAGGCAAACCACAAGCAAAAGTTATTTCGCATAGCGAACAAGCGGCCTAGATAATCAACTTCAATAAATATTTATGGTAAAACCGATGGCAAAGCGCCCTCTAACGCTTCACGCAGTCGGTTTTACCTTATCTTTACCAGCACTCGACCTGTTTATTCTTATTCTTCACAAGTAAATTGACATCTCATGCGAGCGCTCTATAATCTCGCCACTGAATAAGGGTTTGTATTTATTGGCTTACGCGCCTTTGAACAAACAATTAAACTGGGAAGTTGGTTAAAATCCAACACTGCCCCCGCAACGGTAATCGAGCATCGCTCTTAAGTCCGGAACCGGCCCATATCCAGCGTTTTACAACCATTGATGGAGCGGCGGGCTACCATATTGGGCAAGTAGATTATGTCTTGTTGGTCCTGCATAATTCTGCGACTCCTAGATTCCTCGCTTTCATCACCTTTATGACAAGCAAAGATGTCTAGCAAGACCTTGAGTCTTATTAGACAAAGGTGATAGAAATGAAAAAATTACTCATTAGCAGTGCTGTATGCGCAGCTTTACAAGCAAACATTGCAACCGCAGATGATGACATTCCTGAGATTGTCGTTACTGCAAAAAACAACCAAAGTACCGATCAACTAATCAGTAGCGCTGAGGTATTTGACCTAGCGGCTATTGAAGCCACGCAAGCCGATGATATTCCGGCACTACTCGATTCGGTGGCTGGCATCAGTTTTACAGATTCAGGTGGTCGCGGAACGGCGACCAATATATTCATTCGCGGCAACTCCAATTCGCAAATCATCGTACTTATTGACGGAGTGCGTGTTGGCAGCGCGACCCTTGGCGCGGCAGCACTTAATAGCTATCCAATTGAAGCAATTGAACGCATTGAAATAATTAAGGGTCCTTATTCAGGTTTATATGGAGCGGATGCTGTCGGCGGCGTAGTTCAGTTATTTACTAAAAAAGGAAATCAAGAAGGATTTGGTTCAGCTAATGTCACTATTGGTGATGATTCTCTACAAGAATATAGCTTAGCGCTACACACTAGTGGCGATAATTACAGCGTACAGGTGTCAGCACAAACTGAAGAAACCGATGGCATAGACCGAACCAGCATTGTAACTGGTGGTAACGACGATACAGACGGCTTCGAAGAAGACGCGTTTAGTTTGGGTGCGCAAGTCAGTTTTAGTGATAAAACAGAGGCAAACTTGAGCATTCTTGTCAGTGAAAATACGGTCGAGTTTGACAATACATTTGGTGAAGACCCGGGACTGATGACCGAGAATGAGACTTTTAGTAGTGCACTAAACGTCACTCATAATTTCTCAGACAGTATTCGCTGGTCGAACACTCTTGGTATAAACGAAGATGAGTCTGCCACTAATGGTGCCTTTCCATCTGAGTTTATCACTGACAGAGAATCATTCGGTTCTGAGCTTGGTTTTAACTTAAACGCGAATAGCTTTCTAACACTGGGCGTCGATTATTATGAGGAAGAGATTGAATCGACCAACGACTTCCCGGTTACAGAACGCGACAATACTGGCGCTTTTGCGCAGTATAGCTTTCATAGTGATAGCTATAGCGTGTCGGGCAGTCTGCGTTATGATGATAATTCAGCCTACGGCACGGACACCAATGTAAGTCTTGCCGGCGCGCTCTCTTTAAGTGAATCGGTACGTTTAAGTGCAAGTTTTGGCACCGCATTCGTCGCACCATCATTCAATTTTCTGTTTTTTCCATTCTTCGGTAACCCGGATCTTGTGCCGGAAGAATCTGAGAGCTTTGAAGTGAGCCTAGATGGTAATAGCGGTGGTTTTGACTGGCGTGTTTCAGCTTATCGCACTGACGTTGAAAACTTGTTTAGCTTCGACCCTAGCACATTCCTAGCCGAAAACATTGGTGAAGCAGAACTCGAAGGCGTCGAATTGACGGTTGAAAAAAGCTGGGCGCAGTGGCTCATCAGTTTTAATGCCGACTTCCTCTCAGCTACCAATGTCGACACAGGTATTGAGCTAGATGATCGCGCCGAACAAACCTTTCGTCTGAGTGCGAGTCGTGATTGGGGCAAATATTCTTTGCGCTTTGATCTTAAAAACGAAAGTGATCGCTTCGACGCTGGTGGCACAGAACTATCGAGCTACACTTTATTTGATGTAAGTGCTACCTATAATTTTTCCGATGCGGTTAAATTGTCGGCCAATATAGACAATTTATTTGATGAAGATTTCACCCTTAACCTTATCGGCGCATCCGATAGATTCAATACCGAAGGTCGACAAGCTAAGGTAAACCTTCGAGTTAGCTTTTAGCTCACTATTTAGGCAAAAAGGCTTTTTAAACAAGGCATAATGAAAAAGGCTCTTACTTTGACGTATTCAAGGAAAGAGCCTTTTTTGGTTTTCATTCTAATCACTGATAGTTAATGCAAGCTTATGAGCGAAATAGACAAAAAGGAAGCGGCTGAACACAAGCGCAAAATGAAGCGCCAGAAAGAGAAGGTGGATGCCAACATTGCCTCCGCTGATATTGAACGCGGCGTTGCTATTTTGTTAACCGGTAATGGCAAAGGAAAAACCAGCTCTGCCTTTGGTATGGTTATGCGTGCGCTAGGCTATTCACAAACCGTTGGCATTGTGCAATTCATTAAAGGTGCCCAGAGCTGTGGTGAAGTTGATTTTCTCAAATCCCGCTGCCCAGAGTTAAACTTGTTCCAAATGGGTACTGGTTTTACTTGGAATACTCAAGATAAGTCGTCGGACATTCAAGCTGCTGAAAAAACGTGGAAGGTAGCCTCCGACATGCTCACAAATCCGAACTATGACTTAGTAGTCCTTGATGAATTGACCTACATGCTAGGCTACAAATACCTTGATCGAGACTTAGTTGTGAAAACTATCGACAATCGCCCTGAACAGCAAAGTGTGGTTGTGACGGGCCGAGGCGGCGGCGGTGAATTACGAAAAGTGATGGATACAGTCTCAGACGTCAAAGACATTAAGCATGCCTACAAAGCTGGTATTAAAGCCAGAAAAGGCGTCGACTACTAAGCTCGATGACTCTAAGCCAGTTTAAATCCCCCAACACCTTGATGATTCAAGGTTGTACCTCAGATGCTGGTAAAACAGTGATGGTGGCAGGTATAGGCCGAGTGCTGCATCGCCGAGGGGTTAAGGTTGCACCATTCAAACCGCAAAACATGGCCTTAAACAGCGCGGTAACGAACGATGGTGGCGAAATTGGTCGCGCACAGGCTCTGCAAGCCGAAGCTTGCTGTGTTGAAGCACAAATAGATTTCAACCCAATATTGTTAAAGCCCTCATCAGATACAGGCTCACAAGTTATCGTGCACGGCAAAGCCATCAGCAACATGCAGGCCAGCGACTATCACGACTACAAAAGTGTCGCGATGAACGCGGTTATGGACTCCTTCAAGCGTCTACAAAAAACCTTTGACTGCATCGTCGTCGAAGGCGCTGGCAGCCCTGCCGAAATAAACCTTCGCGAAGGTGATATCGCGAATATGGGCTTTGCTGAAAATGCCGATTGTCCGGTAATTTTAATTGCGGACATTGACCGAGGCGGCGTATTTGCGCACCTCGTCGGCACTCTAGAACTTTTATCCGAGTCAGAACAAAAACGTGTCACAGGCTTTATCATTAATCGTTTTAGAGGTGATATAAAGCTACTTGAGTCAGGCCTAGACTGGCTCGAACAACGCACTGGTAAACCAGTGCTCGGTGTGGTGCCATACCTGCACGATTTATATTTAGATGCAGAAGACGCCATCAACACTCAGCAAAGCCAGTCTTCCGAAAAATTCAAAATCGTGGTGCCGGTACTGCCTAGAATCAGCAACCATACTGACTTTGATGCTTTGCGCCTACACCCACAGGTTGATTTACAATTTGTCTCTGTGAAACAAGCCTGCCCTCCTGCTGATCTGATTATCTTACCAGGTTCGAAAAATGTTATTTCAGATCTAAACACCTTGAAAAAACATGGCTGGGATAAAACATTAAAGCGCCATCTACGTTATCAGGGCAAACTCATTGGTATTTGTGGTGGCTATCAAATGTTAGGTCGATTAATTGCCGATCCTAGTGGCATTGAAAATAATGGCCAAGCGACACAAACTAAGGGGTTTGGTTTACTTAATTGCACTAGTCAATTAATGCCGGAGAAACAGTTAACTCAGAGTTTTGGAAAGTTTGAACACGCCGATTTCGAGCCATGCAAAGTCAGTGGTTATGAAATCCATTGCGGCAAGACCCTAAGCCATGAGACACCACTTATACGTCTTAATTCAGGAGACTTTGAAGGTTCGGTAAGTGCCGACAAGCAAATAATAGGAAGTTATTTGCATGGCTTATTTGATAATGCCGATGCCGCCACACCTCTATTAAAGTGGGCCGGCTTAAGCACAAATTCAGCGGTTAATCTCAGCGACATCCGCGAGCAACAACTTAACCGTTTAGCTGATTGTTTAGAACAACATCTCGACCCTCAAATATTTACCAGTTTAGCTAAACTCGGATCTTATCGTGACACTGCGTGAGCAAAAAAAAGCAATCGTGGTCATCGCGTTTGCGCTGTTGCTGGCGAGCTTTGTACTTGGCTTAGCAATGGGAAGCGTCCCCATCACCTTTAGCGATACCTTAGCGGCACTCTTTGGCCAAGCAAGCAGTCCTCGAGTAGATCTCGTTATAGAGAGAATTCGCCTGCCAAGAGCTATATTGGCCGCTATGGTAGGCGCCTTGCTTGGGATATGCGGTGCGGCAACTCAAGGCTTGTTCCGAAACCCTCTAGCCGATCCATCTTTGATCGGTGTGACAGCGGGCGCGGCGGCGGGCGCGGCGGCCACTATTTTTTTTGCCTCTGGCCTAAGCGTACTCGCAGGCTTAGGCGGCATTGCCTTAGTGTCAGTTGGCGCATTTATTGGAGGCAGCGCCAGCGTTATATTAGTTTATATGCTCGCAAGCAATCAGCACGGTACATCCGTTGCCACGATGCTCTTAGCTGGCATCGCCATTACTGCTATTGCTGGAGGCTTAACCAGTTTAGTAGAATTTTTCGCCGATAATGAAATGTTGCGACGTATCAGTATCTGGCAAATGGGTGGCCTGGATGGCGCAAATAAGAACCGAGTCATAATCGCGACCGTCGTAAGTATTATCGTACTGACTTTTTTACCCCGCTATAGTAATTCATTAAACGCGCTTCTACTTGGAGAATCAGAGGCTCGCCACTTAGGTATCGATGTCCAAAGCATAAAGACTCGCTTGATAGTCTTAGTCGCTTTTGGGGTTGGTACGTCGGTTGCGCTAGCCGGCACAATCGGTTTTGTGGGCTTAGTTATTCCGCACATTATACGACTGCTGATTGGCCCGGATCATCGCTTCTTGTTACCCCTATCGGCATTAGGAGGTGCAATCTTACTTCTGCTTTCCGATGTACTGGCACGTACTATTATCGCGCCTATTGAACTCCCTGTCGGTTTAGTCACTGCGTTATTGGGGGCACCATTTTTTATCTCTTTACTGAGGCGACGCCATGAATTCGCAATGCAGTAAAGTACGTATTAGTGCCGCACACATAAAAGTCTATAACGGTAGCGTGCCACTAGTCGACGATGTAAGCTTTGACCTTAAGGCGGGTGAAATACTTGCCATCGTTGGTCCTAATGGTGCAGGTAAATCTTCAATGCTAAAAGCACTTGCCGGAGACCTGGCCTATCAGGGCACGCTACTAATGCCTGACATCGAGCAACAAGCGATGGCGCGCGCTCGCCAGTTAGCCGTTCTACCACAATTTAATCTATTGAGCTTTCCATACTTGGTGCCTGAAGTCGTGGCACTAGGACGTATCCCGCATAAAACTGGCTGGCAAAAAGATCAAGAAATCATACTACAGTCGCTTGAGTTATTAGACATCAGCTATCTCGCCAACCGTAAATACACAGAACTATCTGGCGGCGAAAAGCAACGCGTGCAACTCGCTCGAGTAATGAGTCAAATATGGCGAGCGCAAGACTCAAACAATCAAGCCCGTATTTTATTACTAGATGAACCAACTAACGCCTTAGACTTAGGACAC
The DNA here is from genome assembly GCA_964434375.1 of uncultured Gammaproteobacteria bacterium. GTDB lineage: Bacteria > Pseudomonadota > Gammaproteobacteria > Arenicellales > Arenicellaceae > Arenicella. Next base: position 65,158 of record CAYSUU010000006.1, on the reverse strand, counting down.
CAACAGCAATTACTTAAGGGATTACGAACGTTTGCGAAGCAAGGGGTCGCCATAATTATGGTCATGCATGACATTAATTTAGCCAGTAGTTGCGCCGATAAGGTATTAGCCATGGCGTGTGGCCAACAAGTCATGTTAGGTACGCCCAACGAAGTCATCACTGAACAGACCATGCAGCAACTTTTCAATACAAAGGTGAGCATTACTTCTCACCCAGAATACAACACACCAATTGTTTTAGGCGGTTAGCTTTTATGACTCACCATCTTATTTTAGGCGGCGCGCGCAGCGGCAAAAGCCGTTTCGCCGAAAAATGTGCATTGGCGCTATCCAACAAGCCTATTTATCTTGCTACCGGCACCGCACAAGACACAGAAATGCAAAACCGTATTTCTCGACACCAAACCGATCGAGCGAGCTCCCAAAAAAATTGGGCACTTATTGAAGAACCATTGGATATAGCACGATCCATAGAAAGTCCTAGCCAGCAAAGCGTGATCCTAATCGATTGCCTTACCATGTGGCTGTCTAATTGTTTAAGCCTCGAGTCCGGCTGGGACATTTGGCAGACAAACAAAGAAGCCTTTTTAGAAACAATCAAATCATCACATCATGATTTGATTTTTGTAAGTAATGAAGTCGGCATGGGCATTATTCCTATGGGTCAATTAAGTCGTCAATTTGTTGATGAAATAGGCTGGCTTCATCAAATTCTTGCACAACACTGCGATCAAGTAAGCCACGTTATCGCAGGCTTGCCACAAAAATTAAAATAATTATGTCTATTTCATATTCATGGATTTACGATTCATGTAAACCACTCGATGTTTCGGCATACGACGCAGCCAAATCACGGCAAAATTCATTAACAAAACCCGCTGGCTCGTTAGGCGAACTTGAAAATATCGCCTTGCGATTCGCTTCTTGGCAAGGCACGCCAACGCCCGAATGTAAGTCAATATTAATCCGAGTATTTGCCGCCGACCACGGAGTATGTGAGCAAGGAGTATCAGCTTTTCCTCAAGAAGTTACCGCGCAAATGGTGGCTAACTTTATCGCAGGTGGCGCCGCTATAAGTGTACTAGCAAAACGGCTTAACGCGGATTTTGCGGCCGTTAACGTCGGCACCTCAACACCATTTCAAAATTCAAACGCATCAAATGTGATTATCGAACAGATAGCCAATGGTACCGCCGATTTTTCAAAACAAGAAGCAATGACCCCAGCACAACTATGCGCGGCACTTGAGGCCGGTCGCAAGCAGCTAATAGATACTAATGCTGACTTATTCATTGCCGGGGATATGGGAATTGGCAACACCACCTCAGCATCAGCAATCTATAGTGCGTTATTGAACCAAGAACCGGCCTCTTGTGTCGGTCCGGGCACAGGGGTCGACGCCGGTGTCATCACCCACAAAGCAAAGATAATAGAGCGAGCTCTGGTATTGCATTCCAGCGCGATGAAACAAACTATCGACGTGTTACGTTGCGTGGGAGGTTTGGAGATCGCGGCGATGGTTGGGGCTTATATCTACGCCGCTCAAAAAGGCTGTCCTATTCTGGTTGATGGATTTATTAGTACCGCGGCGGCTCTAATCGCAGTCAAAATCAATCCTACTAGCCTAGATTGGATGATGTTCGCTCACAAATCAGCTGAACCAGCACATGAACTAGCACTCAATTATCTCGATGCTGTGCCCTTACTAGATCTTGGATTAAGGCTCGGAGAAGGCAGTGGTGCAGCAGTGGCCGTTTCTTTAGTACAATCCGCCTTAAGCCTCCACAATCAAATGGCTACTTTTAAAAGCTCTGGAGTTAGTGACCATGTATAAGTGTATTTATTTTTTATTTCTAGTCGTATGTGTAACTTTTCTATCGGCATGCGGCTCGAACGAAGAAAAACAAGAAGAAGCTGGCAATCCCGTCTCAGTGGTGGACTTTACTGGCAAAACTGTTTCACTATCAAAACCAGCCAAGCGTATCGTCGCGCTAGCCCCGCACTTAGTTGAAAATGCGTATAGCGCTGGCGCTGGGCACTTACTAGTCGGTGCAGTCAAATTCAGTGATTTCCCAGAAGCGGCGAAAAAGCTCCCCATTGTCGGTGGATACCAGAAAACCAATCATGAAAGTATTGTCGAACTAAAACCAGACTTAGTATTAGCTTGGGAATCGGGCAATTCACACAGTAGCGTAGAATTATTACGTGACCTTGGTTTAAATATCTACGTTAATCAAGCTAATACATTAGTCGATGTCGCAAAGAGTATTCGTGACATTGGCGCGCTTGCGGGCACCGAAGAGGTAGCGGAAAAAACGGCTTCATCGTATCTTACAATCATAGAAAACGTGCGCAATAAATATAAAGACAGCGAGTTGGTTACCAGCTTTTATCAGGTGTGGAATTCGCCCTTACAAACCATTAGCGGTAATCACATAATCAGCAACGCGATAGAATTATGTGGTGGAAAAAATATTTACGCGGATGAGCTTGCGATAGCCCCAATCGTTAATATGGAATCAGTTGTCACGCGTAACCCTGAAGCCATTATCGCTAGCGGCATGTCCGCAGCGCGACCCGAATGGCTTGACCAATGGAAAGATTGGAATAGCTTAACGGCGGTTAAGAAGAATAATTTATTCTTTGTAAATCCTGATCACATCCAACGCCATACGGTAAGACTATTAGACGGAATTAATAGAATTTGCACACAACTTGAGCTTGCTCGAGCTCGACGTTAATGAACCAAACTAGTCGCTATGAAGTACAGCTGCTGCTTACCGCGATCATGTTTTATACCCGTTTGCCGGTACCAAGCAGCTTGCCCTACTCTCAAGACCGATTAAATCGTTCGCGCAAGTACTTTCCGCTTATCGGTATCATCATTGGACTAATTGCGGCCTTTTGCTACTGCTTAAGTTCTGTGTTTGTTGGAACTTCAACCGCAGTACTGCTATCTATGTGCGCGACTATATTGGCAACCGGTGCATTTCACGAAGACGGCTTTGCTGATACTTGCGACGGGCTGGGTGGCGGCTGGGGCAAAGACAACGTGCTAACCATAATGAAAGATAGCCGCATTGGTACTTATGGCAGTATCGGCTTATTCGCTCTATTAGCAGTCAAGGCGACAACCTTAATTGAGCTCGCTGAACTTGGCTCCCTTGGTCTGTTTTTTCTGATCTATTTATGCGGTCATACAGTAAGCCGACAACTATCGAGTTCAGCTATAGATGTCTTCGACTATGTACAAGACATCGATCAAAGCAAAGTAAAACCCGTTACGGAAAATCGCTTATCCAGCAAAAACCGAAGTCTGAGCTATGCAATCAGCGCTGTGGTTATTTTTGCCATTGTCATCTATCAGTTTAAGTTTGTCTTTGCCCTACTCTTCATGTCGATCGTTGCCTGGTATTTTTTATGTTATTGCAGAAAACGAATCGGCGGTTATACCGGTGATATATTAGGTGCCACCCAACAGCTAAGCGAGGTCAGCTTTTATGTAGCGTGCTTAGCGGTTTTATAGGGCGCTTTTATTAGCCTCTTTGATATTGCTTAATATAAAACGTTTTAAATTTATTCGATATGCTAATCCATTTAATTCGCCACACCACACCTGACATCGAAGAAGGTATTTGCTACGGGCAAACAGACCTAGGCTTAGTTGATAGTTTCGATTCCGAACGCGCGGCCGTATTAAAAAAGTTAAAACCCACATACGACGCGGTTTATTCTAGTCCTCTGCAACGCTGCACGCGTTTGGCCGATTCGATTCACACGAATCAGCGTTGCGTAGACAAACGTTTGATAGAATATAATTTTGGTGATTGGGAACTAAAACCTTGGAGTTCTTTCAAAACTGAACCCGAGAAAACATGGATGAACAACTTCGTAGACCAAGCTGCTCCCAACGGCGACAGCCTCCTTAGTATGCAGGAACGTGTCATGGAATTTTGGCGCGAACTTGAGCAAAAAAATATGCAAAACATCGCGATAGTCACCCATTCAGGCGTACAAAGATTGATACATGCGCACATACTCGATACGCCAATCAATAAAATGTTTCGACTAAGACTAGATTTCGGCGCAATACTTGAAATTGAATCATCACCAGAACACAAGCTATTGACGGTCCGCCATCTTTAAATTAATTAATCAAACAACCAAATAATTAATAAGCAACTAATTTACTTAGACAATAAATTCGCGCACAAACAACATAGATAAGCCTTGCAGCGCTTTTACCAATCATTAAAATGCGCTATAACTGATCACATCGAATAATGCATAGGGATACTACTGAGATAAATACACACCACCTTAGATAAAATATTAACACTAATAGGACAACGATCAGACTTGGGACAACTCCCTGCCAAAACCTATTTTGTATTGATATGGCAAGATAAACTCATACCCTACAAAGTTCTAACTAGTGGCTTAAATCAGTATTATGGTGGTAATTAAAATAGCGTTATTGAGACAAAACCAGAACTAACCAAGCCTAACGACCAAGCTGTATGTCTGTAATAAATCGATTTTTCAAACAACGAGAAAACCTTAGCTATCTTTTTAGTATAGCGCTTTTAATGACGCTGACGAGTTGCATACCGCTGCCCGATGCGCCTATCGCGATTCCGCAAACCACTAAATCTTCGAATAAACAAGCAACCCCTTCGACTATTACTTTGCCGGCAAAAACCGATATTCTTTTTGCGCAACAGGCATTAAAAATTCTTGGTTATGATGTAGGCATTGTTGATGGCATTTGGGGGCCGCGATCTGCTCGTGCGATTCGCAGATTCGAAACCGTTCAATCTCTTAAAACAGCTAACGGGCACTTAAGTGAAATAAACCTAGCTAGCTTAGAAGTAGTAAGCGGAATTGAAAGAAGCAATTTTAAAAAGATAGCCGCTCCGCAAAAAACATTAGAAATCTCTCGAAAACTAAACGAACAAAAACAACAAAATCCTAATGGTCCACACCTCATTATCGTCGATAAACCATTTAAAGTCCTCGCCAAACCCAACCCATATTCATCCGAGTTGAGTCTACTCGCTATCGGAACCGGCGTTTATATTCTCGATCAACATGAAGATAATTGGTATGAGATTGAATCAATAAATCGACTAAAGGGCTTTATTCAAGACTATTGATGAGCAGATTACCACTTTGTTTAATTTCCCATCATTGTGGTTTAAACGATTACTATGGATAATTGCGCAAAGATGCATTTATAGAAATATCAAGCATGTCAGACCTTCCCGACAATTTAAAAAACCCTACTTCTGGACACTCTGATTCAGTTGAGAGCTTATCGAGGTCTGAAATTGAGTCGGCACTGCAGGGCGGAAAAATCAAAAAAAAGCCTTCAAAACGAAAGGTCGAAGAAACTCCTTTTCTTGATATACCTCCGCGTCGTCAACAAGTCTTAGGCGGTGACCTCAGTGGAATCTCAAGCCGGCCAAAATCGATTGGTCATAAATTGATTGACGTTAGCGTAGTAAATTGGATAGTTGGCTTAACTGTATTAGCAATCGTTGGAGCATTTTTCTGGCCCCAAGGTCACAATTCGGTGACCGAAATAGCAAACCAGCAAATAGCCGAAATTGAGGGCGACACGCAACTTGAAGAAGTTGGCGTCAACGATCAAGGCGGCAGTAACTTTAGTCGTGACACGGATCTTAATCGCGCAAACGATTATCGACTGCAAGATGCGCAAGAGCTTCAAATTCGGAATCTCCTTGTGCAAGCACGAGAATTCGTACGCAAGCGCCAATTTATTACGCCGCAAGATGTTAATGCCGTTAGCTCTTATCAGGCGATATTAGCGATTGATCCTCAAAACGTGGATGCCCAACAAGGATTGTCAGATATTAAACAACACTTTCACAGTCGCGCGATCAATGCACTGGCCGAGAATAATGAAGAAAGTGCAAAAGAACTCTTAGCAAACTTAGAAAAAGTTGAAAATAACTCACAAGAATCGCAATTGGTTAAAAGCGCGATTAGTGAATATCAATTGAGCAAACAACTAAACACGCTCTTAGCTAACGCTAAATCCGCGAATGAAAAAAACCAACTAATTTTACCGGCACGAGAAAATGCGCTTTTTTATTATCAACAAGCCTTAGCCATTGATCCCGGCAATGCCTCAGCCCAAAACGGGATCAAAACAATAGCAGATGCTTATATTCAAAAAGCCAATGATGCGGTACTTATTGGCGACTTCAATCGTGCGACAGCTCACTTAGCAACGGTGTCTGTGATTGATTCACAACACAACTCAATTACACTGATCGAAGCAATGATTGCGCGCGCAAAACCAATTGCCGAAGCCGCACAAAAAAGTATTGAAAACCAAGATTCATCACCGGCTGTCGAACAACAGGACACGACTCCTGATGTCGCTACTCAAGCACAAACCAATCAAACAGCCGCAAACAATGTTGAACCAGCAGAAGTGGTTCAACAACAAACAACGCGCACACCATCGGCACAGAGTCGTGAGCAAGCAGCAATTGATCAGCGCTACCTTGAAAATGGTTTAGAAGCCTATTATCGCGGAGAATATGATCGAGCAGCAACGCTCTTACAGCCACTCGCCGATAAGGGAATTGCGCGTGCGCAATTTAGACTTGGGTACATGCATTACTTAGGCCGCGGATTTAATCGAAACCGGCAGCGCGCTGATCGAATCATAAGAGCTGCGCTACCCGCGATACAGAAGTTCGCCGAAGAAAGTCGTGCGTGGGCTCAATCAGATTTAGGCAGCCTCTATGAAGACGGCTTAGTACTCAGACGCGACTACGGTGAAGCAGTTTACTGGTATCGCTCCGCGGCAGAACAAGGCTATCCCGGAGCCCAGACTAACCTGGGCATTATGTACGCGCGTGGCCGCGGTGTGACCGCAAGTCGAAGGACGGCAATCGAATGGTTTCAGCGTGCAGCCAAACAAGGCGATATCGCTGCTCGACGTAATTTATCGTCACTGGGCATTAATTGAACGTCTAGATCTAACTAATTTTTGACAAGCCTTCGATTGTATTTACATTATATGCATCCAGATCGAAATCTGGCTCAGGGTATTTAGCACCCATCTCTAACAAAGTATCGCGTAATATTGTTGCGAGCATCAAATCTCTAAATTTGCGATTTTGAGCCGGTACCACATACCAAGGCGCAGCTTCGCTCGCACACTCGCTCATTGCCGTCTCAAAAGCAGACATATACTCATGCCAATGTTGACGTTCGTCTAAATCACCTGGGTTAAATTTCCAGTACTTACCTGGGTTTGCTAAACGCGATGTAAACCTCTCTAATTGATACTCAGGACTTATATTAAGCATGCATTTAATTACCCGAGTTCCCCTGTCATGTAATAAAGATTCAAACTCGTTAATATTTTTATAGCGTTGTTGTATTTGCGCTTGATCCGCCCAACCATGAACTTTCACAACTAAAACGTCTTCATAGTGTGAACGATTAAAAAATACTATTTCACCTGCTGCAGGTGCTTTGTTATGTATGCGCCACAAAAAGTCATGCCCTTGCTCTAGCTTTGTTGGTTTTTTGAAACTAGTAACTCGACTTCCTTGCGTATTTAATTGACTGGTTAATCTTGCGATACTGCTGTCTTTACCAGCCGCGTCCATGGCTTGCAACACGAACAAAACAGACTGCTTAGATTCAGCGTAAAGCTCGCTTTGAAGGCTACGTACCTCTTTTGTGACTTGCTTGTGCTTTTTTCGCAACTCGCGATCATTTAAGTCGTGATCAGCACGCGTTGCAAAATCTTTGAGACTTACAGCCTGCCCAGTCAATTTATATTTATCAAATTCCATAAGGTTAATTTCTATAGATAGTGCTCAATTACTTGGTTTAAGTGCGAATAATTATCGTCTTTACTGAACATAATTATTGAGGATTTTGCTTTTAATTCATGCAAGCTCATGATGGTATTGCTAAACTCCCGACATTGCAAAAGTCAACCAATATTCGTGCGCCTAAAGCTTCACAAAAACCCAAATGGCCTTACTTAACGTCACAAACTTGAAATGTGTACGCGGTGAACAAAGCTTGTTTGAAAATTTAAGCTTTTCATTGGCGAGCCAGCAATGTCTGCACATTAAAGGTATGAATGGCAGCGGCAAAACCAGTTTGCTAAGAGTACTAGCCGGGTTATTGTCATATGATGAGGGTCATATTGAATGGCAAGAAAAAAATCCGCCCGCTTACCTAGGTCATAAAGACGGTTTAAAAAACGAATTTAGCGCGATTGAGAATCTACGTTTTTATTTATATTTGAGAGACACTCCAACATCAGATAAACAAAGAGATGAAGACCAACTCGATCATGCGTTAAACCAATTAGGCATTTTAAAACAAGCCGACACACCTACAAAAAGCTTGAGCTTTGGTCAACGCCGGCGGCTAGCGTTTGCGCGCCTAGTCTTTGCTCAAGAAAAAGTGTGGATTCTGGACGAACCTCTTACTGGGGTTGATATGCATGGTCGAAAACTTATAGAGAATCAGTGTCTAAAGCACTTATCTAAAGGTGGTGCAATTATCATGAGTCATCACGGTGACTTAACTCAAAGTGATTTAGCGCCTCAGTTGAAAAGCATGGATTTAAGTAAATGAATACATTTACTTTCTATTTCCGGCGTGAATGCCAATTATTATTGCGCAATACAAGTAATATCGCCCAGCCATTGATGTTTTTTATCATCATAGCGCTACTTTTCCCGTTCAGCTTGCCAGCCGAATCTGGTTTATTAGTTTCTATTGGTGGAGGAGTTATATGGGTATGCGCGGTACTTGCTACTTTATTGAATCTTGACAGTTTATTTAAACCAGACTACCAAGACGGCACACTAGAACAAATCCTCATAAATAAACGTAGCCTGAGTGTTGCAGTACTGGCAAAATCGCTTGCGCACTGGGTATCAAGCGGCCTACTACTATGCTTGCTTACTCCGTTATTAGGGCTAAGTTTTAATATCCCTAATAAACAAATAGGCGTATTATTCTATAGTCTATTACTAGGCACACCGAGCCTTTTATTGATTGGTGCCATAGGCGCTGCGCTGACGGTCACATTGCAACGCAGCGGCGTATTAATCGCGGTAATCATTTTACCGTTATATATACCGATTTTAATTTTCGGCGCTGGAAGCTTAGCCCAAGCGAGCTTAGGTTTACCGTTTATTAGTGAAATATATGCCTTAACAGCAATACTGACCTTATGTCTCAGCCTGGCTCCTTTTGCGATTGCGACCGCTCTACGATTAACCATAGAATAACGATGACTCTCATGCAGCTTTTTTGGAATTCTTGGCTTTGGCGAACAATATCGCGTTTTTATCATCGCCTCGCCTCGCCTCGCGAGTTTTACAGCATCTCTAACGTGCTCACACCAATTTTTGGCTTACTCTTTTTATTTCCAACTTTAATCGGAAGTTATTATGGACTATTTGTTGCGCCGGCCGACTATCAACAAGGCGATGCTTTTCGTATATTGTTTGTGCATGTGCCAGCGGCGTGGATGTCGTTGTACGTCTATGTCACCATGGCGATCGCCGGTGCCATTGCCTTAATTTGGCGTATGAAAATGGCGTTTTCAGTTGTCATTTGTTCAGCCCCCATTGGCGCGGCGTTTACCGCTCTCGCCCTTATTACTGGCTCTATCTGGGGTAAGCCTATTTGGGGAACCTATTGGCAATGGGATGCTCGCCTAACTTCTGAACTCATCTTGTTATTCTTATATTTTGGAATCATGGCCATATACTCCGCGTTTGATGACCGAAAGATTGCTGAACGAGCGACGGCCTTACTAGCCGTTGTCGGGGTTGTAATCGTGCCAATCATTCACTACTCCGTTGAATGGTGGAATACACTTCATCAAGGCCCAACGGTTTTTGTCGAAGGCGGCCCGAAAATGCCTAACGAAATGCTTATACCGCTGTTACTTATGGCGATTGGCTTTACCTTTTTTTATGGTTATGCACTATTCTTAAGCTTACGCAATAGAGTTCTGAGCACTAACCACAAACAACAATGGGTTCGAGATCTAGTAGCGAATTCTATGGATAGTAAAACATCATGAATTGGCTAAAATTCTTTGACATGGGTGGCTATGCATTTGAAGTCTGGACATGCTGGGGCTTAAGTGGCGTCACTCTCGTGTTTTTTATCATTTCATATAAACGTGCCAATGCTAAAATTCGTCAGCAAATTGCCCGAGAAATGAAACGTGAAAAACAATTCTCACAAACTAATTAAATTAAACGCCTAACCAGAGTTTCACTTTGCTTTACACATGAGCCCAAGTCAAAAAAAACGCTTTGCACTGCTTGCACTTGTCATTATCGGGGTTAGCCTGGCGACCTTTCTTGCTTTGATATCAATGCAAAGTAGTCTCGAGTATTTCAAACAGCCAAGTCAAATCATCAACGAAGGATTCGATAAAAATCAAAGTTATAAAATTGCAGGACTGGTTCGAAAAGGCAGTGTTAAACGTCTTGAAGACGGTATCACTCAACGTTTTGACGTCACCGATTGTGAGCACGATGTCACCGTACAATACACCGGCATCTTGCCAGACTTATTTCGCGAAGGACAAGCCATAGTCAGCGTTGGCAAGTTCGATGACAACACCATACTCGTTGCACAACAAGTATTAGCGAAACATGACGAAAATTACGTGCCAGATGAAGCCGCCGACGCCGTCATGCTCGCGCAAGCCAACAAATGCGATAAAGCCGATGGCCCAGTCGACTATTAAGGAAGAATTAGGCAATGATTGGTGAACTCGGTAATTTCTGTCTTGTCTTAGCATTGTGCGTTAGCCTTATCCAGGCGATTGTGCCGATAGCAGGCACAATTAAAAACCGCCCGTCTTGGATGCTTTATAGTCGTCCAGTTGCCTACGCACAATGGGCATTGGTATTAGCGGCGTATTGTTTACTAAGCTATGCATTCTATTTGAATGATTTTTCTATCGAATATGTGGCACGAACCTCGAACTTAGAGCAACCGCTAGCGTATCGCATTGCCGGTGTTTGGGGTGGTCACGAAGGGTCTTTGTTGTTGTGGATTCTGATGCTAAGCTCTTGGAGCGCGCTGGTTGCCTGTTTTAGTAAGGGCATTCCGCAAGACATGTTGGCTCGCGTGATTGGTATTTTGGGTGCAATAAGTATTGGATTCATAAGCTTTACTTTATTTACTTCAAATCCGTTTAGGCGTTTGTTACCGGCACCGATAGACGGTCAAGAATTAAACCCTCTATTACAAGATCCAGGTTTTTTAATTCATCCACCGATGCTCTATATGGGTTATGTGGGTTTTAGTGTGGTTTTCGCTTTTGCCATTGCCGCCATGCTTGGCGGCAAACTAGATACCGCATGGGCACGTTGGGCGCGCCCTTGGACTACAGTCGCTTGGCTATTTCTGACAATCGGTATTGTATTGGGCAGCTGGTGGGCGTATTACGAACTTGGTTGGGGTGGCTGGTGGTTCTGGGATCCTGTAGAAAACGCTTCTTTTATGCCATGGCTAGTTGGCACTGCCCTTATCCATTCGCTCGCCGTGACCGAAAAACGCGGTGCATTTAAAGCTTGGACTGTATTACTCGCAATATTAGCATTCTCGCTAAGTTTGCTAGGCACCTTTTTAGTGCGTTCAGGAATCATTACGTCTGTACATAGTTTCGCATCGGATCCAACCCGAGGACTCTTTATCTTAGTATTTTTGTTACTCGTGGTCGGTGGATCTTTGCTTTTATACGCCATGAGAGCACATCTTTTAGTTAGCAATGTGCGTTATAAGTTGTTCTCTAAAGAATCAAGTTTGCTGATCAACAACATTCTACTAATGATAGCCGCGTTCATGGTATTTATCGGCACCCTTGCACCGATCCTATACGACGCGCTTGGCCGCAAAATTTCAGTAGGCGCGCCCTATTTCGATTTTATGTTTGCGCTACTCATGATTCCTCTTGCGTTAGTGGTTGGTATAGGCTCAAACGCGCGCTGGAAACAAGATAAATTAAGTCGCTTTAATTACCTAAGTCTGTTACTCGCAATAATCAGCCTTAGTTTAAGCGCTATTTTCACAAGCTATTTAAGCAATGCTGGTTTTACTTTTAAAACATTTTCGCTTGGCGCATGGGGCGGCCTAGCACTGGCAATTTGGGTCGCGCTATGGAGCTTTGTAGCTATTAGTGACCGCCTAAAAAACCAGAAAAACAAAATCAATGGCCTAGCTAAAATACCCGCATCTATTTGGGGAATGACCGTAGCGCATGTCGGTCTAGCGGTATTCATATTAGGTGTCACACATGTAAATGCTTACAGTATTGAGAAAGATGTTCGCCTCTTTGCCGGCGAAACATTCGAGCTGGGTTCGTATCAAATTACCTTTAATGGCATCCAACGTATTAAGCAACAAAACTACGTCGCTGATGAAGGCAACTTTACTATTAAACAAAGTACGTATAAGCCTTTCGAACTTTTACCGCAAAAACGTCAATATAGCTCCAGCAACCCAATGACCGAAGCTGCTATTGATACCACACTAAGCCGCGACGTTTATATTTCCTTAGGTGATGACTTAGGCGATGGCAGCTGGAGCGTACGCTTATACCTGCGGGCGTTTGTGGCATGCATTTGGCTAGGCGGCTTTATTATGGCGCTGGGCGGTCTGATCGCGATATTAGATCGTAGATTCGCCAAACCTACCATTATTAAAAATAAGGCATTGGCAAATAATCCTGACAGCAACTTAACCGGAGCATCAGCCTAAATGAATAGAAAATACCTTATTCCTTTATTTGCGTTTTTAGGTGTAGTCGTACTTTTAGGTTTCGGGCTAACACGCAATCCGAAAATACTGCCTTCAAGCTTAATCAATCAAACCGTACCGAAGTTCTCACTAGTAAATGTAGCGAACAATGATAGTTCGTTTGCCCCACAACAATTACTGGGACATAAATGGGTGCTCAATGTATGGGCGTCATGGTGTGTTTCTTGTCGCGTCGAACACCCATTATTTAATCGCTTAAACGCCATGAACATCGCTCCGATCGTTGGTCTTAATTACAAAGACAAACTCCCACAAGCACAACAATGGCTGAAGCAACGAGGCAACCCATACTTTGCAACACCGTTCGACGAATCTGGCAGAGTTGGCATAGAATGGGGCGTCGTTGCAGTACCAGAGACCTTCATTATTAATGAAAAAGGCACGGTAATATACAAACACACAGGCCCAATAGATTCGGACTTATTAGAACGAGAAATCATCCCCTTGTTGCAGCCTCAAACAAGTAAATCATGAACAAATCGACCATTATTTTTGGTCTCGCCTGCTTTTTTTTGGCCGTCCTTTATCACTCTATTTTTTCCTCGAATAGTTACGCATCTGTTGAGATTTTACAGTTCGATTCTCAACAGCAGGAACAACGTTATCGTAATATTATCAGTGAGTTACGCTGCGTCGTTTGTCAAAACCAAAACCTAGCAGACTCACATGCACCGCTCGCTAAAGATCTTCGTCAAATTACCGCCAGCATGGTGCGTGAAGGTAAAAGCTTAGATGAAATAAAACAATTTATGGTCGAGCGCTATGGCGAATTCGTATTGTATCGCCCGCCGATAAACGGAGCCACTGGCCTACTCTGGTTTGGGCCTTTCATCTTATTGATCTTTACTTTTGCCTTAACCATTCGATTTATTCGTAGTCGACAAAATCCCAAGTCCACCGACCAGGACGCTCACATAAGCAATATTTCTAAGGCGGAACGCGAGCTAGTGAGAAGCCTTCTTAGTGATCAAAATAGCGACACTAGGGAAAATACTGAGAATCACAAAGATGCTTAATTTCATGCTACTCGCGAGCATCATCACGATCGCTCTATTAATCTTACTTGTTCGCCCTCTTTTTAAAAATAAAGACAAGGATCGTATTGCGAGACGTGAGCAAAACATTCTGTTTGCAAGACATCGTCTAAACGAACTTGATAATCAATTAGAAAATAAAACCTTATCAAGCGAAAACTATCACGAGCTCAAACTTGAAATCGAAAACAACCTAGTTTTGGACTTAAAACAAAACGCGAACGAGCATGTTGTCGACCAGCAAATGCCTCAGTCGAGTAATAAAACGATGGTCTTAGTATTGTGTCTCACGCTGCCGATTGTAGCGAGCGGTTTGTATTGGATAACAGGATCGCCTCAAGCGCTCTCGCAAGCGCAGAGCCATGCAATCGTACCAGACAATATTGCTGAAATGATTAACACCATTGAAAGCCGTCTAGAATCCAATCCAGATGATCTAGCTGGCTGGCGCGCCATTGCGCCTATTTATCGAGGAATGAATTTACCAAACAAGGCGAGCTTGGCACTATCTCGCATAATAGAACTTGGTGGTGCCGATGCATCGACCTACGCTCAATTAGCAGACATTCTTTCCTTAAATGCCTCCGGTGCAGTGACGCCACAAGCCAATAGCTATATTAACAAGGCTCTAGAACTCGATGCTAATAATCAAATTGCCTTGTGGCTCGCTGGACTTAGCGCAACACAATCTGGCAATACAGGACAAGCACTCGCTTATTGGCAACGTCTACTAACGCTTATGGACGACTTTCCCGAGCAGCAAAAGGAACTGCGCGCAATTATTCAAGAAACGCAAGCGAGCTCGCAAATTTCTCAAACACAAGAGGCTCACAATAAGAACAGCGTTGCAAGTAAAGGCTCAGCAGATGATATTCAAGCTGCTGCTATATCGATTTCGGTGGAGCTAGACCCAAGCTTGACCTCATTAGTTGATCCGCAAGACACCGTGTTCGTCGTTGCACTTGCACATAATGGCCCTCCCGCACCATTGGCGGTCAAACGCTTAAAGGTCAAAGACCTTCCACTCGACCTAAGCTTGTTAGACAGCGACGCTATGCTTCCACAACTACGCTTGTCATTATTTGATGAAGTAAAAGTGTCTGCTCGTGTCTCTAAAAGTGGTCAAGCTTTACCACAACCAGGTGATCTGACTTCAGACAGTATTTATTACAATCAACAAAATGCATCAAAAATCGAATTGCTTATTAATCAACAAATAGGCGACTCTCCATGAGTAAAAGGCTTTAATAAATTAAAGCAATTAGCGAATTTACCTTTTGACGATTAAAGGACCAATTAATATGAATTACGATCAAGACAATATTTTTGCAAAAATATTGCGCTCTGAAATACCGTGCAACAAAGTTTATGAAGACGCTGCCACTTTAGCTTTCATGGATATCATGCCGCAAGCCCACGGACATACATTGGTGATCCCTAAAGAACCAGCAGTAACCTTGCTTGATCTATCCAATAAAGCAGCGGCTGACCTTATACAGAAAGTGCAATTAGTCGCGCGTGCGGTGAAGCATGGCATGCAGGCTCAAGGCATTACTTTGTTTCAGCTTAATGGCGAAGACGCCGGTCAAACCGTGCCGCATATCCATTTTCACATATTACCAGGCAACATAATCACCGCGCGAGCACACGCTCAAGTAAAGTCAGATGCCGAGTCTATCGAGCTAGCCGCGACTAAGATTCGCGCCGCGCTCGAAAAAAACCTTGTATAAGCGCTCTACTTTCATCTTCAAGTAATCCTACTTCAAGTTCACAACGATGATTCAAGTTTGGATTATTTAAGATATTAAAAACCGAGCCAGCCGCGCCCGCTCTGGGCTCGCGTACCGCAATAACCACTCTTTGTACCCGCGCATGAACCAGCGCTCCGGCACACATGGCGCATGGCTCAAGTGTTACGTAAAGTGTTGAATTTGGTAGACGATAATTGTTCTGATGAGTACATGCTTGGCGCAGTGCCTGAATCTCTGCATGAGCGCTCACATCATTTTTAGAAATCGGCGAATTAAAACCCTCACCAATCACTTTGCTATCCAGCACGACGAGCGCGCCGACCGGCACTTCTCCTAGTCTTTGTGCTTGGCGCGCTAGCTCAAGTGCGCGCTGCATAAACTCTAAATCGCTCACAAACTGGTCACGCGACGCTCAATACCTGCACGTTGCAACATACGCGCCGAAATTTCTTCAACCGACAACTGCGTTGTATCAATATAGGGTATTCGGTATTGCCGATACAATAACTCCGCTTGACGCACCTCATCCACGCAGGTGCGCAGGTTTGCATAATTAGAGTTAGGCTTGCGCTCATTCCTAATTTCAGACAAACGAGCGGGCCGAATCGTTAAACCAAATAGCTTCTTCTGATGATCAGCCAAAGCATTTGGTAACTGCTTACGCTCTAAATCATCTGGAATCAAAGGATAATTAGCCGCTTTAACGCCGTATTGCATGCCTAAATACACGCTCGAGGGCGTTTTTCCCGTACGTGACACACCTATTAAAATAATATCCGCATCCATATAACGATCAAGCAACATACCGTCATCATTAGCAAGTGCGAAATGTACCGCGTCAATGCGCTGCATATAGTTTTGATCAACCACCCGACTCTCTTCTTTAAATATCGCTGGATGCCCCACGTTGTGAGCAGACTTAACGCCTAACTCATTCTCTAAAGGCGATAAAAAGGTAGAGAAAATATCGATATAAAAACACTGTGAGCGCTCAATTACGCCGCTCACATTTGGGTCAAGAATGGTATCCACCACAATCGGTCGGCTGGCACTGGTTTGCGCTTCTTGGTTAATCTCTTCAGCAATACGTATGGCCTTATCTTGGCTATCTACAAATGGCTTAGTGACGCTTTCAAATTGAATTTGGGGGAACTGCACTAACAAACTTCTACCAAGATTTTCGGCGGTCATACCAGTGCTATCAGATAAAAAGAAAACTTTACGTTTCATACTTAGAATTAAGCTTTTTTGTTTGCCCGAATATAACAGATAAAATTACTAATAATCCCATTAGAGATATTCACATGCTAAACTCACATCACCATGAATTTAATCCTCCCATAGAGTGGCCTCTATGACTGTTTATATTCTCGAGTTTGACCAACTCACCATTAACGATGTCGAAAAAGTCGGAGGCAAAAATGCTTCTTTAGGCGAAATGATAGGAAACTTGAGTGCGCTTGGTGTATCAGTGCCTGGCGGTTTCGCCACCACATCAGACGCCTATCGAGAGTTTCTTGCCACCGATGACTTAGATAAGCGCATTAACGCCAGATTGGCTGACCTAGATATCAACGACATTAGCGCTCTTACCTCAGCTGGAGCTGATATTCGCAAGTGGATTATTGAAACGCCCTTTCCAAGCGCCTTTGATCAAGCATTAGAAAATGCATTTGCTAAAATGGAGAACGGCAACTCGGCATTAAAAGTGGCGGTACGCTCATCAGCAACGGCTGAAGATCTACCAGATGCTTCATTTGCAGGTCAACAAGAGACCTTTTTAAATATTCAAGGCATTGAGTCAGTCAAGCACGCAGTACACGAAGTATTCGCGTCGTTGTTTAATGACCGCGCTATATCTTATCGAGTACACCAAGGCTATGCGCATGAAAATGTTGCCTTGTCGGCCGGAATTCAGCGTATGGTGCGCAGTGAAACTGGCGCTGCTGGCGTTATGTTCACCTTAGATACGGAATCAGGTTTTGATGATGTGGTATTTGTCACCTCTTCTTATGGTTTAGGAGAAACCGTCGTACAAGGCTCGGTAAACCCTGACGAATTCTACGTACATAAACCAACATTAAGTGCTGGTCGCCCCGCTGTAGTGCGTCGTACTTTAGGCAGCAAGCTTATAAAAATGGTTTACGGCAGCGAAACCTCGGCCGGTAAATCAGTTGACACAATCGAAGTGGCCGATAAAGATCAAAAACAGTTTTCTATCGATAATGACGATGTCGAAGCACTCGCTAAACAAGCCATCGTCATCGAAAAGCACTATGGCCGCCCTATGGATATAGAATGGGCCAAAGACGGCGACGATCAGCAGTTATACATCGTACAAGCACGCCCAGAAACAGTTGCAAGCCAAGCCGACGCTAATATTAAGGTTAGTTATAAGCTGAATAATAAAAGCGAAATTCGAGCAGAGGGACGCGCCATTGGCCAACGCATTGCTAGCGGCAAAGTTCGTAAAGTATTAAGCATCGATGATATGGACATCGTACAAGACGGCGACATCCTAGTTACTGACATGACTGACCCAGACTGGGAGCCGGTTATGAAACGTGCGTCGGCGATCGTCACCAATCGAGGCGGACGTACCTGTCACGCCGCTATTATTGCGCGAGAGCTTGGAGTCGCCGCTATAGTGGGCTGCGGTAACGCGACTGAAATTTTAGATGATGGCGAAGGTGTAACTGTTTCATGTGCTGAAGGCGATACCGGTTATATCTATGCGGGCGAATTAGACTTCGAAAAGCGCGAAACGACCTTAACCTCCATGCCTGATATTCCTTTTAAAATCATGCAAAATGTCGGCAATCCTGATCGTGCGTTCACCTTTGCACAATTGCCACATGAAGGCATTGGTCTGGCGCGTTTAGAGTTCATTATTAATCGCATGATTGGTGTACATCCTAAAGCGCTCATTGAATACGATCGTCAATCATCTGATGTTAAATCTATTATTGACGAATACATGGCAGGCTACGACTCGCCAACTGACTTTTTCGTACAGAAACTTGCCGAAGGGATAGCAACCTTAGCCAGTGCCTTTAGTCCAAAACGCGTGATAGTGCGTTTATCTGATTTCAAATCAAACGAATACGCGCACATGGTGGGTGGTCACGACTATGAACCCAACGAAGAAAACCCTATGCTTGGTTTTCGAGGAGCCTCGCGTTACATCGCCACAGAGATGCAAGATTGTTTTGAGCTAGAATGTCAGGCTATCAAGTATGTGCGCGATGAAATGGGTTTGAACAATGTCGAGATAATGATTCCATTCGTCAGAACCACTGATGAAGCGGCTCAAGTCATTGAATTATTAGAAAAAAATGGCTTAAAACGCGGCGAAAACGAACTTAAGGTCATTATGATGTGTGAACTGCCTGCAAATGCTTTGTTGGCGGAAGAATTTCTAGAATACTTTGATGGCTTCTCAATAGGCTCTAACGACATGACTCAACTCACGCTCGGGCTCGACCGTGACTCGGCGATTGTTTCTCACTTGTTTGACGAACGTAACCCAGCTGTCAAAAAAATGCTCTCAATGGCTATTCAAGCTTGTAATGAAGCAGGAAAATACGTTGGCATTTGCGGACAAGGACCAAGCGATCACCCTGAACTAGCTGAGTGGTTATTCGAGCAAGGCATTGACTCTGTATCACTCAATCCGGACTCTGTGGTCGATACTTGGGAGCGCTTAGCTAAATTAAAGTCTTAGCGTGTTAGCGCTTTTGATAATGAACTCTAAAAAGCCAGGTTAAGTACCTGGCTTTTTTATGCTTTCTTTTTGATGCTTCTTATATTTCTATGAACATCAAATATATATTTATTTGAATATTGTACAATTATCAAAGTATAATATTTTGCATGCCAACAGAGAAATTAAAACAACAAAAAAAAGATAAGAAAGAAGATGGTAATAATTTAATAAACAATAACTTAGAGTCATTTCTTAAATCAAATAGTGGCGCCGAGAGTGCCACCATATGGCGTGCAAATCAAAGTAACACTCTAAGCGTTCACGAAAATCCAAGGATCGATACTGGTTTTAAAGACCTTAATCAATTGCTCACGCTTAGTGGTTGGCCACTTAATGGCATTAACGAACTTAATTTAGAGCACAATGGAATTGGTGAATTGCGCTTATTACTACCTGCGCTACAAACATTTAAAACACAAAATGTTTTATTAATTGCACCGCCTTTTCTACCTTTTGCACCCGCCTTAACAGAATTCAATATTCAAACTGAACATTGGATTATTGCTCAAACAGAGTCTATCCAAGACCGTCTTTGGGCGGCCGAACAAGCATTATTAAGCGATACTTGCAGCGCTGTTTTATGTTGGACTGGTAGACACCTACTCAATCACCGAGAGCTTCGGCGTTTACAACTTGCTAGCAAAAAAAATTGCAGTTGGTTTTTATTACTGCGCGATCAAAGTTGCTTAAAGAGCCCTTCCCCCGCCAGCCTACGTTTACACTTAAAAACCAATAAATACGGTCAATTAAGAACAAAACTGATTAAACAAATCGGTGGTTCTGCAGGACAAAGCTGCACTCTCTCTTTAGCACCCTATTATGAAAACTGGCAACGCTTGCCGGCTCACTTATGGCCACAAAGCAATACCAACAAAACAGCCGAACTAATAAATAAACCAAAGCACCGTCATAATTTAAAATCAAATACCAAATTGAGTAATATCACTTTAAGTAATAATACTAATGTAGTTGTACTACGCTCACTTTCAGAATTGCAAAACGTGTATTAGGCGTTGGCAATAAAAATGAAATACAAGAAAGAAAATAACACTTTATGGTTGTGCTTACGCTTTACGCACCTAAGCCTAAACAGTTTATCTATCGCGCTTGATAATGAGCAAGCTTACGCTGTAAACGTACGAAATAAGGTATACCAATGTAATACTTCAGCCGAATTATTTGGCATACGCAAAGGAATAAGCATTAGTCATGCCTTGATGCTACACGCCGAATTACGCTTAGTTGAAAGAGACATTTTTGCTGAGCAACAACGTTTACAAAAACTATGTGATTGGGCGTATCGCTATAGTTCAATGGTGGTAAAACATAATGACCATAGCCTACTCTTGGAAATAGGTAAAAGCATTATATTATTCAATAGTTTAAAGCACTTATTTAATTTAATACAACATGACTTATATGACATGCAAATGAGTATTTGCTCAGGCGTATCACACACACCTAAATCGGCTTATGCATTAAGCTTTTCGTCGCCCTCAA
>CAYSUU010000006.1:31660-44143 GCA_964434375.1 uncultured Gammaproteobacteria bacterium | reverse complement strand
CCCACTCTCAATCCCACTATCAAACGAACCTTCAAAACAAAACAGCAATGCATCACTAGCAATAATCAAAATTAGAAATTTAGAAATTAGCGAAAAAACCAAGGCCAAATTACATCATTGTGGCTTTTCAAACTTAGGGGATTTGCAAAGTATCAACAGAGCCGAATTAGGCCAACGCTTTGGCCAAGAATTGCTTAACTATCTAGATCAACTAGAAGGCAAAAAAGCCGACCCTCAAACAACTATACGCCCTACAAAGAACTTTGAAAGCTGTTTAGATTTTGCTCAACCCATTACTAATCTACACTGGATTGAGCAACAAATAGAACGCTTACTATCTGATTTATATATATTTATTACTAAACGAGAATTGTTTTGCCGAAGTTTCACTTGGCGTTTTTTTCATGAAAACAATCATCTATTAGATACAGTTCATATTGAACTGAGTAGTAAAAACAATTCTCTCGACAGCATGCTAGAACTAAGCCAATTACGTCTAAGTCAATTAAATTTGAAATGGGAGTTTTCCAGTATTGAACTATCAAGTCATCATTTATCTCTAAAGAAACTCTTTGATGATGATTTATTTGACCCTCAACCAGACTTAGAACAATTCAATCAATTAATAGACAAGCTAAGTAACCGCCTGGGGCACACAGCACTATTCCGCTTAAACCACTGTAATGAACAACTACCAGAAATGGCTAACACTCGCCAACACATACACGATTCAAACGGACATAAACATTCATTAAACGGTATCTTAAAAGAGGACAGAACACACTATCTAAAAAACAAAACAATTAATGCAAAAAACACCTTAAGAAATCAACCATTGTGGCTATTAGAAAAACCTAAATACTTAGTAAAAAAAGGCAACAAACCTATTTATAAAGGCGCACTTAACATCATCAACGGTCCCAAGCGAATCAGCAGTCATTGGTGGTCAAAACTTCAAAGCCGAGACTATTACTTAGCCCGCCAAACCAACGGTCGTCTACTTTGGATATACTTCGACCGAGAGCAACGAAATTGGTATTTACACGGCCTATTTTCTTAAAAATCCGTAACATTATGATTTGTCAGAAACTCACATTCCGCTCGAACAGTTTGTGCTAAGTTAATGATATGAATTCATATTGATCGCCAGAACTATGATTTAACAAATAAGTTTTAAACTGTTAAATCAAGAAGATGTATAGAGTTGTTAATTGTAATACTGCAGGTTGTAGCGTTCTAAAATCAGGATAAAACCTTGTTCACTAGAGACTTCAATATTATTTTTTTTAGATCAATAATTTATTTGGTCGCAGGATTCATTTTCTACATAAGCTCGGTGACAGCGGCTAATGCGAGCAGCATTCGTCAATTACACATGGATGATATGCTAAAGACCGCTGAGCTGATTTTTGAAGGCCAGGTTATCAAGAGTGAAGCGCGTTGGCTTGAAAATCGTTCTACTATCAAAACATTCGTTGTCTTTGAAATAAGCGACGTTATTTCAGGCGAATATTCCGAGCGTCAACTAACACTGAGTTTTGAAGGCGGTACCGTCGATCAAGACAGTGTTACTATTTCGGGAACAAACATACCCAACCTCGGTGAAAAAGGCATTTATTTTATAGAAAAGTTAGATCGCTCTTTCATCAACCCGATTGTGGGCTGGAGCCAAGGTCATTTTTTACTCAGCAAAAATAAAAATGATGAGGAAATTGTGTTAACTCAAACTGGAATGAACGTCGTTAATATGAGCGAGCAATCTGAGTTTGACAGTAAAACAACGGCCGAGATTAGCACGTCTGGTGTAGCTGGTGGCATTACCGCAAGCAATACAGATACAAGTACAGCAATGACCTCAAAGCACTTTAAACAAATCTTAAAGCTCCGTTTACGGGCTCTAAATGATGGTTTTTAGTAACTAAATTCAAAACATTGTGAAGCTAAAACATCTTAATAGACTAATCGCTCTCGGCTTTTTTATGCTGTTACTAAGCATTAAGTCGAGCGCCTTTACTTTTACCGGTTCGCAATGGGACGGGGGCAGAGCCTTATTTAGATCAGCAATATTTGGCTCACCAAGCAATGCGGTACCAGGAAACAATTTCAATCTAGCCTATCGTCAAGCATTCGACAACTGGAATAATTCATCGACATTTCAATTCGACACAACTTCGACACCCGGTAACCCTTGCGCATTCAACACGGGTAATAGTGCAGCATTTTCGAATACGATTTGCGGCCAGGAGTTCGGCGAAAACACATTAGCTGTAGCGCGAACTTTTACCTTTGGCGGTTCTAGTTCCACTGCACGAATCACCATATTTTTTAACAATGACATTCGATGGAATGTATTTTCAGGCCCTCTATTTTCTCAACCGGGCATAGATTTTCGCCGTGTCGCAATACACGAACTAGGTCATGGTTTAGGTTTAGATCATTCTAATACTACCGCCGCGATTATGTTCCCATCAATTGGCAATACTGACTCAGTTGGTGCGAATGATATAGCTGGGGTTGCCGCTCTATATGATCGCGACAACGATGGTGTCGGTGAAGCCTTTGATAATTGCTTAAATGTCTCAAACCCCTCCCAAGCCAACGCCGACAATGACGCTTTTGGTGATGCCTGCGATAGTGACGCAGACAACGATGGCATAGGCGCGAGCGATAACTGCCCCTTAATAAGTAATCCGGATCAAGCAGATTTAGACGGCGATGGCGTCGGCGACCCATGTGATAGCGATATCGACGGTGATGGTATTGATGTAAGCGACAATTGTCCCTTAGAAATAAACCCGGATCAATCGGACTTAGATGCCGATGGTATTGGTGACTTATGTGATGAAGATGCTGACGGCGATACTATTTCAGGCGGTGACAATTGCCCCTTAATAAGCAACCCAGATCAAGGTGATAGCGACAACGATGGCATAGGTGATGCTTGTGACCCCTCCAATAACCAATCACTTCTTAGCGCAATAATGCTCTTATTATTTGATGAATAACGAGCCGCTAGCTTTGTATTGACTGTGACGCTTTATAATAAGCTCTAATACTCGCTTCCAGATGTACTTTTTTAACGCTTTGTTCTTCACCGTTTTTAAGTCCACCGCTTTCAATCATTAAATGTCGCTAAGTCGATAAAAGCAACTTACACTTTGTATTAAATTGTCTAATATTATCGTTTTATCCAGTTTAAAATCATGACGGCTTATTTCCATCCTTTATCAAAGCTCGCTCGGCAAAAAAGCTACATTGATGGTCAATACATTGATAGCACCTCTGGCGAGGTATTTGAAACACTGCACCCTGGCAACAAATCGCAGATTTGCGAGGTCGAAGTAGCCGGTGAAAATGAAGTTAATTTAGCCGTAGAATCAGCACTTAGAGGGTTTGAAGAATGGTCAGGAATATCGGCCTCAGCACGTAGTAAGATACTCTTTAAAGCCGCACATATTCTCACACAACGTAATCAAGAGCTGGCCGAATTAGAAACTCTTGACACAGGCAAATCAGTTTCTGAAACCACCGTCACCGACATTTTGAGCGGCGTTGAAGTGCTAGAATTTTACGCTGGACTTGCGCCCACTATTGGTGGTGATCACATGGACTTCCCCGGCGAAGGTCATGCCATAATGAAACGCGAACCATTAGGTGTTTGCTTAGGCATAGGCGCATGGAATTATCCTATTCAAATCGCATTGTGGAAATCATCCTTAGCATTAGCTTGCGGCAATAGTATGATCTTTAAGCCGTCGGAATACACACCCCTTACGGCTCTGAAACTGGCCGAGATATACTCTCAAGCCGGCCTTCCTGATGGCGTTTTTAACGTAATTCAAGGTGGCAGCGCAACTGGCAAACTATTGGTAGACCACCCTTTAATTAATAAGGTTAGTTTAACTGGATCGGTCGGTACAGGTAAGAAAATAATGGCGCAAGCCGCCGGCTCACTCAAGAAAGTCACTTTAGAATTGGGAGGAAAATCACCTATCTTAGTCTTTAATGACGCTAATATAGAAAACGCAGTGAATGCGATCGTGCCAGCTAATTTTTATTCAACGGGCCAAGTTTGTTCAAATGGAACTCGTGTTTTTGTACAAAAAGGTATTTACGCTGAACTTTTAAGCGCCCTAGAAGAACAAACTAAACGCATAATAGTCGGTAACCCATTCAATGAGAACACAGATATGGGCCCTTTAGTTTCTCAAATGCAATACGATAAAGTAATCGCCTATATGGACGATGCACGCGCCAGTAAAGCTAGGCTTATATGTGGTGGAAAAGCTTATTCTGATGAATCGATGAGCGCCGGATACTTCGTGCCACCGACCATTCTTGCAGACTGCACTGATGACATGAAATTTGTGCGTGAAGAAGTATTTGGTCCATTAATGTCAGTTCTTAGTTTTAATGATGAAGATGAAGTTCTAGAACGCGCCAATTCGAGCGAATTTGGCCTTGCAGGTGCTGTTTTCACCCAAGACCTCACTCGCGCGAATCGTGTTGCCAACGCGCTACAGGCAGGCTCAGTGTGGATAAATAACTACCACATATTACCTGCATCGGTGCCTTTTGGCGGTTATAAAGCATCGGGAATTGGCCGTGAGAACGGTAAATCGGCCATTGAGCACTATACGCAAATAAAAATGATATACACCTCCCTGAGCGATATTGAGCCCTGCTATTAATCACCAATATCGCCGTCACGTCACGTAGTTATTGAGCTCATACGAACTGGTTCTAAAATAAGACACTGATGTCAGATCTTAAACCTATATCTTTTTAAATATCCGAAAATCGACACTTGTAACGTAACTAATCCTTTTATATGATCTCAGCAAATAAAAAAGCCTTTGGGTCGAAACCCCAAAGGCTTTTAGAATGACTAAATACACTTATGAAGAAGGGTCACCGATCGTAATTAAGTTTGCCTATCTTTTTATCAGAGTGTTTAGCCAAGGCTCGTAATCCATGTAACGTCTCGGAGTTACTGAGCTGACTGTCTCCCTGACCGTCATACTCGTACTGGTCAAGTACGAGATGTAGTCAAAGATAGCATATTCAATAATGTTAAAGCTAGAGCTTAAGATAATAATTTAATCGCGGTAGAATCGAATACCTGATTATCAATTCCAACATCTTATGCAAGCCCTTAAAGCTCTTCACTCACGAAGTTCCACGAACCTACTAAGTGAACCAGGACCTAGCCCAGACCAATTAAAATCTCTTATTAAAGCAGGTCTGCGAGCATGTGATCATGGTCGTTTGACACCTTGGAGATTTTTACTGATCGAAGGTGATAGACGTTCAAGTTTTGGAGATCTTATGGTAAAGGCGCAAGCAGCCGCCAAAGGCGCGGAGTTGGATCCAGAGTTAGCGGAAAAATTAAAGCTAAAACCATATAGAGCACCAACAATCCTCGCGGTTGCGGCTAAAATACACGAACACCCCAAAGTCCCAGAGATAGAACAAATTTTATCAGCAGGCGCGGCTGCTCAAATGATCGTCACAGCAGCCTATGCCATGGGCTTAGGTGCTATTTGGCGCTCTGGATCTCTTATGTCTACTCCGATTATGCACGAAGGACTAGGACTGGACGAGTCACATAGACTGGTCGGCTTAATTTATATAGGCACACCAAAGGTCGTCAAACAGGCTCCCGACCATCCGGTCGACCAATACTTAAGTATTTGGTAACTCCAAAACAGAGTTTAAAATACAATTTATACCTGACTAAATGCCGACAATTGTTGGTATTTTTTATTATCGACTCTAATATATATGGCGATAGATAAAAAAAACCACCGTTTCAAATCAAAACGGTGGTTTTTCTAATTGAGTAAATGCTAATTTAATCAAGCAATAACTCGGGCATTCCGAGAATTGTCCAACCTAAAATTACATCTAGATTTTCTGGGCTTTGTTCAGCATATTCCTGTTTAGCATTAGTAACCGCATCACCGAGTCGCTCACCTTGCGATAGACGTGCGAAGACCAAACGAGCCAATTCTCTCTCAGCATTTGCGTCAGTAAGCGTACTCGCGCCCATTACCGCAACAGCGCCCTGCTCACCTTCCATCAAGAAACGTTGACCCATACTATCTTCGTTAGGGCTTACATAATAAGTATTCCAACAACCCCATTGCATGACAACGGTAGGTCGACCAACATTATCCAAACGCGCAGCATCATTTCCAGTAAACAGACCATTAAAGCCCCATTGGTTAGTACTACTATGACCGAAGAAAGAGGCCAAGGTCACGCCTTGATTAATTTGACTCGTTACCGAATCTCGCGCATTACGTGAACCAATTTCATCAACATAAGCCGAAGTAGTTTCGTAATTTCCAAGATAGTTGCTAATGATCTCATCGGCATCGCTCGCAAAGTCGTATTGTTGCACTGTATCGAACTCATCAGCTACGACGACCGCAGTACCACGATAACTACGATTATTGAAATCTCGGTATTTATTCATGAGATTTTGCAATTGTTGGGTAGTACGCACTGGCAAACGAGCAATCGGCAAATCAGGTACATTGTCGTTATCGATATCAGCATATTTTGCATCTACCGGCGCAAAACTAATACTGTCGCTAGTCGCTGCATATAAACTCGGTATAAAACTCGTGGCATCTTGATTTTCAAACTGACGATAGTCATACACATCCCCACCAACGAGTAAGACATAACGAGTCGCTCGATTAGCATGCGCAAACTGAATATAACGCTGTATTGAAGTAGGATCGAAAACGTGCCCTCCAAACTGAGCGTATATTTGATCGACATCAACGATATCAACGCTGCCCATTTGAGATTCAAGTGCTTCAGCAAACTCTTCAAGAAGATTGTCCCCAGCCTGTCCAATAAAATCTGGATGGCTAATAATCAAATATTGAGCATTAGCACTCGTAATATCGGCAGGTACAACTAAAGGTTGGGTTTCAGCTTCATAGCGATTCGCTGTTACGTAGTAATTAGCGACCTGACCACTACCACCAAAGGTAACCGTGCAACCACGACGACAGTTCACTTGTTTATTTGTTACCTCAACAATCTCGCCATCGCGTTCGCGCAGCACCAAAATATCTGGGTCATCACCTGACTCTGTTTGCTCAAAACCGCGTACGTTAAAACGACTAAAGCCAGAGGTAAAACTAATACGATTATTTTGCGCAACGAACTGACGAGGGTAACTCACCGAAACTTCATTGATATTAACGCCATCGAAACTTACACCCTCTTGGGTTGGCAATGTAAGAGTGACCTCATTAACGCCTTCTACGACCTGTTGCAGGTCCATTTCAACTGCGCTTTCTTCCATGCCGTCAAAGCGTTCGTCAGCGACATTGCTGCCGTTGAAATCGATTTGCACCCTATGATCATTGCTTCCCGGCAAATCAGTCGCGCCCCACAAGCTTACATTCATTTTGGCTGCGGTTGAACCGGAATTACCGCCTACAGCGACATCAGTCAATTGCAACTCAATAGTCTCCGACACAGGTTCACCAAGCGAAAGCATTCGCAGAGCATACCAAGGATCAGTTTCATCTGGAGATGTAAACGAGTAGCTTACTTGAGGCGCAAACGTTGCTGTCTCAAGATAGCTGCCTGCGGTTGGCACCCGGTCAGAAATAGGCGTATCTTCCTCGCCTATTTGCACAGGGCTGCCACCAGATCTGAGAGTATAGATATTACGATCAGTATAAAGAGTGTCGATCGAAGTCGCAATAAAGCGAATACTTGAACCGGGGCCAAAGGTATCACCACCGGTAACTTGCACAGGAATCTCTTCCTCTTGATTGATGACACTCAATTGATCGGTAGCTAAACCTTCAAGATCGACACCGTCGCTTTGTAATTGCTCATAAGTTACCTCATGGACGCCCGCTTCAGTGGTGGCGAAATTAATCCAATCCACAGTTTCTTGTGCATGCGCACTAGGAATCATCACGGCTAATACACCAGCCGCAACTTTACCAACAAAATCATTAAGATAAGAGCTCTTTTTAGGCTCAACCTTAGTCACCAAAGAGCGATTCATTGTTGTCTCCAACATCGAAATTTCCTCATCTTGTGAGGGAGCCCGACTCGTAACCGGCCGAGTTTCCCTCATTTCTTGCATTTTACGTTCAGTACGCGCTTTTTGTTCAGCTTGACGAACTCGCTCTCGCTCAGCCGCTTTAGCCTCACGCTCAGCTCGCTCACCTGACCAATCGATATCTTGACGCTCACCAATCACACCATGTTGTTCTCCGAGTGAGAATGGACCATGAAGAGTTTCATCCCCATTAAAGTCAATATCACTCAGTGCAAATATGGTGGCGGACGTCGCTGCGCTGAATTCGTAGTCTTGAATCAACACTGACTCACCCTGGCTCGGAATTAACGCATCGTTCAGGATCACCCAAGAGTCATCAACTCGTGCATAGATATTGAAACCAATGTTGGCAACTTCAGTCTGCGTAGCCCAATTAAACTTAACATTGCTACCCTGTTGAGTCGCTGAGAACGTACCCAATGAGATTGGGTTGGTAATCACCGGCTCATAGCCAAAATCACTTGTTACGTCGATCACTGGCGCTGGATTAAGTCCCGCAGAATCGAGATCAACCACATAACCTGTGTCGTCTTTACTGGTTTCGTCACTCGTATCGGTTGCACCGAACGGCGTATCAGTGTGTAAGAAACCATTCAAGACATTGTCTTCATCTGTTACCGAAACGCTATAGATACCGTCAGGTAAATTCGGGAACTCGTAGTTACCATCAACGTCAGTAATCGCGGTGCCTAGTAAGTTACCTGACTGATCTCTCAGTTCAACCGTAACTCCGGCAAAGATGCCAGGCTCGTCCTGGATACCATTGCCGTCAGTGTCAGCGAACAGCGTGCCAGTAATCACATTCAAAGCACCCAAGTATCCAAAATCTTGATCAAGGTTTGTAGTAGCTCCTGGGCTAATAAGTGCAATTGACTGACTATCGCCTTCACCAGCGGTATCAGGGTCAACCGTATTGATGAAACCAGCGCCGCCGTTTGGCAAAGTACTCGTATCAACTTCAACGAAATAGAGTGCATCAGGGCCGCCCGAATTAGTGCTCGGTCCGGCGTTCACGTCTTCAGTGTCTAGGCCAGTAAACAAGTACAAGCCATTTTCATCTGTTGTATCAGACGCTATCAATACGTCATCAGCGTTACCGATAATTCCATCAGGACCTGAGTTAAACAAGTTAACCACAACACCTTCGATACCTTCACCTGGATCTGGAAGACCAGAATCGTTGAAGTCAAAGAACACCGTGTCACCAATAGCACCATCCGAAGATGACGCATTTGGATTAACAAAACCAAAGTCTTGATCCGTGTCGTTCACAGGTACGTCGATAACACCTAGGCTATCTACGTCAACAATAGAACTTCTTGGTGTCGCAGGATTCGGATTAACACCGTCATCTTGGTCGAAAGTCTGTACTAAACCACCGAGAATATTGTTTTGATCTGTCACCAACACTTCATATATACCATCAGGAACACCTGTGAACAGATATTGTCCATTGGCATCGGTGATATCAGAACCAACCACCGAACCGTCGCTTGTATCTATCAAGGTCACAGTAACACCAGCGAGTGGTAATTCATTTACGTCAGTACCTGCACCTGCGCCAGCTGGCCCTACTCCATCTTCGTCAACATCAAGGAAGATAGTATCGCCAATAGTATTATTCTGACCAGCGTCTGGGAGATATCCAAAATCAGCGTCTAGATTCACCGGGTCGTCAGTAGTTAGAACCACCGTCGTCTGGTTATCAGCCACTAAACTAAAGCCATCTCGCACATCTGGATCACCAAGATTACTTGGTGAAGAGAAGAAACCTGGTGGCAAGGTGGTTATATCAACCTCTACTAGATAAGCCTCGTTCAGCGGTAAGCCATCGAACAAGTAATTACCATTTGAGTCCGTAATTTGAGTCTCAGTTGTGCCATCTGGAAGCGTCAATGTGACTGTAACTCCTTCAATGCCAGGCTCACCCGGGTCTTGAAGGCCATTGTCATTTGCATCAACGAAGATACGATCACCTAGCGAACCTACTGGTGCTGCGTAACCGAAGTCTGCGGTCAAATGCTCCTCTTGTGGGTCCAATTGAATAGGTTCAGAACTATTATCTAAAGTTCCTAGCGAACCGGGTATCACACCCTCGTCAAAAGTTTGCTCTAGACCGGCTGGTAAAGTAGCAGTATCTACAGTTACCACATAGCCTTCAGCTGGATTAGCGCTTACGAACGGTGGTAGATCTGGGAACAGATACTCGCCATTAGGACCTGTAATAGTAGTAATTGGCTGACCGATACCTGCGCCAGCATCAACCGTCGCAGGAGGCGTAAGTATTACTACCACACCAGCAATGCCATCTTCGTTGGCATCTTGAACACCGTCCATATCAACATCTAGCCATACAAAGTTACCAATAGCGGCACTTCGCACAAAACCGAAGTCAGTCGTCATATTACCTAATGTATCAACCGCGCTTCCGACAGCACCGTCTTGATCATCACCTCGAGTCAGTGCTGAGTCAGCTTCTGCTGGCTCATCAAACGAGGTTAACACGATCAAACCACTATCAAACAGAGATGAACCAGGCGCTGTTTCAGCAGCAATGTTCGAGTCTGTTTCAGTCTCGTCATCATCTAAGACAGTTTGTACTGGGCTCGGGAAGAAACCTGCTGGCGGGCTCACTTGTACTTGATACGTTCCCTCAGGAAGGTTTTCAAACACATAAGTACCGTCAGGACCTGTTGTAACACCAGGTACAGGGTTGCCATTGATATCCGTTGCCGGAGCAAAAACCCCAGGTGAGGTCTCAACAAACAAGGCAACTTGTGCACCTTGGATAGGAGGCTCGTTAGTATCTTGCTGACCATCAGCATTCAAGTCTTCCCAAACAAAGCTACCAATGCTTTGCGGTGCGACGAAACCAAAGTCGACTGTGTTGTTACCACTTAAATCTTCTAGACTACCAGATGCGCCGTCAGCCGCATCACCTGCCTCAAGATCACTTTCTACCGGTTCTCCGCCAGAAGTAAGAGTAAACAGACCACTTTGGAAAGTGCCTGGCGTAGACTCAGAGGCAATGTTTACATCACCCTCTGTTTCTTCATCATCAGCTGCGTTCTGAACCGGGCTTGGCTCAAAGAAAGCTGGCGGCGTCACTTGTACTTGGTAGCTACCAGGTGCCAAGTTATCGAAGTTATACAAACCATCAGCCGCTGTCGTGATTGGCGCTACTGGGTTGCCATCAAGATCGGTAGCGGGAACCAATGCACCCGTATCATCGAGCACTAATAGTTCTACTAAGGCATTAGCAACACCGTCTTCGCCGGGATCCTGAATACCATCTAAATCAGTGTCTTCGAACACAAAACTACCAATGCTATTTGGAACAATAAATCCGAAATCAACGGTTTGATCTCCACTTAGGTCATCTAAGCTGCCTGGCGCACCGTCTTGGTTATCACCTGCTTGCGCATCAGTTTCCTGAGGCTCTTGTCCAGACGCTAAGTTAATAACCGCGCTATCAAAAGAACCCGCTACTAGCTCAGCCGCTATGTTGGAATCATTTTCCACACCATCATCCGCTGGATTCTGAACCGGTGTAGGTGCAAATTCCGGAGCTGGAGTCGCACGTACAACAAAATCGCCTGGAGCTAAGTTTTCAAACTCATATAAACCATCAGCAATAGTCGTTATTGGTGCTACAGGCACACCATCAATGTCCGTCGCTGGTACAAAATTACCTGTACCATCATCAGCTAACAACTCAACTAACACACCCTCGATAGGCGCTTCGCCGGCGTCTTGAAGACCATTACCGTTAGCATCTTCGAAAATCAAACTACCAATACTGGTTGGAACAACAAAACCAAAGTCAACAGTATTGTTTCCACTCAGATCTTCGGCGCTTCCAGCTACTCCATCTTGCGCATCACCAGCTTCACCGTCACTTTCTTGAGGCTCACCACCGACACTTAAGGTAAAAGTACCACTCTCAAAAGTTCCTGGAACTGGCTCGCTGGCAATATTCGAATCCGCTTCATCGGCAGGCGTTGTATCAGCATTATCAGCCGCATTTTGAACTGGACTAGCAACATAACCCGCCGGTGGCGTTACTTGAACGCGATAATCTCCGGCTGGTAGGTTTTCAAACTCATATAAACCATCTGCTGCTGTAGTAACCGACGCAACAACTACTCCATTGGCATCTGTCGCTGGACCAAAGGCGCCAGTGCCGTCGTCTACTAATAAGACAACCTCAGCTCCAGCAATCGGGTTCTCGGTTGCATCTTGGATGCCGTCGCCATTAGCGTCTTCCCAAACGTAGCTACCAATGCTAACAGTGGCCAATACCTCAGCAGTATCATCGTCTTCTAATGGAGTCGCACCTGGGATTGGATCGCCATTGCTGTCCGCTGGCGTACCCACCA
>CAYSUU010000006.1:0-31560 GCA_964434375.1 uncultured Gammaproteobacteria bacterium | reverse complement strand
CGTCAAACACTTCTTTAATCACCTGAATACCCGGCACTAACTCTTGCACTTCCGCAGTATCCGTATCTATTGGGTCTACAACGTCGGGTAAATCATTACCTAACTCATCAGTTGGGTTACCACTGGTGCTGGCCGTATTAGTCAAGTCACCTGTGATAGTCGAGTCAACAAAGAACACCAAGCTGGCGTTCGGTGCCAATGGCTCCGTACCACTGATTAACGTCGCATCCGCGCGCGTCACCGGAGGCGTTAGATCGTCATCCGTCAAGGTAATCGCGTCAAGGAAAGTATCACCTGTGTTCGTGATCTCAAAACAGTAGGTCACGGCACCACCGCTCACACCCACCACAAGCTCGGTGGCAGTCGCACATTGTGCGCCACCATCGTTGCCGGCATAAACCGTCTTCTCGATATCGATCGCTGGCACAACTAAATCAACCACCGCGTCATCATTATCAACCACTGGGTCCAAGCCTAACGGCGCACCGTTCGCACTTGGCGTAGCTGTTACTTCACCAATATTGGTCGTATCAACCGCCACATTAAAGGTCGCGGTACACGTTGTCGTCTCGCCTGGCGCGAACGGCCCTGCTAAGTCTGGTGTACAACTTGTTACCGGAACCGTGCTGCCTGGCGTACCCTGATCATCCGTTAACACCAAGTTAATCAACTCAGTATTACCGGTATTGGTGATCAAGTAGCTGTATACCACATCGTCTGCGGCATTTATCGTAAACGTTGCACCGTCGGCTTCTTGGTTGGCCGCCGACTCACCTGCGGTCTTAACAATGCTGATCGCTGGCGCTTCAATAAGATCAACCACCGCGTCATCGCTGTCGATTGGATCTGTCAAACCTAAATCGTTACCTGCCTCATCTGTTGGCGTACCACTGGTATTGGCAACGTTAGTGGTATCTACTGACACTGGCAAGGCTACTGTACACTCCGCTGATTCATTCGGTGCAAACGTACCGGCTAGCGCTGGCTCACAAACAAAATTTGCCGTGACGAGATCATCGCTGCTATCCGCTGGCGTGCCCGCGTCGTCTGACAACTGTAAATTACTTAAGGGGGTATTACCGGTATTGGTCACCACATAGGTGTACACAACACTATCGGGCGCATTGATAGCGAAAACGTCACCGTCAGCGGCTGTACCAGCCGTCTTAACAACGCTAATACCTGGAAGTGGATTAAAGAACCCGAAGTCAACTGAAGTGTCACCTGAATCTTGGCCTGGAACTGTATTATCTTGATCATCACCCGGAGCTCCACCTTCAGGGCCTTCACCGTCAGCCGTTAAAGTGATCGGAGGTGATAAAAACACACCTGGCGCCGGCTCAGCTGCGATATTACTATCGAAAAAACCTTGATCATCTGCATCGACTTGATTAATGGTTGGCTCGAAGCCAGCAGGTGGTGTTATTTGTACTTGATAAACACCCTCTGGCAAATTATCAAAGAAATATAAACCGTCTGAACCTGTTGTTTGAACCACTACCGGCGCGCCCGTTAAATCAACGGCTGGCACAAAATTGCCTGTCCCTGTCCCATCATCTACAAATAGAGCAACATCAGCGCCTTCGATACCCGGCTCAAAATTGCCAGCAGTGCCTTGCAAGCCATCCAAATTTGTATCGTTAAAAACAAAACTACCTATAGCAACTGGCGGGCGATCTTCAACGAAGTCATTATTTATATCCGTTTCGCCACCACCAACAAAGCCAGCGATTTGATTATTATCCGCCGGATTGGTCAATACATCATCATCATCGCCACCTTCGTTCTCAGACACGTCATCGAAACCGTCAGGTTGGCTTTGCACCGCGATAAAGTTACCAAATAGTCCAGTGAACGAATAATCACCGTTTCCGTCTGTAACATCAGTAAGTGGTGGTGTTGGCTGATTATCAATTTCAGCTTGGCTTAGAATTCCGTCGCCATTTAAATCTTGAAATAAGGTAATTGTGACACCAGGAATTGCCACATCTCCATCGCCATCTCCATCGGTATCTTCAGAAACATTACCAGTCCAATCACCCGTCTCATAACCTAAGAAAAACTCGTCAATACCGCCACTATTTTCATACTCAATCTCAAATACGGCAATATCATCAATTGCAGGGTTAATGCTTTGCAATAAAGCAAGATTGATAAAAGATTGATCTAATTCACAGAAAGTATTATTACCAAGCACACAGTCTTGATCAAATGCCCCACCATCTTCAAACTCACCAGCCACAATGGTGGCAACATCTCCGTCACTATCCTCGAACGTATAAACAGTGCCATCTTCAGTATCAATTAAAGTGAAACTGATACTGCTTAAAGGTGTTTCAAAAGTAAGAGTCTCGACCGCACCAGGCACATCATCTGGCGTCAGAAAAGGTGGGCCTACGGTGCCACCGGGGCCATCACCAGGACCTACACCATTCGTATTTCCGTTTTCTTGCGATATAAAAACATTACCAGTATTGGAAAACTCTAAATCCGGGTCATTACCATTTGTCCCTGGCGTTGAATTAT
Source organism: uncultured Gammaproteobacteria bacterium (assembly GCA_964434375.1). Classification (GTDB taxonomy): domain Bacteria; phylum Pseudomonadota; class Gammaproteobacteria; order Arenicellales; family Arenicellaceae; genus Arenicella. Next base: position 29,034 of record CAYSUU010000006.1, on the reverse strand, counting down.
AAACAACTGATTCACCCGTCCCATCTGCCGCCGAAGTTGAAACGCTAAATCCGCCACCAGCAGGCAAACCACTACCTGGCAGCCCTGGGTTATTCGGATCAACGTTGTCCGCGCCACCTGTTTGATACTCACTATCAATGATGGTAGTCCCTGTTGCCGATGCTAGCGGGATATGAGGCTCATCAAAAGAAACGGGGAACACAACTTCTTGTGCTGATGCAGCAGAAGATGCGACCGTCAGAAAAGACATAAAGCCTAAAACAACAAAAGACTTAAATGTATCAGAAACAAAACGAAAGCCATTCAATGGCTTCAAGCAACTTATCTTATTCATTTAACCAACCCGGTTATTTATAATTAAGTTTTGTTGACCCTTACCGGTACTAACACCATCAAGATCGACTAAAAACTCTATTGTAAGTTTAATCTGAACTCGCTTTATTTATAAACGTTTAGTTCAACTTAAATCTATCCCAAAAACACCTACTGAAATGCAATGGTCTTATCGTTTTAACGATCCAACCCCCAATCCCGAAATAACCTAGAACTTTTTTTAAAATTATTCTTTAAATTACTTTCAGGACACAATAATCAGTTGCGGCCTATTGTAAACCATTAACACACTTAGTATGTATCAAGAAATGTTAGATATTTAATTTACACTTGCCTATCATCGCGACAAAAGGATGACTTGAATCGCTAAACGGCAATTACTATCAATATCAATAACTTTCCTAGTGTGGTTATGTACAACAAAGGCCCTCAGGAAACAACTAACCTGCCGCCCATGAGCCCTTGTGTTAACGGTATTTTTTAGAACCGAACCCAGAAAAAATCCAAATAACCCCAATACAATATTAACACAAATTAAATTGATTTTTAACATCAAAAAATTCATGAATCATTTCGCAAGTTGCATAAGAATATTCGAGCTAGGAAAAGCTTAAACTGCCAACGGCAGCCCTGAGTGTGAGGCACATGAACGCGCCAAATAACCACACAGACTGCGGGGTTCCTTGTCTTACAAAGTCATGACAAACGAACAAAACCAAATATCAAAAAAAGAATGGTGCCCAGAGCGGGATTTGAACCCGCACAGCTCTCGCCACTGCCCCCTCAAGACAGCGTGTCTACCAATTCCACCACCTGGGCATTCTTTATGTTGCAGTTATTCTCGACAAATCGAGACGCCCCGAAACCTTTAACGACACGCTTCGCGTGGCCGCTCGTTGACTCCTGTCTTTCGCGACACTCGCACTCCTGTGCATCATCTACTAATTCCACCACGTGGGCATTCTTTCTATTAAGCCAGCCTAAACGGCCAATCGAAAACTCAATTCCCTTTAAGATCCAGATCCCTCTTCTAATTTCGGCAACTCTTGCTGTAACTCTGGCTCAACTCCTGATTGATCATCATTCACGTGAGGCTCAGCCTCCAATGTTTGCGTCTCTGAAGAGGCGTCAGGAATTTGCGGCAAATCGTTCGCCGTATCTGCAGAGTTTTCAGCACTATTAATATCTAAAGTAGGCACATCGCTAGTTTGCTCTTGCAATAACGGATCAATCACTTCATCCACGGCATTACGTTTTGCATACAAATACGCGAGTGCAAGCGCACTAACAAAAAATAGAGTGACCATGATAGAGGTTGCTCTGCTTAAGAAGTTCGCCGAACCGCGACTACCAAACATGCTTTGCGAGCCGCCACCACCAAAAGCTGAACCCGCATCACCCTTACTCTGTTGCATAAGCGTCAAAGCAATGATCGCGATAGAAGCGAACACGGTAACAATAATAAGTAACGTTGTAATATTCATAGTGCCTAGTACTAAAATTCCCTTCTCGGGTTTTTATTTATTCAGGTAAGCGTTTTTTTAGCGGCCTCACAGATCGCTGAAAAACTACCCACATCCAATGACGCACCACCAACGAGTCCGCCGTCTATGTCTTTTTGGCGAAGCAAATCAAGCGCATTGTGAGCCTTCATGCTACCACCATATATAATTCTTATCGCGCTCGCTATATCTGAATCGAGCGCATCCAATTTATTGCGAATAAACTGATGTACAACTTGAGCCTGTTCTGGCGACGCTGTCTCACCCGTACCTATCGCCCAAACCGGCTCATAGGCAATGACTGAATTTGCGAGACCAGCAATACCTACCTGATCTAGCACAACATCGATTTGCTTCGCCACCACAGCCTCAGTAGCTTGCGCTTGGCGCTCAACAAGCGATTCACCAACACACAATATAGGCACGAGTGAACCTTTTTCAACACAAGCCGAGAACTTTGCGGCAACATCAGCATCGGTTTCACCAAACAGTTCCCGACGCTCTGAATGCCCTAACAATACATATTCACAACCAACTTCACTCAGCATCGGTATTGAAAGCTCACCGGTAAAAGCACCAGTTTCATTTGCATTCACATTTTGAGCACCAATCGAAATTGGTTGACTATCTGCAGCCACCAAAGCGGCCTGCAAGTAAACCGCGGGCGGGCAAATCAAAATATCATAAGCCAGCTCGCGCTGCTCGCTCAAGGATGCCTGATCCAACGCGCGTCGAGCGACACCAGATATTACATCAGCGGTCATTTCATAACTGCCGTGCATCTTCCAATTGCCCGCTATTAACAAACGTCGACTCATGGTTTACCTATCGCTATTTTTAGTGCGGCGGATTCTAACATAGGCCTTGATTGCGCACTACTGCATTAGCTAAATTGACGTAGCCCAAAATCGAGCTTAAAGTTGATCTTCAACAAACGACGCAAGCTTCTCACATGCTCGTTGTACTTGCACTGAATCTTGCCCCTCAACCATGACCCTTACTACAGGCTCTGTACCAGAGGGACGCAAAAGTACTCTACCGGCCGCACCTAAATCAGACTCAGTCTCCTGTAAGGCGTTAACTACTAGCGCCTGTTGGCATAACTCGGCCGCATTAGCACTCGATGGAAGCTTCACGTTAATCATAGTTTGCGGGTACATCTGCATGTCTTGAGCCAATTCATCAAGCGGCTTCTCCATAAACTGCATTTGTGATAACACTTGCAAGGCCGAGACTAAGCCGTCACCAGTTGTTGTTTTATCTAAACAGATAATATGCCCTGAACTCTCGCCGCCCAAATACCACGACCTTGCAACAAGTTCTTGCATCACATAACGGTCACCAACCTTCGTACGAATAAAAGGTATATCACGCTCTTTGAGCGCATTCTCCATACCTAAATTACTCATTACTGTTCCCACCACGCCACCTTTAAGACGGCTTTGCTTTTTTAAACTATTGGCGATCACGAACAACAATTGATCGCCGTCGACTACCGTACCTTTTCGGTCAACCATAATAATTCGGTCAGCATCACCATCAAAAGCGATACCTACATCACATTGACGTTCAGTGACCAAGGATTGCAAACCACCAATATGCGTTGAACCACAGTTCTCATTAATATTAAAACCATCTGGCGCATTATTCATAAGCTCTATATCTGCGCCTAATTCATGAAAAACGGTTGGTGCAGACTGATAGGCAGCACCATTAGCGCAATCAATTGCTACCTTCAAACCTTTAAAATTCATGCGTCGCGGTATAGTGCCCTTACAAAACTCAACGTAACGCCCCACCGCATCGGGCATCCGACGCGCTTTGCCTAGATCATGTGAGGCCACCATTTGCATTTTCTGGTGCATCAACTGCTCTATTTCATCCTGCATCGCATCAGAGATTTTGGCACCTCGAGCGGAAAAAAACTTAATGCCGTTATCAGAATAAGCATTGTGTGAAGCACTAATGACCACACCAGCTAAAGCTCGAGCAGATTGGGTAAGATAGGCTATTGCAGGGGTCGGCAACGGCCCGAGCATGGTGACATCCATCCCAGCCGACGAGAGCCCAGCTTCCATCGCAGACTCAAAAATATAACCCGATACACGAGTGTCTTTGCCAACCAAGACCTTGCCTTTACCATGATGTCGGCGAATCACCGTGCCGAGCGCCCAACCAAGGTGCACTATTGTCTTTGGGGTGATAGGTTCAACACCTACCTCACCTCGAATTCCGTCAGTTCCGAAAAAAGCTTTAGTCATTATTATTTTATTTCTCGCGAGACCGCCTCAACAGCACGAATTGCATCAAAGCTGGCCTTAACATCATGTACACGCACTATTTTAACGCCATTTAATACTGCTTGCACTGCTAAACCGAGGCTCGCATGCAGTCGCTCCTCTACCGTTCGATCAAGCAATTGATCAATAAGCGATTTACGTGACACACCTACCAGCACCTCGCAACCACTAGACTCGCGCAATGCCTTTACAGAATTAAGTAATTGAAGATTGTGTTTTAGAGTTTTTCCAAAACCGATACCGGGGTCAAGAACAATATCTTGCAACTCAATCCCAGCTTCAACACATTGATTAGCGCGCTCAATTAAGAACTGCGCGACTTCGTCTGCGACATTTTGGTAATAAGGCGACACCTGCATAGACTCTGGCTGACCTTGCATATGCATGATACAAATAGGTACGTGCTCGCTCGCCACTAACCCTAAGGCACCCTCGGCGCGAAAACCGTTAACATCATTAACCATGCTTGCGCCTGCACTCAAAGCTTCTTGCATCACCTGAGGCTTGTAAGTGTCTATCGAAATAGCAACATCGCTTTGTTGAGCAAGGCGTTCAATAACGGGGATCACTCGATCGAGCTCTTCTTGCTCTGTTACCTTACGTGCCTTAGGCCGAGTTGATTCGCCACCTATATCAATAATGTCGGCTCCTTCATCAACTAGCACTCGTGCTTGTGCGAGTGCCGCCTCTTGAGAATTGAAACGCCCACCATCAGAAAAAGAGTCGGGCGTAACATTCAGGATGCCCATTATCAACGCGTCGTTGCGCGCCAATAATGAACGGACTTTATTGCCCTCCACCTATTCAGCTTCTCCGGCTGGTTGATCCAGTTGAGGCTTAATATCTGGTCGACCTCGGTCGTTATCACCGGAGTCTTTACGTTTTGGTGTCGGCAGATCACTCGGTGGCGTCGGCTGCTTACCATCCATGATCTCTGCGATTTGATCCGCATCTAATGTTTCGTATTCCATTAGAGATTTCGTCATCACTTCTACTTTATCGCGATTCTCCTCGAGAATCGTTTTAGCGCGTTGATACTGTTCATCCAAAATACGAGTCACTTCTTTATCAATTAGGTCGGCGGTTTTGTCGCTCATACGCGATGAATTATTACCACCAAACCCTCCTTGAGGTTGGCTATCACCGTAAACTCGAGTACCCAATGCGTCACTCATACCCCAACGCTCGACCATGTTGTGCGCCATTTCTGTCGCACTTTCAAAATCGCTGGATGCGCCAGTGGTCATTTGATCCATGAAAATTTCTTCGGCAATTCGACCACCCAAAGCAACAGCGATGCGCGCAAATAAGTATTCACGGTCATAACCGAAGCGATCTTCTTCGGGCAGGTAAAACGTTAAACCTAATGCTCGACCCCGTGGAATAATTGTGACCTTATGTACTGGGTCATAAATGTCTTTTAATACAGCGCCTACAACAGCATGACCGGATTCGTGGTACGCCGTATTAAGTCGCTCTTTTTCTGGCATCACAACCGAGCGACGCTCGACCCCCATCATGACTTTGTCTTTAGCAAATTCAAAGTCATCCATCTCGACTACTTTTTTAGCCGCACGTGCAGCGAACAAGGCGGCCTCATTCACGAGGTTGGCAATATCGGCACCAGAAAACCCTGGCGTTCCACGGGCGATCACGGCCGCGTCTACCGACTTGTCTATAGGAACTTTGCGCATGTGAACTTTGAGTATCTGTTCACGACCCCTAATATCAGGTAATGGCACCACAACTTGTCTGTCAAAACGACCAGGGCGTAAAAGTGCTGGGTCTAACACATCTGGCCGGTTAGTCGCAGCAATTACGATAATGCCTTCACTGCCTTCAAAACCATCCATTTCGACAAGCAATTGATTAAGTGTTTGCTCACGCTCATCATTGCCGCCCCCGACACCCGCACCACGATGGCGACCTACTGCGTCAATCTCGTCAATAAAAATAATACACGGTGCATTCTTTTTGGCTTGCTCGAACATGTCGCGCACTCTTGAGGCACCAACGCCAACGAACATTTCGACAAAGTCTGAACCTGAAATAGAAAAAAACGGTACTCGCGCTTCGCCTGCGATAGCCTTGGCTAATAGCGTCTTACCTGTACCTGGGCTACCGGTCATTAATACCCCGGTAGGCATACGACCACCAAGCTTTTGAAAGCGACTAGGGTCACGTAAAAACTCAATTATTTCTTGAACTTCTTCTTTTGATTCTTCAACTCCGGCAACATCATCAAAGGTGACGCGATTACTGTCTTGAGTTAATAGTCGCGCTTTTGACTTACCAAAGCTCATTGCCCCGCGACCGCCTCCGCCTTGCATTTGGCGCATCAAATAAATCCAAATACCAATCAATAAAAGAAACGGTAGAGCATTAAGAAGAATCGTTACCCAAATAGACGTTTTTTGAGCTGGACTAATCTCAAGCGCCACACCGCGATCGATCAATGTATCGATCAATTTACGATCCTGAAGACTCATGACGGTCCAAAATTTGTTGCCGCTGGCGTCCTCGAACGTAATCATGCGATTGTCTTCATCAAGCACAACAGAACGCATCTTGCCGGTGGTGAGCATGGAATTAAACTCTGAATACTGAACTTGCTTTGGGGAAGATAAATTCGACGTATTTTGATCGGCCAGAAACGCACCGATAATCAAAAATAATAGGCCGATAATTATAATATTGGTAAGTCTATTCACGACGTCGCCTTAAAGGTTTTAATACTGACAGTTTAACAGCTGAGCGCGCTAGCTTCTTTACATATCCGTCATTAATTGGGGTTTATCTATAATCGCCTATCCCGCACTTTCGGGGCAACGAAAATTTCTACTCAAAAAATAATATTCTCTACTTTTAGACCTTGAAGCGCTCGGCTTTCTAACCACACCGCTCTTAAATCTAGATTTAACCTCACGCCTGTAATAATGTGCTGAACTGCCTTCAAACAGCTTTACAAGCAAATTACCACCCGGACGCAGACGCTTATCACAAAAATAGAAGACGGAATCCAACAAACTTTCATATTGAGCTTCGTCAACACTGCGTACCCCTGTGATATTGGGGGCCATATCCGAAATTACAAGATCAAATTTGCGCCCACATACAAGATTATCTAATTGCTCAAGAACATGCTCATCTTGAAAGTCTCCTTTGATGAAACGAACGTTATCTAAGGCATCCATCTCAAGCAAATCCACTGCGATCAATGTCGCTTTATCACCTAACTTTCTAGCAATGTATTGCGACCAGCCACCTGGTGCACTGCCTAGGTCAGCGATTAACATACCGCGTTTAAGTAAGGCGTCTTGCTCGTCAATTTCTTGAAGTTTATACACAGCCCGCGAACGATAGCCCTGACTAATTGCCTTTTTTACAAAAGGATCATTCATGTGGCGTCGCGCCCACTCTCCAGTTTTATTACCTTTTCGTGCCATTTAAGGTGTATTTTCCCCGTGTTTAGGTAGAATCCCGCTTTCGAAAATTGCCGAACGGCTGCTAATTATCTCATTAAATGACACTGACTGGTAAACAAAAGAACTATCTAAGAGGCGTTGCGCACTCACTAAACCCGGTTGTAATGATCGGTGGAAAAGGGTTGAGCGCGACGGTAATGAATGAAATTGAACTCGCATTAGAGAAGCATGAATTAATTAAGATCAAACTGCCGAGTAACTCAAAATCAGAAAAAGTCGCTCTCATAGCACAGATTACAAGTCAATCAGCTGCGGAGCCGGTACAATTAATCGGTCGCGTCGGTGTTATTTACCGCGCAGCCGAAGAACCTAAAATCATGCTACCCAGTGTGTAATAATGAGCTCTCGCGCAGCCACAAGTCTATACTAAGAACCTTAGTCGTAAGCTACTTCTAACACTTCGTAAGTCATCTCACCACTTGGCGCCCGAAAGGTGAACTCGTCACCTTCATGCTTGCCTATCATGGCTCTACCAATTGGTGAACTTATCGATATTTTGCCTTGATTAATGTCGGCTTCGAGGTCGCCCACAATTTGAAAGTTAACCTCTTTCGAGCTGTCAACATCATAGAGTTTAACGGCAGCGCCAAATACAATCTTACCTTTCACATTAAGCTTACTTGGATCGATTACTTCAGCGACACCTAGGTTGCCTTCAAGTTCTTTAATACGGCCTTCAATGAAACTTTGCTGCTCCCGCGCAGCGTGATATTCAGCATTTTCAGACAAGTCGCCGTGAGCTCGCGCTTCGGCAATTGCTTCAATAACCTTAGGTCGTTTGTCACTTTTTAGAATTTTCAGCTCAGCCTGCAGTTGGTCTGCGCCTTTCTTAGTTAATAGTACTCTGTCCATGCTATACGTCGATGGTTTTATGTAAGTTTTGGAGTTTGTTAACGCGCATCACGCCTTGCGCCTTATGGGCTTTAACCATAGCACGCGCGGAAGTAATGTTGGTGAAATATGTTACTTTATGCATTAAGGCTTCGCGTCGAATAGTGTATGAATCTCTGACCGTTCCAGTGCCTGATGTAGTATTGATTACCAAATCCGCTCGATCATCGATAATCATATCAACGATATGTGGGCGACCTTCTTTAACTTTGTTTATCACGGTAACGTCAATACCTTGTTCTTCGAATGCTTTCGCTGTTCCACGTGTGGCGACAATCTCAAAACCGACCTCACTCAGATAACGAGCCAATTCGGTAGCGAGCGGCTTATCTGAATTGCGCACGCTAAACAAGGCCGTTCCGCTCACCGGAATATTTGAACCGGTGCCCTGCTGAGCTTTATCGTAGGCTTCGCCAAAGCTATCGCCTACCCCCATTACTTCTCCAGTTGATTTCATTTCTGGGCTCAACAAAGTGTCTACTCCAGGGAATTTCACAAACGGGAAAACAGCTTCTTTGACTGAATAATACGGTGGAATTATTTCACTTTGAATACCCTGTTCTTTTAAAGACACACCGGCCATACAGCGCGCCGCAACTTTGGCTAGCGGGCGTGATGTTGCTTTAGATACAAATGGAACCGTTCTCGACGCACGAGGGTTTACTTCAAGCACGTAGATTACTTCGCCTTTAATGGCAAACTGAACATTCATCAGACCAATCACGTTCAATGCCAAGGCCATTTGTTTAGATTGTTCTCTTAACTCGATCTTAATCTGTTCTGACAAACTAAACGGAGGCAATGAACATGCTGAATCACCGGAATGAACACCCGCCTCCTCGATATGCTCCATAATCCCTCCAATAACCACATCGGTCCCATCAGAAATGGCATCTACATCAACCTCAATCGCATCATTCAAAAAACGATCTAATAAAACAGGAGACTCGTTCGACACTTGAATGGCCGACGCCATATAATTACGCAATTGCGCCGCGTCGTACACAATTTCCATAGCTCGCCCACCGAGTACATACGATGGCCGCACTACCAGCGGATAGCCAACTTCCTCGGCTTTTATCAAGGCTTGCTCTTCACTCGAAGCAAGCCGGTTGGGCGGCTGCTTAAGACTTAAGTCATTCAATAAAGTCTGAAACTGTTCACGATCTTCGGCATCATGAATGGCTTTTGGAGAAGTACCAATAATCTTAGCACCTTCTTTCTCTAAGGGACGGGCTAACTTTAGTGGCGTTTGACCACCGTATTGAACAATAACGCCGTCAGGATTTTCTTTGTGTACTATCTCCAATACATCTTCTAAAGTCAGAGGTTCGAAATACAATCGATCCGACGTGTCGTAGTCAGTCGACACTGTCTCCGGATTGCAGTTCACCATAATGGTTTGATAGCCGTCTTCTCGCAACGCCATCGAAGCGTGCACACAACAATAATCAAACTCTATACCTTGACCAATTCGGTTTGGACCTCCGCCCAGAACCATAACTTTGCTCTTTTGTTCAACCTGCGCCTCACATTGTGATTCGTATGTTGAATACATGTAGGCCGTCGCAGTAGAAAATTCGGCAGCACACGAGTCTACTCGTTTGAACACGGGTCTAACATTTAACTTATGCCGATGTTTGCGGACTTCGTCTTCACTTTGCTGAACTAACTCCGATAAACGTACGTCGGAGAAACCTTTTCGCTTCCAAGCATGCATATCATCAGCATTAATTGACGAAAGCTCGTGGACTGCGATCTGTGATTCGGTTGCGATTAAGTCTTCAATTTCGGCTAAAAACCATGGCTCAATTCCGGTTGCTTCATGCACATCTTGTATAGACAGGCCCTCTCGAAAAGCATCTCCAATAAACCACAAGCGCTCGGCTTTTGGCACTCTTAGTGCTTGCATTAGTCGATCTCTTCGATCACCACCTTCAAGATCACCCAGATGCGTCTCAAAACCATAGCTACCAATCTCTAAACTACGCATTGCCTTTTGCAACGACTCTTGAAAGGTTCGACCAATAGACATGGCTTCACCAACCGACTTCATTTGCGTTGTCAAAGTACTATCAGCTTGCGGAAATTTTACAAAATCAAAACGCGGTATTTTAGTCACTACGTAATCAATGCTGGGCTCAAATGATGCCGGTGTTAAACCACCAGTAATTTCATTACGTAGTTCATCTAGTGTATAGCCCACCGCCAGCTTAGCCGCCACTTTAGCAATTGGGAAGCCAGTTGCTTTTGATGCTAGAGCCGAAGAGCGCGATACTCTCGGATTCATCTCAATAATGATCATCCGACCCGTTGAAGGGTCGACCGCAAACTGAACATTCGACCCACCTGTGTCAACGCCAATTTCCCGCAATACCGCCAACGAAGCATCGCGCATGATTTGATACTCTTTATCCGTTAGTGTTTGAGCTGGAGCTACCGTGATCGAATCACCAGTGTGTACTCCCATTGCGTCAAAATTCTCGATCGAACATATGATGATGCAGTTATCTTGATGATCACGGACCACCTCCATCTCATACTCTTTCCAACCAAAGATGCACTCTTCTATTAACAGTTCGTCGGTCGGTGACGCGTCTAAACCACGCTCACAAATCTCCACAAATTCTTCTTTATTGTAAGCAATTCCGCCGCCTGTGCCGCCCATAGTAAATGACGGACGGATAATAACCGGTAAACCCAGATCATCTAGAATGCCAAAGGCTTGATCCATACTGTGAGCGACATCGCCACGCACTGTTTCAAGCCCTATTTCATTCATGGCCTTTTTAAATTTTTCACGATCTTCGGCTTTATCGATAGCGTCTTTTTTAGCGCCGATCATTTCAACGCCGTACTTTTCCAACACGCCTTCACGCTCTAGATCAAGTGCACAATTCAAAGCCGTTTGCCCACCCATTGTTGGCAGCAATACATCCGGTCGTTCTACTTCAATGATCTTCTCTACCGCTCGCCAACTAATTGGCTCGATATAAGTTGCATCGGCGAAACCGGGATCAGTCATAATCGTGGCTGGGTTAGAATTAACCAAAACCACTCTATAGCCCTCTTCCTTCAAGGCTTTACATGCTTGCACACCAGAATAATCAAATTCACAGGCCTGGCCGATAATAATTGGGCCCGCACCAATGATAAGAACAGATTGAATATCATTACGCTTTGGCATGATTATTTAGCCTCCTGCATCAAGTCAATAAAACAATCAAATAAGGGAGCAACATCACGCGGGCCTGGGCTCGCTTCTGGATGGCCTTGGAAGGAAAACGCTTTTGCATCGGTACGTCGAATTCCTTGAATAGTCGAATCGAAAAGAGACCTATGAGTCACTTCCAAGTTTGATGGCAGGTCATTTTCTTGCACGGCAAAACCGTGATTTTGGCTCGTTATCATAACGCGTTTAGATTCTAAATCTTGCACTGGGTGATTCGCACCGTGATGACCGAATTTCATCTTCTGAGTTTTCGCACCGGATGCTAAAGCCAATATCTGATGCCCCAAACAAATTCCAAAAACTGGTACGCCGGCCTCGATAATCAACTTAGTAGACTCTATTGCATAATCACAAGGTTCGGGATCACCTGGACCGTTGGAAAGAAAAACACCATTTGGCTTTTGGGCTAACACATCACTTGCGGGAGTTTGCGCTGGCACCACAACAACATCACAACCGCGAGCCGCGAGCATACGTAAAATGTTATGTTTAACGCCAAAATCATAGGCAATTACTTTAAATTTTTCGCCTGTGACGGTTGGGTAGCCACCCTCGAGTTTCCATTCACCCTGCTCCCATTGGTATGCATCTTGGGTGCTCACAACTTTAGCTAGGTCCATACCTTTAAGACCTGGAAATTCTTTTGCGAGCGCTATACATTTGTCAACATCTAAATCTGCGCCAGCGATCAAGCATCCATTTTGCGCTCCTTTTTCACGCAACAATCTTGTCAACTGACGAGTATCAATGTCTGCAATAGCAACCACATTATTTGTGGTTAGATAGTCTTGTAAAGACTGCGTATTGCGCCAATTATTTGCCATGCGAGGCACATCGCGCACAATCATTGCGCTAGCAAAAATTTGATTGGATTCGATATCTTCTTGATTGGTGCCGGTATTACCGATGTGAGGATAGGTGAAGGTCACCATCTGTTGTGCGTAAGAAGGGTCAGTTAATATTTCCTGATAACCCGTCATCGACGTATTAAAAACAACTTCGCCAACCGACTGACCCGCAGCGCCTATGGAAGTTCCTTTGAAAACGCTGCCATCTTCGAGTGCTAGGAGTGCTGTATATTTCACGTTTTTATCAAGCCTCACGCCAGAATCGTTTTAAGTCCGCAGAATTTACTTAAAAAAAGGGAGAAGCCTGTTATGGGCTTCTCCCTTTCGAGATTTTTTCGGCTATATGTGCGGCCTTTTCATCGAGGCTTATTCTACGCGAAACAGCTCCGACTAAGCAATCGCTCGAGTGCTACTTTCGTCACTTTATTTTCTTTTTCTAACCATTCGACTTTAATCCAAGCACATCCTGCATATCGTATAAACCAGCAGGCTGTTTCGCCAGCCATTGAGCAGCACGCACTGCGCCTTTTGCAAACGTCATTCGCGACGACGCTTTATGAGTTAATTCTATACGCTCTCCTTCGTTGGCAAATAACACTGTGTGGTCACCCACCACATCGCCGGCTCGCACCGTTGCAAACCCAATGGTTTTGCGATCTCTCGGCTCACTAATCCCTTCACGGGCATAAACAGCGCAGCTTTCTAGATCACGCCCTAGAGACTCAGCAATTACTTCACCAAGACGAACTGCAGAGCCAGATGGCGCATCGATTTTGTTACGGTGATGAGTCTCAATAATTTCAATGTCTGCATCCTCGGCCATCACCTGTGCCATTTGAGAAACCAGATGAAAGCACAAATTCATACCCACACTGGTATTAGCCGCAAGTACCACCGGTATTGATTTTGCCGCCTGCACTATACGTGCGCGCTCATGAGAATTAAAACCTGTTGTGCCTATAACAATGGCTTTATTGTTAGCGCAGCAATAGTCAATATTTTCGAGCGTTGCGCCAATTTTGGTGAAATCGATTAATAAATCAAACTGAGCTTGTGCCAATGACGGCTCGATATGCAAGCCGAGTCGCCCCAAACCTGCTAATTCGCCCACATCTGTGCCCAACAAAGTACTACCTGGCCGGTGCAAAGCAGCACTTAAGACAATGTTATCTGGGTCAAGCTGCGAGGCGTTGTAGACAGCCTGAACAAGCTGTCGCCCCATGCGCCCTGCGGCTCCACTAATTGCAATATTCAACACGTACAAACACCTTTAAACCCAACGTTTTTAAAAAATCGAGCTGTTAACTAATCGAGTTACTCATTATCAATTTATCGAAAAACACCTTTTATTCTATCTAGCATGCCTTCTTCTTCGCGCTTTATTTCAAGAATACTTTGTTTTTCTATTTCATTTTCCTTACGCAGAATTCCAGTGGCATGACAAGCATTCACCAATGCATAAATAATCGATCGGCTATAGCCCGTTTTTGTTAGCAGGCTTTGTGGACTCTCTGGTTCAATAAACAGCATCGTACAAAGTTTTAACAACATATTATCGAGCTCTAAAACATCAAAAGGAGGCCAGCGCTCCAACATATATTTCTGATTGAGCTCAACCTCTTCATGCAACTCTCGATAACTAAACGCAATCTGATTAGCCCAAAACACTCGCGACATAGGATAGGCCTTAAGCTCGTTGGGGCGTTCCCAATTTGGCTCTAGCGGCAACTTGGTTAACTCACGATTACGCATAAAAAGGCCCCATTTCGCAGGCTCTTTAGCGCTATATATCATGTCATCTTCGGGCACGATCACAAATAAAGAATCAGTGTCACAAAATACTTCGCCAGAACTTAACCAATACTCATCATTAGCCGACAACTTCCTCCCAGACTGCAATTTTTCGTAAACAGCTTGGCGATGTTCGTTTTCTATTTGGTTTTCAGAATCTGTTTCTTCAGGGTCCGAATCAATGCTATCGGGCTCAGGTTCTTGCAGTTGCTCTTGCTCCTCCGCGAGCGCTGCCATGTCCCAAACATCGAGTGAATCAGTTTCAATCACCAACACACTATTTGAAGACGTGCTTTCGTCATCCGTCACCAAAATTACGGGCGCATCATCCGGTTTGACACCCGCCGGAGCTTCATCATGAAAACCTTGCACATCTTCAACCACTTTGACGTATTCACTGTTCGTAAACGAATGATAATCAATACTCATATTGGCCAATTCATAATCATACTCGTCGGCATAATCTATATCTTTGTCTTCTTTATCAACAATAGTTGCGTCTGTTGGCTCCTCATCCATGTCGGCAATAACAAAGCGCATTTCGTCTGACATTAAGCGCTCACCTTCAGCACTCCCAGCCTCTTCAGGTTCAAATCTTAGAGTCGCTAACGCCTTCTTAAAATCACTCCACTGAACGGGCCGATGTATATAATTTTCTTGCCCAAGCTCAATCTCATTACCAACGCGAATTATTGGTAATTCTTGAATTTCTGGTTCGCCCTCTAGATACTGGTACGAAGAATCACTAATAACTACATCCGGCGAAACTTCTTTAGAAAGTTTCTTATCAAGCACAACAAGTTGATAGTCCAGCTCATTTTTAGCTAGATTAAGATAAGATTTAAAGAGGATCTGTTCCTTCTTTTCGATACCCTTAAACTCTATATATTTAATCTTCGTATTCAAACGATTCTACACCTTATCTAACTTCTAATTTTTTACATTTAAAAATATCGTTAAAGCATTGAGTTTAAAAAACTATTACCTTTCAATTTCATCCCAAAAACAGTTAGCTCAAGTGTTACAAAGCCTGAGACAAAATGCAATATTAACGAAAACTTTCCCACTCACTGCAGTTTGGACAAAACCAGTACATCGCCTTAGTATCAAAGCCACATGCAGAGCATCGGTAATCACTTATCTGAGGGCGTGCTTGTTCTAGCATTTGTGCCAACAAACCGGACATATCGGCCTCATCGAAGTTGTTAGAATCGAGCTGCTTGTCAAGAAAGGTCGCGAGAGAACTACTAATCGGTGTTTGTTTTACACCGCTGATAATAAATTTTAACGCATCACGCCCACCCAACAAGTTAAACAGTGTATCTTTCCATAATCCAAAAATTCGTGCGTCCTTTGGCACAAAATTTAAATTTAGAACATACTCCTTAAGCGCCTTACTTTCATTACAGCGTTGAAAACTGAGCATCATTTTATCAAGCGTAAACTCTGCTAAGCGTGGATTACTAGCGGCCACACTTAACCATTGCTCACGAGCTTTTTCATCTTTATTTTGGGCATAATAGAGGTCACCTTGCAGTAAAGTCGTTCGCGCGACCGTCGGCGCTTCTTTTTCAGCTGCCAACAGATAGTGATGAGCATCATCTAAGCTACTTTCGGCGATAGCGAGCTCGGCTAGTTCACAATAATAGTGTGAGATTCTGCTACTGGCCTCCAGACGATCCGGATTCTTAAGCCGTTGTAAAATATCTATCGCTTTTTGCCATTCTTTTTCTTGCTCATAAATACGTGCCAAGCCATCAATCGCGCGCCGCTTATAAGCATTTATGTCCAATAATTCTTTGAATAAGTTTTCGGCTCGGTCTAGCCACCCAGCTTTGTGGTAATCAAGCGCTAATTCCAACACCGCCAATGCGCGTTGCTCATCATTTAGGCTAGGCCGTGCTATTAGGTTTTGATGTACTCTCGTAGCCCGATCAACCTGCCCTCTTCGGCGAAACAGACCTCCTAAAGCCATATGAAGCTCTACTGTTTCATCATCAACTTCCAGCGCTTGGATAAACACTTCAATGGCCTTATCTGGTTCTTCATTAACCAGAAAATTTAAGCCTTTAAAATATTCAGATTTAATCGATTTCTTATTTGGTTGAATTTTAGCGCGCCGCATCATCTTGGCTAGTTGCCAACCCATTAAAAAGGCCAGCAAAACAGCCAGCCCGATGAAATAAGGTGTGTTCATATTAAGCACCTAGACTCTAACCCTTTAATAAAAAATACCAACCTCTTAGATAAGTACGAAATTCCAATTATTTCACAATCATGATGCGCATCTATTGGTCTACATCGCCTTTCGGCTGCGTACGAAGCCCTTGCACTTCTTTTTCAAGTTTACCTGCATCTCGACGCACTCTACCCAGCTGCACCTTGTGTTTCATCAATGAAAGCGACATCAACAGCACCCCTAGGGCAATACCAAACGCAAACGGTATCAACAAAACTAAAAATAGGTCGAATTCTTGTTCAAAACCAAAATAGTAGCGCAAGGTAACAGATTCTGGGTTTTGAAGATTAAGTGTTAATGCGAAGACCGCAAATGCAAAAAAAAGAATTATCGTTAGGATACTTTTCATAAACTTAGTCATTCGTAATCGTTTTTAGCCATTTAAGTGAATGGCAAATTGTGGTGAGGTGTTAACCGAATCAACGCGTTCTTTGAGCTCTTTTCCAGGTTTAAAGTGCGGCGAAAACTTATCTTCCACCGCAACCGATTGTCCGGTCTTAGGGTTTCGACCAAGCCTCGCTGGCCTATAATGCAATGAAAAACTACCGAAACCTCGAATCTCGATACGCTCACCCTTCTCAAATGCATCGCCCATTCGTTCTAGCACTGCCTTAACTGCCAATTCCACATCTCTATGCTCAAGGTGCGGTTGCTTGGTCACTAACATCTCAATTAGGTCTGAGCGTGTAATTGTCGGCGCTTTTATCATTTTTTCCCCTGAGTCTGTCACTCAAATCATTAAATTAGACAAACTTAGCGTTCTCTATTATCAAGAACGCAATGCGATCACAAACTCATCTCTCTAATTTAGTAACATGCTAAAAAAACACACACAGCTACGAAAAACATCAAATCCGCCATCCACTGTCAGATACGACTTATATCTCCCAACCTCATGAATTAGTCAATGCGTTTAATACCTAGAGTATAGAACTTTGCACTGAGGTTAGGCAAGAATTCTACCTATAAACTTTGCCTAAGTAACTGATATTATTTCAACATTAGGGGCCTTTAAGAACTTCTTGTCGGTCAGCGCATTCTTTAAACAATAAAAAAACCCCAGCCAAACATTTGACTGGGGTTTAATCGAAGCAAGTAGGACAAGCTTACTTAATCCATCCAAGCATAAATCATTCCATAATAAATGATTACTGCGCTGGATTATTTTTGCTGTGCCCTTACTTATTAAGCTGTTGCTTTAATTTCTCAGCTAACAAACTGCTGCCTGATTCTTCGTTTGAACGGCCGTACTCCTGCACCGCTTCACTTTCATGTTGCGCTTCAAGCGCTTTGATCGACAAAGAGATCCGACGAGTTTTTCGATCTATCGCGGTAATCTTAGATTCAAGTTCATCACCAGCTTTAAATAAAGCTGAAGCATCTTCGACATGATCACGCGAAATTTCACCGGCGCGCAAGTAACCTTCAATGCCTTCTGCAATCGTAATCGTAACGCCACGCGCATCAGATTCTTTAACAACACCATTAATAACCGAACCTTTACCATTCGCGGCAACAAAGTCACTAAATGGATCGCCTGAAACTTGTTTAACACCCAAAGAAATACGCTCACGATCTGGATCTACAGCTAAGACTACCGCTTCTAGCTCATCACCTTTAGAGAAGTTACGGATAACATCTTCGCCTTCTTCGTTCCAAGATAGGTCGCTTAAGTGAATCAGACCATCGATGTTTCCGTCCAAACCAATAAACACACCAAAGTCAGTAATGGATTTAATTTTACCCACAACTTTGTCGCCTTTATTATGAGTTGCTGCAAAGCTCTCCCATGGGTTCGCACGGCATTGCTTCATGCCTAGTGAAATACGACGACGCTCAGGATCGATCTCAAGAATAACAACTTCTACTTCATCATTAACTTGGCAAACCTTGCTTGGATGAACATTTTTGTTAGTCCAATCCATTTCTGATACGTGAACCAGACCTTCAACACCATCCTCAAGCTCAACAAACGCACCGTAGTCGGTAATGTTGGTCACCTTACCAAAGTGACGAGAATCAACCGTGAAACGACGTGCTAAGTCTTGCCATGGGTCATCACCCATCTGCTTGATACCTAAGGATACACGTACTTTTTCTTTATCAAATTTAAGGACTTTCGCCTCAATATCTTGACCCACTTCAAGGATCTCTGACGGGTGCTTAACACGCTTCCATGCCATATCAGTAATGTGCAACAAGCCATCTATGCCACCAAGGTTAATAAAGGCGCCGTAATCGGTAAGATTCTTAACGATGCCACGTACAATCTGACCTTCTTCAATCGTTTTCAGTAACTCTTCGCGCTCGGCACCAAGTTCATTTTCTACGACCGCGCGACGTGAAACGACGACGTTATTTCGTACTTTATCGATCTTGATTACTTTCAATTCAAGATCACGATTCTCTAAATAGGTAGAATCCTTAACAGGACGCACATCGACCAGTGAACCCGGAAGAAAAGCGCGTACATTTTGTAACGATACGGTAAAACCACCTTTGACCTTACCGGTAATACGACCAACCACGATGTCTTCATTCTCATGCGCTTTTTCGAGCTCAGCCCATACTCGAACGCGTCGTGCTTTATCGTGAGAAAGCTTGGTGCGGCCATAGCCGTCTTCCACGCTTTCAATCGCCACTTCAACAAGATCACCAATGTGAACATCGTGCTCGCCTTCGACTTTTGCGAATTGAGAAAGTGGGATTTCAGATTCTGATTTTAGTCCTGCTGTTACGGTGACATAGTCTCCGTCTACAGAGATAACTTCGGCTTTGATAACCTCGCCCACTGTCATTACAGTGTCTTTGAGGCTTGCTTCAAACATTTCGGCGAATGATTCGCTCATAACTCTACCTAAACTCACAGCTGCCTTGCGCAGCCATGTTGGGGTTAGCTCGATTCCCCGTCCGTCGGGGGCGTGCGTTAATCTAAAAGATCCAGAATTCGCGTCACGACTTCTTCTATGGTGAGATCTGAAGTATCCAATACAGTAGCATCCGTAGCTGCCTTTAGTGGCGACGTTGCTCTGCTTGAATCTCGGACATCACGCGCCTGGATCGACTCTAACAGGCGCGCGAGATTAACATCGAACCCCTTTGCTTTCAACTGCTCAAAGCGTCTTTGCGCCCTAATTTCAGCACTTGCCGTTAAAAACACCTTATATTGGGCATCTGAGAACACTACGGTACCCATATCTCGGCCATCAGCCACTAATCCGGGCTGCTTTCTACAGCGCCTTTGCATCTCAAATAAAGCCTTCCGAACCTCTTTTATGGGCGCTATTTGACTTGCTAGTTCACCGATTTCTTCAGTACGAAGATCGTCGGTAACCAGATTCCCATTTATCTCGATTTGTGCAACATCACCAGCCTCAATATGGCAAATCAATTGCATTGAATTAGCTAATGCAACCAAACCCTGCGAATCGTCCGCTGAAACTTTTTGATCTTGTGCCAGCCAAGATAATCCGCGATAAATAGCGCCACTGTCTAAATAATGCCAACCTTGCTTGAGTGCCACTAACTGCCCAACAGTGCCCTTTCCCGATCCGCTTGGGCCATCCAACGCCAATACGGGTGCTAGCACGCTAGACACCGATATTCATCCCTACATAATTGGCTAACTCAATAAAGTTAGGAAACGAAGTCGCAACCGTTTCTGCACCTTGAATGACAATTGGCTCACGTGCAACCGCGCCTGCGATTGCAAACGACATCGCAATACGATGATCATGGTGGCTTTGAACTTCACCACCTTCTATCTCACCGCCAGTAACAACCATGCCATCCTTATGCTCTTCAACTTCAATACCTAAACTGCGCAAACCTTCTACCATTGCAGTTATACGATCGCTCTCTTTATGCCGCAATTCCTCAGCGCCGCTAATAGTTGTAACACCCTCTGCGCACGCTGCGGCGATACAAATAATTGGAAACTCATCAATCGCCAAAGGCACGAGATTAGGATCGATTTCACAACCTTTTAAACCAGCATATTTAACCACAAAATCAGCGACTGGCTCACCGCCAACGGCTCGTGGATTGACAAGTTTTATGTCAGCGCCCATCGCCCGTAAAATATCCACAACACCGGTGCGCGTTGGATTAACACAAACATGTTTTAAATTAATTATCGAATTAGGAATAATCGAAGCCGCAACCATAAAAAACGCAGCGGATGATATGTCCGCCGGCACATCAATATCCGTAGCAGTAAGCTCACCACCACCTTCAAGGCAGACGGTAGTTACTTGCTCGTTCACATGCTCAACTTGGCAATCGTAACCGTAGGCTTTTAACATGCGTTCAGTATGATCGCGAGTAGGTGCGGGCTCGGTTACACAAGTTTGACCATCGGCATATAGGCCTGCGAGCAATACGGCTGATTTCACCTGCGCACTCGCCATCGGCAGCTTATAACTTATCGGTTCGAGTTTTTCTACACCACGAATATGGATCGGTGAGCACCCATTGTCATCGGTGGCTGTTCGAGCACCCATCGACATTAAGGGAACAGTCACACGTCGCATCGGTCGGTTGGAAAGAGACTCATCACCCACTATCTTTGAGGCAAAGCTTTGCGCGGCTAAAATGCCGCACATAAGACGCATAGCCGTGCCGGAGTTACCCATATCGATATCCGTTTGCGGCGCCTTTAAACCACGTAAGCCAACGCCTTCAATGGTCAGCTTTCCATCATTTGGCCCGTCAGCTTTTACGCCCATAGAAGTGAATGCAGCAAGCGTAGCTAACACATCATCGCCTTCTAGCAAACCGGAAATATGACTTGTACCGTTTGCCAAGGAAGAAAACATCACAGCTCGGTGAGATATGGACTTATCTCCGGGGACCCGAAGTGAGCCCTTTAGACCAGCAACCGCGCACTTACTAGAAATACTTTTAGAGAGGTTCATCTATGAAGTCAGAATTGGACTATACGCAGAGCGTTTTCATCCTTAACAATCGTTATTATAGGGCTACAAAAGAGATAGAGATTATAATCTACTTTTATAAAAAAAATCACCTGAGAAACACTGACAAAAATCCTCAAATAGAAAACCAAACTAACATCCTACCACCATCTAGCGACGCTAAACTTTGATACTTTCAACTTTTCGCAGTAAACCATCATCACGCGCTTTGTTTGCTTCACCAAAATAATCCAAAATTGCAGTTTGATCAGCCGCCTCTACTCGTTCTTTTATTTCGGTAATTTGCACAGCGAAGCCTTCTAGTGCGTGAACGATTTGAGCTTTATTAGTGACGCAAATATCTCTCCACATTTCAGCATTACTTGAAGCGATACGAGTAAAGTCATAAAAGCCAGCTGCGGCTAAATCAAATAATTCCTCTCGATCATTTTGCGCACTTAAATAGTTAACCAAACTAAATGCGATAACATGAGGTAAGTGGCTAGTCTTTGCAAAAATAGAATCATGTTGCTCAAGACTCATGCGCTTAACGCGCGCGCCAATTCTTTGCCACATATCAATCACTTGATCCGTCATCGATTGCTCCACTTCAGAAGTTTCAGTCACGATGACATGCTTATTTTCGAACAATCCCAGCTGTGAAGCGTCAATACCTGAGACTTCACCACCGGCGATAGGATGCGCCAACACAAATTGATTTAACAAGCCAGGAACATTCGAATTTATCGAATTATAAAGATCGGTTTTAACGCTACCAACATCGGTCAAAATAGCGTTTTTCGGTATAAACTCTTGCGCTCTTTGCAATACCGGCAGCATAGCCTGCATCGGTGTCGCCATTACTATCAAGTCCGCATTTAACACACCATCTTCAAGCGGTTTTGATTCATCAATAACACCAAGTTCGATCGCGCGCTTGGCCGTTTCCGGTGAACGGCACACACCAACAATATTAGCAGCCAAGCGATGTTTCTTTAAATCTCGAGCGAGCGAACCACCAAGCAAACCGGTGCCAATAATACAAACATTATCAAACATGGCTATAAGACACCCACTGGGTAAGAGCCAATGAGCTTAAAGAACGCTGACTTAGACTTTAGGGCCTCTAAAGCGTCACGCAAATGTTCTTGTTCGACATGCCCTATAAGATCGATGTAAAACACGTACTCCCAATTTGTCTGTCGGCTCGGACGAGATTCAATTCGACTCATATCAACGCCCGCATCATAAAGAGGTTTTAAAAGCTCAAATAAGCTTCCGACTTTATTCGGAGCACTAACCATAATTGTCGTCTTATCTTCACCACTCGCTGCGTAGCTGTCGTGACCAATAATTAAAAAACGTGTGGCATTATTTCTCTCGTCCTCTATACCCGAGGCCAATATCGGTATGTCATATAACTTCGCCGCCATGTCACTGGCTATTGCAGCACAATCACTATCTTTAGATGCGATGATTGCAGCCTCCGCATTACTATTAGCGATAGCAACATCTGCATCTGGAATATAGCGCTCCAACCATTTTCTACACTGCGCCAAAGCTTGAGGGTGCGCGTATACACGCTTAACCGCGGTCAAACCATCGGAATGACTTAATAGCTGATGATTTATCGGCAATTGGACTTCACCACAAACCTTTAGCTCAGAGGTCGCAAAACAATCTAAAGTATGAGTAATAACGCCCTCAGTAGAATTCTCAACCGGCACTACGCCGAAATGTGCTTTACCCTGCTCCACAATGCGAAACACGTCACCAATCGTTTTCACATCTAAGTTATCAACAGCCTGACCGAAATGTTTCAAGACTGCGGCTTGTGTATATGTACCTTCTGGCCCAAGATAGGCCACGGTCATTGGCATTTCAGCCGCCAGAGAAGTAGACATGATCTCGCGCATTAAGCGCACCATGTCATCATCAGACACTAAACCACTGAGCTCATCACGCAATGATTGATTGCGCTGGCGTACGCGGCGTAATACTTGGGCTTCACGTTCCGGACGGTAGAACGATGTTTGTTCATCGACCGCGAGTTTGACCTTAGCGATGTCAGCGGCAACGAGTACTCGTTCTTGAATTAAGCGGATAATTTGCTTGTCGCAACTATCTATCCGCTCTCGTAACTGAATAAGTTTTGGTGAATCTTGTTGAGGAGCATCGCTCATAAGCGAAAAAGATTATGCTTGTATTACACGGGCGATCATAATGCCATCCAAATGTCGAATTGTCTCTAGTACTGATTGGGGAATTTCACTATCAACGTCAACAATTGTGTAAGCGATATCGCCCTTTGACTGATTGATCATGTCGTTAATATTCAAGTTAGACTCCGCCATTATGGTCGAAATTTGTCCGACCATATTCGGTACATTTTTATTACTGACCACTAAACGATAATCGGTACCGCGCGGTAACGACACATTAGGAAAATTAACCGAATTGCTAATATTGCCTTTCTCAAGATAATCCTTTACCTGATCTACCACCATAATCGCACAATTTTCTTCGGCCTCACCGGTCGACGCGCCAAGGTGCGGCAAACCAATTACTTGAGGGGTTTGTTTAGTGCGATTATTAGGAAAGTCAGTGACATAGCAACCGAGCTTACCTTGATCAAGTGCGTCGCAGACCGCAGCATCATCTACGATTCCTCCGCGCGCCAAATTAATAACCACAGCGCTTGATTTCATTTTTCCGAGATTATCGGCATTGATCAACCCACGAGTAGCGTCGATCAATGGCACATGCACGGTTAAAAAGTCGACCGCACCTAACATTTCGTCAACACTATTAGCACGACTTACCGAAGATGACAGATGCCAAGCGCCGTCTACTGTTAAACCTGGGTCAAAACCAATTACGCGCATTCCTAGATCAAGACAAGAGTTAGCAACCATGCGACCAATGGCTCCTAGACCAACCACACCGATGGTTTTACCTGGTAATTCAAAGCCAGCAAACTTTTTCTTACCCGCTTCAACGAGTTTAGCCACTTGCGCATCTTCGCCACTTAAATCCGCCACATACTCTATAGCATGACTAATATTACGAGCCGATAAAAACAAAGATGCCAATACCAATTCTTTTACTGCATTGGCATTTGCTCCCGGCGCATTAAACACGGGTATACCGCGTTCGGTCATCTTGTCGAGCGGAATATTATTGACTCCTGCACCGGCTCTTCCGACCGCTTTTAAAGACGCCGGAATTTGCATGTCATGCATTTTAAAAGAACGCAGAATGATGGCATCGGGTGCATCATCTTCATCAGACACACAATAGTGCGATTCAGAAAATCGATCTAAACCGAGCGTAGAAATATTATTTAATGTTAAAACCTTGTACATGTTTTTGGGCCTTATGAATTTCGGTTTTTGAAGTCGTCCATGAATTCGACTAGGGCTTGAACACCCTCGATCGGCATGGCGTTATAAATACTAGCTCGCATTCCACCGACTGAGCGGTGGCCTTTAAGTGCATGTAGACCAGCATCATGAGATTCACTCAAAAACAGAGCATCTAGCTTGGGGTTTTCGAGAATAAAAGTAACATTCATTAAAGAGCGACTATCGAGCGCTACTGGGTTGGTATAAAAGCCACTAGATTGATCAATATATTGATATAAAAGACTAGCCTTAGCTTTATTTTTCTCGGCCATAGCTTCAACACCACCTTGTTGTTTAAGCCATTTAAAGACTTTACCAGCGAGGTACCAAGCGAATGTGGGCGGCGTATTGTTCATACTGTCGCTCTCGGCCATAACCTTAAAGTCGAGCAAACGAGGAGCTGTATCGGGAAAGTGCCCAATTAAGTCGTCTCGCACGATGACAATAGTCACCCCTGCTGGGCCAATATTTTTTTGGGCACCCGCATAAATAATCCCGTAGTCTGAAACATTTATAGGCCTAGAAAGAATAGTAGAACTCATATCAGCGCATATCGGCGCATTAACGTTGGGCAACCAATCAAACTCGACACCAGCGATAGTCTCGTTTGGAGTGATATGCAAATACGCTGCGTCATCATTTAAGCGCCATTCTAACTCAGCGGGCACATGCTGATAGGCCGTCGCCGATGTGTCGCACACCACATTAACATCAATAAAGCGACGAGCATCATTAATGGCCTTTTTGCCCCAATGCCCTGTATGCGCATAATCTGCTTTGCTTCCCAAGAAACTTAAATTCAAAGGAATCGCAGAGAATTGCATCGTTGCGCCTCCTTGTAAAAACAACACCTTGTAATTATCAGGTATGCCCATCAAATCACGCAGATCTTGTTCAGCTTCTGCCGCGGTTTGCATAAAGGCCTTACCTCGATGCGAAACTTCCATAACAGAAGCTCCAGTGCCATTCCATTGCAATAACTCCGGTTGAATTTGTTTTAATACAGCTTCGGGGAGCGCGGCAGGACCGGCACTAAAATTATAAACGCGACTCATGATGATTTTTCTATGTGATGGTTTTACAAGTTGTAAGTACGGACAAAATCATCCGTTAACTTGAAAAAATAAACTAATTTGAACCTAAACTTGATAATTGAACAGTTATGTTTGTGCGTCGAAACGACTAAAAACCATTCTTGGGTGGCTTCGATTCTACACAAGCTATGTATATATCTATATCCTTTTTTGCAAAAAACAGGTCGCTTTTTGAATGTTTTTGCGAGGCGATACAGCTCCATTAAAAAGCACTGAAAAATGTATCAAGTAAGCATCCTTGTTTGCACCGTGCGTTAACCACATCCACCTAAATTGTGGTGATTTACTCTATTGGCAATGACACTTTCGAAGTAAAACGGAACCCAATGATTATCCACCAACACTAGCGGCTAGAACAGCGTTTATTGTTCAGGTTCAGTATCTTGATCCGCAGCTTGAATATCGCTATTAACTTGCTCTACATCGTTAATTTTTTCGTCCTCTTGAGCGTCATCGTCATCTTCAGACTCTGCCACTTTTTCAACGCTGATAAGCTGCTCATCTTGACTTACACCAATCACTTTAACGCCTTGCGTGTTACGCCCTACCACCGACACTTCTGCGACCCGCGTACGAACCAAGGTGCCGCCGTTGGTAATGAGCATAGCTTGATCATCTTCACCGACTAAAATTGCGCCTACGGCATCACCGTTTCGCTCAGTAGTTTGAATCGAAATAACGCCTTGTCCACCGCGACCTTGGGTATTGTATTCAGCAAGCATGGTACGTTTACCAAAGCCATTTTCAGTGAGCGTTAACACGGCAGAATCGTGGTCTTGTGTCTCACAAATAATCATAGCGTTCACAGTATGACCGTCACCCAGCTTAATACCGCGCACACCTCGCGCTGTACGTCCCATTTTTCGGACATCTGACTCAGCAAATCGTATCGCCTTACCCGAAGTCGCAAACAACATCACTTCTTGCTCGCCATTGGTCAGCCCTACTCCAACTAGCTCATTACCCTCGACCAAATCGATGGCAATAATGCCATTCGCACGCGGACGCGAAAAATCCATCAAGGACGTTTTCTTCACCGTTCCATCGCTGGTAGCCATAAACACATGACTCCCTTCGGTAAATTCTTGTACTGCCAAAATTGCGGTAATGTGTTCATCACCCTCTAAGGGCAATAAATTAACGATTGGCTTACCACGGGCATTTCGACCCGCCTGAGGCAGTTCGTAGACTTTAAGCCAATAGACCTTTCCATTGTCCGAAAAACACAAAACCGTATCGTGAGAATTAGCCACAAACATGCGCTCGACAAAGTCTTCATCTTTGGTTTTGGTGGCACTCTTACCTTTACCACCACGCCGCTGAGCACGGTAGTCACTCAAGGGTTGCGATTTAGCGTAACCTTCATGAGAAAGTGTCACCACCAGATCTTCTTCGGCGATCATGTCTTCTAAAGTTAGATCGAGTTTTTGATCAATAATTTCAGTACGGCGTTCATCACCATACTCTTCCAGAATAGCAACTAACTCCTCGCGAATGACTTCCATCAAACGATCGGTATTTTCTAGAATGTCTATGTACTCTGCAATTCGTTCAAGAACCTCGCCATATTCGTTCCGAATTTTGTCTTGCTCAAGACCGGTTAAACGCTGAAGTTGTAAGTCTAAGATAGCTTTCGCTTGCTTCTCAGACAAACGGTATTCATCACCATGCAAACCTAGCTCTGGGTCTAAACCAACAGGCTTACATGAAACATCGCCCGCGCGTGCGATCATTTCCGCAACCACGCCTGGCTCCCAAGAACGAGCAAGTAATTGCTCCCGAGCTTGCGACGGACTGGCAGACTTGCGAATCAACTCAATCATTGGATCGATATTACTTAGCGCAATCGCGAGGCCTTCAAGAATATGAGCGCGTGAGCGAGCTTTTCGAAGATTAAATATAGTGCGTCGAGTAACAACTTCTCGACGATGCTTAATAAATTCTTGTAATAGCTCGCGCAAATTAAATAAGCGCGGCTGATTATCAATAAGCGCTACAGTATTGATCCCAAATACTGTTTGCAGCTGAGTCTGCTGGAACAACTGATTAAGAATAACTTCTGCAACCTCGCCACGGCGTACCGCAATAAACATGCGCATACCTGACTTATCAGACTCGTCACGCAGCTCAGTAATACCGTCGATTTTTTTGGTTTTAACAAGTTCGGCTATTTTCTCCATCAAACGAGCCTTGTTAACCATATAAGGCAGCTCGGTGACGATAATCGACTGACGACCGTTAGATTCCTGCGTTTCTATATGGGTACGAGCACGCATATAGATTTTACCGCGACCAGTGCGATAAGCATCGCGAATGCCTTTAGAACCATTGATAAAACCAGCAGTAGGAAAGTCCGGCCCAGGAATGTGAGTCATTAACTCATCAATCGTAATATCTTCGTTGTCAATCATAGCGATACAACCATTAATCACTTCGACGATATTATGAGGCGGAATATTGGTGGCCATACCAACCGCAATGCCCGAAGAACCATTCACCAACAATGCTGGGATTTTGGTCGGCATAACCGTAGGTTGAAGCTCGCTCTCGTCGTAGTTTGGCGTGAAATCAACAGTCTCCTTATCAAGATCTGCCAACATTTCATGGGCAATCTTTTCAAGGCGAATTTCGGTATAACGCATGGCCGCAGGCGAGTCGCCATCGATCGAGCCAAAGTTACCCTGACCATCGACCAATGGATAACGCATAGAGAAATCCTGCGCCATACGAACAATGGTGTCGTAAACAGCAGTATCGCCATGCGGATGGTATTTACCGATGACATCACCGACAACACGCGCCGACTTTTTATAAGCCTTGTTGTAGTCATTGTTAAGTTGCGCCATAGCAAATAAAACCCGTCGATGCACAGGCTTTAAACCATCGCGAACATCAGGCAAAGCACGCCCAACGATGACACTCATCGCATAATCTAGATACGACTGCCGCATCTCTTGATCGAGATTTGCGGGGATGGTTTCTTTAGCGAATTGGTCGGTCAT
>CAYSUU010000005.1:140184-157159 GCA_964434375.1 uncultured Gammaproteobacteria bacterium | reverse complement strand
ATAACGATAACGATAACGATAACGATAACGGCGGTGGTAATGGCAACGGCGGCGTTACCGGTGATTTTGGTTTAAACCCAAATGCTGAACCTTGGGAAAATTTTGATCTATCTGAGTGGAAAATAGACACTCCTGCTGGTGAAGATAGCGCAAATGATTGCGATGCCCAAGATGCAGAACCGCAAGATTGGGCTAATAACTTCCCGAGTCGATCTGAAGAATTTTTCTTCACCCATACTGACGGTGGCATGCGGTTTATCAGCGAAATTGGCGGCGCTACTACAGGCGGTTCTTGTAACTCAAGACCACGTAGTGAATTAAGAGAAATGTTGCGTGGAACCAATACCAACATCGATACGAATGGTGGAAATGGCGATTATCGTAATAATTGGGCATTAGGGTATCAGCCTAATAACCATGCGGGCACAGCCGGTCAGTCATGGGGTGCTCGCGAAGGCAAAATGAGAGCAACTTTACGCGTCAATGAAGTGACCACGTCAGGTAGAAGCAGTTCAATAGGGCGTGTCGTCATTGGACAAATTCATGCCAGAGATGATGAGCCTCTTCGCCTGAATTACAAACACCGAGCTGGTTTTCAAGGTGGATGTATTTATGCTGCTTCAGAGCAAAATGGTGGCGATGATACTAATTTTATACTGGCAGGCAGCAATACATCATGTAGTTCAGACCCTGGCGACAATGGTCTAGGCCTCGGTGATCTATTCTCTTATGAGATTGAGAATATTGACGAAGATATTATCGTTACTATTTACCGAGGTGATTTTGAATCTGTTATTAACTCAGTAACAATTGATTTAAATCAAATTGAAGCCGATTACGATGTTAGTGATGACTGGATGTATTTTAAAGCCGGAGCTTACACGCAAAACTCGCTAAATGATGACGGCGATAGCGGCGATAGAGATATCGTCACATTTTATCGATTAGATGTAGAGCACTAAACTTTGCTAAAAACATTGAAAGGGCTTTTTATAGACCCTTTCTTTTTTAGTTCGCTGAAAATAATTTATGTTACAGAACCGCAAGATCATACATAAAATTGTTTATAGCCTAGTTGGCTTTGTTGGACTATGTTGCGCAGCATGGATGACTTTTGATTTAAAGAGGGTTAGTAATGAAGCTATTGATCAACCTCAAATAAAAGTCATCCAACAAGCTATTAGTCCAGTTAAAAATTCAGTAGAAGGCGCTGCAGGCAGTATTGCAAATACAGACTCTAGTCATTGTTCTACGCAATGTAGTTTAACTCTTTCTATGCTGAATGAAGACCTCGTACTTGATGATGAAGCATTTCAAAGGTTGCGAACTTATGCTGAAGAAATTGCCGCTTATTTAAGGACCAATGAAAGTCAACTTCAACACTATCTTCAAATGGCATTGACAACATCCGATGGTGACAGGCGCGCATTTTTAACCGATATTTTTCAACATTTACCTTATCAAACAAAAACAAAAATTGCTGAAAACTATACTGATTCCGAAAACTGGCGAGTACGCGCTGATGGCGTAACATTGTTTGCTGACCATGGCATCGCAAAGTCAAATCTAGTGAATAGCAGGCTTATGAAACTTTTCTCAAGGGAGGAAAATTCATACGTCAAAAACAGTATATTAAGTCATTTGCAGCATAGCTCAATCTTGCAAGGTGATAGCGAAATTTTGCATCAACTCGATTCGGCTATCTACAATGAAACAAATCCATCTGTTCGTGTTGCGGCATTCAAAGCAAAAAATCAATTGCTTAAACATCCATACCAAATACTTCCAGACGCTCTCCAAGGGCTGCGCACAAATGAACCGGAATTTCAATTCGCTAGCCTTATCGCAATTGAGCGACTTTTAGCGCGTCAAGAAAAATACAGCGAGACTGATGTTTATATAGATAGCAATTCTATCAAAGACGAGTTACAGCTCATTCGAAACTTAAAATTGTATGGTGATAAGAAGCGTTCTGATCGTCTGATTAAACAAGCCAATGCAATCTACTTACGCTATTTTAATTCGTGAAGCTCAAGTAATTTAAGAGGTCGGAGCCCTTTAACCAGTTTCCTTTTTCTGTCTTCGTGGTTTTCTTTTTTTAATCTATTGTCTTAAGGTAACGTATAGGCGCACTATGAT
Organism: uncultured Gammaproteobacteria bacterium; assembly: GCA_964434375.1. Classification (GTDB taxonomy): domain Bacteria; phylum Pseudomonadota; class Gammaproteobacteria; order Arenicellales; family Arenicellaceae; genus Arenicella. The sequence continues at coordinate 155,020 of CAYSUU010000005.1, read as the reverse complement.
TTGAAAGAAATAAAAAGACGCAAATCAAAATTTTCGAAATCAGGTTCTTAGAAATCAAATAAGGGTTTTGGAGAGGCGCAGGCTGCTGGGTCCGTTTTGTTTAATCTCATTTCTCCAAATTTTAGTGAAGAAGAATCTATTCGATTGAGTAAATGATCTTCGTCGCTTAGTGCAATCACCAGTTTAAATTCGTCCGAGGAAAAACTACCGATCTTTCGAGTGGTAGACGTTGAGTTTGTGTTGTCGACTTTAGTGGTTGCTTTTTCTTGTAATACAGCGTCTCCTTGTTCTGTGATGTGCACAATAACTTCTTTGCCATTTTCTTGTATGCCACTTTCATAACACCCAAGAATTGATAAGTTTCTATCTTTTTCTAAACTGCTCGATACTGTAACGTCATTTTTAAACCAAATTGTCAGTTCCATATCTACAGCATTGCGCCACTGTTGTCGTACTAGGCCCTCTTGAAAATAGCTTGAACTTTCTGCCTTTCTACCAAGCATTTCGACTACCTCGGTATATTTAGTAGAACCTACTAGCAATTGTCTTTGTATTGCATTTAAGGGCAGTCTTAGCGAAGTATCTAAGCTAATATTACCTGCGTCTAAAAACTGGATAGAACGCAATGAAGTTTCTAATTGTTCTGCAACATCACCTTCTAAGTCTCTGTATGTGGCATTAACAACATAAGCCCTTTGATCTCTATAAAATAATAGTAATCGCTTCCCGAAAATCGTATCTGCAGCCACTTGTTGGGCGTTTATTAGAGTCGCTTCCGTATCGTCCAATAAAATTATTTGACGGGATTGTTCTTCAATGCCACGAGTTTTCAATAGCTCCTTTGTAAAGCTATCAACATAATTGGACGGTGTGCCATCAGGCAAAATTGCCATCAGAACGGAATCCTTGGTCTCTAGATTTGCTAAGCCATCAAAGTCTGTTGCAAACTCAAATCCTGGAGGTGCATCAATGGATAAACCTAAGTTTGGAATTTCAACGGTATCAGCATAAGTGTTTAGTGAAAACAACGATAAACTGATAATGGCGACTAAATATCGAATTCGTAAAACTGTCTTCATTAAAATTTCTGCGGTGGTGGTCAGTATGGTTTACTTATGTAATAGAATTTACTTAATTAAAAGAACACTACTAAAAAAACGATTAGCAGACAATGCACAATGTTATCCCGTTAGACTAGTCTTCGTTTGAAACGGCTTGTTGCTTGCTCGATTTTTAAGGTGTGCTTTGCTATTCAAAGTTCGCAGTTTGAATGTTCATTTGAAATAACGTTATTGAATACAAATTCATCTAAAAAGAGTTTTGCAAATGGAGAAGACTCTACTTCGGCTTTGTTCAGTGGGTTGCCCCACCACATACCGCCGCTATTGGCGAGGAATGCGACCGATAAAGCGCGTTCTGGAAGGCGTAACAATAGGCCGGAGTATCCTGAGTCAGGGTCCCAACCGCCGTGCCACATTAGTTTTTCTCCTTTATAACATTGAAAGTACCAACCAAAGCCGTAAGGTGAGATGTCTTGGTTTTTAAATTTTGCTGGTCGTAATAATTTTTTTGATATTTCCTCTGAGGCGACAGTACCTTTGCTAATGGCAATATCATACTTTGATAGATCTAGAACGGTTGATACCACACCAGCGCCGCCTGCTATGTGTTTATCTGGTCGAGGTAATTTTATTTGACTGCTGGATTCCGTCGTTTCAAAGCCATCCGCTAAATCGAAGAAAATCTCCATTTTACTTCGATCCCACATACTTGCCATTGTGCGAGTCATTCCTGCAGGCTTAAGAATATAGTTGTCAATCGATTGACCAAGGTAGTTATGACGGCCTTCGACTTTATCTACGCCTTCTCCTAATTTATGTTCTAGATGTCGTGATAAACGCGAGTACATGATGGGGTTATACATGAACTCTGTACCAGGTGTTCCGTTTACCTGATGGTGCAATATATTTTCGATGGTAATATCAGCTTTACAATCCAAGCGTTCAGCAAAGGCGATAGTGGTGTTTGCCAGCCAATCACATAGCCTAATAAATTTGGGCGTTTCGCGGGCTAGTTCGTTAAACTCTACTTTTTCTTCAGCCTCCAAGTGCAGGTAAGCTAAGCCTACAAAGGTCTTACTAATAGAGGCCGTCCAAAAAGGCGTGTCGGGTGTGACGGGTATCTCACGATTGTTGTCGGCAAAGCCAAAGCCTTTGGCGCCCAGTAGTTTATTGTCTGATGTTACTGAAACAGCAAGTCCAGGTATATTCTTTTCTATGCGTAACTGATCAACTTTTTCTACCAATGCAAGCCATTGGTCTTCTCGGTCTTGCGATGACGATAATGCGGCGGGCAGGTAGAAAATCAGACTTATTAATGTCAGCAATGGTGAAAGTCTAATTGCTTTTATCACTGTATGTTCCTATATCTAAATGGTGCACTCCGATGGGGTGTTTAAGCTTAAGGTAGTTAAAAAGAGTAGCCTCGGCGTACCTTTTAAGGGACGGTGTTTATGTTTGACCATAGTGTACCTGTCGTCAAATTTATACAGGCACATTATTGGTCGATTATCCCAATTGCCCGACTACCCTGTGCTCGGCCAGAGCCACGCGAATGTGCCTGCGCTAATGGCGGCATAAATCGCGGCATCTAAGAAGTAACGTAGGCAGTTTGACCATGGTTGACCCAGCCAAATGCTGTAAGGCACCTGCGCCCAACCATAGGCTAAAAAAGAGGCAATAAACACAAACTGAAAAACCGCCATGTATTCGCTGCCAGCCGGGATGGTCAATGTTGTTAGATAAGCGATTAAGAACGAACTGACGATAAAGAACAGTATTTGTAAGCCTAAGAGTTTACCCATTGGTGGCATGCCGTTAGGCATGATTGAAATCATTGCCACAGGTCCGTCAGCGAATTTTTTTTGCATTGACGCTTCGCCCATTTCTTTCATATCAGAGCAATAGGGTAAATGGTAGAGCGCAGGGGCAGGGCTGTTAGCGCCAAGTGCGGCGCTCACTTCGGCTTCATTTGTAAGCGCTGAGTAATCCGCATTATGGTATTTTAATACCATGTGTATCAAAGCACTGGCAAACCAACAGAAGACGCCAGCAAGGAAAATCGCCAGCCATAATTGTGAAATTAATACAGTCATTAGATGCTCCAAAATACGAAAACTGGAAAGTTAGTATACATAGTGGTTGCTTATAAACTAAGTATATTAAGCGCGCGGGATACGTGCACAGTCCCCTTGACCTTTGGCGCCAGTACGATAGTGTGTACTCAACATGGTTTAAAGCTTGCATTCTTTTATGAAAAAAATGGTTGTCTTGTTTGCGTTTTTTGGTTTGTTAGCCACGTCTTCGCTGCGTGCTTTTGAGTTGCAGGACTTTAACGGTTCGCCAAGCAGCCTTGATGAACATATTGGAAATGATAAATGGACTTTGGTGATGTTTTGGGCGCACGACTGCAGTATTTGTCGCGCGGAGTTTCCGTCACTCTCAGAATTTCATGCGCGCCGTGATGATGTTGATGTGATCGGAATCTCGATTGATGGGGATGCGAACAAAGCGCTGGCCGAGGGCTTTTTGGCATCAACTCAGCCATCCTTCGCCAGCTTTATCACAAGCTTAACTTTGGCGGCAGCGAACTACCGCGTTCTTACTCAAGAAGACTTTAGAGGCACACCGACGTTCTTGCTATTTACGCCAGATGGCGAACTTATTGGCAACAACCCAGGCAGGCTTGGTATATCGGCACTGGAGAAATTTATTGCCAACAATAGCCAATAGTCAATCTCTAGATTATCTTTGGTGATGGCATTTTCTGCGCAGCGAAATGAAACCTAAAACTGAGCGATCGGGGTAGACTTGGAAATAGCGATTTCTTGCGCATCCATTTCTTCTTCGATATCTTTAAACAAAGGCGTACTCAGGTATCGCTCTCCGGTATCCGGTAACATGCATAAAAGGGTGGCACCTTGTTCTGCCGATTCGGCTACTTCGAGTGCGGTTGCCATGGTGGCGCCTGCACTGATACCGACAAAAATACCTTCGCGTTGTGCAAGTTGCTTGGAACACTCGATTGCTTTGTCGCCGGAAATAGGAAGTACTTTATCAATGTATTCGTTATTTATAGCGTCAGCGGCTAACTTGGGGATAAAGTCTGGTGTCCAGCCTTGAATTGGGTGCGGTTCCCAGGCTGGATGCGTGCTCGCTGGTGAGCCATCGGCGTTGTTTTCCTGCATCTGCCCAGACTGCATTAAGCTGGCGAGTTCGGGTTCGCTAACCATCACCTTAATGGCAGGGTTATGCTGTTTTAATACTCTGGCAACGCCTTTCAATGTGCCGCCTGTTCCATAGCCTGTTATCCAATAATCCAAGGCGGTGTCGCCGAAGGCATCGATGATTTCGGGCGCCGTAGTGTTGGAATGCATATCCGCGTTTGATTCATTCTCAAACTGGCGTGTCATAAACCAACCATTTTTTTCAGCTAATTCGCGCGCTTTAGCGACCATGCCGTTGCCCCGAAGAGCCGCTGGTGTGAGTACCACTTTAGCCCCTAAAAAGCGCATTAAGCGCCGTCGTTCAACGCTAAATGATTCGGCCATTGTAATTACTAGCGGATATCCTTTTTGCGCGCAGACCATGGCTAAGCCAATGCCGGTATTGCCACTGGTCGCTTCGACAATTGTTTGACCAGGTTTGAGTTGGCCCGATTTTTCCGCATCCTTAATTACCCCGAGTGCGAGACGGTCTTTGACTGAGCCCATTGGGTTAAAGGACTCTACTTTGGCGTAAAGGTTTACATGCTTAGGCGCCAATTTATTGATACGTACGATGGGCGTGTTGCCGACAGTTTCAAGAATATTATTGTGCAATTGACTCATGGCGTGTCTCATTATAGTGGCTAGATTAACGTCATCAGATTAACACGCTATTTAAAAATTAAAAAACGCAGACTGAAAACCGCTATGTGCGCCGTTTCTTTTTAAAGTAGGGGATAAAAAACATAATAATGCCCGTGATTGACATAATAATGGCTATGATCGCGGTGGGTAGCATGAGCCAAAGGTTAGCATTTTGCTGAAAGAAAGTGCCGTCGTGAATACTCTCTATAAAGTCTGAACGGCGCGTTGCGACGTGTAAAATATTCCCTGATTGACCGTCAATTTGGATTTCAATACGATTACGCCCTCTAATTTTTATAATGCCTTTACTAGGTCGAACATCTAGGCGTTCAATATCATCCCAATTACTTATCTGAGCTTGCTCTACGCTGCTCGCTATTGACAGTACCCGATCAAAGCTAATGCTTGGAACTGTACTTTCACCCTTTGCGGTTGGTGGCTGGATAAAGGCAAATTCCTTTTTTGTTAACAATAAGATTCCGGTGATAAAAACCATTAACAATGGAATTGCAATCACAATGCTTAGCCACTTATGGACAAGTCTATTAGCTTTTTTAAAACGCATTAGTAGATTAAATCAGACAGCTTGCTGCATGTCAGCACGCTCGCAGGTCATTGAAAAACTAAGCATTGTGAAAAATGCCTTGTAGATTTTCTACAATCTGCGAGCAGCTGTTAGTCAGATTTACCCGCCTATTACTGGGCCACCTGAGGTCCAAGGGCCGCCGGCGTCGATAATCGCTTGCTGTAAGTTTGGCAGGTTTTCATCTTGTAATGATTTTAAGCGTTTGCTTACATCGTCTAAACCTTTCAATGCAAAGTTGAACTGTTCGAGGTGTTGTTGCGTAGGTCCGTATGATGACCAGGTCGCCGACATGGCATACCACAAACGACTCGAAATGTTGGCCGGTCTAATACCTTTGCCTTGACGAGATTCAAGGCCGGTTAGCTCACGCTTAACTGCGTTGATCTCGTTCTGAATCGCTGTGTATTGCGCTTCTAAGTCGTTAACATTGCCCGGTGTTAGGTCGATCGCCGAACGCAGTTTTTGCAAGCTTAGTGCCATCTCCTCGACAATGGCGGCGGTGGCGGTTGAGCGCTGCTCTGCGGCTATTAGTTTTTCGCTAAATGTCTCTGCTTCCGGCTTGGCATTTTGAAGCGTCGGCGTATGAATAGATTTGAGTTCAAATTCCACCGCATCTGCAAGCTTTGTCACCTGGCTGCCAACACGTTGGTACAGCGTGGCCGTATACGTTCCGGGCGTCACCATTAATCCTGTTGCTTCGTTCTCATCGTCACCGTCCTCTTCTTCCTTAGCTATAGCCGTAATCGCGCTTGTTTTTGCGTGAGTCATATTCCAAGTGATGCGGTGCAACCCTTTTGTTGTTGCACCGGCGACACGATTAATAATTTCACCTTCAGAATCGCTAACTTCAATATAGACAGCAGGTTCAGATTCTTGGTTCTCTTTTTCTATGTCTTCCCACGCTGGATATTTAGGATAGTTCTTATCTTCAACTAACTTTTTTTCGGCCTCTTGGCGTTTTTCCTTAGCGGTTAACCTACTTTCTTTTAGGAAGTAGGTAAATGTTGCACCATGGTCGGGGTTTTTCGCTGCGTAGCGATCATCGCCGTCGGTTCTTGAGTGATTGCGATCCAGTCGGAACCACTTAGCCGGGCGGCTTGGTTTAAATAATAGCGCATCGTTTTGTTCCATCTTGTTTGCACTAAGTTCACGCAATGGGCTGTAGTCATCAAGAATGTAAATGCCTCGGCCAAAGGTGCCAACCACCAAGTCGTTTTCGCGTCGTTGTATTACAACATCGCGACTTGAGATCGTCGGTATGCCACCTTCAAGTTCAATCCATTCTTTACCACCATCTACGGTGAAAAATACACCAAATTCTGTACCAATGAACAACAGATCTTTGTTGACATGGTCTTGAACGATTCGCCAAACCAAATGAGTGTCGGGCAAGGTCTCGGCTAATGATGTCCAGCTTCCACCCAAGTTAGTTGACTTAACTAGGTAGGGTTTGAAATCTCCATATTTGTGGTTATCAAGCGCGACATACACCGTGTTTGGATCATATAAATCGGCACGAATGTCATTCACATACGCTGTAGCTGGTACGCCGCTCACGTTTTTCAAGTCGATCTTCTTCCAGTTTTTACCGCCATCTGTGGTGACTTGAATCTGCCCATCATCAGTGCCAACCCAAAGGATATTTTCGTCTACAGGGCTTTCCGCAAAGTTGGCGATGGTATGAAATTCAGACATTGCCAAAAGATCCCACCCCGCTTCTACCGACCATGTACGACCCATGACTTCTTGGTGCATACGATTACCATTTTTGGTGAGGTCTTCTGAGATAGCAGTCCAGCTATCGCCACGATTATCCGAGCGCCAAACGCGTTGCGAAGCAAAATAGATGCGCTTTGGATCGTGTGCCGAGACATTAATAGGCGCATCCCAATTGAATCGCTCAGCGGGCTCGCCGGGGCGAGGTTGCGGTTTGATATAGACGTTTTCGCGAGTAGAGCGATCGTGGCGAGTTAAATTACCTTGCTGCCACTGCGAATACATTATATTCGGATTGCCTGGTTCAATCGCAGGCTGATGTCCATCACCAAAGAGCGTTAAATACCAGTCCTTATTTTTTATGCCCTCAGCGCGGTCTGTGCGAGACGGCCCTCCTTGAGTGGAATTGTCTTGAGTACCGCCGTATACCGTGTAAAACGGCTCGGCGTCATCCGCGGCAACCTTATAAAATTGCGTCAGCGGTAAATTTGCGATGAATCGCCAGTTTGCCATCCTATCGTGTGACATATATATGCCACCGTCAGAACCAATCATCATAAAGTCTGGATCGGTCGGGTGAAATGCCATGGCGTGATCGTCAACATGCTTACGTTTTACATTGATAGGCGTCCAGTTCTTACCGCCATCGTCTGAGACTTTACTGAAATTACTGGCCATGTAGACACGATCGAATTGATGTTGATCGGCGTAAATTTCTTGATAATAGTGAGGTCCGGTTCCGCCACCCACTTCGTCAGACATTTTTTCCCAACTCGCGCCGCGATTGCTTGAACGGTAGATACCGCCTTCGCGATTATCAATCTCAATTGCTGCATAGATCACATCAGGTTTCATCGGCGAAATAGCCAAGCCGATTTTACCCATATTGCCTTCTGGTAAACCAGTTTCAAGTTCGGTCCAAGTCTCTCCGCCGTCATCCGAGGTATGGATGCCTGAGCCCTCGCCGGTGCCCACATAGACGCCAATTTTTCTCTGACGTGACCACGTAGCCGCATACAGTTTGTCGGGATTACGAGGGTCGATAAGCAGCGCCGTTACCCCTGTCCATTGGTCTAGGGGGGTTAGGACTTGTTTCCAAGTTTCGCCGCCATCATTTGTTTTATAAAGGCCGCGTTCGCCGCCGCCGGTCCAAAGAGGCCCTTGTACAGAAACCCAAACGGTATTGGAATCTTCTGGGTGAACGATAATGTCGGAAATATGTTCGGACTTTTTCAAACCCATATTTTTCCAGGTTTGACCACCGTCCAATGATTTATACACGCCGTCACCAAAACCAATATGACGTCCCCCATGATTTTCGCCGGTCCCAACCCAAATGGTATCGGCGTTGTTCGGATCGATTGTCACGTCACCAATGGAATACACTGACTCTGCATCAAATATAGGTGTCCAAGTTGTGCCAGCGTTTTCCGTCTTCCACACACCGCCCGAGCCAACAGCAACATACCAGGTAGAGGGGTTGGTTTGATCAATCGCAATATCCGCAATTCGACCGGACATATACGCCGGGCCAATGCTTCGAAAGGCCATGGCTTTGAAAGTCTGGTTACCAAACAACGGTTGATCTTCTGAGTCTTCCGATTGCTTTTGCGCAAAAGCGTTGGCATTAAAAATTAGGATGGATGCGGCTAGTATTGCTTTGAGTAGAGTGGTCATAGTTTCGAGGGGGTAGGTGTTCGGACTATTTTCTAAAGAGGATAAGGTACTCAATATTTGCCGCCGAGTAAAATTTAATATAACCATCGAACAAATGGCAGCATCGCTTTTTTGCAATGGAACTTCGAACAAAAGTTACATTCCATTTGATTTTCGGCAAATTTAAAGAACATAGAAAAATGAACGCACAAATGGGCGGATCAATTTATAATCTAGCTTGCGGCTTTTGAGCGGGCCGATGGTTAAACCGAGGCGGTTATTTTGAACAGACTTTGTTTTGATAAATTCATTTTTTACTAGCTATGATCATCTTAAAGCAAGCGACAGAAATGATCGTGATACGAGTAATAAAGGAACGCAGTCTCGACCCGGCATTTAAACTATATAATTGTCGAGCTTTTAGAGGAAAAACCCAGTGAAACGTATTGCTGTTTTTGTTGATGTGCAAAACATTTACTACACGACCAAACAAGCTTTTGCTCGGTCTTTTGATTATCGAAAGTTTTGGCAGGATTTGGCTTTCATGGGCGACATTGTATTGGCCAACGCTTATGCTATTGAGAGCAATAATGAGGGTCAAAGGAAATTTCAATCAGCTTTACGAGCCATTGGCTTTGAGGTAAAGCTCAAACCCTATATTCAGCGTCGTGATGGTTCAGCCAAAGGTGATTGGGATGTCGGTATTACTTTGGATGTGGTTGATGCCGCGGCTTCGGTCGATGTGGTGGTATTACTCTCGGGCGATGGCGACTTTAGTTTATTGCTGGATAAAGTTGCGCTTGATCATGGTGTGTCGACGCATGTCTATGGTGTTAAGAAGCTCACCGCTCGTGCCCTAATTGAAAGTGCTGATCGTTTTACCTCAATCGATACTCAGTTCTTACAAAAATAATGTAATAAAGACGAAGCAGCAATAAAGGAATTTTAAGCTAAAACATTCGCGCGCGAAGCAAATAGGTTTTTCAAAGGTTTCATACATGCGTATTCATTTTAATGGACTCGTTGGCACGAAAATTGGCTGGGTTGGCGTTTCCAAACTACTGCTAGGGTGCGCATTTAAGTGGGTGTAAAGTTTGTGCAAAAAATATTTTTTTGACGATTATGCGAAATGCATAATCTAATGGTAGGATTGTCGAAAATTCCCATTAGAGGAGGTAAAATTGAATACAAAAAAATACGATGTACAACCCTTATTTGCAGAGCCGGTTTTTCGTTTAGACGTAAGCGAGTCTATATCGGCAGAACAAATTGAGTACGTTAAGAACCTGAAGATGATTCGCAATCAGGTTAATTTAATTTCAGAAAACCTTTATTTATTTGACGAGCCGATAATGGCTAGTGTAAAGGAGGCGGTGCAAGAGGCGATAACCATGTTCGCTGAAGAGGTCATGGGCATATCGCAGGAGCTTTATATTACCCAGTCATGGTCGCTAGTTAATAATCCAGGTATAGGAATGCACGGACATTCACATTCAAATTCTATCGTCTCCGGGTCTTTATATTTCACTGACCTGCCAGAGCCTAATGCAAGAATGATCTTTGATCGGCATCGTGTCTACCAGCAACTTCAGCTAACACCTAAGGCCGACAAGAGAAACCATTACAATACGCCTGCAAATTTTATTGAACCGTGTGCAGGCGAAGTTGTTTTATTTTCCTCGAGCTTGCAGCATTATGTTGAGGCTAATAACTCGACCGAAGACCGTTATTCGATTGCATTCAATACCTTTATAAAAGGTAAGCTTGGTGAATATCGAGATGTTTCTGAGTTAGTGATTAAGTAGGCACAATTTATTTTTCACCTAAAAACGGAGCACTTAGCCACGTAAGGCTCAAGTAAAAAGCTTACGTGTTTTAAACAACTAATTGTTTAAAACACGCAAGGTGAATTTCTTTAAGTTCTGATATGGCTCGACCGCGTTAAACAGCCATCATGCAACATAGCCCGGTGTCGAGCAGGTGTTTTGTTAATAGCTGTTTTTAAAAGACCAGCAACGCGGTCTAAGCAAAACTAAGAAACTAACGACAATTAGCTGGCGCGTAACGGCTATCTAATGTCCCTGACGCAACACCTTCAACTACAGATGTAGTACCTGCCGCCAAGCATTCCCATTGAATACTGCCATATAGGTGGGCGGTCGTTGAAAGTGTAGCAAGTACTCCACTCGAGTTTTTGTAGAAAGGGTGTAGGACTAAAATACCGCCTGTCGCCTCTTCTTCGTAGTAGATTTCGATAATTCCAGTTTCATTACTGACCGTAATCATGTCTACATTTTCGCTGTCTATCCGGTTTACGCAATCCTCTCCCGCAGAGCAATCTGCGTAGCCTAAAGACATATATCCCGCATAACTTTGAGCATTATCAACTACCGCGAGTTTTGCAGCAGAAGCTAAATGCAGTCCTTCGGCAATTTTGCCACGAACGATATAGCCTTGATAGGTTGGAATGGCGTAAGCCGCTAAGATGCCAATAATTGTAAGTACAACCATTAGCTCGAGTAGAGTAAAGCCATCATTGGCTTTGATTTTTCTAATATTATTCATCGTTTCCCCCCAGAAATGATTCTAATTAGATAAAGTTGTGATGTTTAGTTAGCCCCCATAGCCAACAAAACAGTGTCTAAAACCCCTATGATATGAGCCCAAAGAATTTCTTCTTTACATATCAATAATTAAATCGAGACACGATTAAAAGCTTACAAAATTATTAACACAATGAAAAGAAGTAATTTGCTAGTTATATATAAATTTGTTTAAATTTTTTCTCCTTAGCTAATATAAGCGAGACAAAAGTCTGTTTATTAAAATAAATCTGAGATTCAATATAAGCGTACTTAGCAAAAAGTTGATCGTAGTCAGTAATGAAAAACTGACTACGACCGTGCCTTAGGGTTGTCGTTCTATTGAACAAATTCTTCGTTGGCCTTGACTGTCAAAGGGTGATAGCCAGCCTTTGCTTGCGCGAAGGCTTTACGCGCCAGTGCTTTGCCTTTGCTCGTCTTTGATAACTCTTTGTATAATGGTTTTACTAATTTGTTACGGCCAATACTGGTTAAATAGTCATGTAGGCGCGCAAGAGCTGGCTCATACCAATTTTTCACAGACATCAATAACCAGCTATGCGCTATCTCATTATTTCGTGAGTTACTAAGGTCAAACGCGGCATCGAGTGTCACCATGTTTTCTTGGCTCATGGTCGCCGGCATATTGTTCAAAAAGTACAGCCACTCATGGACGGTCCATTTTTCCGTGACGATATCCTCGGCTCTTAGATCACCAGACAGCCATTGTGCGCGGGCCCTATCAACGGTACTGAAAGCGCTTGATTCAGGTTTGCTTACTGTGGCCGGAAGGCCAGATTCAAATATCCATTGCTTGATGCGTGCGCCATCAAGTTGATCGGCGTAATCAATTAATAACGTGTCTTTTAGGTGATCAAGAAATTGGTCAGTGGTGATACTTTGAAAGGCAAATTTTTCAAAGTAATCTCTTAAAAAAACATCGAAATTGTCGCGACCTATTTTATATTCAATTTCACGCAGAAACAGTGCGCCTTTTTCATACGGAATATTTGAGAAAACGTCGTCAGGGTCGCGGCCACGTAGATCTATCGCTAGGATTTGGTCATTTTTATCTAGGGTGCTCAACGCTTCTTCTAGGTCTTGATAGCCGAGTACGGCTTCCATATTGAAACGGTCAGTACCATATACATTTTCCATGATTCGATATGTAAGGTAAGTGGTAAAGCCTTCGTTTAACCAAAGGTCGCGCCAGGTTGCATTGGTCACGGCATTGCCTGACCAAGAGTGTGCGAGTTCATGTGCGATGAGCGAGACCAAGCTCTTATCGCCAGCGATCACTGTTGGTGTAATAAAAGAAAGTCGTGGATTTTCCATGCCGCCAAATGGAAATGACGGGGGTAAAATCAATAAGTCATAACGATCCCAGTTATACGGGCCGTAGATTTTTTCAGTGCCAATCAACATTGACTCTGTGTCTTCAAATTCGGCTACCGCGGCATCTAAGATATTGGCTTCAGCATAAACGCCTGTGCGTTCGCCCATGGCTTTGAACTGCAAGTCACCGACTGCCAAGGCGATTAGATAAGACGGTATGGCTTGCGGCATAGTGAATTCATAAACACCGTCGCGTTTGGTGTCTGGGTCGTTAGACGCACTCATCACGGCTAATAATTCTTTGGGCGTTCTAATGATCGCTTCATAGGTAACACGCACCTGTGGAGAGTCTTGCAAAGGAATAAAGCTTCGCGCGTGGGTGGCTTGTGCTTGCGTGAATAAAAATGGGTGTTTGCCACCGCCGGTTTGTGCTGGTGTTAGCCATTGCACACCAGTCGCTTGCGGTGAGGTTGCATAGTCGATTAAAACGCTACCATCTTTTGCTGGCAAATTAATCTCTAGTGCCGAGCCTAAAAACGAGTCATTGCTTTTTAGTGTGAAGGGCAGCTCTTGTCCGCCACTTGTTATTTTATTAATCTTAAGATCGTTAGTATCAAGAATTAAAACGCTCGCTTGTGAGTCAAGTTTTTGATAATCAAGCGATGCGGTTCCATGCATTACCTTTTGCTCAAAGTCTATCGTCAAATCCAAAGCGATGTGAGTTACTTTTACTTGTTCTGGATTGGAATAAGAATGGTAGTCCTTGTTAGCATTAATGGCGGTGTCTAGCTGTGCTGAGCTCGCTTGCGCGGTGTTGTGCACTGAACTGTCTACTTTAGTTGATGTTGCTTTAGACTCAAGCGTATTGTCGCTGCCACAGGCGCTAATTGCCAAGGCCAGAGATGAAGCAAGGCTTAGCATAATGATTTTTTTAAACATGAGTTTACCTTAGACAAAAAAAGGAAATAAAATTTATGCGGAGATTGTAGCATCCGAGCGGATTTTCTGGACAGTATAGCTACGCTGATGACTAAAGTTCTGCAGTGTCATGCTTTCTTTAGCTTCGATACAATTAGACATGAAACTTGGATAATCGGACATAGATTGGTCCTTATGTCTACTATATAATAGCGACCCATTTGAGTGAATAATCTGGCCTCTAAGGAACTTGTGATGGAAAAAGTTAGTTTTCTTACTAATTAGTGATACTGGCCTAGATAATGAGTAGTTTTTACGGCAAATGGTCTGATCAAAATAGGGCCAAGGTAGTCCTTAGCCAAAAATTGGTCTTAAAGCTTAATAAACAAAGGTTAAATATCGGGCCATATCCTTAAACAGCAGCACATATAACGTTGTCTTGGTTTAGAATGCGGCTACTTGATGATGGCTTTTGTCTATTGTGGGGTACATAAATAAAAACTTTTAAACATATGGGTAATTTAAAATGGCTAAAATAGAAGATAGCTTAAAAAATTTGATGGATATCGATGGCGCGATAGGCTGTTGTATCGTGGACTATAAGTCTGGGATGTCTTTGGGCGCAGCAGGCGGTGGTGTTGATTTAGAACTTGCAGCTGCGGGTAATTCTGAAGTTGTGAAAGCAAAAATGGAGACCATGAAAAGTCTAGGTATTAAAGGGGGCATCAAAGATATTTTGATTACACTTGATACTCAATTGCATGTTATTCGTCCAACCGAAAAACACGAAGGTCTTTTTATATACTTGGTATTAGACCAAGCTAAAGCAAATCTAGCATTGGCTCGTCGTAAAGTTCAAAATATTGAAAGCGACTTGGAAGTATAGGAAGTCTTAAGCTGGAGAAAGTACGATTTAAAGCGTACTTTCTTCAATTTCAAAAATCTCACAAACTCACAGTAAAGTGCATATAAATTTTAATTCATAGTGAACGTGCGCGGTTTCTTAGTTGTCGGCTAGCGCACAAACGGTTTGTGATTAAATCAGACTAAAACGTAGGCAGTGGAAATGTTTAGGCGATTTAAAAGAAAGAATTGAACGATGACTAGTTGAACGATGACTAGTTGAACGATGAC
>CAYSUU010000005.1:82171-140084 GCA_964434375.1 uncultured Gammaproteobacteria bacterium | reverse complement strand
TTGAACGATGACTAGTTGAACGATGACTAGTTGAACGATGACAGCGCCGTAGTCGAATTATTGTGGGCCAATAATTAGATGTTTAAGCGGCATGATGATAATGGGTTGAAGGCTATGAAATGTATCTCTTATGTGAGTAGGGTAAAGGCTAGGCAAAACGGGGCTATGATACCGGTAGATCTGTCGGGTATTTTTAGAATGGCCCGTAAGAAAAATTCCGAAAACAATATTACCGGTATAATGTCGTATCAGAGCGGCTATTATATTCAAGTTATAGAAGGTGACGAACAGGCGGTAGATCAATTGTATTCAAATATAAAAGCGGATCCGAGGCACACTCAGGTTGCACTTTTATTCCAGGCGCCGATCGATAGGCGCTCATTCCCAAACTGGGACATGAAGCTGTCCCAGTTAATTTCAAAAAATAAAGAATTTTTGGACTTTATCTATAGGTATGCAGATCAGATTGCAGAGATGAACTCGCACCAACGACAACTATTAAGTGTATTTTGTGACGCGCCTATATCCAGGGCGATAAAAACTCGCACTTATAATGGTAAAGTCTTAAAATTGTCGGGGTGGCCGGATTTGGTCTCGATTGAGCCAACACCGATAATTATCGACTTGTGTGCGAAATTGATGAAAGAAGAAGTATCTTATGACCAGTTAGCCAATAGTGGCGAATATGCTAATAAGCAAAAACTTAATGACACCTTAAATATGTTTGATGCGCTGGGCCTTTTGGTGGTGACTGAGTTAATTACACCGATTTACGTAAATACCAGACCCAGCAAGAACAATGGTTTTTACTCAAAAATGAAGAATTTTCTCGGTTTGCAGTCTCAAAATGGATTATAGAAAATTAGTTATTGTTGGAGAGGTAGGTGCAGGGAAGACAAAATTTGTATCAACTCTTAGTGAGATAGACCCGCTCAAAACTGAGGCTAAATCCACTATTGATATTGGAAAAGAATTCACCACAGTCGGGATAGATTACGGGCGGATCAACTTGTCAGAAGATACAGCTTTAGGGCTGTATGGTGTGCCGGGGCAAGAACGCTTTTCGTTTTTATGGGAATTTGTAAATAAAAACCCGTGGGGGCTTCTTCTACTTATCAAGTCTGGAGAAACACCAAATTATGATAATTTGGAAAAAATGCTCTCTTTTTTTTCTCCCAAGGACAATGATACTGTGTGTGTGGTTGGTATAACTCATTGTGACCAGTCGGACGCTGCAGAAATAGGAGCCCTATGCCAGGAAGTTCAAGCATTGTTAGCGCATTATGATATCGTAGCGCCGATCGTGAATATTGATCCAAGAGACCGCGAATCAGCGGCCTCTGCGTTGCATATTTTTAACGCCATTAATAATCAAAATTAATCCTATTTAGTAAAATGTCGAACAATAGAATTGAAGTTAAAGCAGAGCTACTTGAGGGGATCAAAGATCTGTGTGACAACAACAAAGGTATACAGGTAGTAAGTCTTTCAACGACTGATGGTTTTTCTGTTAAATCTTTCGCATCTAAGCAACTTAACGCGGAGTCTGATAAATTGGCTGCAATGAGTAGCACTATTTATTCGCTGAGCAATTCCGCGGCGCAACAAATTCTTATGGATGAGTTTGACAGTACTATTGTGGAGACCGAATCTGGAAATATGTTGTTCGTCAGGACAACGTACTTAGATCTACCTTGTGTTTTAACGATCGCTGCTCGCTCAGATATGCAATTAGCCACTGTTAGATATAAAACTAAAAATCTGGCTCAGGACATAAGCGAAATTTCCGACTAGCCGTCGTCGCCGAAGTCTATTTTCAGCTTGATGTAGGCTTGTTTTGCATGCACTTTGCTTGTAATGGCTAATGTCTGCCGATAACTAGCAATAGCTCCTATGGTGAATGAATCACAAGTTCACGTCTTAGGTCGCTGTTAGTACGATGATACGAACGGACATAAAAATTGGTGAATTAGACATAGCGAATTCAGCCGTTTCACTATAATATAGCGGGCCGTTTAAGCGATAAATGGCTTAATAATCAGATAAATAACCTAACCTTTTAAGGAACTTGAAATGAAAAAAACAAATTTTCTGACTAACTTAGTGGCAGCTTCGGCGCTTCTTTTCTCGTCACTTAGCTTTGCCGCTGAAGAAAACCAACAAGACGTTAACGGTGTGATCTTAGGAGGTCATGACACTGTTGCGTATTTCACGATGAACAAAGCGGTGAAAGGCTACTCAGGTATTTCAGCAGTACATGACGGTGCGATCTATCACTTTAGCTCTGAAGCGAACCGTGATGCGTTCAAAGCGAATCCTGGTAAATATGCTCCTCAATACGGCGGCTACTGTGCTTATGGCGCAGCCGTTGGTGCTAAATTCCCGATCGATCCAACAGTATTTGCGATCGTTGATGACAAGCTATATGTAAACAATAGCGCGAACGTGTCTAAAATATGGACTGCTAAGCAGTCTAAAGCCATTACGCTTGCAGACACAAAATGGTCAAAAATTCGCACTGTTGCGGCGGCTGATCTAGAAGCTGATGATGATCTAGACGACGACGAATAAGTCTGTTGTTTAAATTAGAGTGTTAATAGCGCTCTAAATCAAAAAAACCACGCCTAGGCGTGGTTTTTTTATGCGTGTATAAAATGGCGGAGTTATTTTGCTCGTCTATATAAACGTGCGTTTTAGTCTAGCGGCAAACGCCATTCGAACGGCTAGCCGTGAATTTGCCGTTCTCTGCGCAGGCGCTGCTTGGACGGTTGATTGTCATCGCCAGTGGGGGCACCCGGGTCGTATTTTTAAAAATACATATCGTGCGAATCGTTCGTTATTTATAGCTTGATGACGTGAAAAAACGTTTTCTAAAATGTCCTTCTGAGGTGCATGAGCGTCGCTAAATTTTGCAATAATTAGAGCCTCAGTCTTTGAGTCAAATCAATAAACCTCCGTGTCCATAGTTTTTGTGAATCGTGGGTATTCGCGCTTTACATACTTATTTTCTGGACATACTGACCATTATGATGTTATTCCTTTAGTCGTTGTCGAGTATTTGCACATACTAATAAATAAAATCAGGGTGCAGTGATCGCTAACAAAAACTCGCTAAATGCGCTGTTTCCGCACACTTTTGCTACTCAATAATTAAATCATAAAGCTTGTGTGTTTACCAAAATCGCTTACATCATTTTGTGAGTAAACGATCAACCACTAAGGAGAACTCAAATGTCTGCAAGGCATATAAAATATAAGTTGTTAACGGTGCTGTGCGCGCTGTTTTTTGCGCTCTGTGCTAACTCAGTAGCTTGGGCTAATTATACTAAAACTAAATATCCAATAGTGCTTGTGCACGGAGTTGCGGGTTTTGACAATATCGCAAACGTGATTGACTATTTTTTCACGGTGCCGTTCAATCTTCGACGCTCTGGCGCAACAGTTTATGTGCCTTCGGTTTCGGCATTTAATTCATCGCAAGCGCGCGGTGGCCAATTAGCTGATTATCTGATGACCTTGCCGGAAGAGAAATTTAATTTAATTGGTCATAGTCAAGGTTCTCCAACTGCACGTGTCGCGGCAGCTTTAGTACCTCAAAAAGTAGCATCGATCACCTCCGTTGGCGGCGTCAATGGAGGTTCAAAAGTAGCTGACGTTGTATTGGGAGTATTGCCAAGTGGTGTACCCCAAAACCTCGCGTCGTCTATTGCTAGCGCGCTTGGCGAAATCATTAACTTTTTATCTGGCTCGGATCAACCTCAAAACGGTTTGGCCGCTGCTCAAACACTTAGTACTGAGGGTTCACTTGCTTTAAATGAGGCCTTGGGAAATGTGGGGATAAGCGGCAACTGTAGCTCGCTTGATGAGAATATCAACATCAATGGTTATAACATCAAGGCATTCTCATGGAGCGGTTCTGCGCCACTTACTAATTTTTTCGATATTTCAGATGCGGCCATCGGGATTACAAGTTTGGCCTTTGGTTTTGAGCGTAATGACGGTTTAGTCAGTGAATGTTCGTCTAAGTTTGGCAAAGTAATCTTCAGTCGTTACCACATGAATCACTTGGATGAGGTTAATAGCTTACTAGGTTTGCGAGGGTTCACTAATCCGGTAAGCTTGTATCGAACTCAAGCCAATCGCCTCAAAGGCAAAGGTTTATAGTTAGGTTTTATTAATGACTTCTCGATCTGAATTGAACACCAAACGCAGCAAAGCACTCTATGGGTTTGCCTTGTTCTGTTTGGTGTTGTTGTCTACTTATTGGGTGTATAAAACACTAAACCCTAAAGTTGGGCACGATCTTGCTAGTGTTGGGCACACTGATACGGTTATAAAGCCGAATGAGCTTAAGCCAACACTAGACGTTGGGACTTCGCCAGAGGCCTTAGATAAAGAACGTTATTCAACCCCGAACGCTCTTATTAATGGTTTAGGTGCGCTTACTTTAAGTGGCACGCAAATAGATGGAGCTGCGCGCACCGATGCCAATGGAAATCTTATTCTTGATCAAGCGCTCCGAGACTATTTTGACTATTTCTTAAGTGCTGCAGATGAGATCGGTCCCGAGTCTGCGATTCAAGCGGCTATTGATTTAATAAACCAATCACTGCCGAGTGAGGCGGCGGAACAGGCGCGAGATGTTTTTCAGCGTTACTTAAAGTATCTTTCTGAGCAATATAAAATTGGTGACCAACCCTTGATTAATCAAATTGATGAAGATGCCGATGCGCTTCTAGTATTGAGGGAAACGTCGGTTAAATTGCGAGGTATTCGCGAAGACTTATTTACCGAGGCCGAATCCAAAGCACTGTTTGGGCTGGAAGATGCTAATGCTGAATTCACCTTAAAGTCTCTCGAATTGCTTGCCGATGAATCGCTTGATATTGAGCAACAAAGAAGTGAGCTTGAACGTTTGCAATTAGAATTGCCCGAATCTTTGCGAACCAATATCGAAACGTCAATAGTTCAAAAAGATCAACAGGCTGAGATTCAAACCTTATTAGATCAAAAGCTCGATGACGGCCAGCTTTATGACGAATTGCGGAATCTAAATTTAAGCGATGAGCGCGCCCAAGACTTACTTGTTTACCAGCAAAGCCAAGCCTATTTTGAGCAACAGTATGCGCGCTATCAATCGGCTAAAGCGAAGTTGGGCGATAATCCTAATAACATAGATTTAATAAGTGATTTTTTCACGACGCCCGAAGCCCAGACCGCAGCAAGGTTGCGCGAGCTTGGTTCACAATAGCTTTTATAAACTATAGCGATGTTCTAATTTCGTGTTTGCAGCACGATCTAGATGTCTGTTTTACTTCTTAGTTTAAGCTTAGTATCACAAGATAAAAATTTTGATGAGTCGAGTAGCAAATCAAGCCGGAGACTTTAAGGCGTTTGCTCAGATGCCTGTGTTACTTCTAGTTTTAGTTCCTTATGAATGTTTTCGACATAACGTACAATTGAGTGATCGCTAAAGTAATCGATTTCTTTTCTTCGAATTCCGGCCACTAAACCTTTCCACATATCGGCGCGGCGCTCTAGCCGGTTTAAGCTTTTAAGTTTACCTTGTGCATCGAGATACATCTCTTTACCGGCATGTCGATAGCCAAGCCATGCTGGCGGTGAGCGCGGAACGATATCGTTGTTATTAACCCAGCGGATGTAATCAACCTTGGCGTGATTAATATAGCGCTTGGTACCGACTCTTGGGCTGCCAAATGTGTGAAGTTGTTCGGCTTGCGTGTTGATGTGCGACAATAAGCAACGACCAGCGCAGATAGACGCCATTGCGCCGCCTAATGAATGCCCCGTAAACCATAGTTTTTTAGCTAGATTTTGTTTATTGATAAGCAGCATCTGTTCAAGTTGCGGCCACAAATCGTCCACCTCTTTTTTAAAGCCGCGGTGAACATGTCCAACCGTTTCAGCTAGGGCCTTTTTTGCGTCCATGTCTGCTTTGAGATCATTCCACTCATTAGGTTCGGTGCCGCGGAATGCGATAACGATGTCTTGCTCGTTGCTGAATGCGTAGGCTTGTGATCCATCGTTATCGTAAAAGACAGTCTCTATAAAACCAAGTGAGGTTGCGGCTGCTTTCGCTTGGTCAGGTGGTAGATAGGCAACCATGGAAAGCTCGGCAAAAAGCAAGGCCCGTTGTAAAAAGGAGAACGAACCAATATTGCTGTTCGCCTGTGTTTTGAAACTGGGCGAGTGCAGTTTTAATTGACTCGCGTTTTGATCCGAAATTTTAGATGGTTCGACAGGCATGAGACTGACACGATGCAAGGTGACATACTGGATTTAATTCTACCTATAATGATTAGAATTAACTGCCTAAATTAAGTATGTTTTATTTGTGAATGAGTGTTTTGAAATTACTTCTACTAAAACACGATTGATTAATGGATCTATTTAAGTAGAGACTTATACTCTTATCTTAGATTATCTATCTCCGGCCTCGGGTTCAAAGTAGCCTTGGTAACTTTCATTATCGATGATATCGCCAAGACCAGAAAAGTACCAACGCTTAGGGTTATTCGAGATAGGTTCTCCCGAGTCTGTAAAGCCCGTTGGAAAATCTTTTTCGATCCAAACGTAATAGCGTTGGTGACGATCAAATGAGATGGGATTATCGCCTTGTCGAACCATTGTGACGTGCCAACCGTGCATGCCTGCGCCAGTATCGTTAAATCGACCAAGCACAATTCTAGCAGGTTCATTTAGTGATGATTTTAAATAAACATCAGGCTTGATGATGTGGGCCGACAGTGAGGGTTCGGTATATTCTTGTAACTGAAAATTAGTGTGCTTGCCCGACGTTCGCCACGTGCTATCAAGTACTCGTCTAAGTATGAGACTTGAGGGCATTGATGGATCTACTTCAGTTAGCAGAGGTGTCTCGTATTCGAATTTTTCGATAATGCCTAGTTCATTTTGAAGCTGTATTTTTTTAGGACTAAGCGCTAGCCAAAACAGAACACATAAAGCCGCAACAGCAATGACCGCGATCACTAGAAGTTTAATCATGACATTCTCCCATTAGTGCTTAGATAACGAGTATCCCTCAGTCGAGTATAAAGTGTTCATATCGCTATGAATATGAAAAATGTAAACAAGCCGCTGCTTAAGTGTCGCAAAGAGTGTCGAAAAGTTTTTGCTTTGTTATTGACTTGCGCGCCGCTTGTTTCCTAGAGAGAATGCACAACTATTGAAAATACCTAATGTAAGCTAAGTGCGTTTCGGCCCTATGACTAAACACTTTGAAAAAAATGACAGCGACTTGATTGATGCTATGGATAGGTTTATTGCTGAGCAGAAACAACAGAATAAGCATTCGACAAAGCGAAACGCCTTAAGTCAACAAAAACTGCAATTAGATCAGCTTCGCTTAGACCAAGCAGAACGTCTCTATCTGTTGGAAAAGTCTAAGCTGCAGGCCAGCTTTAAATTGAGCGTGACTGAATTTTTATTGTGTGAGCCGAATTTCATGGTTGATCCAGAACAAGCTGGAGAGGCTAAATTTCTGACTGACCTCGGTGTGGAAATCGATGAACGGGTATTGCGATTACAGGTTACTGTGGTACAAAAAGGACAAATTCTTAGGCCACGTTTAGTGATTAAAAACAATCATAAAAAAAATAGTGATGACCTCGCTTTTGCCATGAGCGAGAAGCTTTACTTCTTGCCTGTTAAGCGTTTGTGTGAGGGTGTCAGTACGCAAGCCTTTGATGCGTATTGGGTGTATCACGATCAAACTACTTTGCC
The DNA here is from genome assembly GCA_964434375.1 of uncultured Gammaproteobacteria bacterium. Taxonomy (GTDB): domain Bacteria; phylum Pseudomonadota; class Gammaproteobacteria; order Arenicellales; family Arenicellaceae; genus Arenicella. The sequence goes on along the minus strand of CAYSUU010000005.1, from coordinate 132,320 downwards.
AGTCCTGCAAAAATACCGTATCAGCCAACAACAGGACTCTAGCTTAGCTCGTTGGAATGTTGTGCATGAAGATACGGTGTTCGCGCTCGCTAAGCATTCACTTGACACACTTAACTTGTCAGACGGCTGCCAGAGTTTGTTTGATGACCGATTTTAGTCTTGTTCTCGATCAATCCAAGTCATTGTTTATGCTTTTATCAAAATAGACCGAATCATTAAGACTAATGGAGCCGTTGCTAATTACCCTTGCTGTGATGCCGCCATGACCTCTAACGGCATTGTATCCGCCAGCACCAAAAGTGGTTTCCATAAACGAACAAGGGTGGCATAAGCCAGTATATTCAAGCGTGCTGTTACCTACTTTAAAGTGCTTACCTTTTAGAGAAAGTAAATTAATACCGCTTACACTAATGTTGCGACGCAGCAGTTTAGGTGGGCATTCGGCGAGCCCAAGTAGGCTCGCGATCACGGCTAAGTGTTCATGTTGAACAAGAGTGATTTCGCGCTTACCGCTGCGGCCCGCGTAGCGGTCTCCGTTTAAGCCATTTTGGCACACAGCCTCAACTGTTTTCACCTCGTCCATAGTAGCTTTGCGCGCGGGGCGCAAACCAATCCATTTAACCCTACCAGTTTGTGGTAGCGTGGCTAATAGTTGATGAATGGTTTGTTGAGATTGTGTCACCTAAATACCTCTGACTAGTGCCTCTTATTAGTACCGCTAATTTCGACACCTTTATTGTTACTCCAGCATTGGCTTAAGTTTCGTGTAAGCTGTAGCGAAAAGTTTACCGGCACTGTTTCAGCAATGGCTAGGTTATTAACGAGGCTTGAGAGCTTAGTGATACCTTCTAGCATTTAGTAATCGGCCGCCACAATTAATACTGATTCTGTGCTAGCGACTACAATTGTGTCAGCATTCAGTTTGCTTATTCGCAACGATAGGTTTAACTCTTTGCTGTGTCCGTGCATTGATAAGGTTGCTGGAACCGAGCTAATCACTGAACTACCTTCCTCGATCTCAGCCATGATGGTGTTCACCTTAGCGTTAACTTCAATGGTGGGGTAGACGCCGGTTTCAAATAAAAACTCTCGCATGCGTTCATTCCTGATTGGCACGCGGCTATCAATGCTATCGGGCTTAATGGTAATTGATGCATTGCCGTTGTTGATGCTGCCTGACACATCATTGAAAACATGAGTCTCAGCGATATTGTCTTTTTTAATACTCACAAAGTTAACCCTAGAGTTAGCGGAGTCGACCGACCATAGATTTGACGTATCGTTAGTTTGTGCGTGAGCGCCAAAAGCGAGAAATAGTGAAAGAGCGAAAGCGTTTATGAATTTCATATTATTTTTTTTGGCTGGTATCGACAAGGTTGTTTGTATAATAATAAGTGCCGAAGTTAGTGATTAAATAAGGACATTTAATAAATAAAGTCCATCCGATTAAAGAACTATCAAGCTTGGTTAGTATTACTTAAAATAAATAAAATCGCGATTTTTCAGGTTTATCAAGTGTTTTAATTCAGTAAATACCCGCAGAAAATCTTCGTTTAGCTCGGTGTCACTTGCTTCTTGCCATTGTTAAAAAGCAACTGAGCTCGCTTAAAGGCTGTGATATAGTATTTTTTATGGAGTATCGAGTTTTTATTTTGTCTTGTTTAATTTTGTGCCTGGCCACGTCGATGCCGCGCGCTGTCAATGCTCAGATAGAGGTTGGAGATCAAACTTTGCAACGTCATTTGGATGATGCGAGACTTAAAGAAGTAACTGATAGAGTCGAAAAGAATAGGGCTAAGAAAAAAGGAGACCATTCTATTGATTACAGTACGATCCTTGATGATCTTGATAGGCGAGCGCAAAGCACTCAGTGTGAAGCCTCCATGGTTTTGGAATACGATCAGCATGACAATGAAGTAAAGGTAGACACGGGTATATCTACAACGGACTGCGATCTCTCCCATGGAAAATATGTGATTAAAGTTTCCCTGCAAAGTGATACCGATGAAGCTAAAGTGCTCACCTTCAATGAGAAGTGGGAAATAAATGATGCGCAAGATTATACTGCACAGCATTCATATCAAATCGGCAGAGATGCTCGTTTAAAAAGGGTTAGAGGCTCACTTTCTTCAACTGACGGTTGTTGGTGTAAACCAGAAATTCCAGAAACTGATTCTGAATAAGACTGTTAAGCGACTCTCAATAAAGCTCCGTTTTTAAAACCACGCCCGAAAGATTTAAGTTGTTAAGCTAATGAGCGAATTACCTAATTGCCCACAATGCGATTCTAGCTATGTCTATCAAGATCGTGAAAAATACGTGTGTCCTGAATGTGGCTATGAGTGGGATGAAAATCAACTGCCTGAGATTGATGTTGTTAAAGATTTTAACGGCAATGTGTTAGTTAGCGGCGATACGGTTAGCGTAATTCGAGACTTAAAAGTTAAAGGTTCATCGTCTACCGTTAAGGTAGGCACTAAGGTAAAAAATATACGGGTGCTCGATGCTGATCATACAGTTGATGGCCATAATATTGATTGTAAAATTGATGGCTTTGGTGCGATGAAGTTAAAAGGCTCGGTGGTTAAAAAAGTTTGATATAAGGTCGACTCTATTTGTCGATGTAGGGAGCAGGATTATCGAATTTCTCATAGCCGGTAGGCGACTTAAGGTTGTTCTACTCAAGCATTTTGCTGGTATATTTAAGTGATCTAAACCACTTTTGATCTAACTTAGTTAAATTAAGTTAAAGGCGGGATGAATTTACGGCGCCTGATTATCGGTTCACAGAAATAACATGGTATGCTCAGCGCGTGTTTAGAAGTTTGAACTATAAATTTAATATTTTATATGGACCGCCCCAGTTCTAATAGCTTGGAAATGAAAGATGTTGGGAATAAAGATGTTCAAAGCAGTGCCAAAACTTCTTCTTGTTGAAGATGATCCCGATCAAATGGATTTATTGCTGCAGTTTGTTTTAGATGAAATTCGCGCGCTTTCTAAAAATCCTAATATCAGCGATGAAAAAAAAGAGATGCTGAGCGCTATCAAAATTTTAAAGGCGAACAATATTGAGTCTTTAAGAATTGCCGTATCGCGTTATAAAGATATCTTTTTGGCCGTCTTAGACTGCAATCTCCCGGATAATAAAACTAGTTCACCGAATGATCAGCTGGTGAAAACGAGTCATCGAATCACCGGCCAGCATTATGGCGTTGATATTCTCAACGATAACCTTCCTTCTGTGCCGATCACTTTAATTTCCTCAAAGTACCGTTTTAAGAAAATTGTGTATGAGTACTATGAGTCTCAATATGGGCTCAATATTACTTTTATTAAAAAGTCTGATCAGGATACGATTCAACGAAATATTGGATATCATTTAAGGCGTTTAATTAGTGAACAAGGTTAAGACATAGTTTAGAGGCGACTCAAGTAATTTTGGGCCTAAGCTGCTTTTAGAGATGGTTATTTGTTGATCGCAATGTATATCGAGTTAATAGAACTTTTACCAGAATAAGGGTTCGCAAATTCGATGGTATGCGTTTCTACTTTATTAAAGACGCTTTCTAGTAAGCCGGTAAATTTCTGGTCGACTTGTTCATTAGACCAGATGCCAAACACGCCGCCCGCTTGAATTTTACTTGCTAAAATTTCTAAGGAGCTGAGAGAATAGAATGATTCGTTCCCTTGGTTTAGCCAATGGCTTGGCGAATGATCGATATCTAATAGCACTGCGTGAACGCTTCTATCGTCGATAAAGCCATTGGAGTCTTGATTTTGTGCAACTGCAAAAAAATCATCGTGAATTAATTCGCTGCGCGAGTCTTTTGCGAGTACATCACCAATCGGAATCAAGCCTTGTTCATGCCATGAAATTACGGGCCGCATTATGTCGATAGTGCGTACTTGCTTTACCGCTGGGTCGTTTAAAGCGCTTAAGGAAGTATAGCCAAGGCCTAATCCGCCCACGACTACTTCGAGTTCTTGCTGGTGCCCCTGTTGTTTAAGCGCTGCCAAGCCGAGTGTTGAAAGCTGCTCTTCAGCTTCAACGAATAGGCTCGACATCAAGAACTCCTCGCCGAGTTTTACCTCGTAGATTAAAAGATTATCTAGCCGTGGTTCGCTACGCCGACGTAAGCTAATTGGTCCTAATGGTGTATCTTGATAATCAAGTTCTTCAAAGATTAATTGCAAAATTTTCTCATCATAAACGAACTGCTGACGCCAAATTTAGATTCAACAATATCACGTTAGTGTGTGTAACTCGCGTTGTTTGTTTTGCCAATCTGGTGCTATCCAAATGTCGGCCTTAGCGTGAGGTAATGCAGGCTTTCCTAGGATTTTATCTGCCGCCTTTTCAGCAACCATCATTGATGGTGCATTCAGGTTTCCATTAGGTATGCTTGGAAATATCGACGAGTCCACGACTCGTAAGCCATCTACACCGATCACCTTGCAATCAGAATCGACTACTGCATTTACATCGTCGCTTGAGCCCATTTTGCAGGTGCAGGATGGATGATAGGCGGTTTCAGCATTTTCTCGCACCCAGTCATCAATTTCCATATCACTACTAATGTTGACTCCCGGTTGAATCTCGTCGCCGCGAAATTCGGTAAACGCCTCTTGCGTTAATATCTCGCGCGTCAAACGTATTACTTTACGCCAATCTTCGACGTCTTGTTGTTCTTCCAAATAATTGTATTGGATTGAAGGGTGGTCAGATATTTTGTTCGATTGGCAATGTACGTGTCCACGGCTGTGTGGCTTATTTGGGCCCACATGCACCTGATAGCCTTGCCCATCGAATGCGGCATTTCCATCGTAGCTCATGGCAGCGGGTAAAAAATGATATTGAATATCAGGCCATTTTTTGCCCGCGTCTGAACGAATAAAAGCACAGGACTCAAAGTGGTTAGTGCTACCTAAACCGGTTTTAAAGAATAACCAACGTGCGCCGATCAGTGCTTTGCTAAATAAACCAAGTTGCCTATTGAGGCTCACTGGCTTTATGCACTTATATTGGAAAAAGACTTCGAGGTGGTCTTGCAGATTCTCTCCTACGCCGGGCCGGTCAACAATAGCGCTGATGCCTAATGCTTGCAGGCGTTCTGCCGATCCGACTCCAGAAAGCTCAAGTAATTGTGGTGATCCAATCGCTCCGGCGCAGATAATGACTTCTTTATTGGCATTGGCGTCGAGTGTTTTACCCCTAGTCTTAATCGTAACACCGACCGCTCGTTTGCCTTCAAACCTTATCTTTCTAACACTGCTATTAGCCATTAGCCGTAGATTCTTTCGAGACTTGATAATCGGGTGTAAAAACGTGCGCGAGGTGGATTGTCGAAGTCCGTTCGCAACATTCATTTGCATTGCGCTAAATCCTTCTTGGCGATAGCCGTTATAGTCATCCGTATCACCATAGCCAGCCTCAACTCCAGCATCGATAAAGGCTTGATAAAGTGGATTAAGCTCCATATTGTTACCAAGCCCTACGCCTATTTCTCCCTGCCCGCCTCGGTAAGTGTCTTCACCTTTAACCCATGATTCAAGTCGTTTAAAGTAGGGTAGGCAATCTTGGTAAGACCATCCTTCTGCGCCGAGTTCAGCCCATTCATCAAAGTCACAAGCGTGGCCTCGAACATAAGCCATGCCATTAATCGACGAAGAGCCTCCCAGTCCTTTACCTCGTGCGGTATGAATTTTTCGTTGATTTAAAAACGGCTCTGGTTCACTGTAATAGCCCCAGTTGTAGCGCCGCGTATTCATTGGGTATGAGAGCGCACTTGGCATGCTAATCATTGGGTTTTGATCACTGCCACCAGCCTCGATCAATAGCACTTTGTTTTTCGTTTCAGCACTTAGCCTATTAGCTAAGATACACCCAGCAGAGCCCGCGCCAATAATAATGTAATCGTATTGGCTAGGCGTTGTTTCAACTTTCATTCTGTATTTCCACTCTTAACGTCCATCCACCGCAAGTCTGATCGCGGCTTTTTTTGTGCAGCATGCGAATTTTGCTCGATGACCTTTGCGTTTTTAATGACGATAGCACTATTGGACAGCGTAAATGATCACCACGGCGACATTTATATATCTACTCTTTATTGGCACTAAATAGCTGTTCGGCATCTTCGCTCTTACTCGATGCGCGGCGCCTAAGATAAATCATTTTTGAGTCACTATTCAAGTCGTTAATCATGCCAGGCGCTGTTTTTATGTGTGCTCATTGGATAATCGGTTTTCAATAGTTAGAGGACCCTAAAAGAGCATATTTTAAGACACAATTTCTTACGTTATTGAAGCATTGTTTAACAATCGTTTGGCAGTGAGCTTTCTATACTGGTTTAACTCAGAATCATCTAAATATGATGACTGTCAACGCTGAGAACTAATCATCAGCTTAGGGTGTTCTAGCACATATTTGCTTATAGCGATTTCGTTCTGACGGTCGGAGTTTGATGTATCAGAGTTAACAAAATTGAATAACCATTAACACTTATAAAAATGAGACTGAGAGCTAGGTGTACGCCCGGCGTTTCTGTTCTATTACGAGATTATTTAGCTATGAAAACATCTAAAATTTTACTACTCACCATGACAATTGGAGCATCCTTGACAGCGAACGCCGCTGATTGGAAAGGGCAAGGTGAAGCCGGCATTGTTGTTTCTAGTGGTAACACGGATAGCGAGAATGCCAATGTTGGTTTGAGTTTCATCAACGAAGGTGAAGTATGGACCCATGAGCTTGGTTTTGGCCTATATCGTGCTTCGAACAATGACATCGATTCAGCTGAGAGCTTTAATGCGGATTACACTATAAAGCGTGATCTTTCTGAGCGTCGCTTTATTTTTGGTTCATTATCGTTTCTGGACGATGAATTTGACGGCTTTACTGAACAAGTTAGCCTCGGAGCTGGCTATGGTTACCGTATTTTCGATACCGAGCCACGTGGGTGGGAAGTTGGTGCTGGTATTGGTTTCCGTGACACCAGTGAGCTCTCTATATTGGATGATGGTTCGGAAATCGAAGGTGAAGATTTGAGTGGTGCAACATTAATATTGCGTTCCGATTATCGTCAAAAGCTTACTAGTAATACCGAATTTCAAAATAAATTCGTCGCTGAAATTGGCTCCGACAATACCTATGTTGAGAGTGATACAGCTTTATTAGTTGCTATGAATGAGGCATTTTCGCTTAAGGCAGGTGTACTGATTCGCCACAATACAGATCCTGCTGAAGGTGCTGATGAAACGGACACTATTACCAGTATTAATTTGGTGTACAACTTCAACCAATAGAGACGGCCGAGTTTTTTATAACCAGGTTTTAATCATAGCCAATGTATTTTTTTACGGTTAACTAATCGCTCAGGCTTATACTTTAGCCTGGGTTGATTTACTGCGTGCTGTATTGCGATCGGCTTTGCTCTCGCCATGACTTTGCCTATACAATCGCGGTATGAAACGCTCACCTGCAAAAAATCACGGCTTTTCTTTGTTAGAGCTCATGGTGGTGGTTGCTATTATTGCCATCATTGCGCTTATCGCAGTGCCCTCGCAAGCGGGTCGAATTACCCAACAACGAGTCGTTGAAACTTTGGAGTTAGTCGAAAACTACAAAGCAAATATCAACGCATTTTATCAAGTTTCTAATGGCAATTTCCCCGATGATAATCTTGCTGCAGGTATGCCTGAAGCGGGCAAAATTAAAGGTTCTTATCTTAGAAAACTTGAAGTTAGAGAGGGTGCTTTGCATTTAACGCTTGGTCAAAATTTACCGCAGGCACTGCACAATAAAGTAATTACATTAAGACCTGTATATGTTGAGGATACTCCGCAAACGCCACTTTCTTGGGTTTGTGCGGCGTCGCGTGTGCCCGATGGTATGCGTGTGTCTGGCGTTGATTTAACCAATTTAGATATTCGTTTTTTACCCGGCCGATGCCGTTAAAGCTGGAGATTCAATGTTGACGAAAACCGGTTTCATTCTGATCATATTATTAGTATTAAGTGCTTGTGGTTCGCCTAGATTAACCCAAAGCCTCGAACAAATTGATAAGTCGCACTATCAGCTTACTGGTAATTATGCCGATCATCGAGCACATCAATCTTTCTTTGATACTGGCCGCGGTAAGTTGGCGTATCTTGATCTAGCAAGTGAGTCACAAGCGCCGGTATTGGTTCTATTGCACGGGGTGCCAAGTTCGTCTTGGCTGTACCGTAAAATGTTGCCTGATCTTCAACAGCATTATCGTGTGATAGCGATTGATTTTATGGGCTACGGGAGCAGCGATAAACCAGATTCGGATGGCAAGTTGTATCAACGGGAATCGCAAGCGGATTATGTTGAAGCGCTACTCGAGTCGCTCGATGTAAAAGATTTTAGTTTAGCGTTTCACGATATGGGCGGTTTAGTAGCATGGGAGCTGTTAGAACGAGATTTAAACGCTAAACAGAATATCAAAACTTTGTTTGTGCTTAATACCATTATTAGTAAGACCGGCTTTAACCATCCTAATATTGAAAAAGGCGCGGTTGCACGTGCCATGAGCAATGCTTTTTCTTCGCCGGTTTCTAGTTCCACGGCCTTAGACATGACATTTAGAAACATGGGTTTGAGCTCGAACGCGAAATTAAGTGAGCAAGCCTGTTTGGGATACGTGGCGCCAATGAGAGAAGGTTCGAACAAAGCGCTTTATGATTACTATACGGGCTTCGACGAGGCGCTTTTTAGTGGTCTTGAACGACAAATTAATGAGCTATCTCGATTTAACGGACGGGTCTTCATTCTTTGGGGCGCGCAAGATAAAGTGTTGACCACCGAGCAGATTCCTATTTTAGAAAAAGCTCTAACGCAGGCGTCGTTCAATAGCGAAGTGTTTGAATCGAACTCTCATTTTATAACCGAAGAAATACCCGAAGAGTTAACGTTAAGGCTTATACAGGCGAAATAGGGAACGATTTACGGGTTTATGAGAATTGCGCAATCACCGGTGTATGATCGGAAGGGCGTTCTAGTTTGCGCGGTGTTTCGTCAATGTCGCAATCATTTGCGCGCGCCAACATAGCAGCTGAACTGAGAATGAGGTCGATACGTAAACCTTGGTTGGCACGGTAGCCAGCGCCGCGATAGTCCCACCAAGAAAACCGCTCGCCTTCTTTGTGAAACGCGCGGAATGAATCGTATAAACCTTCGTTCATTAAGGTGTGGAGCATTAAGCGTTCGGTTTCACTGCAGTGTATTTTTCCTTGCCATGCTTTCGGGTCATGCACATCAAGATCACTCGGTGTGATATTAAAGTCGCCGACTAAGACCACATTTTCATTCTCAGTCAAATGGCGGCGCATGGTGGCTCTAAGGTGTTTGAACCACTTTCGTTTATAAACGAATTTTTCTGAGTCCAAGGCTTGTCCATTTGGGCAGTATACGTTTACTAAATTTAAGTCTTGTCCATCCTCTAATTGAAGGCGCGCAGAAATATATCGGCGCATCGGGTCGTCCAGGTCGTCAAGTTCGGTTTCAATGTTTCGTAATTCAGTCTTGCTGATAATAGCAACGCCGTTATAAGTTTTTTGGCCAATGAACGCGCAGTGATAGCCCAGTTTTGAGAAGGCTTGATCGGGAAATTCCGCGTCTGGCATTTTCAATTCTTGTAGGCAAAGCACATCGCAATCTGTGGCTTTAAGCCAATCGCAGACATGCTCCATGCGAACTCGTAGTGAATTCACATTCCATGAGGCAATCTTCATAGTGAGTTTTGATGTTTTTTGTTTAGATCGAGCATAATGATCGATTGCCGTTTAGGCTTTAATCGACTCGCTCGTTAGGGTTGTCGTTCGCGCTTTAGCCTTCTTCGAGGTTCGAGCTCGGCGTTATCTGTTGGTTTTCTGAATTTGCTGGTTGGGCTTGGTCAATCTTGTAACCTTGTTCTAGCAAGACTTTTTCAAGGCTTTTAATTTCTCCACCTTGATGAATTTGATCACCAACAAAAATGGTTGGCGTGATTAAACTATTGCTGCGCTCAAGAATAATGCTTTGTGCTTCGCGATCGTTCTCTAGTGGAAGTTCAAGCACAGGCACATTTAAGGCTTTTAAGTGTTCAACAATTCTTACGCACAAACTGCAGTTTTCTACGGTGTAAACTTTGACGGCTTCTTTGGGTGTCTCTGGCCCAGCCGAACCATCAGCAATGTCGGTTGTGCTTTCTTCAAGAATTTTTGACCCTTTAGGAGGCGGCGTGTCCTGATAGGAAACCACGCCATTCTTGTCGACCCATTTATAGAGTTTCGCTGCTTGTACTTGTGTGCCGACCGCCAGTCCGCAATACAATGTGCATAGAAGTAATGTTATTTTCATAATCTATGAATAACGTATTTTCTCGTAGATTGCTAGTGCTTCACGAATAAGCGGTATAAGACCGCCGATAAAACTAAATATATGTGGTCTATTACCAATTACTTAGAGAGGCCGATTGAGGCAGCAAGTTAATGCGATAAAGTAGTTTTTTGTCATTTTGCAGGGCGACTAGCTTTTTAATAAGTGCTCTGCGCGAGTCAGTTCGTCATAGGTTTCGCGTTCGCGGATTACATGCGCATTGCTGCCATCAACCATTATTTCGGCTGGGCGGCAACGCGAGTTGTAGTTACCCGCCATGACAAAGCCATAAGCTCCACATGATTTGATTGCAAGTAAATCACCAGCCTTGACGTTTAATTGACGGTCGTATCCGAGAACATCAGCGGATTCGCACACTGGGCCAACGACATCGTAGGTCGCCATAGGCTCGCTCTTAGTTTGGGTAGTATTGGCTTGATCGGTGTTTACGATTTCATGGTGCGCTTGGTAGAGCGATGGGCGTAATAAGTCGTTCATGCCCGCATCAACAATCGCAAAGCGCTTACTGGCGTTTTGCTTTAGATATTCTACCCGGCTTAATAAAATGCCTGAGTTGCCAGCGATAAAGCGGCCCGGTTCAATAGCGATGGGTAGATTTATTTCGCGCGCGGCAATCCCATCCAACATGGTTTGTACATATTGCCTTGCTGACGGTGGTGTTTCGTCAAGGTAGTTAATGCCTAAGCCGCCACCTAAATCGAGTTGTTTGATTTGTATGTTCAATTCGCTCAGTTGTTCAACCATACTTAAAACTCGATCGAGTGCATCGTTAAACGGGCTTGTACTCGTGATCTGCGAGCCAATATGACAAGCGATGCCATGCACTTCTATATTGGGTAGTTCATCGGCTTTTTTATAGGCTTCAAACGCAGCATCCATGCGTACACCAAATTTAGCTTCATCCATGCCGGTAGAAATATAAGGATGTGTTTGTGGGTCAACGTCCGGATTTACTCTAAACGCGATAGACGCTTTTGTGTTGAGCTTGCTTGCTACATTTTGAACGCGGTCTAACTCTGCGACCGACTCAATATTGATACAGCGAATGCCTTGCTGCATTGCAAAGCTCAATTCCTTCTCGCTCTTGGCAACTCCGGAGAACACTACTTTTTTAGGATCCCCGCCGGCGAGCAGTACGCGTCTAAGCTCACCCTCAGAAACAATATCAAAGCCCGACCCAAGTTTGGCGAGGACATTCAATACGGCTATATTGCTGTTGGCTTTTACCGCATAACAAATGCTGTGCGGATGTTCGCCAAACGCGTCATCAAGCTGGGCCCACTGATGTTCAAACGCGGCGCGTGAATACACAAACGTGGGTGTGCCGTATTGCCGTGCAATGTCATGCACAGCCACGTCTTCGGCAAACAAACGGCCTTCTTTAAAAGAGAAAAAATTCATAGTATTGTCGCGCTACGCGCGCGCGTCTTCAGGCTCGCATTTTCGCAACTAGAGCCTCTTAGGCTTATTCGGCGTCGTCGTCTTCAATCTCAGATAAGACCTCAATCGCGGCCTCTGCTTCTGATTCAGAGCCATCGTCGGGAGAAATTTCATTCGGTAGACCTTCTTGCGTTCGAGTCAAATCTTCCGGTGGACGATCTACAATTAATGGGCCTTTTTGGCCACAGGCAGAGATTAGTATGCAAGCAGAGAAAACTGCGGCTACGCTAAGAGTTTTGTTCATTACGTTCATTGGTTATTTTCTATTTTAAATTTTTCGAGTCGCTTCTGAGCTGCTTTGACAGCTTCGCGCACGCGTACGGGCGCGGTTCCGCCAAAATGTTGGCGTGCGTTTATCGAGCCTTGCAAGCTTAATATTTCATAGACATCTTGCTCGATCATGTCACCAAAGTTTCTGAGTTCCTCTAAGCTTAAGTCGGACAGTGGTTTGCATTGTTCAATTGCGTAGTGTACCGCGCCGCCAACGATGCTGTGGGCGTCACGAAATGGGACATTTAAGCGCACTAGGTATTCTGCCAAATCTGTCGCGGTAGCATAGCCTTTGAGGGCAGCCTGTTCCATGTTTTCTCGTTCAAAACGTATGCTTGGAACCATTGCAGAAAATACTTGAAGGCTGCTCATTAGCGTATCCATGGTATCGAAAATAGGTTCTTTATCTTCCTGATTGTCGCGATTATAAGCCAATGCTTGGCCTTTCATCAGCACTAACAATGTTTGTAAATTACCGATTACGCGACCACTTTTTCCGCGCACCAGTTCAGCGATGTCGGGATTTTTCTTTTGCGGCATGATGCTCGAGCCAGTACAAAAGGCATCGCCAATTTCAATAAAACGATAGCTTTCGGAGGCCCATAAGATTAGTTCTTCGCAAAAACGCGATAGGTGCACCATCACTAAGCTGGCGTTGGCAGCAAACTCAATCAAAAAGTCTCTGTCTGATACCGCATCTAGTGAGTTTCGACTGGGTCGCTCAAAGCCAAGCAGTTCACAGGTCATGTCTCGGTCTATCGGGAAACTAGTGCCGGCCAGTGCGGCTGAACCCAAGGGCATTACATTGATGCGTTTGCGTGCGTCTTGAAAGCGTTCAACATCGCGCTCCAACATTTCATTCCACGCGAGTAAATGATGGCCCAAACTGATGGGCTGTGCTACTTGAAGATGAGTGAAGCCTGGTAAGATAGTCTCTGTTTCATTCTCAGCCAGCGCCAATAGCGAAGATTGCAGAGTTGCGATCTGTCCTATTACGGCATCAGTTGCTTCACGCATATATAAACGAATATCGGTCGCTACTTGATCGTTGCGCGAGCGACCTGTGTGTAGTTTTTTACCCGCATCACCAATCGCATCGGTTAGGCGCGCTTCGATGTTCATGTGAACGTCTTCAAGTTCAGCAGACCATTCAAAATTGTCTTGTTCTATCTGTGTCTTGATGTCGCCCAAGCCACGCTCAATGTCGGCTGCCTCTTGTTCGGATATCACACCTATCGATTCCAGCATTTTGCTGTGTGCAATAGACCCCTGTATGTCTTGCGCATACAGTCTCGCGTCGAAGCTGATCGATTCAGTAAACGCTTCTACAAGCGTATCGGTTGCTTGAGTGAAGCGCCCGCCCCAAGGTTTTTTGGAGGCTGATTTTGGGTGCGTCATAATATTTCTTATATTACAGCGAGGAGTTTGAACTAAGTATATCGTAGAAGCCTTTACTGGGCGCCACTAAATTGATCTTCAAATTGGCGATTTCAGCTAGCTAGAAACGAAACAGCGCGCTTAATATAAGGCCAGTGTGATAAAGTCTAGTGCAGTTATATCAGCTTCTTTTATGCCAAACTGCAGATGAAAATAATTCGAATTGCAACCCGCAATAGTCCGTTGGCGTTATGGCAAGCCAATTATGTTCGTGATGCCTTGCTTGATGTGCATAAACAGGTTCAGGTTGAACTTGTGCCAATGACCACTCGTGGTGATCAATTGCTTGATCGAAGTTTATCGGCGGTGGGTGGCAAAGGCTTGTTTTTAAAAGAATTACAGACCTCCTTACTTAGTGGCGACGCCGACATCGCGGTGCACTCAATGAAAGACGTGCCAGTAAGTTTGCCAGACGGGTTGGAGATACCGGTCGTTATGAGGCGCGAAGACCCGCGTGACGCCTTTGTCTCCAACCGCTATCAAAACCTTCACGCTTTGCCCGATGGTTCGCGTGTTGGTACCTCTAGCTTACGACGTGTTTCTCAACTTAAACATGCATTTCCTAATCTAGAGTTTCTTGAGCTGCGCGGTAATGTCAATACTCGTTTAAAGAAATTAGATGAGCAAGAGTTTGATGCCATCATTTTAGCGGCCGCTGGGCTTATTCGCTTAGGCCTAGTTGAACGAATAAAGCAATGTCTCTCGCCAGCCTTTTGTATACCTGCGGTTGGTCAAGGAATTGTTGGCATTGAATGTCGTCGCGATGATGCTGATATCAAGCGTATCATCGCGCCATTAAACGACAAGAATAGTGAACTTGTTTTGAGTGCCGAGCGTGCATTAAATCAAGGCTTGCAGGGCGGTTGCTCAGTACCGATTGCTGGTTTTGCCGAGTTTGATGCAGGCAAGTTGATGCTTAGTGCCATGGTTGGAGAGCCTGATGGTTCACGCGTTTTAAAAGTAAGCCGGGTTCAAGATAGCGCCGAGCTCAAGGACGCGGTGATACTTGGCCGAACTTTAGCAACGCAATTATTAGATCAAGGTGCGGCTAAAATATTGAGTGCATTACATGGCGCCAAGTCCTCCAACAAGCCAGCAGTGTTACTCACTCGTCAGTATCACTTGTTAGGTAATATGCCGGCGATTTTGCAACGACTTGATTTTAATGCCGTGCATGTGCCTACCTTAGACGTTGTCGCAACTGAGCCAGTTGCTGAGGAGTTGGCGAATATAAAAAGCTATAGTGATGTTGTTTTTGTGTCTCGCAATGCAGTTAATATTGCTATGAATATCCTTAATGAAGCGGGCGGTATACCAAACAATGTAAAAGCGATGACGGTCGGAGAGGAAACTGCCAAGCACTTGCATGAATACGGTGTTGAGGCTTTGTTTCCGAGTTCCGGAGTGGGCGCAAAAGCTCTGCTCGACGTAGAGCAACTCAAAGACCTATCGGGTCGTAAAATACTTGTTATTCGTGGTCAGCGAGGGCTTGACTGGCCGGCAGAAGAAATGCGACAGCGCGGTGCTCAAGTAGACCAAGCTGTTTGTTATCGGCAATTTGTTCCTGACTATAGTCAGCAAGCTTTGCATGATGCCTTAGAGCAAATGCCGAATTTGCATTGTGTTTTTGCTCACAGCGTTGATTCCTTGAAAAATCTATTAGCCATCGCGGGTGACCAAATCGAAGTGATTCGTGCTTCGATGCTGGTGGCCGGAAGTGCCAATATAGAGAATACTGCACGCGAATTTGGCTGGGCTGGAAAAATTAAACGGGCGCAATCGCCGTCAAATAAGGACATGTTATTGGCTTTTTCTGCCTAATAATTGTTTGCAAAATTTAGCTTACACTGTGAGTAGCTTAGCTTCTTGCTGTGCTACACTTTTATTTCGTTTGAGAGACTTCTTTTTGTTATGACAGATAAATCAAAGCCAGAGGACAATTTACCCTCTGAAGCACCCGCCAATGAGGTGAGTGTCGTCGAGAATACCCAGACTCAAAGCCAACCGCCGGCAGTAGTTGTTCAAAAATCAGGCAAAGGGTTGTCTGTTTTCGCCATACTTTTGTCTTTGTTTGCCATGGCCGGTACTGCTTTTTCCTTATATGTGGTTCTAGTATTAGAGCCACAAAAAAATCTAAAAGAAGAGGGCGCCTTAGCAGTGGGAGTTACCGAAATTGGTGGCCAGGTAAGCCGTCTTGGAGATACTATTCAACGTATTCAAATCGCTCAAGACGATGTGGTGTCGCAAGCTGTGCTCGATGCCAAATTGTCAGAAGTCTCGAATAATACCGATTTGAAAGTTAGAAGCATTCAGGAAACGCAACGACAAGTCAGCACCTTGGTTGACAAACTTAGTGATGACTTAAACAAAGGCACTAAGGATTATACGATCGCTGAGGTTGCACAATTACTAAAGCTTGCTAATCACAGTGTCAATTTCTCAAAAGACCCAGGTGCCGCGATTAACGCACTGAATCTGGCCGATGCACAATTAAAAGAGTTGGCTGACCCTCGTTACGCTATTGTTCGTCAAGCTATTAACGAAGAAATTGCCAGTCTTGAATCGGTAACGTCCGTCGATCTTGAAAATATCACCGGTCGCCTAAGAGCCATAGAGAAAGTGATTCCAGACCTTCCGCTGGAAAATGATACGCCCGTGTTAGGCGATATTGAAGTTGATAAGCCTGACGGCGATACTGATTTTAAATCTCAGTTAAAAGTTATATGGGCGGATTTAGTGGCCGAGTTTAAGCCTCAACGCATCGATCAAGCGCCTAAGCCTTTACTGGCGCCCGAGCAGCGCTACTTCTTAGACCAAAACATTCAACTTCAGTTAGCCAAGGCTCAACTAAGTGTTTTGCAAAGCCGTGCCGGTGAATATACGGTGAGCTTAGAATCGGCTGAAAATTTGTTGAACAGCTACTACGCTACGCGCAGTGACGAAGTGATCAAAGTGCTTAATAACCTTGAGGCTTTAAAGTCGACTCAATTAGCCAACGATTTACCAAATGTATCTAAATCGTATGACTTGCTGCAAAAAGCAAGAGGCGGACGCTAAGTATGAGACTGGCCATATTAGTAGTTGTAGGGGCGATTGCTGGCTACGCAATTTATCTTCTGAGTCTTTTAGGGCCAGGAAATTACGTCAAAGTTTACGCTGGTAGTTATTTATGGGAATTCCGCTTAGTTGGATTTCTAATCACCTTAGTGCTCTTGGTATTAACTTTGTATTTGCTGATTTCAATGGTGCGTTTTGCTTGGCGTTCGCCTAAGTTTCTTAGTACTTGGCGCCGGCGCAGCAATAAAAAACAATCTGAACAGAACTTTGGTAGTGGTTATTTGTCCTTAATCAAAGGCGACTGGCGTCTCGCTGAAAAGAGCTTATTGAATAAGTCTAACGCCAGCGGCGTTTCTTATGTTAATTATCTGGCCGCGGCGCAAGCGGCACAACAATTAAGTAAAACGCTAAAGCGTGATGAGTATCTCAATGCGGCTTTAAAAATAGCGCCTAAAGAACGTTTTGCAATTGGTTTAACTAAAGCGCGCTTGCATCTTGATGCACAAGAGTTTGAGCACGCGCGAGCGACCTTAGATGATCTTAAAAAAGAGGGTCGAAAAAACGGTCAGTACTTAAACTTGGCTTTGCAAGCCTCTCTTGCGACCGAAGATTGGGAACAAGCTTTAGAGCTTTTACCGAGTGCTCGTAGGTTTGATGCCATGCCGCTTGAAGATATTGATCGTATTGCGGACACGATTTACAGCGCAAGACTGCGCGAAACTTCTCAGATAAGCGATGTGTGGAAGAGTTTGCCTAAGGCACAAAAAAACCGGCAAGAGAACATTGCCCTCTATGCTGCCAATTTAATGAACCATGGTTATCATAGTGATGCCGAGAGCGTATTGAAAAGAGCTGTGAAATCGTCATTAGATTCAGACTTAATTCGTTTGTTTGGCGGGCTTGAAACAGACCAACCGGCCAAGTTACGTAAAACAGTTGAAGCTTGGTTGAAGGCTAATCCAAATAATCCAGAGCTACGCTTAGCTGCAGGTCGTTTTGCGATGCAAGAAGGCAAGCGCGATATTGCTGAAACGCATTTGCAAGCGGCTATACAAACTGCGCAATTACCGCAGGCGTACGCTATGTTGGGTGAAATTTACGAAGCAAGTAATGATACCTCTAAGGCTATGAATTTGTATCGTCTTGGTATGACTGCGCTTTCGGATAATGAAGATAAGGCCTTAATCGGGCAATTAATGCCACAGCAAGAAGGTGATGTGTTGGCATTGGAAGCGCCGAATTAATCGGCCTTTGTCGCTTTTGAGTGTGTTGTTTTAGCGCTGGTTTTTGGCTATGGCTTCTTACCTATGCTTAAATAGATTCTTTTAGAATGCCTGAACTGCCAGAGGTAGAAACCACCTTAAGGGGCATAGAACCCTATCTCAAAGGTAAGACCTTAAGCAAGGTTGTTGTGCGAAATGCCAGTTTACGTTGGCCAATTCCAACCGCCGCCTTGGAGCGGTTACAGGGTCAGATAATCAGCAATGCTGAGCGTCGCGCCAAGTACATCATTCTTCACGCACAAACCGGTGCAATACTGCTGCATCTGGGTATGTCTGGTTCGCTCCGTGTGTTGGACAAAGGCGCAGCGCCAACTAAACACGATCATCTTGATTTGTGCTTTGATGACAAGCACATTGTGCGACTAAACGACCCGCGTCGTTTTGGTTGCTGCCTGTACTTAGATCGGCCTATTGAACAGCATAAGTTATTAGCCACACTTGGCCCAGAACCTTTAAGCGCCGACTTTAATAGCGAGTACTTGTTTTCTCGCTCACGTGGTCGAAAACAAGCCATTAAGAACTTTATTATGGATGGAAAAGTAGTGGTCGGGGTTGGAAACATTTACGCCAGTGAATCGTTGTTTAGAGCGGCTATAAGGCCAACAATAGCGGCTGGCCGAGTCAGCAAAGCGCGTTATGGCAAACTGGTGGATGACATCAAAGATGTGCTAAGCCAAGCCATTATCGCTGGTGGTACCAGCCTAAGTGATTTTACTAAAGCTGACGGTAAGCCAGGGTATTTCGCGCAAGAGCTACAAGTATATGGACGAGCCGGCGAGCCATGTAATGATTGCGGTGAGACAATAACAAGCAAAATTATTGGTCAGCGCAACACTTTCTTTTGTCGCCAATGCCAAACCTTTTAGTATTATGCTAAAGCAATATCGATTTTTATTAACAGCGTAGAAGCCACGCTTTTATAGTTGTAGAATTTGCATCAAGAGATACAAAACCAAATAACGGCGAAATAACCATGCAACAGCACATCCACTGTTTTCTAATTCTTTTTGTTTTTTTATTTTCCGCCTGCCAACCAAGTACAACCTCAGAGCCACGCTCTTCAGAATCAGACATCGACATGCCCGACTTCCCGCGCTTACAACAACTTGATCAACCCGCTCCTGTGGCGGCCACTCAACCTTATTCAGCCAAACACCATGGTCAAACACTTAGTGATGATTACCATTGGTTAAAAGACCAAGGATATCCTGAGGTAAACGACGAGCCGGTAATTGATTACCTAAAGCGTGAGAACGCGTATTACGGCGATTTTCTAAAGCCGCACAAAAAACTGGTTGAACAAGTTTTTTCTGAATTTAAAGGCCGCACAGATGAGCAAGAGATATCAGTGCCTTATATCGATAACGGTTTTGAGTATCGTTGGTATTTTGAATCTGGAGCCGATTATCGAATTCGCGTTCGAAAAAATCTCGCTACCGGCGAAGAGGGTGTTTTCTTAGATGAAAATGTTCTCGCTAAAGGGCACGATTATTTTGTCCTGGGTGGTTGGGAGATCAGCCCGAATAATCGCTATCTCGCCTACTCATTTAATACCGCCGGCGATGAGCGCTACGAGGTTGTTATCATCGACCTTGAGACTGGTGATCCGCTAACCGACACACTCCGCGATGTGAGCGGAGACATCGCCTTTAGTTCAGATAGCACGAAGTTAATGTACGGCTTGTTAGAAAAAGATAAGTGGTTGGCCAAACATATAAAAGTGCACACATTAGGCACCGAGCAATCGAGTGATAAAACTGTTTATTTTGAAGAAGACGATGGTTACTTTATTGGTTTTGGACGAACCAGTTCTAAGGAATATATGATGATTGTCTCGTCTCAAGGCGAGACCCAAGAAACCTATGCACTTAAAGCCGACTTTACCGGCGAACCGCAGATGCTAGTGTCGCGAGACAAGGGTTTTATACAAACCGTTGATCATGCGCATAAGCATTTTTATATCCTTGCTAACGACACTCATAAGAATTTTCGTTTAGTGAGAGTTGATGATGCAAAGCCGGCCCAAGAAAACTGGCAAACACTTATTCAAGGAAGCGACGAGTCGTATCTTCTAAGCCTACAAACCTTTGATGATTTTATAGCATTAAAGAGCCGCGATAATGGCTTAGAAAAAATTCACTTGCTTGACTATGTCGATGACTCACAAAAGGGCGCAAAACTAACATCAAGACAAATCAGTTTTCCTGAAGACTTATTTACCGCCGATATTGGTATTAATCCTGAGTTCAAGCAGAACCATTTACGGATAAGTTACGAATCAATGATTACCCCGAGCACAGTGTTCGACTATCAGCTTAGCAGCGCTGAGTTAGTAAGCCGTAAACAGCAAAAAATACCATCGGGCTACGACAAAACTCAATACGAAACTAAACGTATAATGGCACCCGCGCGCGATGGTGTTTTAGTGCCGGTGTCCTTAGTGTATAAAAAGGGCTTCAAACAAGACCGCAGCCAGCCTCTATGGTTATACGGCTATGGCGCGTATTCAGCTACCATCGAACCTGGCTTTTCTAGCACCCGCTTAAGCGCTTTGGATCGAGGTTTTGTATACGCCATTGCCCACGTTCGTGGCGGCGCCATGATGGGCTACAACTGGTACCTTGATGGCAAACTAAAAAAACGCACTAATACGTTTAACGACTTTGTTGACGTTGCCAAGCATTTGGTTGAGCAAAATTACGTAGAGGCCGGCAATATTTCTATCTCGGGGCGCAGTGCCGGCGGCGAGTTAATGGGCGCAGCTGTGATTCAAGCACCCGAGCTATGGCGTTCGGTAAATTTAGGCGTGCCGTTTGTGGATGTGCTCAACACCATGCTCGATGCATCTCTGCCGCTAACCCCACCGGAATGGAAAGAATGGGGCAACCCAATCAAAAGCGCCGACGATTACGCCCTGATTCAATCGTACTCGCCTTACGACAATATACAAGCAAGAGAGTATCCGCCAATGTTTGTTAGCGGAGGTATTAATGACCCGCGCGTCACCTATTGGGAGCCCGCCAAGTGGACCGCAAAAATGCGCGCGACCAAGCGAGATAAAAATTTATTGGTAATGCGCATCAATATGGGCGCAGGGCATTTTTCAAACAGCGGACGTTACGGCCGACTAAAAGACTATGCTGAAGAATATGCGTTTATGTTTTTAGCGCACGGGATCACGCAGTGAAAATGCTATATGTTATATCTGATATTGCTTTAGGCTGGGGTATAGAGTTGTATAGTTTGTCTATTGCAGTGTCGGGAGTAATATTATGAGCTAAGCGTGGCATAGTCATGTAAGACTGAAGCCATTACCTGCTATAAATTCAATGAAAATGACGCCTTAGATTTACTTAAAAAACGACGAGCCAAAGTCATGGTTGAAACTTACAAAAGAAAGAACAGAATAACCGAGGTAAAATCATGAAAATAAACAGTGCATTAGGACAGTTTGATTCTTTTTATTATCTTGTTGGTCGAGCACTGCTTGGTATCTATTTCTTACTTCCAGGGATAATGAAAGTTGCGCAATACGGTGGAACTTTGACACTAATGCAGGCTAAGGGAGTGCCGTTTACTGAGCTGCTGTTGCCTATAACTATTGTGCTACAAGTTGGTCTTGGCCTGCTTCTTATCTTTGGTAAAGTGGTTCGCCTAAGCGCCTTAGTACTTTTTGGCCTAACGATTTTGATTAATGTCTATATTCATAATTTTTGGTCTTTAGGCGAAGATCCAAATTATTTGCACGAGTTGCAGAACTTTATTAAAAACTTAGGTATTGCCGCGGGCTTGTTGGTGTTAGCAGGGCGCGGCGGTGATTGATCTATTATTGTGTTCGAAACACCCAGATTAAAAATTAAGTATTTTGTTGAGCAGGATGCAGACTTTATCTTAGAACTATTAAACGATAGATCATTTATCGTTTGTCTAGAAGCGCTGTAAGGTCAATGAAACTTCTTTACCTTGTTGGTTTAGAGCATAGCGGTACAACTCTAGTTAGTCATCTTTTAGGGCAGCATGAGGCGTTCCTGGCCTTAGGCGAAATAGCAGCTTTCTTCTCTTCCAGTCATATGCAGCAATACATGGATACTTGGGGCGATCATGAGGATGTATCTCTATGTTCTTGCGGCGAAGATTGGCAGGATTGCGAGTTTTGGGGTGATTTAATTGGGCTTGCGGGTCATCATTCGGAATCCGGTTTGTTGAGTAAATATAAGCGTCTCTTCGAGTACTTTAACAATCGCTTGTCGCCTCAACGCGTGATCATTGATTCTTCCAAATCGTTTTCAACCTTAGTTTTGTTGCTCGAAAATGCGCACTATTTTGGGATATCGAAACAGGACGTTGGGGTTGTTTTTGCGGTTAAAGACGTCCGAAACTTCGCGACTTCAATAGCCGTAAAGCCAGGTGCTAAACACTCTTTTATTTCACACTATCGCAGTTTTAATTGGTGGTTAGGTGAAAACAAAAAAGTGCTTAATTATCTTGAGCAAGCAGGAGTGGACTTTCAGCTCCATCTTTATGATTCTTGGGTCGCTAATAAAGACAGATCGTTATCATCCTATTTTTCAGCAATGGGATACCCTGATGTTGAAAGCAGTGATGTAAGTCACTCGAAATCGCACATAGCGATGGGCAACAAAAATTTTATTATGCGTAACCGTGCTGAGATTAGCTACGACGATCGTTGGAAGCGTAACTTAAGAGCAAGATTGGCTTACCTTTTACATCCAAGGGCGCGTGCTTTTAATAAGTTTCTATATCGATACGCAGGTAAACACCCGCACAGCACTAGATGAAGCCAAACCATTTAATGTCAAAGAGCATGAAGCCTCCAAGGTAAAGGCTGCATAGTACTAGGCCGATTCCCCAAACCCACATCCACATGATTTTGCCTTTGTGACCAAGAATGGTAAGTGCAATACCTATAAACACCCCGAGTATTGCTGTAAGTAAAAGCATGTCGTCACTGGCATGAACGGCAAGTTGTTCTTTGGGGATTTCGCCTTCTCTATAACGCGCCATTTTTAGTTTTTACTAGGTTTTAGTCTTTTGTACGCATGGTGCAAAATTCTTCGGCGGTGCTTGGATGTATACCAACGGTTGCATCAAAGTCAGCTTTGGTCGCACCGGCTTTAACGGCAATGGCGATGCCTTGCATGATCTCCGCGGCGTCTGGGCCGACCATGTGCGCGCCCACCACTTTGTCGCTGTGAACGTCGACAATGAGCTTCATCATAGTACGTTCACTATTGTCCGTGAGTGTGTGTTTTAAAATACGAAACGACGAGGTATAGGTGTCTACATTTTTATATTGCTCACGGGCTTGAGCTTCACTTAACCCAACGCTGCCAACCGGAGGCTGCGAGAAAACCGCGGACGGTACATTGTTGTGATCCGCCAAACGCGGTTTATTGCCAAAGAAGGTATCGGCGAAAGCGTGGCCTTCCATTGTGGCAACCGGAGTAAGTGCGATGCGATCGGTAACATCGCCGACCGCAAAGATATGTTCTACGTTAGTACGAGATTGCTCATCAACCGATATTTGCCCTTTTTGACCTAAGTTAACGCCCGCATTTTCTAGCTTAAGCGAATCTGTGTTCGGTGTTCTACCAGTGGCGAATAGTACACAGTCAACGGTGAGTGTGGTGCCGTCGGTTAAGTTCACGACTCTTTTGCCGTCATCCTCTAAAGCGATTGACGTGACATTCGTTTGCAACTTTAGTTTAACGCCTTTTTTAACAATTTCTTCTTGTAAGTGCTTAGCCACGTCATCATCGAAACCGCGCAAAATTTGTGGTCCGCGGTAGAGTAGGTGAGTATCCGAACCCATGCCATTTAAAATGCCGGCAAATTCAACCGCTATATAGCCGCCGCCAACCACGATGGCCGATTTAGGTTGTTGTTCTAAATGAAAAATTTCATTGGAGCTTATAGCGTGTTCAATGCCTTCTATATTTGGCATGAACGGTGTGCCACCAGAAGCGATGAGTATTTTATCAGCGCTGTATTGTTGATCGGCTATTTGAACTGTATTCGCATCGATAAACGCCCCCGTCCCTTTAAGTACTTCAACACCTGCGTTGCTGAGCAAGTTCTCATAGATACCATTGAGCCGGTCGATCTCAGTGTCTTTATTTTTTATTAGACTCGACCAATCAAAGCCGTTGACCGATACATCCCAACCGTAAAACTGGCTGTCGTGAAAGTCTTCATGGTAATGCGCGGCGTAGACCATCATTTTTTTAGGAACACAGCCGCGAATAACACAGGTGCCGCCGTAACGAAATTCTTCACAAATGGCGACTTTGGCACCGTGTCCGGCTGATATACGTGCAGCGCGGACTCCGCCAGAGCCTCCGCCGATAACGATGAGGTCATAGTGTGTCATTTGAATATTCCTGAGTGTTATTGGTTTGGGCGTTTGCTTGAAAACTTAGTAAGCCAAAGTTTAGTATTTGCTCGGACAAATAAAAAGGCTCTTTTAAAGAGCCTTTCTAATCAGTTTATCGATGATGGCGTACTTAGGCAGCGAGTTGGCCTTTCATTTTTTGCATGGCACGTTTTTCGATTTGTCGGATACGCTCGGCTGATACTTTGAACTCGCTTGCAAGTTCATGCAGTGTCGCTTTTTCTTCAGCTAGCCAGCGACGCTTTAGTATCTCTTTGCTTCGCTCATCCAATGTTTCAATCGCTTGATGCAAAGCATCACGATTGGTGTCACTGGTTTGTGTGTTCATGACCAATTGCTCAGGGTTGTATCGCATGTCCGGCAAGTATCCTGCTGGGCTGGTTACAAAATCATCGTCGTCACTGTCGTTGCCATCAAAAGACACGTCTGACGAGGTCATGCGCTGTTCCATTTCTCGTACAGTTTTAGTCGGCACGTCTAGATTGCTAGCCAGATCATGTGTCTCTTGTTCTGACATGGCGCTTAGCGTTTTACGAGACTTGCGTAAATTAAAGAACAATTTACGTTGTGCTTTCGTGGTTGCTACTTTGACGATCTTCCAATTTTTAAGCACGTATTCATAGATCTCGGCTTTTACCCAATGTACTGCATACGAAACTAATCGAATACCGCGTTCCGGGTCAAAGTTTTTTACTGCTTTCATCAGACCTATATTGCCTTCTTGGATAAGGTCTGCAATTGGCAAGCCGTAGCCCGTGAAGCCTTTAGCAACATGTACTACGTGACGCAATTGTGACACCACAAGTTCGCGTGCGGCATCTACATTTTGGTGATCTCGATATTCTCGCGCTAGGCGAGCTTCATGCTCGGCACTTAATACAGGCGCGTTGTTTGCGGCTTTTAAAAAGCTGCTTAAGTTGGAGTCCTGATTGGGTGCCAGGGTTACTGCTGTTGCACTATTTGTCATTGTTGGTCTCCCTGCCTCTTTGAAACCATTTTCTGAGGCAAATTAAATTGCGAAGTAGTGTTGATTCGCTAACTACGAAACCAATATTAGCACTCGACCACAACGAGTGCTAATAAATTTATTTTCTGTTGATAACGGAAGATTTTATAAATGTAAAAAAGTGCTAAATCAAGTCATGACTTGATTTTCAGAAATGCAATTAAGTTCTTTAAATACAGTAGCTTAGCCTTATGATGGCTTTATTTTCCGCAAATGTTGTGCCACAGACCAGCGTGCAGCAATCCAGCCAAGCGCGGCGCCAATGCCGATAACAGCGAGGCTTTCTAGGGCTGAAAGGGTGTATACAAAGGCGTTACTTTGATAGGTTTCGGCTAATAGTTGGATTGGATCAGCCACCAAATAACGAGCAATAATTAGCAAAATAAGCGTGATTATGCCGCCTAAAATGCCAAAGAAGGTACCGTAATATAAAAAGGGTCTGCGAATAAAGGTATCGGTGCCGCCGACTAGTTTGGTAATTTCGATTTCATGGCGGCGATTAAAGATGAGAAGCTTTATAGTATTGCCGACAATAAGAATAAGCGCCAAAGCCAAAAGGCCGCTGAGTAACATAGCGACTCGTTTAAACACCGCGAGCATGGCATTAAAACGATTAGTCCAGGCAAGGTCGAGGCGAACTTTGTCTATGCCATCGAACTGGCTGAGTTGTTGTTCGAGTTGTTGTAAATCTTCAGTATTAGCGAACACCAGTTTTGGCATTACTACAATTGAAGCTGGTAAGGGGTTTTCACCAATAAAGGCGAGTTCTGAATCTAAGCTATTGCCACCTCGACCAGCCAGTAGTTTGAATTCGGCCAGTGCGTCTTCAGCGGTTAATAGTTCGGCTAATTCGATTTTTGGGTGTAGTTGTACTTCTTCAAAAATAAGTTCAGCCGCACCTTCGTTTATTTCTTTTTCAAAGAAAATTGTAAATTGCGGCCGACCTTGCCATTGTTCGCTCATGCTTGAGGCACTTTGTACGCCGATATAAAGTAAGCACGGTAAAAGTAAGGTAACGGCGATAATTAAAATAGTGTTTATGCTGGCCGTGGGTGTGCGAGCCATATCGCCTAGAGTGGCGAACAAGACTTGCATATGTCGAGTGAAGTAGCTAACCATTGTTAACCAACTCACCTTGATTTAGGTGCAATGTGCGCTTATTTAAACGGTCTATCTGGCGAAGCTCGTGGGTGGCAATGATGACGGTAACGCCTACTTGGTTGAAGTCTGCGAAAATATCCATAATCTCGTTTGACAAGCCTTCGTCAAGATTACCGGTTGGTTCATCGGCAAGTAAGATAGAGGGGCGGTTTATCACCGCACGTGCAATACCGACGCGCTGTTGCTCACCACCCGAGAGCGTTATAGGAAGCTGGTGCTCTTTGCTATGTAGACCAACCTTGCCGAGCGCCGCTCGTACGCGTTTTTGAACATCGTCTCGAGGCATCCCAATGACAATAAGCGGTAGCGCTACATTGTCGAAAACCGAGCGGTCCATTAGTAGCTTGTGATCTTGGAAAATAACACCGATATCGCGCCTTAATGCAGGTATTTTTCGCTCTGGCATACGACTTAGATTTTTGCCGTCGATTAAAACTTGACCTGTAGTTGGTTTTTCTATGCGTGTGATAAGTTTAAATAGTGTGCTCTTACCGGCACCAGAATGGCCAGTGACAAACACCATTTCACCCTCGGCGACATTCAAGCTTACAGACTTGAGCGCTTCATGCCCGTTAGGGTAGCGTTTGCAGACTTGGCTTAATTGGATCATGCAAATTAAATGTTTAAGTTGTTAAAGGTCGGGGACAAGTGCGTGTGCAAATGCCTTGGCTTCAAATCGTTTTAGGTCATTATAACCCTCTCCAACCCCAATAAACCTAATTGGTAACTTGTATTGTTGTGTAATTGATATGGCAAGGCCGCCTTTGGCCGAACCATCGAGCTTGGTCAAACAGACTGAATTCACGTTTACGGCCTTTTGAAAGTACTTAAGTTGCGAAAGCGCATTTTGTCCCGTTCCAGCATCGAGTATCTGCATAACCTCATGTGGCATAGAAGGGTCTAGGTTAGCTAAAACCCGATTTACTTTTTGCAGCTGTTCCATTAAATCACTTTGCGTATGCAGTCGCCCAGCCGTATCTATCATCAGCACTTGGGTGCCTTTGCCGATGGCCGAATTAAGCGCATCGTGGGCAACCGCTGCGGCGTCGGCGCCGTGTCCTTGGGCGACCACGGGGATGTCCATGCGTGAGCCCCATTCTTTAAGCTGTTCTACTGCGGCGGCTCTAAAGGTATCAGCCGCCGCGAGCATGACTGATTTGCCTTGATCTTGAAATTGTTTAGCGATTTTAGCGGTGGTGGTAGTTTTGCCTACGCCATTTACGCCCACCATAAGCATCACATAAGGGCGTTGATGCATTACCTGCCAAGGTTGTTCGGCTGGCTCTAACATGCTGGTAATTTCCGCACGCAGCCCTTGAGTAACGTCTTGTGCTGTTTGAAGTTTGTGGCTTTTGACGCGTGTTTTTAAGCGTTCGATTAGCTCGAGGCTGGCTGCGACGCCGATATCGCTACTGATAAGTGCGTCTTCGAGATCATCAAAAAGATCATCATTTAAATCGAAAGAGCCTTTAAATACATCACCAAGTTTTCCTAATAAGCTGCTGCGGCTTTTATCAAGTCCTTCTTCAACACTGGTTTCGGATTGTGTTTCCGACTCGGATTTTCGCGAGAAAAAGCGTGCGAAGCCAGACGCTTTTTTATTGTCTAATTTGTTTTGATTTTGATCACTCATTTTCAATTCGATCGAAGGTGCGTTAAGGTTGCGCGCGACAGTAATAACAGCCGTATTGTAGGGATTGTTACAAAAATCACAATGAACAAGCGTGTTAAATCAAATTCTATACGCATAATCGCCGGACAGTGGCGTGGCCGGCGATTGCCGGTCGTTGATAGTCAGGGTTTAAGGCCGACCATAGACCGGGTGCGCGAAACCTTGTTTAACTGGTTGATGAATGAATGCAGTGGCGCGCAAGTGCTTGACCTATTTGCCGGTACCGGTGTATTGGGCTTGGAGTGTTTATCGCGTGGTGCGCAGTATGTCGATTTCGTTGAAAAGGATAAAACAACTGCAAGGCTAATAGAAAATAACCTACAGACCTTAAACGCCACTCATCGAGCGCAGGTTTGGGCGCTTTCAGCCGATACTTTTTTGGCACGCCAAAAAGGCGAATTATCAAGGGCCTACGATCTGGTATTTCTTGACCCTCCGTTTTCTGATGACCTATTGAAGCAAACGGTTAAGATGATTGAGGAGGCCAATGTGCTTGCAAACGGTGCGTATTTGTACGTGGAAATGGCGAGTGATCAGATGCTTGAAGAGCTGCCAAGCTTTTGGCGCTTGTATCGACAGGGAAAGGCAGGTCAAAGCCGCTATTATCTTTATCAGCGGGATTAGTGGCCACACTAAGGTATACTTAAGCCTATGAAAAAAATTGCAGTTTATCCGGGGACCTTTGATCCTGTAACCAACGGGCATTTGGATTTGTTGACACGTGCGCAACAAATTTTTGATGAAGTGATTATTGCCATCTCAGATAACCCACGAAAAAAACCTTTGTTTAGCCTCGAAGAACGTTTTGGCTTGGTCAGTGAAGCGGTTGCCGAGCGTTCTCACGTGCGGGTTGATAGTTTTAATGATTTGCTGGTTAGCTATATGCTCAGCAATGAAGTGTATTTTGTGATTCGTGGTTTACGTGCTGTGTCTGATTTTGAATACGAGTTTCAGCTAGCCTCGGCTAACCGACGTCTTGATTCTAAGATAGAGACGATATTTTTGACGCCCTTAGAGCAAAACTACTTTGTGTCTTCGTCACTGGTGCGTGAAATCTCATACTATGGTGGTGATGTCAGCAGTTTTGTTCCAAAGCATGTTGAAAATGCATTAAGACAAAAATGGTCGTCGATGGGACGCGAGACCAAATAATAGCTACGATGGCGTTATATATTACCGATATGTGCATCAACTGTGATGTGTGTGAGCCTGAATGCCCGAATGACGCGATTTATCAGGGAGAGCTCATTTATGAAATTGAGGCGTCTAAATGCACCGAGTGCGTCGGACATTTTAAAAAGGAGCAATGTATCGTTATTTGTCCAGTTGATTGTATTTTGGTTGACCCAGATCACACTGAGAGTAAGGATCAATTAAAAATTAAGTATGAAACCTTAACGGGTAAGTCATACCGGAGTGAATCGGAAAAACCGTAATTTAACATATGTATGATTTTGTAAATAAAAATCCATATTTCGTCCATAATAGTTGCACGCTCGGCGATATTCCTGTGGTATAACTATAATTACCCTAGCTATGTGATCTAACATATATGAGAACGATTCTCGTCGTAAACCCCAAAGGGGGATGCGGTAAAACAACAATAGCCACCAACCTTTCTGGGTATTATGCATCCAAGGGGATTGAAACTACCTTAGTTGATCTTGATCAGCAGAAGTCGTCGTACCAGTGGGCAAAGAGCCGAAAAAAATCTCAGCCCGATATCCATGTTAGTGATGACGTAGAAGGCGATCATCAAGGTAAGCGAGTAATTGTTGACTGCCCTGCGCAGATTCATCTTGGTTTGACCACGGATTTAATTAATCAGTCGGACGTGATTATTATGCCAATCAATCCTTCGATTATTGATCACAGAGCTGCGTTTAAGTTTATTTTTGATGTGCGTGGCATGATCCGCGCTAATGTTTGCAAACAAATTAAAATAGGAATGGTGGCTAATCGAGCGAATCCAGCATTTAATTCTTATCAAGAGTTGGAAAAATTCGCAAACTTGATGCAAACACCGATCGTTACGTCGCTACGAAATTCGCAAAACTATGTGTCAGCGGCTGATCGAGGTTTAAGTATATTCGAGTTGCCGCCGCATAAAGTTCAAATCGATCTCGAGCAATGGAAGCCTCTGCGCTATTGGGCGGAAGGTAAATTGCTAAGAAAGAAAGGAGAAACAGGGTCAGCCGTTACAACAGGGCATGAGGCTCATATTAGTGCATAGAGTGTCTTCATACATGACAATTTCTTAAGCCCTCAACAGGGATTAAGCATTAGCCTAACAGTTGCGGTTTTACTGCTTTACTAGTGAAGGAACCCAGTTTATTTCTTTGTTGCGAGAATGCTCGCGTTTGAAGTCTTTCGCTGACCATGTTTTAACTTGCTCGTAAAACCCTGGGCGTATTACTTTTAGTGAAACACTGGTTGCTCCGCTAAATTTGATTGATTTATCAATCACAATCGGGGTTGGGCCAAGGAATATCCAGTCGCTATTGTCGTCTTTTTTGTACGATACCTTCATTAGCGCATAAGCACCGAGTGGGTCTGAATGTACATTTACAGCAATGTCGCGTTTGCTGCTACCGCAGCCTACTAAGGTAAGAGTGACACAGGCCAATAAAAGTATGTTTTTTATTTTGTTCATCGTTATCTTCATTTTTTAAATCCTTTATTCGCCAATTTTTTGCAGAGTGATTTCTACTAATTGTGGATTGTCGAGCGCCTTGTTTTCAGAATTATGGCGCATGCTTAACCAAAAAGAAGAGGTTTTTTCATAGTAGCCAGGAGTGCGAACTCGAACTGCAATTTTTTGACGATTGGCACTTCCTTCTTTCCAACGCATGGTAACAGGTGTGTTGCCAATGAGCGTACCGTCGGTGTTAAACACTTCCGCTCCAGGCGGGAATGATACTATGCGTGCTGCCCCATAATGTGCGCCGCAAGCTGATAGCATAAAACAAACGATTGCAGCCGTAGTGAGTCGTAGCCACGACTTTTGAATTGATTTGATCATTCTTATTAAAGCTCTAGAAAAATTTGTGTGATTTTAACACGCGTGCGTTAATTTTGATTAAACCTTGACGACGAGTTCATATTAAAAATTAACTTTGTGCTCCCAGAGGAGGGTTTCGGAGTTTTCGCTATTGTGTGGCTCATCGGATGAGTCAACTTGTTCGGCTTCATTCAATAGATCGGCAAGCTTGTTTTGTAGCGAGGTGAACTCATCGTGTTGTGAGCCCAGTTGTTTTTGCATTTGCACTAACTCTAGTAAACGAGTTTCTACTGTATCTGACGCTTTGTGAATACGTTTTACACTTTCTAATCGACGTCGAAGTTGCGTATGGTGCTCTCTTACATAGGTCTCCATTGGAACCATAAGGTTGTTATTCCAATTATTTGCGTCGCGTAAAGCACGTCTAAAAATTTTGCTGGAGGCACTGCAAACGGATTCGTAAAATCGGTTAGTAATACTCATTTGTTCACGAAAGAACAAAGTCTTAGTTTGCTTTAAGTCGCTATGTTTGGCTTCCAATCGTTGCACTTCGTGTTGAAAACGTTCTAGACGCAACCGTCTTACTCGAAAGTTGGCAATGCCGTGCTCCTTTTCAAAGTCGCCTGTAATATTTTCTGATAATACGGCAATTTCATTTGCTTGGCGCATAGCGCGTCTTAGTGCTCTATGTAGTTCTTCAAAGAAGGCATTCATTGTTTTTTGCAGTGTGATTGACGAAGCACAACGAGCCAGCCTATGTTTGGTCGTTGCAATTAGTTTCTCCAACCGCTCTTCACTAAGATAGCGCAGAAGTTTGCCTGTTTCTTTGTTGTATACCGAACGAAGCGCTTGATAACGCTGCATATCTTTTTCAAGTGAGTCTTTTTCAGACTGCACTTTAAGCATGATGTGTGAGATTACATCGGTGTTTTTGCTACTTAATTGCTTTAATTCAGCAATATGTTCATCCGCGTCTTTTAGGCGGTTATCTAAAACCGAATTCGCCGAGTCTAGGATGGTGTCAAGCGAAGCGCGGATTTTCGTGACAACGATTTTGCGCTTCTCTGGAATTAACTTTTCGCCGATAGCGGTTTCTAGACTTAGGATATTTGAGCGTTCGAGCAATTCGGCGTCGCCATTAAGCTTAGCAAGTAATCCTTTTTGCGCCGACACTGGGAAAACGTTACTTGGCTCTATATTAAGCGCCGCTGCCGTTGACTTAATTTGTGCGCTTATCTCGGCACTGATTTCTTTCTCACTACGAATACCATCCCACAGTGAGTCGATTTTATTCAGCGCAATAAGTTTGCGCTGATTAGTATCGCTTTGGCCACCGAGATGACTCTCCCAAAGGTCGAGATCAGATGCCGTGACACCGGTATCTTGTGACAGTATGAATACCACTGTGTGGGCGGTTGCTAGTTGATTGATGGTTAACTCAGGCTCTGCACCAATTGCGTTGAGTCCAGGTGTATCCAAAATCACTACCCCTTGTTCAAGCAAGGGGTGTGGCAAGTTAATAACTGCATGACGCCAATTAGGTATTTCAACTTCGTCATATTCGTTTAGTGGTAGACCAATTTCGCTTTCACCTTTTTCTTGCAGGTCGAACTTCAGGTCTTTTGCATAGGCTTTGCTGACCAATTTGCTCTGTGTCATTGCTTGCAAAGAGTCGCTAATGCTATCTGCATCTTGAGCGTCAAAAACAATAGATTCCCATATATCATTGTCTTTTTTTAGTTCAAATAAGGCACGCGGATCTTTACGAGACTCAATTGGTAGCAATTTAATACCACTGGGTTCGTCTGGGTTATAGCGTAGTTCGGTTGGACACATGGTCGTGCGGCCAGTGCCCGATGGCAACATGCGTTTCTTGAAGTCACCAAAGAATATTGTGTTAATCATTTCAGACTTGCCGCGCGAAAACTCGGCGACAAAGGCAACGGAAAGACTATCGTCATCAAGTGCGCCTAGCACAGACTCAAATTGATGGTGGGTACGAAGATCGGTAACGTTGTGATTTTTCAGGAATAGACTGGTTTCTTGTACTGCCTTGCTTAAGCGCGCACGCCACTTAGAGTAGTCTTGAATTTCAGTATTCAACGTTTGGTCAGTCATAAGGTTTACCTTGAAGAGTATTCCGAGTCTTTTTCTTGATGCCTTAAGCGCCTACAAGTCTTTTCGTGCTAATTTTTAAGTGTATAAGATTAGCACAAGTTTGGTGCTTGTTTTTTCGTGCGTGCGAAGTTTAACTGAGGTTAGCCAAGGCTGTCAAAGACTTTTTTAAAGTAAATTAACACAATAGATTCATAACTTATTGAAATTTAAGCAATTACAGGTGAAGAGAAGCGCCCCGTTTGCCTCACTAATTACACCGTTGACATAAATTGTTGAGAATATGACAAATTATGTTTAACTGCTAAGAACGTTCGCGATGAGTTGGAATTAGCGCCATTTCAGCTTAGGGTATAACCGCATGACACAAAAAAAGAAGAAGACAAAGAAAAAAGTAGCTCCTAAGGTAAAATCTAAGGCAACGAGCAGTAAATCGGGGCAAAGGGTTGCCAAGAAGACACGTTCAAGCAAAACTTCTAAGAACAAGACCTTGAGTAAGAAAGTCAGTAAAAAGGTCGGCGCTAAAAAACGTCTAAGTAAAAAGAAGTCGACAAAAAAGCGTGGCCAAGGTAATTCGCCCGAAAGTGTTAGTTGGTTGAGACGCTTTGCGCGTATGGCTGGTTTTTTTAGTTTGCGTTTTGGCCTTTTGCTTTTGGTGTTTTTATTAGGTTATACCGTTTACCTTGATAGTAAGATTCGTGGCAAATTTGAGGGTCAGAAGTGGGCTTTACCAGCTCACGTCTATACGCGGCCAATGGAGTTGTATGTCGGTCAGCAGATTGACCGAAACGAAGTACAGCAAGAACTTGTCGAATTAGGCTACTCGGATCGGCCAAATTTGCAACGAGTGGGTAGTTTTCGCTTTGACGCCGATCAAATATCAGTATTCCAGCGCAAGTTTCGCTTTTGGGATGGGGTTCGTCCACAGCAGATTATTCATTTAAAATTGCTCGGTTCGCGCATACAAAATATTCAGGTAGAAGTTGATGGGCAAGCAAAAAGAGACACTGAAATTGTGCGTCTGGAACCTAGGCTATTTGGCAGTGTTTCACCCTTAAGTCATGAAGACCGGAGTTTGGTTTTGTTGAAGGATGTGCCGTCAGCTTTAATTGACGGGCTTATCGCCAATGAAGACCGTCAGTTTTATTCCCACTTTGGTATTAACCCTTTAGGTATAGCACGCGCGTTGATTAGTAATGTGCGAGCCGGGCGAGTAGTGCAAGGCGGCAGTACCTTAACCCAGCAATTAGTGAAAAATTACTATTTGTCATCGGACCAGACCTTTGAGCGTAAGGTCAAAGAAGCGATTATGTCTGTATTGCTTGAATTGCATTATAGTAAAAATGACATTTTGCAAGCCTATATTAATGAAGTCTATTTGAGCCAAGCAGGTAGTCGAGCTATCCACGGTTTTGATTTAGCCAGTCATTATTTCTTCGCCAAACCTCTACAAGAGCTTGAGCTGCATCAGATCGCGACGCTAATCGCAGTGAATAATGGCCCAAGCAAGTACAACCCCATTCGCAATCCTAATAATGCTCTTAAACGTCGTGATCTGGTTTTAAAAACCATGATGGACGAAGGTAAGATCAGTGAGTCAGACTATAGAACTGCGCTGGCCAGCAAACTTAATGTGGGGGCAACGGCGAGGAGTGCAGCGGTCTTTTCGTATCCGAGCTTTTTGGGTTTAGTCAGAGACGATTTAACTAATGATTATTTGCAAAATGATTTATCCAACGATGGTTTGCAAATTCACACGACACTTAACCCAAGAATTCAGGCGACACTCGAAGCAGCCGTGCGCGAAGAGTTAACCAACATTGAAAAAACTCGCAATATTGAAGCTAATAGCTTGCAGGTGGCGGCGACGGTAATTCGAACTGATAATGGTGAAGTGGTTGCTATGTTGGGCGATCGTAAGGCAAGTTTTGCGGGTTTTAACCGAGCGATTAAAGCAAAGCGCCCTGTTGGTTCTTTATTAAAGCCGTTTGTCTATCTCTCTGCGCTCGAGTCTCCGCAACGTTTTTCTCTTGCGACGCCGGTAAGTGATATGCCGATTACCGTGCGGCAAAAAGGCAGTCCAGATTGGACCCCACAAAACTATGACAATAAAGCGCACGGGGATGTCATGCTAATTGATGCGCTGTCTCGCTCGTACAATATGGCGACCGTGCGCATTGGTATGGATGTTGGATTAGATAATGTGGCCGATACGATAACGCGCGCGGGCCATGAGATGTCATACGACCCCTTGCCTTCAATGCTCTTAGGTGCGGTGCCAATGACGGTAATGGATGTTGGTCAGCTCTATTTAACCTTGGCATCCGGGGGCTTTAGAACCCCTGTTAAAAGTGTTCGCTCAGTACTTTCCAAGGACGATCAGCCGCTTGCTCGTTACCCATTGGATATTGAGCAAGTCATCGCGCCTGAGTTCAGTGTTTTGATCAATTATGCTCTGCAAGATGTTATGCGTAATGGGACTGGTAGGAGATTAATACGGGGCTTTAAGTATGATTACGCCTTGGCAGGTAAAACCGGCACCACCGATGAATACAGAGACAGTTGGTTTGCTGGTTTTAGTGGTAATTATCTTACTGTAATTTGGGTAGGGCGCGATGATAATCAAAGTACTGGTTTAACCGGTGCAAGCGGTGCCGCTAAATTGTGGGCTAAAGCTATGCAAGGTTTGCCTTTAACGCGTTTGGAATTGCCATATCATGACGACGTAGTTCAACAAAATGTCGTTTATTCACGAGATCCCTTGTTAGCCGATTGTAGTCTTAATAGAAATTTACCAATGGTGATTGGTTCTCAACTTCAGGCGCTACCGTGCGATCAAAGATTGCAGTATGATGAAGGCCCTGATGACGAACTCGACCATTTTGAAGCTGGTCCAGATACGCGTGAACGCAAACCTAAAAAGACGTGGTGGCAACGTATTTTTCGCTAAGCTCGTAAAGCTATTTGTTATTCTCGTGGTAGTGCATTTAAGTGCTTGTGTCACTACCTCTGGAGTAGACGCGCCGACTCAACGACCGATTGAAGTTGAAGATCGTGCGGTAGTTGATGGTCAAGCTTTACCTTTGCCGGATGAGGCTGAGATCCAAACTCAAACACTCGGGGGCGCTAATTCCATGTCGGTCGTTGCGCGTCGTTTGTTGAGCTCGGCTATTTCTAATAAAGCCGCGGGAGATTATGAAAGTGCAGTTGGGGAGTTAGAGCGTGCACTGCGTATCGAGCCCAGAAATTCCTTGTTATGGACACAATTAGCTGAGGTTAGGTTTACCCAAAAAAAGTTTAATCAAGCCGTTCAACTAGCGGCGAAATCAAACACCTTGGTTGGTAGTGATCGAAATTTACGTCGACGCAATTGGGTGTTGATGGCAAATGCGCATGCCGCTAACGGTAACGAAGCCGCAGCCCAGTCTTTTAGAGACAAACTGGCTGAGTAAGAGCCCTCAGCGATTAAAGACCCAAAAATAGCACTTAGCTAAAAACAAGTCGCAAGCCTTAGTTATAAAGCACCACATAGGCATTTAAGCTAGTTGCTAAGATTAACCACGCCAAATAAGGCATAAATAAATAAGCCGCGCTTTTTATATTCGAACGCCAGCACTGCACGATTATCCAGCCGACTAATACGCTTAAAATAGTAATATCGAGCAAGCCAAGTGTTGTCCAATGTTGGCCGAAAAATATCCAAGACCAAATACAGTTTATCGCTAGTTGCAGCCACCATAATTTTATCAGCCACCTAGCGCCACTCTGTGCGATGCGAAAGCCTGCAATGGCGATGCAAATATAGAGCAAAGTCCACGCTATTAGGAAACTGATGTCGGGTGGACTCCAAGGTGCTCTATTTAAGCTTGCATACCATTCGCCCGGGCGAAATAAGCCGCCAAACGAAAATACCGCTAAGCAGGCCAAGGCATAGATGCTGAACGACTTGAAGGTATTCATAAAATGGTCTCACGTTTGCTCATATTGTTCGCGTCGGTATTCTTGCGCTAAACGTTTGTAGCGTTCACGGTTGATGGCAAAAAAATCCAAATCACTTTGCTCAATGTCGCGTAGTTTTTTGGCTGGGCGTCCGGCCCAAACTTCATTTGCTTTAACTACCTTGCCAGGTGTGACTAAAGCGCCCGCCGCTACCATGGCACCGCGTTCGACTAGGCAATCGTCCATAACACATGCTTGAATGCCCACAAAGGCGTCGTTTTCAATAGTACATGCATGCAGAACAGCCGAGTGCCCGACAGTAATATTATCGCCTAAATAGGTACCTTGGCCGAGTTCAGCGCAATGGATCATGGTGAGATCTTGAATATTCGTGTCTTGGCCAATTCGTATTTCATTAACGTCGCCACGCACAACGCAGCCATACCAAATGCCAGAATTCGCACCAACGTGAACATCGCCAATGACGCTAGCGGTTTGTGCGACAAAGGCGAGTTTGTCAATGGTTGGCATTACGCCACGATAAGGTAAGAAATGTTGCTTAGGCATACAATAAAGACCTATTCTAAACACTGATGTGAAGGGCAGTTTACGTTAAACTCTCGGGTTCACCAAGCCAACGTAGTGCTCAAAACGGCGCTTAAGTATTATGGCGAATACGCCCATGTCACGCTATCAGCGAGACCTTGAAAAACCCGAATTCGAAGAAGATCAAGCGCAGCTTGAGGCAGTTCAACATTTACAGAGCTTATACGATGGCTTGGTCGCAGCCGATGATGGTTCTGTTCAAGATGGTTTTTTTAAGCGATTCGCGTGGGCTAAGAAAACATCAATTGAGCCCATAAAGGGTTTATATTTTTGGGGCGGTGTTGGTCGTGGTAAAACGTACTTAGTTGATATGTTTTACGATACCTTACCGTTTGATCGAAAGTTACGAATGCACTTCCATCGGTTTATGCGCCGAGTTCATAACGAGCGTAAACAACTAAGAGACCAGCAAGATCCCTTGCAAGTTATTGGTAAACAGTTAGCGCAAGAGGCGCGCATTTTGTGTTTCGATGAGTTTGTCGTCAACGACGTCGCCGATGCTGTGATTTTGGCGAGGTTGATGAAAGTCTTATTCGAACATGGCGTGTCTTTTGTTGCTACCAGCAACGTTGAGCCAAAAGATTTGTATTTGAATGGTTTGCAGCGAGATTTGTTCATGCCCGCGATAGACATGATCTACAACTATACAGACGTGGTGAATCTTGATTCAGGGATAGATTATCGACTGCGCTTTCTTGATAAGGCAGAAACCTATTTCAGCCCATTGAATGACGATGCTGAGAAGGGTATGGCCTATAACTTCGAGAACTTAGCTCCAGATGTTGGTGTTGGTGCCGGGACGATTGAAATAGAAGGCCGTGATTTGACCTTTATCAGACGCGCGGATGGTGTTGTGTGGTTCGATTTTTTAGAGTTGTGTGATGGGCCTAGATCACAAAATGATTACATAGAGTTGGCTCGCTGTTTTCAATCTATACTGGTGTCGAATGTGATGATAATGGATAAATTAAAAGACGATCAGGCTCGACGTTTTATTAATTTGATTGATGTGCTTTACGATCATAATGTGAAGCTTATTATTTCAGCACAAACGTTGGCTACCGAATTGTACATTGGAAAGCGTGTTTCGTTTGAATTTCAACGCACCATTAGTCGTTTGCAAGAGATGCAATCGCATGATTATTTAGCATTGCGACATAAAGCTTGAAACTTTTTGAATAACCTCAACATACACAAAACTAAGTATGTTAATAACAGCTAATAGTGGAGTCTGGTATGCCAGAAATTAGAGGCACAACTATACTGTCGGTGCGGCGCGGAAATAGCGTTGTTATCGGTGGTGATGGCCAAGTATCAATGGGTAACACCGTAATGAAAGGCAATGCTCGCAAAGTCCGACGTTTGTACAAAGGAGAGGTGTTGGCAGGGTTTGCCGGAAGTACGGCGGATGCCTTTACTTTGTTTGAATTGTTCGATGCCAAGCTTGCTAAGCACCAAGGTATTTTGACTAAGGCCGCGGTTGAACTCGCTAAAGAGTGGCGTACCGATCGAATGCTGAGAAAACTTGAGGCTCTATTGTGTGTTGCTGATAAAGAAGCATCGTACGTAATCTCGGGCACCGGTGACGTAATTGAACCACAAGGTGGCGTGATGGCGATAGGTTCTGGCGGAGCTTTTGCAGAGTCGGCTGCGCGTGCCTTGGTGGCGAATACTGATATGGCGCCTAAAGCGATTGTAGAAGCGTCGTTGAACGTTGCCGCTGACATCTGTGTATTTACCAATCATAACCTCACTATTGAAGAATTAGAGTTTTAACTATGAGTGAAATGACACCTCGTGAAATTGTTCAAGAATTGGACAAACATATTATTGGCCAAGCCGATGCAAAGCGGGCGGTAGCGATTGCTTTACGTAATCGTTGGCGTCGTACACAAGTAGATGATGAGAGTTTACGCAAAGAAATAACGCCTAAGAACATCTTAATGATTGGTCCTACTGGCGTCGGCAAAACAGAAATAGCGCGGCGTTTAGCTAATTTGGCTGACGCGCCTTTTATTAAAGTTGAAGCGACTAAGTTTACCGAGGTCGGCTACGTTGGTCGGGAAGTGGATTCCATTATTCGCGACCTTGCTGATATAGCGATTAAAGGGCAACGTGAAATGGAAATGCGTAAAGTCCGAACTAAAGCTGAAGATGCTGCTGAAGAGAGAATTTTAGATATTCTTCTACCACCAGCGCGAGATATGGGTTTTACACCTGGTCAGGAAAACAAAAGTGATGGCGCCGCTCGTCAACGGTTTCGAAAGAAGCTTAGGGAAGGTGATTTAGATGCCAAAGAAATAGAAGTTGAGGTTAGTACAATGCCTGCTGGTGTGGAAATTTTTGGCCCACAAGGGATGGACGAAATCACAAATCAGCTGCAAGGTATGATGAAGAATTTTGGCGCGGATAAAAAACAAAACCGCAAGTTGCAGATCAAAGAAGCGTCAAAAGTGCTCACTGAAGAAGAGGCGGCAAAGTTGTTAAATGAAGAGGACTTAAAGCACGCGGCGATAAGTCGTCTAGAGAACAATGGTATCGTCTTTATTGATGAAATTGACAAAATTGTTGGACGATCCGAGGGTGGAAAAAGCCCAGACGTATCGCGTGAAGGTGTGCAGAGAGACCTTCTGCCATTGGTTGAAGGTAGCACTATTTCCACCAAACACGGCATGGTTAAAACGGATCATATTTTGTTTATTGGCTCGGGTGCATTTCAGTTGTCGAAGCCGTCTGATTTAATTCCTGAGTTACAAGGCAGAATGCCGATTCGGGTTGAGCTAAGTGCCTTAACCGTTGATGACTTCACTCGTATTTTGACCGAGCCGGATGCTTCTTTAACCGAGCAATACACGGCGCTTATGGCAACCGAAAACGTTCAGTTGAGCTTTACCGAAAATGGTATTCGCCGCATTGCTGAACTTGCTTGGCAAGTGAACGAAAGTACTGAAAATATTGGTGCGCGGCGTTTGCATACAATGCTAGAGCGTCTTCTTGAAAGCGTGTCTTTTGAAGCTAGTGATCGTGGTGGCGAAGCGGTAAGTATTGATCAGGCTTATGTTAATGAGCATCTTGATGAGCTTGCCGAAAACGAAGATTTTGCACGCTATATCTTGTAAGGAGATAAGTTTAAATAATGATCTTTGCACTATTATTTATTGTTGCTTTTTTGATTGGCTTATTTGCTTTTTTGTTAAGCGATAAGTGGGTGCTTGCGGTTGTTATTCCCATTGTTCTATTTTGTCTAAACCTATTCACTGATCCGCATGCCAAT
The DNA here is from genome assembly GCA_964434375.1 of uncultured Gammaproteobacteria bacterium. Taxonomy (GTDB): domain Bacteria; phylum Pseudomonadota; class Gammaproteobacteria; order Arenicellales; family Arenicellaceae; genus Arenicella. Next base: position 91,245 of record CAYSUU010000005.1, on the reverse strand, counting down.
ATAAGTTTTAACTTGGTGTTTGGCGTGCCATTAGTCGCTGTGGCTGGCTTGCTTGGTGCTTATGTGGTTGTGCTACGCCGAGGCGATGATATCGACGTTGAGCCCGACGCTGAGCAAGAGCAGTCGAATCAAGAAATGGAAAATGAATCGCTAAGGCCGAGAAACGAAAAGCAAGGAGATTAATGATGTTTAGTGAACAGGTTGTTTGGATAACGGGTGCATCTTCAGGTATTGGTGAGGCACTTGCGTATGAATTGTCAGAGGCAGGTGCGCACATAATATTGTCTGCAAGAAACACCAGTGAGCTTGAACGTGTGCAAAAGCAATGTCATGGCGAGACCTTGGTATTGCCTCTGGATGTCACTGACTATGTGCTTATGAAGGCTGTTGTAGAGCAAGCCAAAAACTGGAAAGGCCGCATCGACATATTGCTTAATAATGCAGGGATTTCGCAAAGATCTTCCTGTATTAATACTGATATGGAGACGTATAGGACATTGTTTGAAGTGGATGTCTTTGGCCAGATAGCGCTTACCAAAGAGGTGTTGCCGATTATGTTGGAGCAGGGTACAGGTCATATAGCGGTTACTGCATCGGTGGCAGGTAAAATTGGCGCCCCGTTTCGCACTGCTTATTGTGCTGCCAAACATGCCATGATGGGCTTTTTCGATGCTCTTCGTTCGGAAGTACATCATCAAAATATAAAAGTAACGACCATTACGCCAGGCTACATACGTACTAATATTTCAAACAATGCGCTTACAGGTGACGGATCTAGTTTCGCGCAGGTAGATGAGAATATCGAGGCGGGCATGAGTCCTCAAAAATGTGCCGAGGTAATACGCCATGGCCTACTAAAAGGTAAGCCAGAAATAGCAGTAGGCCAAGGTCTTGAGATGCATGCCTTGTGGCTCAAGCGATTGGCTCCGAAATTAGTGTTCAATTTGGTGGCCAAGCAGTTTCAGAAAGCTGCGCGGCAAGCCAATTTAAAATAAGCGGTTGGCCGAAAAACCAGTTAGAATCGCTCACATGTTGTTTAATACTTAAGCCCTACGATTGTAATTTCTATGATTCATTCTGAATGTACCTCTACGCTAGATCTAGTCGATGATGAACTAGGTCTGTCTCTGCTTGATATTGGACGCGGGGTAGAAAAAGAAGGACTTAGAGTTACACCGAAAATGGGTGTTGCTCAGACTCATCACCCAGAGTCACTAGGTTCAACCCTGACGCACGATAGTATTACAACCGATTATTCGGAAGCCTTACTTGAATTTATAACGCCTGTGCATACCAATGTTGATGACACTATTTCTTATTTGAGTAATTTACATGCTTTTACGCTCTCCAATATTGGCGAAGAAGCGATTTGGCCATCGAGCATGCCTTGTAAGTTGGAAGGGGATCAGAGCATTCCGATCGCTGACTATGGAACTTCAAATGTGGGTATGCTCAAGCATGTCTATCGACAAGGATTAGCGGTGCGATATGGGCGCATTATGCAATCGATTGCTGGAATTCATTATAATTTTTCTTTGCCAGATTCGTTTTGGAAGTTGTATCAAAAGAAGTTTTATGCCGATCTGCAAAGCGAGCAACAACAAAGTCTGCAAGATTTTAAATCCACTCACTATTTCTCTTTGATACGAAATTTTAGACGTTATTCATGGCTATTGCACTATTTGTTTGGGGCATCACCCGTGCTTGATTCTAGTTTTCTTAATGGACGTGAGGCGAGTGAACATGGCTTGCAAAAATTAGGCGAAAACACATGGGGTCTTCCTTATGCAACTTCGCTGCGTATGAGTGACTTAGGGTATCAAAACTCAGCTCAAGAGGACTTGCATATAAGTTACAACTCATTAGACGAGTACATAGAAACCTTGAGCGCAGCGATTGAAAAACCATTTGAGAAATACTCAGAAGTGGGTATTAAGCAAGATGGTAACTATGTACAGATAAATACGAATATTCTTCAAATAGAAAATGAGTATTACAGCGACATTCGCCCTAAGCGTGTTACTCAAGCTGGAGAAAAACCAGTAGAGGCTTTGAGTGATCGCGGGGTTGAATATATCGAAGTGCGTATACTGGATATAAACCCGTTCTTAAATGAAGGTCTTTCGAGCCAGCAAATACGGTTTATGGACGCCTTTTTGTTGTACTGTTTATTTTCTCAATGCCCTAGTCAAAGCGATACGGGTTGCGGTGAGACACGCAGCAATCAAACAGCGGTTATTAGTCGAGGGCGCGATCCACAATTAACTCTTGTGCGCGATGGTAAGAAAGTGAAACTTAAACACGCTGCCACGGAGTTGTTGGACGCTATTGCGAATATCGCTACGGTGCTTGATACAGCGCATCAAACATTTGACTATTCATCAGCGGTTTTTGCACAACAAGCGAAAGTCGATGACCCAAGCCTAACGCCATCTGGGCAGATGATGAAGATGGTTGAACAAGGGAATGATTTTGTTGATATTAGTTTTGATCAAGCCAAAACTCAGAAAACTCATTTTACCAGTATTGATAGTGACGCGGGATTTATCAATCGAATGCGTGACGCGGCAAAAAACTCTTTAGCGAGTCAGAAGCAAATGGAATCGGCTGATACACAGTCTTTTGGCGAATTCTTAGAACACTACAATAATAATTAGTAGTGGCGTCATTGTAGTGTTTTATCGAAGCCGGATTGCTTGTTAGATAATTTGCTTTTAAGCCACAACTATTGATGTTTGTGGCTATAAATTTTGCGCTTCAATCCATTGCTGGATTTCCCTAGTAAGTTGGGTGTCAGATTTTCCGTCAACAACTATTGGTTCACCGAATATGCATTGAATCTTGCCAGGTTTAATCCAGGGGCTCTTATTAGACCAGTACTTTCCGGCATTATGTGCGGCCGGAACAATGACCACTTGAGAGTGTACGGCGAGCTTTGCTGCGCCTTTTTTATAGCGCCCAGATTCACCATAAGGTGTGCGAGTTCCTTGTGGAAATATCAATACGTAACGGCCTTCTAATAACTTTTCAGCGCCCTGTTCAACCACTTGGTCTAAGGCGTTTTTGCGATCATTACGGTCTATCGCAATAGGCCGAGTGGCCCATAAGCCCCAGCCGAAGAAAGGAATACGAAAAAGCTCTTTTTTTAGAACCCAGGCGAGTGGTGGCAAGAATGTTTGAGTGGCGATTGTTTCCCAAGTAGATTGATGCTCGCAAGCAATCACACAAGGTTGCTCAGGGATGTTTTCTAGACCACTTATTTCATGACTTAGCCCGGTTGTCATCCTTAGCCACCAGGTCACAAATATAGCCCAACCAGCAATCATTTTTGAGCGCGTGCGAGGCGGACAAAATATGGCCACGCAGGACAGCATTACAAATGGAATTGTTGATAAACCTTGGCCTATATAAAATAAAATAGATCGTAAAATAATCACAACTAGATCTCAGAATTAAGAAGCGCGTCAGCAAAGCTGGCGAGTGAATCGTAAACGGGTGTGGTTTCTAAATCGAGCTCAGGCTTTTTAGAAATTTCTTTTAAGCTTTTTTTGCCGTTGCCCGTCTTAAGCAAAACGGGTTTGGCGCCAGCGTTTTTGGCGGCAATAAGATCGCGCACCGAATCTCCAACCGAGTAAACTCCTTTAAAGCTTGTGTTTAAATGCTCTGCCAATTCATGATACAGACCTGCTAATGGTTTACGGCAACGGCATTGATCATCAGGGTGATGTGGACAAAACAAAATGCTCTGGATTCGTCCGCCGTGCTGTTGCACGTAATCGAGCATGCGCACATGTATTTGTCCCAGCATGTCAGCGCTAAATAAGCCACGACCAATGCCCGATTGATTGGTGATCACTACGATGTCGTACTCAGCTTGCGATAAGCGTGCTATCGCTTCTAAGCTGCCTTTAATAGGTATCCACTCATCGGGGGATTTAATAAAGTCTGGTGAGTCATTATTAATGACACCATCGCGATCTAAAATGAGTAATTTCATGCGGTTTAGCTTGGTTAAACGTGTCGGTTTCCGCGCTTGCTATTAAGCTTGCTGTAACAAGCTGATGTCAGCAACCCGCAAGAAAAGAGCTTGTAAGCGCTTTAGCAAAGTAAGGCGATTAGTTTGCTCTGCAGGCTTGTCACTCATAACCATGACGTTTTCAAAGAACGCGTCAATCGGAGTGCGCAAGTCAGCCAACTTGCTTAATCCTAACTGATAGTCGCCCTGATCAAATAACTGAGTGCATTCGTCTTCGATGGCCAGTAGTGCGTCATGTAAAGCGATTTCAGCATCTTCAGATAATTCCACAAGATTAATTTCGCCGCTAAGCTCTGTGCTCTGTTTTTTCAAGATATTACCTATGCGCTTATTCGCTGCGGACAAGTCATGCGCTTCGGCGGCGCCACTAAACGCGACAATAGCCATTAGGCGTTGATGAAAATCTAATGGGTTGTCGGAGGTGACAGCCAGTACCGACTTAATCGGCAAGGTCGCTACATTTTGGTTCTGATAGAGCGGTAGTAAGCGTCCTTGTATAAAGTCTGAAATGTCGGCTTGAGTTTCGGTGTCTATGTCAAAGTTTTGCTGGCTGGCATAGACAGATGCGCTCAAGGCAATCAGTTCGGCTAACCCTAGAGTATGGTTCTTTTCAATCAGTATTCTCAATATACTTAATGCCCCACGACGCAAGCCGTACGGATCTTTGTCACCGGTTGGAGCACCTGCTGCTGCGTAAATGCCTACTAAACTATCGAGTTTATCGGCTAAGGCGACAGATTGAGCTTCCAATGAAACAGGCAATTGATCACCGGCAAATTTTGGCCAGTAGTGCTGCTCAATGCATTCGCCGACCACTTTGGTTTCGCCATCACGGTCAGCATAATAATGTCCCATTACACCTTGCAGTTCATCGAACTCGCCGACCATGTCGGAGACTAAATCAGCTTTTGCGAGCAGTGCACCGCGCTGTGCTTGCTCGACATTGCTATTAAATAATTCGGCGATCTTTCCAGTCAGTAATTCGAGCCTTTTGGTTTTGTCGAGCAAGCTGCCGAGTTTGGCGTGAAACATTACGCTTGTAAGTTTCGGGACCCGTTCTTCTAGTTTGACTTTTTGATCAGACTCCCAAAAAAACTGGGCATCAGACAGACGAGCACGTAATACTTTTTCGTTGCCATCTTTAACTTGGCTAGGGTTACTGCTCTGGATGTTGCTTATGGTAATGAAGTGCGGCATCAGTTTGCCGTTTTTATCAAGCACGTGAAAATATTTTTGATGATCGCGCATCGACGACACTAAGCATTCTTGCGGAACGTCTAAAAATGCGTGGTCAAAGTCACCTACAATAACGCTTGGATATTCAACAAGGCCAGTAACCTCGTCTAACAAGTCAGGATCGTCCTGGATATGACCACCTAAAGCTTTGGCAGCATCTTCGGCGAGTTTCAATATCTCTTCTTTGCGCTTACAGAAGTCAGCCATTACATGGCCGCTGTCTAATAAGGTTTGCTCGTAGTGATCTGCATTTGAAACAAGCACCTCACCATCACTATGAAAGCGATGTCCAAGGCTCGTATTGGATGATTTGATATTAAGTACTGAGCACGGTATTACCTGCTCGCCATGCAATGCAAGCAGCCACTTCACTGGACGCACAAATTCGGCATCACCATTACCCCAACGCATGCGTTTCGCGATAGGTAGGCGTTTAATAGATTGTTCTAAAATATCGTCGAGCAACTCTTCAAGCGCTTTGCCTGTTTCTTTTACGGTATAGGCTAGGCGTAGGCCTTTTTCGGTTTCAACTTGATTAAGGTCGTCGACATCAACGCCGCAAGACTTCGCGAAGCCCGTTGCCGCTGGTGTTGCTTTACCATCTCCATCAAACGCCGCTTTCACTGCAGGTCCCTGACGTTCAATATTTTGGTCCTCTTGTTTAGCTAATACGTTTGGCACTAAAACAGCCAGACGGCGCGGTGAGGCAAACGCACGCGTTGCGTCGCCAGGTCCAACTAGATTAGCTTCTAACAAGCGTTCGCTTATTTCTTTTGCGAAGGCGTCATGAAGTTTTTTTAGGGTCTTAGGAGGCAGCTCTTCAGTGCCTAGCTCAATCAGTAAAGAACTAGTGCTCATGATTTGTTCTCCAATGATTTACCGCGTGGGAAGCCGAGTTCTTCACGTGCTTGGTAATAAGTTTGTGCAACGCCTTTAGCTAAGGTGCGAATCCGGCCAATATAACGAGCACGTTCAGTCACCCCGATCGCGTGACGCGCATCAAGCATATTGAAACTATGTGAGGCCTTTAGCATTTTTTCATAGGCCGGCAGTGATAATTGCTGTTCAAGCAGGTGCTGAGCTTCTTTTTCACAGGCGTTAAAAAAGACGAGTAATTGTTCAACATCAGCTTGTTCAAAATTGTATTTTGATTGTTCGACTTCTTGTTGATGATAAATGTCACCGTAGCTAAAGCCATCAGTCCAAGTAAGATCGTAAATACTATCGACGCCCTGTAGATACATGGCAATGCGTTCGAGTCCGTAGGTGATCTCTCCCGTTACGGGGCGGCAGTCTAAGCCGCCAATTTGTTGGAAATAAGTAAATTGTGTTACTTCCATGCCGTTGAGCCACACTTCCCAGCCTAAGCCCCATGCGCCAATGGTGGGCGACTCCCAGTTGTCTTCAACAAAGCGCACGTCATCGGCAAGCATGTCGATGCCAAGAGCACGCATTGATTCAAGGTAGAGTTCTTGAATATTGTCTGGTGAAGGCTTGAGAATTACCTGATATTGAAAATAGTGTTGTAAACGATTGGGGTTTTCGCCATAGCGTCCATCAGTGGGTCGGCGCGAAGGTTGAACATAAGCTGCGTTCAAAGGTTCAGGCCCAATAGCGCCTAAAAAAGTAGGTTGATGGAAGGTTCCTGCGCCTACTTCAATATCTAGTGGTTGCATGATGACGCAACCGTTATCCGCCCAGAACTGTTGCAAACGCAAAATCATGTCCTGAAAGCTCAACACGCTTTTCATAAAATAGTGACTTTAATAATGATTTCTAGGATGTGAATAGAGGAACTAATGCACCCCTTTCGCCGAATCGCATATTATAACGGTGCAGCATTGATTTGCGAGCGACTTCAGTGATTTCCCTTCAGCCGACGTAGGGCGACAAAATCTGTCATATGTGTGTAGTTGAGATGTTTCTCGGACAATTGTCTTGCAGCGCTTTAAAACATGGCTAGAAACTAAAAATAAATTCACAAAATTGTGGACAAGCTTAAGGATATTAAGTATTTTCGTTTTCGACTTAGGTCAGCCCAAGTCACCTAGGAGTGAGGAAAGTGCAATTAATAGCGCTACTCATGAAAGTAAAAAGACTCGTTAACAAAAATAATAAACGGCGGGTCTTTTTATTTTCTTAATCGCAAAGACGTGAAATAAGGAAATATACGCAAAGAAAATCAATTTATCGCTGTTGTTTTGACTACTAAATCTAGTAATTTCTTAGCTAAATATGTGCATCTATCACTAGTCGGTAATAAACCGACGACTAATGGCGCGATAGAGCAGGACAATGAGGAATCCGTTAGTCACCTGATTGAGGATGTTCTGCAACAGAGTGGGGATGGCGGGTAATAGCTCAGTTTGTTTGAATTGCCTCGGGGCTTCCTGCATGCGGAAGCCCTTTTTATTTAACTACTACTAAATGTAACTGCTGTTAAAGTAACTGCTGGGATATGACTAGCGCATTTATTTTATAAGCCGCGTTTCAGGATAAGCCGCGTGCCAGCCAAACCAGAAAGCTCGATGGTAAGGAAGGCGTTCTAATTGCTTGCCGTTACTTGCGATAAGTGCGGTTTCGGTGACTTGCCATTCTATACCTTTTTTATCTTTTGCGGTGTCCTTGCCATCATAAGTCTCGAGCTCAACATCGCCTGCTTGGAAAACTCTGTTTGCACCGCTGTCATCGGTTAAAACGACAAATTCTTGTGTGCCAATGTTTTCATAAAACAGTTGGTTTTTATCAAGGAATGCGGTGTCGATGGCGAGTTGTTCATCAGGCGCTGCTGCAAACCTTAGTGCTAATACTTCTTGCTTGTTATCCAGCCGTTTGTCGTTAAAAGGCGTGTTGAACATTAGCCGATCTGAGCCAAAGTACTCTTGGTAGGCAACCCCTTCTCCATAGTCCCTATCGTGGCCGGTTTGCAATGACAAAACGCTTGTTTCAGGATGGCGCCGTTTCCATTCTTTCCATGTTGTGGTGACTACACTTAGGTGTTCAAGGGCAATGCCTTTGTCTACTAGGGGTCCTAATACTGGTTCACCGCGGACTGTGTTCCATAGAGATTGTGTTTCACGGTCGTACATTAATTTGTTTGAGCGATATAGAAAACCGCTCGTGCCTATATTGTGTTCAACTCCTTTGTGTTTAGTTTTATAAATAATAATCGTGCCACAAAGAGTACAATAGACGCCGGCAATGGGTTCACCGTCGAAGGTGTCGGTAAACATTTCATGCCACGCAAGAATTCGCTTTGGGTAAGCGCGTGCTTCACCATTAATTTTTACGCCAAAGACAATATTCGAATCTTCTAAATAATCAGCTTGTTCAGCGCTAATCATCGCTGGGTTGCGCAAAGGTGGGATGCCATCTTGTCGAACGCCGCCCCAACGAATTTCGTCTAGTCGAATTCTAGCGCTTTCCTGACGCTGGTCAAAGTAGCCTTGAAATACAGGGTCAATAAACTTGTATAGCTCGGCCTTAAATTGAGCGTAGTCCTTTGTAATGTTCTCAGGTTTGTTCCACCACCACTGATACCATTCATTTGGGTTATCGTCGCCTTCATAACCGGTTTTTGTGCGAAAGGTGAGATACATTTGGTTGCGGATATAATTGGCACCAATGTAGTTCATGGTCTCGAATACCATCGGAACTAAGTTATCTTGCCAGTTGTTTTCAAGACGCTCTAGAAAGCTTACCGCGTAGATCGGGTCTTCATTGGTGAGCAATTCGATAAATTCAGAAGCTTGAACCGGACTTTCTTTTAGTTCTATTGTGCTGTTTGTTGGTGTTGGTGTTG
>CAYSUU010000005.1:3028-82071 GCA_964434375.1 uncultured Gammaproteobacteria bacterium | reverse complement strand
TGTTGGTGTTGGTGTTGCGGTTTCTTGCGCGTGTAGATGGTTTGCGCTACCTAAAACGATTATTAAAGTGGTAAGTAGTACCCGAGATAGTTTGATCATTTCATAGGTCTCTAGACGTGGGGTTATCACGTCTAGAGACCTGAAAAATAAGGTTTAGCTCACAGTGCATTTATTGTTGTTAGATTTACGCTGCTCTTTATCCTGTTAGATAATAGTCTGTTTCGCGAGGGTTTGTTTGGCAAAAAACAATTGCGCCTACGAGTCGAGCCGATAATTATATTAGTGTTTTTGGATCCGTATAATTTAAACCTTGCGCCTCAGCTACGGCTTTATATGTGAGGTGTCCGGCGTGAACATTTAGCCCGTTCATTAAGTGTGGGTCTTGTTTTACTGCACTTTGCCAGCCTTGGTTGGCCAAGCTCAAAGAAAATGGCAGGGTTGCATTGTTTAAAGCGTAGGTTGAGGTTTGTGGAACCGCGCCCGGCATATTGGCAACGCAGTAGTGAACCACATCATCGATCACAAAGGTGGGGTCTTGATGTGTGGTTGCTTTTGATGTTTCAAGACAGCCTCCCTGGTCTATGGCAACATCTACCAGTACTGAGCCTGGTTTCATTTTTGAAATAAGCTCACGTGAAATTAGCTTAGGTGCATTTGCGCCTGGGATAAGCACCGCGCCAATGACTAAATCGGCTTCGGTGGCGTAGCGCTCGATTGCTTCGGTGGTCGAATACACGCAATTCGCTTTGCCGCCAAACTCCACATCAAGTTGTCGTAATTTTGGGATAGACCGGTCGAGAATGGTGACGTTTGCGCCCATGCCGCGCGCAATATACGCCGCGTTTTGACCCACGACTCCGCCACCGATCACAAGTACTTTAGCGGGTTCGGTTCCCGGTACGCCCCCCATTAAGACACCGCAACCGCCTTGCGCGCGCTCAAGACAATGGGCGCCAGCTTGTGCTGCGAGTCGACCTGCGACTTCACTCATTGGTGCAAGAAGAGGAAGAGAGTTGTTAGGGCCAGTAACTGTTTCATAGGCAATCGCAGTCACCCCAGATTCCAGCAACAAAGCTGTTTGGCGTGTATCTGGAGCAAGATGTAAATAAGTAAACAATAATTGTCCTTCACGAAGTTGTTTGCACTCATCTGGTTGAGGCTCTTTTACTTTAATGATCATGTCATTTTCAGCAAAAATGCTCTTCGGCGAATCAGAAATCTTAGCGCCTACTTTGCTGTAGTTTTCGTCACTTAGCCCGATACCTGCTGCCGCACCTGTTTCTATAGTGACTGCATGACCGTGACTGATGAGTTCCTTTACGCTCGCTGGACTTAAGCCGACGCGATATTCGTGGTTCTTAATTTCTTTTGGGACGCCGATTTTCATGTTCTAAATACCTCTTAATACGTCTGTGGCTGTAGTTATTTATGCGCGTGATTATGGGTTGAGTTAGGCTTTTTCAGGAAGTCTTAATTTATTGATTTTAGGCTATTTGACAAAAAATAATCCTTTATTTTATTTTTTTTATAGTAAAATTTTCTGATGTATAAATATTAAGCAGGTGAATTCATGGGTATAAGGTTCGCTGGTAGACATAAATGCTAACGACTCAGAGAGGTGACGGTGTTAAATTCTTTTCAATTAGATAAGTACGATCTAAATATTCTTAGTGCCTTACAAGAAGATGGGCGTATTTCATTTACCGATCTTGGTAAACGAGTTGGTCTAACCACAACGCCTTGCATTGATCGGGTGCGTAAGATGGAGCGAGCCGGTTACATTAAGGGCTATTCGGCGCGTTTGAGTGCCAGCCTTTTGGATAGAGGCTTAGTTGTTTTCGTGCAAATTAGTTTAGATCGGACTAGTAAGCGCACCTTTGAAGAGTTTCGCCGTGCCGTACAGAATGTGCCTTCAGTACAAGAATGTTATCTGGTTACCGGGAGTTTTGATTTTTTAATCAAGGCGCGTATTAAGGATATGACCGTATATAGAAGTTTGTTGGAGGACGAATTACTGAACTTGCCCGGCGTTAAAGAGTCAACCAGTATTGCGGCGCTGGAAAGCGTGAAAGAGACTCTTGAGATAGATATCTAGTGAGATGGATATTTGACCGCACCAAAATAGTGCATATGGCATTTTAGATTGCACTATTTTGGTGCGTATTAAATAATTTTTCCTTCTAAAGTGAGGTAAAACCTCAGTTCTTCGCCACATAAAAAGTTGGCATAAAGTTTGCTATACTTTAAGCAACCAGGGCGTAGGACAGTATTTATTGTAAAAATAATACCGTTTTGAAGTAGTTATTGATCTGGGTTTCGGTTTTTTGAATCAATTCATCTTATCAGCTGTCTAAGGATAGCTTGTGGTAGTGATTCTGGCCGTTTTGTCGTAAATACGAACAGCGATAATTTCAAGAATATCAAAATTATTGGTGATAAAAATTCTAACAATTGTTATTGAGGTACAAAAATGTCAGTTGCAGACGTTTTAAAACAGATTAAAAGTGAAGACGTAAAATACGTCGATTTACGTTTTACCGACACGCGCGGCAAAGAACAGCACGTCACCGTTCCAACACAAGTCGTTGACGAAGACTTTTTCAAAGAAGGCAAGATGTTCGACGGTTCATCAGTGTCAGGTTGGAAAGGTATTAATGAATCAGACATGATTTTAATGCCAGAAGCTGAGTCTGCAGTCCTTGATCCTTTCTTTCAAGATAAAACACTTAATATTCGCTGTGACATTATTGAGCCAAGTGACATGACTGGCTATGAGCGCGACCCACGTTCGATAGCTAAACGTGCCGAGGCTTACCTCAAAGAAAGTGGCATCGGAGATACTGCCTATTTTGGCCCTGAAAACGAATTCTTTGTATTTGATGATGTGCGGTATGCCAACGAACCGCGAGGTTCATTTTATGAAGTTGATTCATCTGAAGCGTATTGGAATTCAGAAAAGCCTTATGAAGGCGGAAACATGGCTCATCGGCCAGGCTTAAAAGGCGGATACTTTCCGGTTCCCCCAGTCGACTCATTGCACGACTTGCGCGCTGCTATGTGTCAATCTGCAGAAGCGATGGGTGTTGATACCGAAGTGCATCATCATGAAGTAGCAACAGGTGGTCAGTGCGAAATCGGTACTTTGTTTAGTACTTTAGTTCGCAAGGCTGACGAAGTTCAAATTTTCAAATACGCAGTGCACAATACTGCGCATATGTTTGGCAAAACAGCGACGTTTATGCCAAAGCCTATTGTTGGTGACAACGGTTCAGGTATGCACGTACATCAGTCGATTTTTAAGGATGGCGAGAACTTATTTGCCGGTGATGGTTATGGTGGTTTGAGTGATCTCGCTTTGTACTATATTGGTGGTATTTTTAAGCACGCGCGAGCTATTAACGCGTTTGCTAATGCTTCAACCAATAGTTATAAACGTTTAGTTCCAGGTTTTGAAGCGCCAGTTTTATTGGCCTATTCGGCTCGTAATCGTTCAGCATCTTGTCGTATACCCTATGTGGCTAACCCGAAAGGTCGTCGTATAGAGATTCGCTTTCCAGATTCAACTGCTAATCCATACTTAGCATTTACCGCAATGTTAATGGCGGGGCTTGATGGCATTAACAACAAAATTCATCCTGGTGATGCGGCTGATGAAGACCTGTATGAGTTGCCAGCAGCTGAGCAAAAGAAAATTCCAATGGTTGCGCCGGGTCTAGATTATGCGCTTGACGCTTTGGATAATGATCGTGAGTTCTTAAAAGTGGGCGGCGTGTTTACAGATAGTGCTATTGATGGATATCTTGAACTTAAGCAAGAAGAAGTCGATGCATTGCGTATGAATACGCACCCAATTGAGTTTCAGCTTTCTTATAGCTGTTAAATAAACCTTAAACGCCCCATTTGCTTGGGGCGTTTTTTTCAATGAGGTTGCACTATTTTGGTGCATTTTTATTTTTGTTGCTATGAGTGATGCCAATTTAATTGAGAGTTTGGAATGTTCACTATTAGTGCTAAATCATGATTGCGTGATCGAACGTGTGAACCTCTCAGCTGAAACACTCTTTTGCCAAAGTCGGAGCTATTTGCTTGGTCGAAATATAGCCGACGTAATTCCAGATCAAGTGCTGAATGACTGTATTACACAGTGTCTTGAAAGCCATGCGAAATTTACCCTACGTGAGCTCGATCTTATGATTGACGGGCAGCAGGTTTTGTTGGATGCAACGCTTTCGAGCATGACTCTAGAAGGAAAATCGAAACCCTTAGTAGTGGTCGAACTAAATGAGATTAATCGTATTTCTTACTTTATGAAGGAAGTAAACCAACTTGAACGTCAGCAAGCGTTTAGATTAATGATGCGTGGTTTGGCGCATGAAATAAAAAATCCCCTAGGTGGTATCCGCGGTGCTGCACAGTTGCTTGATAGAGAGATGGAGCGTCCAGAGCAGCGTGAGTTGACTGACATTATGATTAAAGAAGCGGACCGGTTAACACGCTTGGTCGATAGAGTTATGGGTTCGAGGGATCAGCTTAAACTGGTCTCGATCAACATACATGAAGTGCTTGAACATGTGATGCATTTAGTGTCGGTTGACTCGACGCTTCCGATACATTTTGAGCGTTTTTACGACCCTGCATTGCCAGAGATACGCGCTGATAAAGAGCAGTTAATTCAAGCGGTACTCAATATTGTTAACAATGCGATTGAGGCGCAATCAGGGCAAAGTAAAATTACACTAGGTTTCGTTACCCAATTTGATCGTTTGTTTACCATCAACCAAGTGCTCCATCGACAAGTGTTACGAATACGTATTTGGGACGATGGGCCTGGGGTTCCAGAAGGCTTGATAGAAACTTTATTTGATCCCTTGATTACTGGTCGACCTGAAGGCACCGGGCTCGGGTTGTCTATCACTCAAGAGATTATTCAGCGCCATAAGGGTATCGTCCAATTAGATGAATATGATGGCAAAACAAGTTTTTCTATTCGTTTGCCCTACACGGATGAATTAGAAAGTCCACTTAAGCAATAGGTCAATTGATTATGAATCTAAACGAAATCTGGATTGTCGACGACGATTCCTCTATTAGGTGGGTTTTGGCGAGAGCTTTGCGCGCAGCAAATTTCGAAGTTAGAGATTTTGAAGATGCCGAGTCGGTATTGTCGCAACTTGAGAGTGCCTCACCAGCGGTGCTAATGACCGATATTCGTATGCCTGGCATAAGTGGCTTAGAGCTTGCTGAACAGTTGCACGAGGATTGTCCCGAATTGCCGGTGATTATCATGACCGCACACACTGATTTAGATAGCGCGCTTGCAAGCTATCAAAGTGGCGCCTTTGAGTACTTGCCCAAACCGTTTGATTTAGACGAAGCAGTTCGTTTAGTGCAAAGAGCGGCAGAACCTCGGCAAGCGCAAGTGAAAGAAGCAGACGTGAGTGTATTTGCTGATGCGGAAATTATTGGCGAAGCCCCGGCTATGCAAGATGTCTTTCGTGCGATCGGACGGCTAGCAAAATCGAATATTAATGTCATGATTTGTGGCGAGTCTGGTACCGGTAAGGAATTAGTTGCCAATGCCCTTCATCAGCACAGTCCAAGAGTCAATCACGCATTTGTGGCGATTAATATCGCGGCCATTCCTGCTGAATTATTGGAATCTGAATTGTTCGGTCATGAGAAAGGCGCATTTACCGGCGCTCAAGCGCAACGCAAAGGGCGTTTTGAGCAAGCACATGGTGGTACTTTGTTCTTAGATGAAATTGGTGAGATGAGTGCGGAGCTGCAAACAAGATTACTGCGTGTTCTTTCCGATCGTCGTTTCTATAGGGTGGGTGGACGTGATTTAGTAGCGGTTGATGTGCGGGTACTTGCCGCCACAAACCAAGACTTAGAGAAGCAGGTCGCGAATGGCAAGTTTCGAGAAGACCTTTACCATCGCCTAAATGTCATTCGAATCGATTTGCCGCCGCTACGTGAACGCCTTGAGGACGTGCCTTTATTGGCTAGTCGTTTTTTAAAGGCGAGTGCAGAAGAGCTCGAGGTAGAGATGAAGGTGCTTAGTGCCGAGGCGGAAGAGCAAATGACGACCTTTGCTTGGCCTGGCAATGTTCGCCAGCTCGAAAATATTTGTCGTTGGATAACGGTCATGGCTCCCGCAGTTAATGTGGGTTTGGAAGATTTACCCAAAGAAGTGCGCTCGATTGACAAAGTGGTGAACGTTTCTAAGTGGGAAGCCGTATTGGCTACCACAGTGCAAAAGCAACTAAATTTAGGCCGCCAAGACGTGCTTAGCGATTTGCGTAAGCGTTTTGAAAGTGTGCTTTTGAACGTCGCTCTCGAGCACACCGGTGGTCATCGACAAAACGCGGCTAAATTATTGGGTTGGGGGCGCAATACTTTGACGCGTAAATTGAAGGAAATTGACCAACAATCTGGTATTTAAGAGCGTGTATACTTGACTCCAAATCTCTTAGTATTGAACACATGAAAACCATTACTTTTTGTCGACTGAGCTTTATAAGTCTATTGGCAGTGCTCGGGCTTTCGATTAGCACATCTAGTTTTGCTCAAGTACGTTATGTTACTGATGACTTTGAGGTAATGTTAAGGACTGGGCCAAGCATACAAAACAAAATTGTTAGGCCAATGCGCAGTGGTACTCGCATTGAAATTTTGCGAGAAGATGCTGGTAAGGGTCATTCTTTAGTGCAAACCTCACAAGGCGAAACTGGTTATGTTCTTACTCGTTTTCTCACTCCGACTCCGGCTGCGCGTGCGCGTTTGAAGTCGGTTGAAGCTCAACTTAGTAAGCTTCGCTCTGAGCCCGGAGAGTTGCAAGCTCTATTAGCGGGTAGTCAGGATGAAAACAAAATCCTGATTGAGCAAAATACTCAGTTGAGTGGTGACCTGCAAAGAGTTTCGCAAGAGCTAACTCAGATTAAGCGTGTTTCATCAGATACGGTCGCTCTAGCACAGCGCAATGAGCGTTTAGAAAAAGAAGTAATTCAAATTCAATTAGAATTAGATGAGATGAGAATCTTGAGCGATACCTTTAAAGACCAAAAAGAATTACGTTGGTTTATTTATGGTGGTGGCACCGGATTTTTAGGTTTGTTGTTTGGTTGGATTTTATCCAGAGCAAAGAGTCCGCGGCGCAACTCATGGGGTTCGTAGGCTGTCATCGAATTTAGAATGTCGAGCTTAGAATATCTCAACTTAGCGATACGTTTTATTGGCGCCTCGCAAATTATTCTACTTATAGTGTACGTGGCGGTTTCAAAGAACCCTGGTCGCGTGAAAACTGTTAGCGTGATGTTTTTATTGGGATGTCTTAGTTACTTGTTATTGCCGACCATAGAAAAATACACGCTGATTTACGATCAAATAACGTTACTCTGGATATTCCCGTCCATTGTGCCAAGTATGTTACTGCTTCTAGTTTGGTTTATCTTTGAAGAGGAATGCAAATGGCCAATATGGATATTAGTTATCACTGGTATCTCTATCGGCGCTTCGCTGTACTATCAATATGTGGGTGTTGGTCTACCCGGTTCTCCAATTTGGCTGCAGGTGCTTAAAGCTGTGATTGCGATAAGTGCAGTTTTTATAGTATGGCATGGGCGCGACAATGACCTTGTCGAGATGCGTTCTAAAATTCGTATGCTTATGGTGTTGGTTGTGGCGCTGGAAACCTTCGTGATTGTTGTTTTTGAGAGTGTTACCCACTACAGTCCGCCGTTGGCGCTGGATACTCTTCTTTTGTCGATTGTGGTGCTGTTTCTTTTTGCTCTGTCTTTTTTTCTATTGAGGCTAAATCCTGAAGGTTTGTTTATGCGTATTGAATCGCCCATTACGCACGAAACCAAAGATCCAATGTTGATGGAGTTGATTGAACGGATGGAAAGTGAGCGCTTGTATGCCGATCATGATTTACGGGTCGGTAGTTTAGCGTCTTTGCTGAATGTTCCCGAGTACAAACTGCGACAGAAGATCAATCAAGAGCTCGGATATCGTAATTTTAATCAATTCGTTAACCGCTATAGAATCGAAGAAGCTGGATCAAAATTACGTAAAGAAGCGCGCACACCGGTATTAAGTATTGCTCTGGATGTGGGTTTTCGATCAATTTCTTCGTTTAATTCTGCGTTTCAAGCACACTTTGGCGTGTCGCCCACAAAATACCGTAGCGAAAGTCTTACGGAATCTTAAAAAACCGACCGAATTTCAAAATTTGATAGTGATTGTCAGTATTTAGGCAGCTTCCTGGCCGCAAATAACATTCAATACGTTCATCGCAAGATAGGAAACGAACTTATCTTTCTTTAACTCCTAGAACTTATTTGAATATTATGAAAACTCTTATTAATACTTTGATTGTATCGACTGCCCTAGTCACTGGAGCGAGTGCATTCGCTAATACAGATGCGCAACAGCTTTCAGCATGTAAAGCTCGAATTATGCACGAGTATGGCGATATCGAGCGCATTAAAGTGAGTCACATCAACTCCAAGCCAAAAGTATTTAAAGCCAAGCTTAAGGTTCGCGCTAATGGTGAAAAATCCTTATATCACTGCCAAATCCCTAAAGGTGATGCGGCCGTGGTTAGCTGTCTTAAGGGTGCTTGCAAAGCCGAAGACGTAGCCGCCCAGTAATTTAATCTCATTTACCGCATTTGATTTGGGCGGATTCGCCCCTGAATATTTTCAGGGGCTTTTTTTTAGCTTGCTTTTACGATTTCAGCCATCAAGTTGGCATGGGCGTCTGAGTCATTTAAACAAGGAATGTAACTATACTCTTTGCCGCCGGCGTCTAAGAAGTAGTCCTTATTTTCGCCCGCAATTTCTTCTAGTGTTTCTAGACAATCCGCGCTAAAGCCTGGGCAAACCACATCAACTGATTGTACGCCTTGCTTAGGCAGGCCTTTAAGCGTTTCGTCACAATAGGGTTTCAGCCATTCTTGGGCGCCCAGTCGTGATTGAAATACCACCATCCATTCATTTTCATCGAGCTCTAAAAGCTTGGCAATCGCTTCACCGCTTTCTAGACATTGTTGTTGATAAGGGTCTCCCTTAATGATGTACTTCTTTGGAATACCATGAAAAGACATGACCAGCTTTTGCTTACGCCCGTGTTTATCCCAATGTTCCTTAATCGAATTAGCGATTGCTTCGGGGTATTGAGGGTAGCGATAGTAGTCGCTTACAAATCGAATGTCTGGCACCCATCGATGTTTGCTGAGGGCTTTTCCTAGCGCGTCAAATGTCGAGCCATTAGTGCTGCCGCTGTACTGCGGATAAAGAGGGATTACTACAATCTTTCGTACGCCCTCTTGATGTAATTGTTTTAGTGTGCTCGCTAAGCTTGGTTTACCATAGCGCATGCTCATAGCAACTCGAAATTCGTCTCCTAACACTTCTTGCGTCTTTATTGCCAAGCCTTGAGTATTGAGTAATAAGGGCGAGCCGTCATCAGTCCAAATTTCTCGATAGACCGCAGCGCTTTTGTGTGAGCGCACATTGACAATAATGCCTCGTACCAAAATGGCTCGGAATAAAGCCGGTAGTTCAATGACTCGCGGGTCCATTAAGAACTCGGACAAGTAGTTACGCAAACTTGGACATACCGGTCGCTCGGGCGTGCCGAGGTTAACCAATAGCACGCCGGTTCGCGTCTGGCTGTTCTTAGGGTCTGATTCTGAGCCGAAATATTTCATGCGCACAGTGTGGCTTTAGCCTGTTGAACTGGCGTGAGACTATACCGTTTTTCTATCTATAGGTGGAGTCGTACGGTGCCAGATTTATTTACCTGGGTGTTGAAAATGCAATTTCGTGTCACAAGCCAAAGACCGTACAGAGTCGTTCAATACTAGTTCCCCAATTGTTTGCCACTCTGCTCTTTTTTTGCTTTTCGCGGCTGCTGCGACCTCGATGGCGTAAACAATTTCATTTTGTGGATAGTGTTTGAGGTCTAATTCGTCGCGAAAATCATCCATGTCTACTCGCGCATCCGAGTGCGCGCTAAAGCGGATCCATTTAGGGCTGATTGCTTGTTGGTTGTTATAAGCAGCTACGTGATTGACGCCTCGGTAGGTTACGTTGGTTTTTGTATTGGCTTTGCCGTTATCACTTAGATGCTGTTTTTCGGCACGTTGAAGATCGGCCTTTAAGCGAAGGGCCGTACTGATGTCACTAAATTTGGGAAGCTGTCCAAAGTCCGGCTCATTATCTGTTGAAA
Organism: uncultured Gammaproteobacteria bacterium; assembly: GCA_964434375.1. Lineage (GTDB taxonomy): Bacteria > Pseudomonadota > Gammaproteobacteria > Arenicellales > Arenicellaceae > Arenicella. The sequence continues at coordinate 71,835 of CAYSUU010000005.1, read as the reverse complement.
GATCTAGAACGTGCTTTTCAATAACACCACCAAGAGAATTCAAAGTAAAAATATTGAGACTAGGTTGTTTTGCTAAATCCTCGGGTAATAATTTTATAGCCAAGCCAAAAGCGCGTTTGTTTGATTGTTTGGTTCCGCTTAATGAGACTGAGGCTCTTACCATCGCGGGTGTTTCGGTGTCCTGACTAAATAAGCCTGTAAAAGGTGATTGCGAGTGAATGCGCCAAACGCCGGAAAAACAAATGCCATTGGCTTGCAGAAGTTTGTGCGGTGTGGCGAGCTCAATCAAATCAGCTGAAGACCTTAAAGTGCGTTTACCGGCGACCAAAACCCGATTTTCTTCAGAATTTCCTCGTTTGCCAAAGTTTTTAGCTTTGACTTCGTATTGTGGCAAGGTTTTATAGGGCTGAGCCCATATTACTTCGCGCAATTGCTCAAACCGTGAGCTCTGCAAGGTCGTTGCCTGCGCAAACACACTCGTGCTTAATGCCGTGCACGATAACGCGGCAGTTAGACTCAAAATTAGAACCTTAATTGACCTTAGGAGACTCAAAGTTATAATGAAAATAGAACGTTATGTTTATCTATAGACAGGGCGTTATCGTAATCCATTTCGCGGCGTTTTGTGCCTAAGTTTGCGTAGCACATAGATACAAGCAAGCAAGTGCTACTAGAGACAGCGCAAATGAACAAATTTTATGTACGGTTTAAGTAAGGTTTACGGTTTTTTAGGGTTCTATTTAACTAACCGACAAAAATTTTACGTTCTGTGCTTATTATGCGTATTGTAACCTCCGTTTTTTTCGCTTTATTTTTAATGGTTTCGACATCTATGGCCCATGCTAATCCGTATTTGAAGGCATTGCCTGCTTGGGCTGACACATTAGAACGTTTTGTTGACGATCAAGGTCGTGTTGATTTTGTTGGGCTTTCGAAAGATACCACTCGTCTCGATGAATTCGTAACCGTCATAGGGCAGGTGTCTCCGCAAACAAATCCAGAAATGTTTGATACGCCAGAAAAAGTGTTGGCTTATCACATTAATACCTACAATGCTTTGGCAATGCGCGGCGTTATTGATCGAGGTATTCCCAAGAACTTCAACACACTCTTTAAACGCGCTTCGTTCTTTAAATTTCGAGGGGTCACGATTGGCGAGAAGAGAACTAATTTGTACGATTATGAAAATAAAGTGATCCGCAAGCTCGGCGAGCCGCGCGTGCACTTCGTTCTTAATTGCATGGTGGTGGATTGCCCGAAATTGCCGAATCGAGTATTTCGCGCCGAAACGTTAGAAGAAGATTTGCAAACCGCAACACTGCAGTTTTTTAATAATGAAAAATACATCCAACTAAACGCGGATAAAAAACAAGCTTGGTTATCGCGATTAATGAAGTTTTACACCAAAGATTACGTCGCATCCGGAGATAAACAAGCGCTGATTGGCTACGTAAACCAATACCGAGAACAAGCTATCCCGCAGGCTTATAAAGTAAAGTTTTTGGATTATGATTGGACCATCAATCAACAACCAAAGCCGTTTGTTTCAAAAGTTGCGCCGGTTAACGGTCAGCAGCAAAAAAGTTGATCTTTTTAATGAGTCTTAAGTGTCTATTGGTTTAACTATTTCTGGTTTTAGCGACGCGCTGTATTTATTAAGTTAAGCGTGTGCTTCGAGTCGTTGTTTTAGGAAACCTTTAGACATTGGCCATTCATTATCTAGCATAGAAAAGCAATGAGTATGACGAATACGTCCATCCGCTAAAATTTGATGATTGCGTAACACCCCTTCGAAGCTTGCACCTAGTCGCAGAATTGCTTGATGTGATTTTGTGTTCTCGTGATGAGTATGCCATTGAACGCTAATGCAGCCGGCTTTTTCAAAAGCATGACTTAATAAAAGTAGTTTGCATTCGGTGTTCACCGCACTTCGATGTACTGAAGCACTATACCAAGTGTAGCCTATCGATAGATTTCGATTTCTTGGGCTGATGTTGTAAAACCGAGTTGTACCGACAAGCCTTCCGTCGTCTGTTTTTCTTACAATAAATGGTAACTGCTTACCTTTTACACGTTGCTCGATTGCGTCGTTAACATAGGCAGTCATGTCTTTTGCTTGTGGCACGCTAGTGACTTTAAGCGTCCAAAGTTCGCCGTCGGACGCAGCGATGTTTAGCTCATCAATGTGTTCAATACGCATTGGTTCAAGCTTTACATGCTGACCCTTTAAACCAAGTTCCTGAGGTAAATTACTGATAAAGGAATTCGAGCGATTTAGTTTGTGCATGAGTGAATGTCAATGAATATCAAGACATACTTATAATAGTGTAAATGGCTAGTTTTGCTAGAGAGTGTAAATAAAAAAGCCGCGCTATTGGCGCGGCTTTTTCTGGCATTCCGTTTGGCGATTTTAAGCAGCTAAATTATCGTTAGAGTCTGCACTTAGTGTGTTGTAGGTCAAAAGATACTCAAACGCAGCAAGCGAAGCCTTAGAGCCTTCGCCCATGGCGATTACAATTTGTTTGTAGGGAACGGTGGTTACGTCACCACAGGCAAAGATGCCAGCTTCTGAGGTTTGGCATTTTTCGTCGATGATTATCTCTCCATGTTGCGTGCGCTCGACTAAATTCTCGGCCAGTTGGCTATTAGGAATCAGCCCAATTTGCACGAACACGCCAGCTAGGGGCTGTATTTTGTTTGCACCGCTTTGTCTTTCTTCATACTCGATAGCGCTTACTTTTCCATCTTCTGTAAGAATCTGTTTAGCGGCTACATTTTTTAAAATGGTGATGTTACCGCGTTTTTGAGTTTGCTCAACTAGCACGCTATCCGCTTTTAGTTCGGGCATGAATTCAAATACCGTGACCGACTTAACAATGCCTGACAGATCAAGCGCGGCTTCGATGCCTGAATTACCGCCACCGATCACAGCAACGTCTTTGCCTTTAAAGAAAGGACCGTCGCAATGTGGACAGTAGGCAACCCCATTGCCAACGTTTTCTTGTTCACCAGGTATTCCTAGTTCGCGCCAATTTGCACCGGTTGCAAGGATCACGCTTTTTGATTCAATTATTTCGCCAGAAGACAGTTGCAATTTTTTATGCAAGCCATTCTCTATACTATCGACTCGCACATGTTGTTTGATAGTGATGTCGTATTCGTCTATGTGTGCTTGTAAGTCTCCCGCTAATTGTGGGCCGCTTGTCGATGATACCGAGATGAAGTTTTCGATACTCATCGTGTCTTTAACTTGCCCTCCAATGCGATCTGCGATCAGACTTACTTTTAGGCCTTTGCGAGCTGAATAGATGGCTGCCGCGGTCCCTGCAGGGCCGCCGCCAATAACGGTGACATCTTGCAAAGGTAGGTTTGATTGGTTGTCGGCTTGCCTTATGATCGGGAAGCGTTCGGCAAGATCGTTGACTATCTCGCTGATGTTGATTTTTCCGTTAGCGAAGCGCTTGCCATTAAGAAATACCACCGGCACACCTTGGATGTCACGCTTAGCCAGTTCATCTTGGAATAAACCGCCGTCAATCATTTCACTTGAAATATTGTCGTTGATTAAAGCAAACTGATTTAGTGCTTGCACCGCGTCCGGGCAGTTGTGGCAATCAAGGCTTACGAACACTTCAAATTTAACTCTCTGATCGAGTCGTGCAATGTTTTGTTGCAACGCTTCATCGAGTTTCATGGCCGTGCCCGAAGCCCATAAGATGGATAAAACCAAGGAATTAAATTCGTGACCACTGGGGATGCCGGTGAATTGAATGCCAGTCGCCTTGTCTGTATAAAGTTCAAAGCTAATGGGACTGCGTAAACCGGTGTCACGTTCTTCTAAATTTATGTGCGCAGAGGTGGAGGTAACTTGAGTCAGAAATTCAAGAAGCTCAGCCCGTTTATCGTGTTCGCCTGTTTGTAAAACAAAGGTCACGGCATTCTGCATGGTTGCGGTATAGCTTTTCAGGGCTGATAAGATGTCATTGCTCAACATGGTTTGTCCCTATTTGACTTTGGTACAAAGCCGAGTGAAATTCTCACGCGGCTTTGCTCGGTTGGCGTTTGCTTGGCTTAAATTTTGCCCACAAGGTTTAAAGATGGAGCAAGCGTTGCTTCCCCTTCTTTCCATTTTGCTGGGCACACTTCGCCCGGATTATTGCGTACGTATTGTGCTGCTTTTATCTTGCGGAGAAGATCGTCTGCATCACGTCCAACGCCCTCGGCCGTGATTTCCATGGCTTGAATGATGCCGTCTGGATCAACAATAAATGTTGCCCGGTCCGCTAAGCCAACGCCTGGGCGCATGGCATCAAAATTTGACGTAATTGCCCCGTTTGGATCACCAATCATTGGGTATTCGATCTTGCCGATTGTCTCGGAGGTGTCATGCCAAGCCTTATGTACAAAATGCGTGTCGGTAGAGACCGAGAGAACTTCGACACCCATGCTTTGTAGTTCGGCATATTTATCTTGAACGTCACCTAGTTCAGTCGGACATACAAAGGTAAAGTCAGCGGGATAGAAGATGAACACTGCCCATTTTCCAGCGATGTCTTTTTCGCTTACTTCGACGAAGTCGCCGTTTTTGAACGCTTGGGCGCTAAACGGTTGGATAGCGGTATTGATGAGAGCCATTAAATTCTCCAGTAAAAGTTAAATTAATACCCTTGTGGGTAGAGAGTGAAGAATAAGGACGATTTATTAATCAGAAAAGTAGATTGTTTTGAATATAATGATCTAAAATACCAATCGATTGATTTACTATAAATGTGTGGGGTAGGGTTCTGTGATTTCCCTAAAACAGGTTAGGTATGCGTTAGCGGTAGAAAAGCGCTTGCACTTTCGTAGAGCGGCAGAGGATTGTTCAATTTCTCAATCGGCGCTGAGTACGGCATTGTCTGAAATGGAGAAGCTATTGGGCATTTCTATATTTGAACGAGACAATAAAAAAGTGTTAGTCACGCCGATAGGAAAAAAGTTTTTAGATAAAGCAAGAGACGTGCAATTGCATGTTGAAAGCCTAATGAATCTCGCTGATGCTCATCGTGGGGTGCTGAGTTATTCAATGAAGGTAGGCATGATTCCAAGTGTTTGCCCGTACTTGTTGCCAAAAATATTGCCCGAGTTAAATGCTCAGTATCCTGATTTTCAGCTAAATGTATTTGAAGAACAATCTCATTCCTTGGTTGAAAAAGTACGCACAGGTGAATTAGATACCGCTATATTGGCTTTACCGTATCCGATTGACGGTCTGTTAAGTTTCGAGTTTTGGCAAGAAGATCTTTTATGGATTTCTCATAGTGAAGACGTAAGCAACAGCAACGAAGTAGTAACACAGCAAGAGCTTGAATCTGCCGATCTTATTTTGTTGCGCGATGGGCATTGTTTGAAAGACCATGCTTTGAGTGCGTGTCAGTTAAGCAGTGACAAAGCTAAAAGTCTTAACGCCACAAGTCTTATGACGCTTATACAGTTGGTTATTGGTCGATTTGGTTCAACCTTAGTGCCGGAGTTGGCGTTAGATGCTCTAGTTGCTTCTCAGTCTAATTTAAGCGTAAAGCGTTTGGTCGAACCTGGGCCACATCGACGGCTGGCCTTTGTGGTAAGGCCAAACTATACCAACTTGGATGACATTAACGAGTTGATATCCGTATTTAAGTCACAGCTAAAAAGGTAAATATCAAAGTTCACAATTTAGCTATGATTGCATCTTCAGCGCATTCTAATATCGCAGACTTAGGCCTAGCTTGTTAGAATCTATAGGATGATGTATTAATCGTGACGCCCAATGAATTTAGAAGACTTTCGACGCAGTTATCGAGCCGGCAAATTAAGTCGCACTGACTTGGCTGCCAACCCGTTTGAGCAGTTTGAGAATTGGTTGCAGGAAATGTTGACTACCGACATTGCCGACCCGACGTCAATGATTTTAGCGACTGTGGGCCATGATGCGATGCCTGAGCAACGTTACGTTTTGTTGAAAAAAATCAGTTCCGAAGGTTTTGTATTTTTTACTGATAGTCATAGTCGCAAGGGGCGAGATATAGCGCATAACCCAAATGTTGGTTTGTTGTTCCCTTGGCATTCATTTGAGCGTCAGGTGCGCGTGACGGGTAGTGCACAGAGTTTAGATCGAGACCAAGTCGAAGCTTATTTTCACTCCCGTCCATTAGGATCGCAAGTAGCGGCTTATACTTCTTTGCAGAGTGAGTCGATCGCATCACGAGCTGAACTCGAGCAGCGTTATTCTGCCAATTTAGCCTCGTTCGAGGATCGCGCGCCTGTTCCAGAGCGTTGGGGTGGTTATCTAGTATTGCCTTCGAGATTTGAGTTTTGGCAGGGTGGAGAAAACCGTTTACATGACCGATTTGAATATAATTTAGAGGACGGTGCTTGGTCGATAAGGCGGTTGCAGCCTTGATGCAAAACTAGTGGCATAATATCGACTAATAGGCCTTGATCTTTCATAATGCTCCCGTTTTTGAGACCTCAAAATAAACGAATAAAAATATGAACAAAAATTCGATTACACAAATTTTAAATGGCGCGGTGAGCGTCGGCACACAGGTAACTATAAAAGGCTGGGTGCGTTCGAGGCGCACCTCCAAGGCTGGTATTTCGTTTGTTGCCTTGCATGATGGCTCTTGTTTTGACGCGATTCAAATTGTGGTGCCACAAGAATTGGAGAATTATCAAGATGAGGTGCTGCACCTTAGTGCCGGTTGTGCTATTGAGGCACACGGCGAGTTAGTTGTTTCTCAAGGGCAGGGACAAAGTGTGGAAGTGCAAGCTTCTGCGATTACTGTGGTCGGTTGGGTTGAAGATCCTGAAACTTACCCGATCGCTAAGAAGCGCCATACGTTTGAATATTTGCGTAGCCAAGCTCATTTGCGTCCTCGCACAAATGCCATTGGCGCGGTGACACGCGTACGTAATACGCTCGCCAATGCAATTCATAACTACTTTTATAGCAATGGATATCATTGGGTGAATACGCCGATTATTACCGCCAGCGACTGTGAAGGCGCCGGCGAGATGATGCGCGTATCGACTCTCGACCTAATGAATTTGCCGCAAACAGACAAGGGTAAGGTTGATTTTACTCAAGACTTTTTTGGTGGTGAGAGTTTTTTGACTGTATCCGGCCAATTAAACGTAGAGTCATACTGCATGGCGATGTCTAAGGTTTATACCTTTGGGCCAACGTTTCGAGCTGAGAACTCTCACACCAGTCGACACCTGGCTGAATTTTGGATGGTGGAACCTGAAATAGCGTTCGCCAATTTAGAAGATGATGCGGCTTTAGCGGAAGATTTTCTTAAAGCTTGTATACGCGCGGTGCTTGAAGAGCGAGAAGGCGATATGGCCTTCTTTAATCTGCGTGTAGACAAAACTTGTATAGCGCGTTTGCAATCGGTGGTTGAGTCAGATTTTGTACATATGGACTACACCGATGCGATTGATATCTTACTTAACAGTGGTCAAAGCTTTGAGTTTCCAGTCGAGTGGGGCGTGGATTTGGCAAGTGAGCATGAGCGCTTTTTGTCGGAACAGCATTGTAAGGCACCGGTCATTCTTAAAAATTATCCCAAGGAAATTAAAGCATTTTACATGCGCTTAAATGACGATGATAAGACTGTCGCAGCGATGGATGTGTTAGTCCCGGGTATTGGTGAAATCATTGGTGGTAGTCAGCGTGAAGAGCGCCTTGAAGTGCTTGATACACGTTTCCCAGATAGTGAGACTAAAGAGCATTTGTGGTGGTATCGAGATTTGCGTCGTTATGGCACCGTGCCTCATGCTGGCTTTGGCTTGGGTTTTGAGAGACTGCTTAATTATGTGACAGGTATGGAGAATATTCGAGACGTGATTCCGTTTCCACGAACACCTGGTTCGGCAGCATTTTAAACAGTGTTCAAACTGCTGCGTTGACCAATTGAAATAGTTTAAAATACGCGCGTATTACAGCACTGGTGTTTAGAAAAAACGCGGTGTATATCAAATTTAAAAACTTAAATTCGCCTAAATCTAGGAGATAGTATGAGCAAATTTCGATCTGGTGTTCTATTTGGCCAGGAGTTACTTAATGTATATGAAGATGCGAAAGCGGTAGGGTATGCATTGCCTGGTGTAAATGCAGTGGGCACCAGTACGATTAATGCCGTGTTAGAAACAGCGGCTAAGGTAAATTCACCGGTGGTCGTTCAATTATCATTCGGTGGTGGCGAATTTTTCGCCGGAAAAAGTCTTGCCAATGACCGTTTGCAAGCGTCTAGCCAAGGTTGCTTGTCGGCCGCCCATCACGTGCATATGGTGGCTGAGAGTTATGGTGTGCCTGTGATCATGCACACTGATCATTGTTCATTGAAGAACATTCATTGGATTGATCAGCTGGTTGACTATCAAGAAAAATATTATGAGCAATACGGTAGGCCGCTTTTTAGTTCTCATATGTTAGATTTGTCGGAAGAGTCAATCGAAGACAATATCGACATCTGTGAAAAATACTTCAAGCGTCTCGACGCAATCGATATTGGCCTTGAAATTGAACTCGGTATTACCGGTGGTGAAGAAGACGGGGTAGATAATACTGATGTTGATAGCAGTAAACTATATACCCATCCGTCTGAGGTGTATTACGCTTATGAGCGGCTCTCTAAAATAAGTAAAAACTTTACCATTGCCGCGGCCTTCGGCAATGTGCATGGGGTCTATAAGCCCGGCAATGTTAAATTGTCGGTTGAAATTCTTAAGAATTCTCAGAACTTTGTGGCCGATGAAATTGGTGCCAGTGGCAGCAAACCGGTGAGCTTTGTATTTCATGGTGGTTCAGGTTCGTCGCCTGAAGACATCAGAAGGTCGATTGACTACGGTGTAATCAAAATGAATCTTGATACCGATATGCAGTGGGCATTCAATGCCGGTATGCGAGATTACTATAGTGAGTTTGGCGCTTACCTTCAGTCGCAAATAGGCAATCCTGATGGCGATGATTTACCTAACAAAAAGTACTACGATCCTCGAAAAGTGTTGCGTAAGGCAGAAGAGTATTTTGTTGAGCGCTTAGAGCAGTCGTTTGCTGATTTAAATTGTTTGCAGCGAAATGCTTAAATAGTAAGTTCTTGAAGCGTGTTTAAAAGCCAGCCTTTGTGGCTGGCTTTTTGCATTTTGAATGTTTAATTTTTGCCCTGAGTCGGTAGAATATGCGCCCCCAATGAGATCATACAGTTATGTCAAATATGTCTAAACATATTCATATTAACCCAGCATTAGCCAAGCAAGATACTGGGCCGAAAAAAGTGTTTATCAAAACGTTTGGCTGCCAAATGAATGAATACGATTCTAATCGTATGCTCGACTCATTGAGCGAGTCTCATGGAGTGCAAGCAACCGATAGCGAAGCTGATGCCGATATTATTCTATTAAACACCTGTTCGGTTCGCGAGAAAGCACAAGAAAAAGTGTTTTCTCAACTGGGCCGTTGGAAGCGTTTGAAGGATGACAATCCAGATTTGGTGATTGGTGTGGGTGGTTGTGTTGCGTCGCAAGAAGGCGAGAGCATTATGAAGCGTGCACCTTATGTTGATATGGTTTTCGGGCCGCAAACACTGCATAGATTGCCTAGCCTCTATGACGATGTGCGCAAAGAACAAGCGGGTCAAGTTGATATTAGTTTCCCGGAGATCGAAAAGTTCGATAAATTGCCCGCGCCTAAAGTCGAAGGCGTTACCGCGTTTGTCTCTATTATGGAAGGTTGCAGTAAATATTGTTCTTTTTGCGTAGTGCCATATACGCGCGGTGAAGAGTTTTCACGTCCATTTGATGACGTAATCGCTGAAGTTTATACCTTGGCGCAACAGGGCATTCGAGAAGTGACCTTGCTGGGTCAGAACGTGAATGCTTATTGGGGAGAAATGCATGACGGCTCGATGGCCGATTTTGCCTTACTCATTCGCTACGTTTCTGAAGTCGAGGGTATCGAGCGAATACGCTACACCACCTCTCACCCGCTCGAGTTTACCGATAGTTTGATACGGGTTTACGCAGATGTTCCAAAATTGGTTAACCATTTACATTTGCCGGTTCAGTCCGGGTCAGATCGTATTTTAGCAGCGATGAAACGTCGCTATAAGGCACAAGACTATATCGAGATCATCGAAAAAATTCGTAAAATTCGACCTGATATTAGCCTCTCGTCTGATTTTATCATTGGCTTTCCGAGTGAAACCGATGAAGACTTTGAAGACACAATGCGCTTGATAGAAACCATTGGTTACGACCAGAGTTTTAGCTTTATTTATAGTGCGCGCCCAGGCACTCCTGCATCAGACTTAAAGGACGATGTGCCGATGGAAGTAAAACAAGAACGCTTGCGTCGATTGCAAGCGCGTATTACTGACATGGCGCAAGAAATTAGTCGAACAATGGTCGGAAGCGTGCAAACCGTCTTGGTTGATCGACCTGCGCGCAAGGATCCAAATCAAATCTCTGGTCGAACCGAAAACAATCGCGTAGTCAACTTTGACGGTGATCAGTCCTTGATCGGGCACTTTGTCGATGTTGAAATCACTGAGGCCTTACCTAACTCTTTACGTGCAAAAATGCTTTATAAATAAGCCATTTATTTTGACTATGTCATGGATTGTTGGTTTTAATGCCCTTGTTTTTACTCGTCTGTTGCACTATAAATATGAGCATGCGAATTGATCTTGCGCCCCATTAAAATTACCACTTATACGATTTTATCTATCATATTGATTGGTATTCACCATCATTCGATGAATCTCTGCGCGCGCGCATTATATAGACCGATAGGTATGCGCTCTTGAACCAAGCATTGCCGGCGATGACACTCTCTTTGGATAGTGCCGAGTCACCAATCGATAACGCGCGCCTCTCAATTCTGTGTGGGGAAAGCCATCGTAATATTAAGATTATTGAAGAAGAGCTTTTCGTACGATGTTACCAGCAAGGTTCAGATTTTGTTTTACAAGGTAAGGCGGAGCATGCACTTATTGCCGCGCGCGTGATTCGCAAGCTTTATGAGCTAAGTGCTCAGGAGAAAGGTTTGCAAGATTCTAAGGTATATCAGGTCATTCATAATATGTCGGAAGAAGATTACGACGGCGAGTTCGAAAGAGTTCTAGCGCCGTTTAAGCAGGTGGTTGCCAAAACTAAAGCGCAAAGTGCTTATATGGCGGCTATCGATAAATACGATATTGTGTTTGGCATTGGCCCAGCCGGCACTGGTAAGACCTATTTAGCGGTCGCCAAAGCGGTAGAGGCGTTGTTGGACGAACAGGTCAAACGTATTGTCTTAGTTCGACCCGTGGTTGAAGCGGGCGAGAGCCTCGGGTTTTTACCAGGTGATATTGGGCAGAAAATTGACCCTTATTTACGGCCACTTTACGACGCACTTTATGAGTTGCTAGGTGTTGAGCGTGTAGAAAAACTCATCGACCAAAAAGTGATCGAATTAGCGCCGCTTGCCTATATGCGAGGGCGCACGCTATCGGATGCTTTTATCATTATGGACGAAGCGCAAAACACCACGGTTGCGCAAATGAAAATGTTATTGACGCGCACAGGTTATGGATCAAGAGTCGTTATTACGGGTGATCTTACCCAATTGGATCTTCCTAAAGGAGTCTACTCCGGTTTAAAACATGCGTTAACGATCTTAGCGAATGTTAAAGGCATAAGTGTTTGTAAGTTTTCAGGTAAAGACATTGTTCGACACCCATTGGTGCAGCGCATTGTTGAGGCTTACGAAAAACATGATCGTAACGAATAATGCAAAACGCACCTTTACTGGTGGATGTTCAATTTGCTCTTACCAAGGGCGTGCAGCATCCAAGTGTCGAGCAATTATCGATATGGGCTGAGTTAGCGGCTGTCGGGCAGATTGAGCATGCCAGTGAACTTACGATTCGCTTGGTGCACGAATTAGAAATTAGTCACCTGAATGAGCGTTATAGAGGCAAGATTGGAAGTACCAATGTATTGTCGTTTTCAGTTGAGCATTACGATGAGGTGCTGACCGAAATGCTCACCCACAGGCCGCTTGGTGATGTAATTATTTGCCATGACGTTGTAGTAAAGGAAGCCGAGTCTCAAGCGAAATGTGTCGATGAACATTACGCACATATGGTAACTCATGGTATCTTGCACTTATGCGGTTATGATCATATTGATGAACAAGAAGCCCTACAGATGGAAGCGCTTGAAATAGCCGCGCTAGCGCGCAGCGAAATCGCCAATCCCTATTTGTAACGATGAATTAGAGACGCAGTAGCGATTTAAAACTTAATGAGTGCAACAGACCAACCTCCATCATCCCTGTTTGGTAAATTAAAAGCCAAACTTCTGACCATACTACCGATGCCGCGTGCGACTAGCCGCGAAGACGTGCTCGAAAGCCTGCGTAAGGCCGAAGAGGACGGCATTGTTGCGCGTGACGCATACGCTATGTTGCAGCGCGTCATGTTTGTGTCTGACCTACAGGTTAGAGATGTCATGGTGCCTCGCAATAATATGGTGCACGTGGATCGAGATGATAGCCTCGATAAGTGTCTCGACATTATGCTCGAGAGCGCGCATTCGCGCTTCCCTGTAGAGGACAATGAAAAAGATCAAATTGTTGGCATTTTGTTCGCCAAGGATTTACTTAAGTTCTTTGATGATGACAATAAACAACGATTTAATTTGCATGATCTGACGCGTCCGGTTGTTTTTGTGCCAGAGAGCAAGCGCTTAAATATTCTACTCGCTGAGTTTAGAGAGAACCGAAATCACATGGCCGTTGTTGTCGATGAATTTGGGGCAATCGCTGGTTTAGTAACCATTGAAGATGTGTTGGAACAAATTGTTGGAGACATTGAAGATGAACACGACCAAGAAGATGATGAAACTCTAATTCGCGAACTTGGCAAAGGTGAAGTGATCGTCAAAGCCCTGTTACCAATGGACGAATTTAACGATCATTTTAATAGTCGTCTTAGTGAAACCGACAGCGATACGATTGGCGGATTAATTTCGCAAACCTTTGGTCATATTCCTCAGCGTGGCGAGAAGCTCATAATCGACTCGTTTGAATTTGAAGTGGTACATGCCGACTCTCGACGCGTGCACTTGTTGCGCGTAAAGCGCAATAGCCAAACCGATTCTTAAATTGTATGTCTAACGTTGATTCTCAGCCGCCAAAAACGGCTTATCTGATTGATGCCAGTATTTATATTTTCCGGGCATGGTTTTCTGTGCCTGATTCAATGCGTGGTGAAAATGGCATGCCGGTCAATGCGGTTTATGGTTTTTGTCGGTTTCTTACGGAGTTTGTCGAGCGAAGTAAGGCGCAACATGTGGGTATTGCCTTTGACGAAAGCCTAACTCAGAGTTTTCGTAATGAAATCTATCCAGAGTACAAAACGAATAGAGAATTACCGCCAGAAGGCCTAAAACAGCAGTTTCAATATTGCCGTCGTTTGGCTGAAGCCGCGGGCTTCTACTGTGTCGGTAGTGAGAGTTATGAGGCCGATGATTTGCTCGCAACAATGGCCGCTCAAATGCGCGAGCAAGGCTTTCGGTGTGTCATTGTTAGCGGCGATAAAGATTTAGCTCAAGTCATTCGTGGACAAGACTTCTGGTGGGACTTTGCACGTGATCGCCAGTTAGACCATCATAAAGTAATAGAAAAATTTGGTGTGCCGCCTGAAGCAGTTCAAGACTATTTAGGTCTGTGTGGCGACGCGGTAGATAATATACCGGGCGTACCCGGTATTGGTCCGAAAACCGCGAGTGCTTTATTGGCAGAATTTGGCAGTCTTGAAGGCGTGCTAGAGAGCTTAGATGAGATCCCGAAACTCAAAGTTCGTGGAGCTAAGAGCCTGCCTGCGAAACTTAAAGAGCACATAGATATCGCAAAGCTATCCAAACTTTTAGCGACTGTTGCCTATGACGCGCCTATTTCCGTAGATGCGAGCGTACTTCAACGAGGTTCTGCGGAGCGTGCAGGTTTGCAAGAAATTGGTCAGATAATGGGTGGTCGAGGTGATGGTTTATTTGAGCGTTTAATAATGTCTTCACAATTGCTTTAAATGAGGTTATGTAGACTGCACAAATGGAATAAAGCATTGTAAACTTGCTTGCGCCATTGGCGTGCATCTGTAATATTTCTTTCGAGAACAATTCATTAATAGGCTTAGCGTGTATTTAAACTACTTTGGTTTAGCGGAACACCCATTTTCCATCGCGCCAGATCCGTCGTATCTGTTTATGAGCGAGCGGCATAGAACCGCTATGGCTCATTTGAGCTATGGCCTGTCACAAGGTGGTTGTTTTCTAGTGCTTACCGGAGAAGTGGGTACCGGTAAAACGACTTTGTGTCGTAACCTTCTAAAGGACTTACCCGATAATGTTGATGTTGCCTTAATACTTAATGCCAATATTAACGATGACGAGTTGTTGCAAACCATTAGTGATGAGTTGCGAATTGATTACACTCAAGACGCTTCGCAAAAACAATTACTTGATTCTATTAATCGACATTTATTATCGACCTTTGCGCAGAATCGTCGGACCGTATTGATTATTGACGAAGCGCAGCTGCTTAGCCGCGATGTGCTTGAGCAAGTTCGTATCTTAACCAATCTTGAAACGACCAAGCACAAGTTACTTCAGATTATTCTTATCGGTCAGTCTGAACTTAATACCTTGCTTCGACGTAATGACTTAAGGCAACTTGCACAGCGAGTCACAGCACGTTACAACTTAGGTGAATTGCAATCGTCTGAGATGGAAGGTTATGTTAATTATCGTTTAGCGGTAGCCGGTTGTCGCCAGCCTCTATTTAGTCGCAAAGCGTTAAAGCAACTGCATGCTCTTACTGATGGAATTCCACGTAAGATTAATGTGCTTGCGGATCATAGCTTGTTGTCAGCCTACGCAAATAATCAGAGCTCAGTTGAGTCAAAAAACGTCAAGAATGCGGCCAAAGACGTGTTTTTTGAGACGTCATCAAAACCAGTTGCTGGCATTCAAAAATGGTGGATGCCGATCGCTGCAGGCATTGTTGTAGTTAATTGTTTATTGTGGTTAGTTTGGTTTCTGTCAGGCTCAACTTCATCGGATAATTTGTCGGCGCAATCAGAGATTGAGTCGAATTCGATAGCGAATGTGCAAGTTAAGGATCAAGAGCAGGTTGACTTTCAGGAAACTAATGAGCCGGTATTGCAAGATTTGAGCAATTCACCAAGCTTAGATGAGATTCCTGATCAGTCGGCGCCTGTTTCAGTCGAGAGCGAGAGTGACACCTTTGGCGTAGCTGTCGACGATAGTGACTCAGTCAGTGTTTTGCAAAATGAAGATCAATCTTGGCAAGTGTTTAATAATCAAGAGCTAGCGTCTATCTTGCGTTCCGATGATGTAAGTCCGGGTTCCGTGGTTATAGCTGAAGAGTTATTGGACGATAGCCCGCCGGATTTGACGCAAGTCGCCAGTAATAACCCCAGCTCCACTTCGTCAAATCCAGCCAACTTAAACCAGGGTTGGAGTTTTTCATCTGCCGGCGTAAATTCAAGTGTTGGGGCTTATGATATTAATTCTGATTTTGCTAAAGTGCTTGATAGCTCGTCAGACATTACCGGACGCAGTTTGGCTTTTCGTAACTTGGCTCAAGCATGGGACGTCACCTTGCCTCTGCCGTTGTTTGGTTCTGCCTGCCGTACTTTATTGAATGACGGTGTGGCCTGCCTAGATGTGGTTAATTGGCAGCAGTTGGAACGTTATAATCGGCCAAGTATTTTAGTAGTGCAACAAGCCGATCAATTACATCGAGTTATTGTCTTTGCCTTGGAAGGTAATGAAGCGCAAGTCTTGGTCGGGGAGAATGTACACACAGTGAGTCAGTCTGAATTACGCGCGCGCTGGAATGGCAATGGCATAACCTTTTGGCAGCCAGGGGGCCTAGGTCAAAGCTTTTTAAAAGTAGAAGACATCAAAAGCATCATGCCTAGCGTGCGCCGCCGATTAAATCAAACGCTCAAAGCTGTTGGTTTAGAGCAACTCGATAACGAATCTAACAATTTATTTGACCAAGATATGTCGCAAAAAGTATTTGCTTTACAGTCTTTGTTTGGAATAAGAGCCGATAGCGTCATTGGGCCGGAAACGTATTTGTTAATGAACGAACTACTTGAACCAGATTCAACGCCTGTGCTTCGAGCTAGGGCGAGGCGGACATAGTTTATGTCGACTATTCTTGAGGCACTTAAAAAGTCGGAGCAGGAGCGCAAGCAAAAGAGTGTGCCAATGCTCACTGATAAGGCACCGCCAAAAGAAAGTTCGCGCTGGCCTTGGGTAGTGATATCGATTGTTTTGCTTTTTCTAACCGCGTCATTGGTATACTTGTTTTTACAATTGCCCAATTCCGATAGTAATGCCAGCTCTACTTCCTCGGCTGATAGTCAGGTTCGTGTGATCGATGCTGATTCACTTGCGGCTGATATCCCTTTTACGGTAGAAGTGATTTCATGGTCGCCTGATCTAGACAAACGCTTCGCGGTGATTAATGGAAAGATGACCAGAGTTGGTGATTACCTAAGCCCAGGTATTAAAGTAGAAGGCATTACTGAAAGTTCTGTCGTGTTTAATCATCGCGGTATACGCAAAGAATTAAAACCTTAATTCTTCTTCCTATGAAGCGCTATAATCCGCGCTTTCAAAAACTCTCTGTTGCATACCATGAGCCTTGTAGATCAGGTACAAAATCGGCGCACTTTTGCCATTATTTCTCACCCAGATGCGGGTAAAACGACGTTAACCGAACGCTTGTTGTTGTCCGGTGGTGCCATTCAAATGGCGGGTAACGTTAAGGCTAGAAAGAGTGGACGTCATGCGACGTCTGATTGGATGGAGTTAGAAAAACAGCGGGGTATTTCGGTTACCTCGTCAGTAATGCAGTTTGTATATGATGACAAAATAATCAATTTGCTCGACACACCGGGGCATGCTGACTTCTCTGAAGATACTTATCGGACGCTAACGGCGGTTGATTCTGCCTTAATGGTGATTGATATCGCTAAAGGTGTTGAAGAGCGAACTATAAAATTGATGGATGTTTGTCGCCTGCGTACTACACCTATTATGACCTTCGTTAATAAGATGGATCGAGAAGGTCGGGACCCTATTGAGGTCATGGACGAAGTTGAAGAAGTTCTTGATATATTGTGCGCACCAATGACATGGCCGATTGGCATGGGTAAGCAGTTTCGGGGTATATACCGTTTATATGATGACACCATTCATTTGTTTGCTGGTCGCCCTGGTAACCATGCTGAGGAAGATGCGTTTATAAAAGGGCTGGAAAATCCAGAGTTAGAAGAGCTGTTAGGTGAAAGCGCCAAGGAGCTAAGAGAAGAATTGGAGCTAGTGCGAGGCGCTAGTAATGAGTTCGATAGTGAACTTTATTTGAGTGGCGACTTAACACCAGTATTTTTTGGTTCGGCCATTAGCAATCTGGGCGTGAGTGAGTTAATTGCTTCCTTTGCAAAGCATGCTCCTGGCCCTCAAGGTCGAACGGCTGAGAGTAGGGAAGTAGCTTCTGACGAAGCTAAATTCACCGGTTTTGTTTTTAAAATTCAGGCCAATATGGATCCTTCGCATCATGATCGGATTGCGTTTATGCGAATTACCTCGGGTAAGTTTTCTAAAGGTCAGAAGTTATATCATGTGCGCTTGCAGCGCGACATGGCCATCAATAATGCTTCGTCTTTTATGGCGGCCAAGAGAGATGCTACTGAAGAAGCCTACGCTGGAGATATTTTGGGGGTCCACAATCACGGCACCATTCAGATTGGCGATACCTTTACTGAGGGTGAGGCGTTAAAGTTTACTGGTATTCCAAACTTTGCGCCGGAGTTGTTTCGCCGTGTGCGCTTGCAAGACCCATTGCGAGCTAAGGCTTTGCAGAAAGGTTTGATACAGTTGAGTGAGGAGGGCGCAACCCAAGTATTTCGTCCTTTGATTAATAACGACCTAATTCTTGGTGCGGTCGGTGTCTTGCAGTTTGATGTGGTTGCACATCGTTTGAAGTCAGAATATAAGGTAGAGTGCGGTTTTGAGGCAGTGCAGGTCTCGACCGCGCGTTGGTTGCACTTTCCCGATGACAAAACGGAACAAGAGTTTCGCCGAAAAAATGAAGCCAATCTAGCGCTTGATGGTGCCGATTGTTTGACCTATGTCGCACCCAATATGGTTAATTTGCAATTAACCCTCGAGCGTTGGCCAGACGTTATTTTTAGAGAAACTCGAGAAATCTAACTGCACGTACTTTGCGTCTCAGTTAATGTCCCGCATCTGATTGTGCGATAGCGCCTTTATTGATGCCTTCAAAGGCGCGCACCTTGAAGTGTGTATTTGCATGCTCAGTTTCTAATAAGCTTAGTACATGCTCTGCAATGCATTCGACGGTTGAATCACATTCCATTAAGTGAACGCGATTGCTGTCAATTTCCAAACTGAAGTCGCCCTGCTCGGTAGAATAGGCAAAGCTAATTTTATTGCTGTTTTGTTCGCGTATATCTTGTTTGGTGCCAAGGTAGATATCGCGCCACCGTTTTGCGATTGATTTTTCGAGTTGTTTACTGCGCCGCCCGTTTTTCCATATTTCTATTCGAGAACGGTGGCCGTGTGCAATGCGTTGGCAATTGCCATCGTGTTTCTTCAGGCCGTGGCTATAGGTGTAGTAAGCGCCGCTGCGATTTTCATTATCGAGTGCAATAAGCACTTGCTCGACATTGTTTGGCAACACCTTTTTCAATTGTGACGCAATAAACTGCGCGACTTGCTCACGTTTTATTTTCACACAGTCTAGTTTGCAAATGGCCGTAGATGGCGAAGAATGTCGGATTGTCTCGGCATTTTCAGTTTTAAATTCAATGCCTATTTGTTGACCCGTCTGTTGCATCTTGCAACCATCATATTGGCAAGGCACAAGTAGTTTGTGGTCAACCTCATTGTCGATCCATTGTTTGATGGTTTTTTTTACTTTAGAGAAGTCAAATACCATGCTTTGCTCATCGAGTTTGCCAGCCAGCTCGACGCTGACTTTCCAGCTCGCGCCAATTAAGCCGCGCTTATGATGCAGCAAAGAACAATCAATAACAGTTAGGTTGTCGACAAAAAGGCGGGGCATGGCAAAGACTCTGGTTTGGATTGTGCAAATTGTACTACAATTGCGGGCCTCTTAGCTTGCCGTACTTGTAGTGCTCTGATTACTACAGTGCTGCGAAATTAATCGCATTAATAAATTTTATGACTGTAACTCGTTTTCCGCCCAGCCCTACCGGCTATTTACATATTGGTGGCGCTCGCACCGCGCTTTATTCTTGGTTGCATGCTCGTCAGCAAGGAGGGCGTTTTGTATTACGCATAGAAGATACAGATCTTGAGCGCTCAACTCAGGAGTCTGTGCAAGCTATCTTGGATGGTATGCAATGGCTTGGTCTGGATTACGATGAAGGGCCGCACTATCAAACGCAGCGCTTTGATCGTTATGCACAAGTGATAACGCAATTGTTGGAAAGCGGACATGCCTATCATTGTGAGTGTTCAAAAGAGCGTTTAGATGCGGTGCGCGAGAAGCAAAAAGCCTCAGGTCTCAAACCTAAGTACGATGGCCGATGTCGCGAGCTTTCTTTACCTGCAAGTGACGCCACGGTGGTACGATTTAAGAATCCGCTAGATGGCGATGTGCTGATCGATGATTTAGTTAAAGGGCCAATTAGAGTATCGAATCAGGAATTGGATGACCTAGTACTCGCGCGCTCCGACGGTGTTCCTACCTATAATTTAACGGTGGTGGTCGATGATATGGATATGGGTATTACGCATGTCATAAGAGGGGATGATCATATTAATAACACGCCTCGTCAGATTAATATTCTTATGGCATTGCAGGTGGGCCTGCCACACTATGCGCATGTGCCAATGATTCTTGGCGAAGACGGAGCGCGGCTATCGAAGCGTCATGGTGCTGTGGGTGTTATGCAATATCGAGATGATGGCTTTTTACCGGATGCCTTGCTCAACTACTTGGTTCGTTTGGGCTGGTCACATGGAGATCAAGAATTGTTTTCGATAGAAGATTTATTGCGGTTATTTAAAGTCGAACAAGTGAGCCGAGCTCCGTCGACCTTCAATCCCGAAAAACTTCTTTGGGTTAATCAAGAGAAGATAAAAGCTCTATCGCCAGAGCAGTTGTTGAAAGCCAGTATATGGCACTTCGAAAAGGCTGGCGTAGACGTGGTGGTCGATGAATATTCGCTTAAGGCGGTGGCCTTGATTCAAGAGCGCTGTAAAACACTACTAGATGTAGTGCAACAAACAAGACCGTTTTTTTGTGATGTTGAAAGTTACGATGAAGCTGCTTTGAAAAAATGGATTAAGCCAGCCACCGCGGATTTGCTTACTCAACTATTGGAGCATCTTAAGGCGCTAGACGAATGGACCGCAGAGTTGATACATGCCTGTGTCACGCAAGTGGTTGAAAATAACGAAGTTGGTTTTGCTAAAATTGCTCAGCCAGTGCGAATTGCGGTTACCGGTTCGACAATGTCTCCCTCTATCGATGCAACACTCGAGCTTCTAGGGCGAGACGCTACTGTTCGACGCCTTGAATCAGCGCTTGTGGTTTTTCGCAAGTAGCAATTTGGCCTCATTTGCTTTTTCTTGGAATTTTTTATAATGGATAAGGCGTCCACCATTGTTTTTTTCTGGTGCATAAACACGCTTTTTTAGCGTGATTTGACTAGAGTCGAATATTACTGCCTTGCTTTGACGTAAAACGCTTGGATTATTCGAGCATTCCGTTATAGACTTGGGACTCACGCTTCACACATAGATGAGGCTGGAAAATAAGAACAACAAGTCTCGTTGCTTTTTTCGAAAATGCGGCGGGCGATTTAAGCCACAGGAGTAGATGTATCCTAATTGTGGGTGTAGCTTGGTTAATCCAATGTCTCACCAATAACACGGGTAATCAAATGCAGTTATTAGGGTTTGGTCTATTGCGATGGTCGCTTTGCAAGTCTGGTTTATTTGCCGTTACCTATGTGCAAATAAACCGCGATATAATATTGTGATGACTGAGCATCTGGAATCCTACCTAAATGAGTAGCCTAAATTGCCTAAATTAAAGGTGCTGTAGTTATACAATTTCTCCTTGAATTAAAGCCATCTTGTTTTTCGAATGTAATTTGCTTTAAGCGCAAATTTGTAGTGAGATAATTGTTGGCTAAAGCATAGTTTTTATTCGTTTTGTCGAGTGACGTGAGTCGCAGGTATCGAGACGTAAAATCGAGCGGTGTAAGAGTGACAATTGGTGCGTTAGTGCGTTATCAAGTTGGCGCTAAAATTTAGAATTAAAAATAGATGTCATTAAAAGAGGTTAAATCTAAAATGAACAAGTCTGTGTTGAAATGGATGACTAAATCGGTGGCAGTGGTTGCTATCGGTGCGGTTACTGCGACAACTGTGTTTGCACAGTCAGTCGACCAAGAGTTTGCTCGCGAACTCAAGTTGATTGAAGCCTTAAAGGTTTATAATCAACAAAAGCAAGAGCAAATTAAATCTCAAGGTGTCGCTAGGAATGAAATCCAGCGGTCCATTCAAGGCTCGCAAGGTTTAGGGCAAGAGATTGGTGGTATGCTAAAGCCAATGGTCGATGCTCTAGATCGTTTCGTAAAAGCCGACTTGCCTTTCCATAAAGATGATCGTGTTACTAGCGTGAACAATCTAAAGAATCTTTTAAATGGCAGTGGCGCAAGCAATTCTGCGATTTTTCGTAACATTATGGACATCTATACTATTGAACTGGAATACGGCAATAGTTATGAAGCCTATAAGGCGACTCAAAACGTTAATGGTAATGAAGTAGAAGTCGATATGTTGCGTATCGGTCGAGTGTCTTTGTATTACCAAACGGTTGATCAAAGTACGTCTGCCATGTGGGATACCGCTAATAAAGATTGGAAAATCTTACCTGCTAGTGCCAATCGCGATATCCGCAAAGCCATTAAAGTGGCGGCTAAATCCACGGCGCCTGAACTTTTGAGCTTACCTCTAACAGCACCGGAGGGCGTGTAATATGAAACGTCTACTCACAGCAGCTGCGCTTCTGACAGCAACTATCGCAGCGACTATGGCGGCGCCAGTACAGGCGCAAAATTTAGATCAGCTTTTGGATCAAGTCAAAGGCGGTGCTTTGCAAAAAAGTAAAGAAGCGCTCGATTTAGAAAAACGTTTTCGTTCAGCGGGTGCAGGTAAGGCCGCTATCCTTAATGCCGTGCGCGCGGATCGAGCACGTCTTGAAGCCCGCAGCGATGCACTCGAAGCCGAATTTACAACTAATAACGATGCTCTTGATGCATTGCGTACGCAACGTGAAGCATCTTTAGGTGACCTTAAAGATTTGTTCGGATCAATGCAGCAAGTGGTTGGTGAAACAACTGCGGCATTTGAAACCTCATTGATCTCGGCTCAAATTCCAAACCGAAATGCTCGTTTTGCCAATATGTCTACCAAGCTAGCCAATCAGTCGAATGAGCTAGTGTCGGCCGATGACGTGGATACGCTTTGGAAAACCATGTTTGAAGAAATGGTTCAACAAGGTAAAGTGGCGAAATTCACGGCGAACGTTGCAACAGCATCTGGCGCAACAGAATCGCAAGAAGTTGTTCGTGTTGGTTCGTTTAACCTTATTGGTGATGGCAAGTATCTTACCTTTGGTAAAGGTGGTGTGGCTGAGTTGCCTCGTCAACCAGATGGTCGTTACTTAAGTTCAGCCGGCAGTTTATTTAATGCCAGTGCTGAAGGTGCGAATTTCGCGATTGATCCTACGTCGGGTCGTTTATTAGAAGCAGCGGTTGAAAATCCAAGTATCGTAGAGCGCATGCATCAAGGTGGAACGATTGGTTATATTATTTTAGGTGTTGGTGCGTTTGCAGTGTTGATTGCGTTTTGGCGTATTATTACCTTGATGGCAATTGCTGGCGCTGTGAACAAGCAAGCTAAAAATCCAGAGAGTCCAACCTCAAACAACCCTCTCGGTCGTGTCCTTAAAGCGGTGACTGATAATCCGACTAATGACACTGAAGCAATGGAACTTCGTTTGTCTGAAGCAATTATGAAAGAAACACCAAAGCTCACGTCTTGGTTGATGTTTTTGAAAATCGTTTCAGTTGTTGCACCACTTGGTGGCCTATTGGGTACGGTATGGGGGATGATTGAAACCTTCCAAGCGATTACCTTGTTTGGAGCCGGCGACCCGCAGTTGATGGCTGGCGGTATTTCCAAAGCACTTGTAACCACTGTATGTGGATTGGTTGTAGCGATTCCGACGGTTTTACTGCATACGGCTGCCGCTTCTCGAGCTAAGCGTGTGGAAGAAATTCTAGAAGAGCAATCAGCTGGTATGGTTGCGCGCCGTCTAGATAAATAAGCAAAAAATCCGTATGTCCGTGACCCTATTAGACACGGACATACGATTAACTATAGGAGATTCATCGGATGCCTGAATTTATTACCGTCATCTATGAGTACATTCGTGATTTTATGGAGCTCGGTGGCCCGGTGCTTTATTTGATTGCTGGCTTGCTTATTATTATGTGGTTCATGATTATTGAGCGAGTGTTTTACATTCGAGGCCCTCATCAAAAGGCTGTGCGTAGCGCGGTTGAAGAATGGGAAGCCCGTAAAGAACGCAGTTCGTGGGCAGCTCATCAAGTACGTGAAGAACTTGTATCTAGAGTTGGTAGCAAACTAAAAGAAAATCTGTCGATGATTCAAGCCTGTGTTGCACTAGCACCTCTTTTTGGTTTGCTAGGAACCGTAACCGGCATGATCGAAGTGTTTCAGGTTATGGCGATTAATGGCACAAGTAATGCGAGAGCGATGGCCGGTGGCGTATCGCGCGCAACTGTGCCAACCATGGCCGGTATGGTGGCAGCGTTGTCAGGCTTATTCTTAAGTTTCTGGTTGCAGCGCAAAACCGAAACCGAACGTGAATTGTTAGATGAGCATCTAACGCTTGATCATTAATTCCTTGCGTGCAAGGTGTTAGAGACACGAATACTAGATTTAAAACGTCATGCCTAGCGCAGAGCGTTGTTTCGGAGAATCTTAATGAGACGTAGAAGAAGACAGGAAGAAGAAACCAAGATTGATATTACGCCCATGCTTGATGTGGTGTTTATTATGTTGATTTTCTTTATTGTAACCGCCAGTTTTATCAAAGAAAGTGGCGCCAAAGTGGTCAAGCCAGATGCTGAAAATGCGATTAAAAAACCGCGCGCAACAGTGATGCTTGCGGTCGACGACAAAAACCAAATTTGGTTAGATCGTCGGGTAATCGACCCCAGAGCAATCAAAGCCAACATTAAACGACTGCGCGCTGAAAACCCAAGTGGTGAAGTTATTATCCAGGCTGATGCTGAATCGAATGCTGAAACCATTTTAAAAGTAGTGGATGAATTGAAAGACGCAGGGATTCCTGTTCCTTTTGTTGCCACTAAATCGGAGTAGTCACATTATGGCAAAACCAATCTCATTTTTAATGGCAATACTCGTCACGCTAGGTTTGATTTGTGCGATGTATGCTTTGATTAAACTCGAAGAGCCAACGCTTGATAAAGCAAAAGCGAATACTTTACCGGATTTTCAACCAACTCCGCGTAATGAAGATGTACAAACCATTACGCCAAAGCCGCCTAAGCCGGAACTGTTGGCTGAGCAGCCCGATATCCCAACTGCCAAAGTGGTACCAGATACCGTTGACGTTAATTCCAATCTTGCACTTGGTGCCGTAAACGTAGGTATTAATAAAGATCTAGCTGGGTTTAATTCAAATGATGGAGAGTATTTGCCGGTTTTTCGAGCACCGCCAATCTTTCCACGAAGAGCGCTTGAAAGAGGGATTTGCGGTTGGGTTGAGCTGACCTATACGGTAACGGCTTCTGGCACTACGCGTGACGCTATAGTTACCGCAAGTTCTTCCAAAATGTTTGAGCGTAATGCGGTGAAGGCCGCTAATAAGTACAAATACAAGCCACGCCAAGTTGGCGGTAAGGCGGTGGATGTGCCGGGTGTACCCATTCGTATCAAGTTTGAAGTTGACGGCGTCGATTGTAAGTTTTAATTCAATCAAATTTTAATTGGTGTTTAGTTTGTATCAGGTGAACCTATGATTGTAAGAGCAATGAATTTAAGAAACGCGATTTTTAAAAGTAAAACAAGTAAATCGGTGATTAGTATGACGCTCTGTGCGCTATTAATGCTGCCAGTGACCGCTGTCGTCGAAACTACTTTAATTGATTCTCAAGAGGCTCATGCCCAAAGAGCGGAAAATGCGCCTAAGCGTAAAGCGAAACGAGTGGATTCGATCCGTCAAAAACACGTAAAAGCGTTTGAGAAAATTGCAGAAGCGCAAGAAACTGATAATTTCACGGAGATGACGCGTCAGTTAGACAAGCTTTCTAAAGAGACAGACCTTAATAACATCGAGAGCGCCTATGTGGCGCAATTCAGAGGAAACATTTGTTTTTCCCAAGAACGTCTATCGTGTGCCTTAAATGAGTTTAAAAAAGTCGTTAGAACCCGTGAAGGTCTCTCTGATGGTTTTTATAACAATATGCTCTACGTTATTGCTCAGGTTTACTTCTCACAAGAAAATTATCGTGAGGCGCTCAAATACGCACAAGATTGGATTTCTACGCAAGCAATCCCTTCGGCGGATGGTTTGATCTTAATTGGCCAAGCGCATTATCAATTAGAGCAATATGACAAGGCGCTTCCAAATGTCCAAAAAGCAATCACCCTTTATCAAGAATTAGGGACTCAACCTAAAGAAGGTTGGTTGAACTTGCTTAGCAGTATTTATCGGCAGAGAAAGGAGTATCGTGAAATGCTTCCGGTCGTTAAAAGTCTGGTTCAGTTGTATCCGAAGAAACGCTACTTGTTGACCTTAGGTGGCATTTATAATGAGCTCGACGATCAAGCTCGGATGACGGCGATGTATCAGGCACTGTATGACCAAAACCTGCTTACTTCTGAGTCAGAGTTAGTGACGCTGGCCTCACTTAATATGTCTCAAGATAATCCTTATGTGGCATCGCAAATCATGAGAAAAGGTATGGATAGCGGTGTTATTAAGAAAGAATTGAAAAACTACCGTATTGTGGCCCAAGCGCTTTATCTTTCGCGAGAGTATGAAGACGCTTTAGACCCTTTGGAGCGCGCTGCTAAATTGTCATCTGACGGCAAACTTTATAACCAGTTAGGGCAATCTTTAATCTCCCTTAATCGCTGGAAAGAAGCTGAGGCAGCAATTAAAAGCGCCTTGAATAAAGGCAAATTACGTAATCCTGGGCAGGCCCTAGTAAGTTTAGGCTTGGCTCAGTTTGAACAAAAGAAGTTCGGGGCCGCTGAACAAAGTTTTAACCGTGCGCTTAAGTACGAAAAAGTTTCCAGCACCGCTTCTAATTGGATCAAATACGTTAAGGCCGAAGTAATACGCCTTAAAGAATTAGATGCACCAATTGCAGAAATTGATACTAGCGTAGAGCCTGTTTAAGCGTCTGATTTTTAAAAAGTAATTAGTTTGTAGACACGTTAACGGTGTCGAATACTGTATACCTTACGAGGATAAGTATGATTAAAAAAGTAAATGCGCCAGCCATAAAACATTGGCTTAAACCGATGAGCAAGTCGCTCATGGTGGCAGCGATGTTTGGTTTGCTCCCTAATGTGGCCATGGCTGATCGCACAGACGATATCGTCAATCTCGGTCTGAAACGAACTAAAGACGGTGCGGCTTCACAAGTACGTATTGATGATATTTCTGAAAAAACAGAAAAAATTATTGCAACCTTTCATCAAGAGCGAAAGAACGTCGAAACTCTAAAGAAGTTTAACGAACGACTACGCCGTACAATTCAGGCTCAAGAAGTAGCTAAAGGCAAGTTAGTGCGTTCGATTGAAGATGCTTCTTTGATTGAACGCCAAATTGTTCCTCTTATGTTAAGTATGATTGACGGTTTAGAGAAATTTATTGCAGCCGATTTGCCCTTCAAATTAGACGAGCGTGGTCAACGCTTAGAGCGCATCAAGGGTTATTTGACCAATGCAAATATCTCCGCTGCTGAGCGTTTTCGCCAAGTGCTTGAAGCCTACGCAATTGAAAGCGATTACGGACAGACTGTTGATACCTTCGTTGAAGAGCTGGACTTAGACGGAGCGAAAAAGACCGTTAATATTTTGCAGGTCGGGCGCACCGGTTTGTATTACCTAACAACAGACGGTTCAGAAGCCGGTTACTATGATAAAGACAGTAGAGCCTGGACGAAATTAGATTCGTCTCACAATGAAGGCATTAACCATTCAATACGTATGACTCAGAATAAGGTAACTAAAGACCTTATGACCTTGCCGGTATTGGCACCGCAAGCAACTGCTGGAGCCAATTAGAAATGATGACTAAAAAGACGAATAGTATGACATTTAGAATGTCGCTCAACACGGCCTTGGCGGCCGCAGTTTGTGCCTTTGGCATATTGGCTAGTGCTCCGACGGCGATTGCGCAAGACGCCGCACTTGATATTAATCGAGTTTATAGCGCAGCGCAGTCAGGTCAGAGCAAAGCTCGAAGCGCCAATTCTTCGCGAGAAAATCAATTTAAGAGTGAGCGTACTAAACAACAAGGGCGTTTGAACTCAATGAAAAATGAGCGTCAACGTCAAGAACGGATTGGTAAAGAACTGGAAAATCAGTTTGACCAAAACGACATTCGAATTCTTGAGTTGCAAGAAGAGCTTGCCAAAGAGCTCGGTGACTTAAAGCAATTGTTCGGTGTACTTCAATTATCCGCCTCTGAAGCACAGGAGAAATATAAGACATCTTATATTAGTGCTGAGTATCCTGGTCGAAGCGAAAAACTACGACAAATGGTTGAAAAAATGGCGAGTTTGACTGAGCTTGTTTCGATCGATGAAATTGAAGACCTATGGTTTCAGTTGCAGAATGAAATGACCGAGCAAGGTAAAATTGTTCAGTACTCGGCGCCGGTTAGAATTAAAGTAGGTGAAGAACAAGACGAGAAAGGCGAAGTCTTCCCAGTCTACGAAGAGCAAACACGTGAGATAACTCGCGTTGGTGTATTCAGTGCAGTAAGTGATGGTGACATACTTTTGTACGATGATGACACAGGTTATACCGCCTTGGATCGTCAAATGCGTGGAACTCGTTCGACATTTATTAACAAATCCAAGTCCTTGCAAAACGCATCAAGCGGGGTAACCTCGTTTATGTTGGACCCTACCAAGGGCGCGCTTTCCGCTGCTTATGTACAGGAACCATCAATTGGTGAAAAAGTACACGAAGGTGGCATCGTTGGCTATGTGATTATGTCGCTCGGCGTTATTGCATTGATAATCGCTGCTCTGCGAATTCTTATGCTGATGGGTGTTGAGTCCAAGGTGAATAAGCAGGCTAAAGATCTAAAACGACCATCTTTGGGTAATCCGCTTGGACGTGTTATCAAGGTGTTTCAGGACAATCCTAATGCCGATCCAGAGTCTTTGGAGCTGAAGTTGGGTGAGGCTATGTTAAAAGAATCACCGAAAATCAACGCAGGCATCATGTTTATTAAGATTATTGCGGTTGTTGCACCTCTGCTGGGTTTACTTGGCACAGTGACCGGCATGATTCAAACTTTCCAAGCGATTACTTTGTTTGGTGCTGGTGATCCACAGACAATGGCTGGCGGTATCTCACAGGCATTGGTCACGACGATTCTTGGTTTGGTGGTTGCAATACCAACCGTATTCCTGCATTGGATGGCTTCTTCGCGTGCCAAGCGCATAGAAGAAAAAATGGAAGAACATGCGGCTGGCTTGATTGCCGAGCGTTACGAGAACAAATAATATAGACAAATCTCAAGACGTGCGATGTGTCATATCAAGATGATCGCATTGAGGACAAAAAATGAAACGACTAGGTAAACAAAAGAACGAAGAAGAAACCGATATTGATATCACCCCGATGTTGGACGTGGTATTCATTATGTTGATCTTCTTTATTGTTACTGCCAGCTTTGTGAAAGAATCTGGTTTAGATGTTAATAAGCCGCCGGCAACGAATGATCCGCCTGATCCTGAAGCACCAAAGCCGATCGTGATAGAGATTAGTAAAATCAATGAGATTCGTATAGATCGTAATCTTGTTGATTTCCGTGCGGTAAAGTCTACCGTGACACGCTTACGCGCTGAACGCCCGGAAGCTGCGGTTGTTGTTAAGGTAGATCCGAAAGCAAAGACTGAGACGATTATTCAAACAATTGATGGTATTAAGTCTGCCAAGGTGGATAAACCTACAATCAGTTTGTTGGAAGGTTAACGGCTAATATAAGGCTAAAAAGAGCGTGCTTAGCACGCTTTTTTTAGGCCTATAATATAACAGGGCGAATTATGCCGTGTTCGTTTAGCCTTGTTTACACATTCGCGAATATAGGTCGAGTCGGCTGCTCGCCTTAGCGAACAAATTTAGAAAGTGTGGTTAAAACGCCTTTCAGTGCGTACACTGATAGCCAGATCCAAACCTTGGTCGGCCTTCGACACGCCATCGTTTTCCATCCACATAATTAGATAAAAACTAGGAGAGCATTAACATGCTTAAAATTGCTATTAATGGCTTTGGCCGCATTGGAAGAAATATCTTGCGTGCTGTGTATGAAAATAATTATCAAGATCGTATTAAAATTGTCGCCTTAAATGACTTGGCGCCGACCGAGTCGAATAGCCATCTCCTACAGTATGACTCCACACACGGTCGCTTCGCAGCGCAAATCGAATATACTGAAGATTCGATTACGGTGAATGGTGATAAAATTCCTGCGTTCATGCAACGTGACCCTGCTCAGTTACCGTGGGCGGATCTTGAGGTTGATATTGTCATGGAGTGCACAGGTTTCTTCAGAGCGCGCGATAAGGCGAGCCTGCATTTACAAGCCGGTGCCAAAAAAGTATTGGTCTCAGCACCAGGTAAAGGACTTAATGCAACTATCGTTTATGGCGTTAATACCGAGGTGTTAACCGCGCAAAGCACATTGGTGTCAAATGCATCGTGCACCACTAATTGCTTAGCGCATGTGGCTAAGGCTATGCACGATAGCATTGGTATTGAATCGGGCTTAGCGAACACCGTGCATGCCTACACCAATACTCAACGATTGTTAGACTCCTATCATAAAGATAAGCGCCGTATGCGTGCGGCTAATGTGTCGATGATTCCTGCATCGACTGGATCGGCGAAAGCCATAGGCTCGGTCATTCCAGAGCTCGATGGTAAACTCGATGCTGTTGCTGTGCGGGTTCCAGTTCCTAATGTCTCATTACTCGACTTTACGTTTATGCCAAGCAAGTCGGCCAGCCTAGATGATATCAGAGCAATCTATGAAGATTACGCACAGAGCCGTAAAGGCGTATTTGAGATAAGCGCACAACCACTCGTGTCAATCGATCATGTGCACAACCCAGCGTCTTGTATTGTTGATATTGAGCAGACACGCGTTAGTGGAAAGATGATCAAGGTGCAAGCTTGGTATGACAATGAATGGGGTTTTTCAAACCGAATGGTCGACACCGCATTGGCGATGGATTCAGCGCAGTAAAATAAGGCTAAGGAATGACAGCGACAACAGCAACAGACTAAGATTAATCCTAGTTAGATAAAAAACCACCACTTTGTTGTTTCCATAAATGGGCGTAAATACCGCCCATTTCAATGAGTTCAGCGTGTGTGCCTTGTTCGCTAATTCGACCGTCTTCAATCACAATAAGGCGGTCCATTTTGGCAATGGTAGATAAACGGTGTGCGATGGCGATTACCGTTTTGTTTGCCATGAGACCTTCCAATTGTTCTTGAATGGCAGCCTCAACTTCCGAGTCTAATGCTGAGGTTGCTTCATCGAGGAGTAATATGGGTGCGTTTTTTAAGATTACCCTCGCGATCGAAATACGTTGGCGTTGCCCGCCGGACAGTTTTACGCCGCGTTCGCCCACTTTAGCGTCTAAACCTTTATTGCCCTCGTTATCTTCTAAACTAAAAATAAACTCATCCGCTTGCGCGAGTTTTGCGGCATGTAGTATTTGCGCATCTGAGGCATTCGGCTTGGCATAGGCTATGTTCTCTCGAATTGTTCTATGCAAAAGCGAAGTGTCTTGCGAGACCATCGCAATTTGTCGACGCAAGCTTTCTTGTTTAACCTTAGAAATATCTTGTCCGTCAATTCTTATTTCGCCGTCTTCGATATCATAAAATCTGAGTAATAGGTTAACCAGGGTCGATTTGCCGGCACCTGAGCGGCCAATTAAGCCTACTCGTTCGCCGGCCTTAATGTTTAATGAGAAGTTGTCTATTACGCCGCTTTCTTTACCGTAATGAAAGCACACTGAATCGAAATCTATAGCACCTTCTTTAATGTTAAGGTCTTTTGAATTTTCCTGGTCTGTAACGCTAACGGGTTTCGACAATGTGTTGATACCATCTTGCGTGGTGCCAATTGCTTCAAATAAACGTGCGAGCTCCCATATAAACCACTGGCTCATCGATTGCAGTCGCATGGTCAGCGCAGCGGCAACGGCTACCGCGCCACTAGACACGATATTCAAGCTCCAAAGCCATAGTCCAAAGCCAATTGTGCTGCAAATAAGAAAGGCATTAGTCAAGATGAGTAGAGAATTAAGCATAGTGACTAAACGCATTTGTTGGTAGACGCTCACCAACATTTCGTCCATCGATTGTCTCGCGTAGTTTTCTTCGGCGCTACTTGAGGAAAATATTTTGACGGTTTGAATGTTGGTATAGGCATCGACAACTCGCCCCGTCATGAGCGAGCGCGCATCGGATTGTTCCATTGAGACTTTTTTTAATCTCGGTAAAAAATAGTTCATTAAAAAAACATACATAACCAACCAAATAATCAATGGAAAAGCCAAACGCCAATCGTTACTTAGGAATATTCCAAGTGAGGTTAAAAAATAAACCACCACATACACAAACAAACCATTTAGGCTTACCACCGTGTCTCGCACACTCAGTGCGGTCTGCATTACCTTGGTTGATATGCGTCCGGCGAAATCGTCGGAGAAAAATTGACTTGATTGCTTGAGTAAATAACTATGAGACCGCCATCGTATCTGCATCGAAAAGTTGCCCAGTAAACCTTGATGCTCGAGTAGTGAGTCAATATAGTTAATTGCAGGCCATATCACTAAAACCAATACCGCAAAGACACTCAAGCTGGTCGCATGTTGATCAAAGAAGCTAGCGGGGTTATTTGCAGCCGCCATCCAATCAACGAGATAGCCGACCATCGCGAATAGGTACGCTTCTAACGCGGCAATTAACCCAGAAGTAATTAACAAGCCTATCAACAAGAAGCGAAACGGTTTGGCGTAATACCAAATAAACGCCCATAAGCCTTCGGGAGGCGGCGTTGAATCGGTCTCTGAAAAGGGCGGTACTGATTTTTCGAATACAGAGAACATACTATCGATATTAAATGCAGGGCTTAAAATTTAGCTAACGACTATACTCATTTTCACAGGCTAAGAAAGAAATTCTTAACTGCTTAGGTCTATCAACTATATAGTTATCTATTGTTGTCCCTGTAATAAATGTTATTTAATAACATTATATGAATTTTCGTTGGCCTTCTATCGTTGTGCGCGCGCTTGTTTCCATGTTGTTATGGGGACAATACGCCAGTGCGCAACACAATGTTGAGCATCTATCGCAGGACTCGCAGTTTTTGCATTGGGGTTAGAATGATCGTGTTTCCAATCAACACTAATATAAAGCCTAATACAGTGCTTTGGCTCCACACAAAGCCTTCGAAAAGAGTGCTCAAAATAACCGAAACCACCGGAAATAACACAATCACATAACTGCCTTTTTCTGGGCCAATGTTATTTAATAATAGATAGTAACTAGCAAATGCGATGACCGTGCCAAATATGCTTAAATAGACTAAGGATCCAAGGAATGAAGGTTCTACAACCAGTTTGAATGTGCTACCAGTGATCGCAGCGGCAATTAATAATAGCGCGCTGGCGTACATCATTCCCCATGCATTCGCTGCGAAAACGTTGACGCCGTGTTGAGAATTCCTAACGCTCACCATATTTCCAAGTGAGGCGATAAACGCCGCTAAGATAGCTAAGCCTAAGCCCAATAAAGTTTCTTGACCACCTTGGTCAGCTTTTAAGTCAGGCCAAAACAAGGCGATTAACCCTGCGATACCACAGAGTGCTCCAATCCAAACTTGGGCCGAAATAGCTTTAGCAAAGAACAAACGAGTGTTGAGAATGTTCATTAGCAGCATGCTGGAAAATGCGATTGACGTTAACGCCGAGGTTAAATACTGCTGGCTGTAGTAAATGACAAGATAGTTTAGACTGAAATTAAATATCGCTAAAATCAATATAAAGAAATGGTCGGTCCGATTAAAAGACATCCGAACCCGCGCTAGTAAGCAATACGCCCACATAATTATTGCCGCCAAACTAAAGCGGTAAAAGATCGCGACCAGAACATCCACTTTACCAAGCTGATATTCTATGGCCAGCCAACTTGAGCCCCAAATTAGTACTGTGGTGACATATAAGGCTATATTTTTCATTGAGGGATTAAATTGTTGCAGTCAGCTGTGATTAGAGCCTTTATTCGGCCGCTTTATTTCGAGTAGAATACGCCAATAATAATTATTATGGCCGTTATTTTGAGTCTTTAAGTGTTAGCTAAACTCTTTATTATTTCCGCACCTTCAGGTGCCGGCAAAACCAGCCTCGCGCGAGCACTCATTGCTCAGTGTACTAAGTGTCGAATGTCGGTTTCGCATACCACTCGACCGCGTCGTGCTGGCGAACAAGACGGTGTTGATTATTTTTATGTCAGTCAAACAGAGTTTTTGGCGATGGCGGATGACGGTGTGTTTCTCGAATACGCTCAAGTCTATGGAAATTATTATGGAACGTCACGGCTAGCGGTCGAAAAAATGCTTAGCGAAGGTACTAATGTATTGCTTGATATAGACTGGCAAGGGGCTCGGCTGGTGCGAGAACAAATGCCGGATGCGGTTAGTATTTCTATCGTTCCACCGTCGGTAGAAGAGCTTGAACGGCGGTTGCGTAGTCGAGGTTCCGATTCGGAGAGTGTGGTTGCTAGTCGAATGGAGCTCGCCAGAGCTGAGATGAGTCACTGTAGCGAAGCCGATTTCATCGTTTTGAATGATAATTTTAACGATGCTTTGAATGATTTATCGCTGATACTTGAGGGCGAAAGTGATAGACTGCGCCCCCTAACCGCCGATTTAGAGGCGTTGTTGCGCGCCAGCTCAGCCTGAATACCTAAATTCATGTAGCTAGGGCAGAGCGAAGCGCAAGATTGAAACAATTTTTAGGAGTTCATAATGGCTCGAGTTACCGTAGAAGACTGTCTTAATAATGTTGATAACCGCTTCCAACTAGTTTTGGTAGCAACTAAGCGCGCGCGCCAAATTTCTTTGGGTTCAGAACCGTTTGTTGAAGAAGAAAACGACAAGCCAACTGTGATCGCACTGCGCGAAATTGCTGAGGGTTTGGTTACCCGCGATATTCTTGATGATGAAATTGATCAAGATGTCCTAGAGTTTCTTGAAACAGAAGAAGAAACGCAAGGCGAAGAAGCCGCACCAGCCAGCGAGCTAGACGCATTGACGGCAGCGTTGCAGGCAGAATTAGCCGATAGCGCGACTGACACCGCGGCAGAATAATTCAGTACATTTTTGTTGCAAATTTATCTATCGCGAATCGCCCGTTAATCGGTAGTTTGATACGGGCGATACATGTGATTAAGCGCGAATATTCATGAGCGCCGCTGTTAGCAATCCTAAATCTCTTTTTTCTGTATCTCCAGAAAAGGCCGCTCGTGGGCTCATTAAATCAAAGTTAAAGAGCTATTTATCTGAGCAAGCACAAGAAGACTTTTATCGAGCCTTCCTATGTGCAGAGAAAAACCATAGAGGCCAAGCGCGCCGTTCTGGTGAAGCTTATATCTTTCATCCATTAGCCGTGGCTGCAGCGCTCGCCGAGCTGAAAATGGATGTGCGTACCTTGATGGCGGCGGTCTTACACGATGTTGTTGAAGACACTAGCGTTTCGCTTGATGACCTTCGCACATTATTTGGTGAGGACGTTGCCTTACTGGTAGACGGTGTTTCCAAGATTGGCCAAATAAAATTCCGCTCACGGGAACACGCAGAAGCCGAGAATTTTCGTAAGATGATTATGGCCATGTCTAAAGATGTGCGCGTTATGATCGTAAAATTAGCGGACCGTTTACATAATATGCGTACTCTTGGGAATATGAGTGCCGCGAAGCAAAAGCGTATCTCGAAGCAAACTCTAGAAGTTTATGCGCCCATCGCAGAACGTCTTGGGCTTTACCATTGGGCCAGAGAACTGCAAGATCTTTGTTTCAAATATA
Organism: uncultured Gammaproteobacteria bacterium; assembly: GCA_964434375.1. GTDB lineage: Bacteria > Pseudomonadota > Gammaproteobacteria > Arenicellales > Arenicellaceae > Arenicella. Next base: position 36,264 of record CAYSUU010000005.1, on the reverse strand, counting down.
TGTATCCAAATCGGCATATGGTTATTTCCAATGCCTTAAAAGCGCGACAAGGAAATAGAAAGTCGGTGGTAGAAAAACTTAGAAAGTCTATTGATGAAACGCTGAGCTCCGCGGGTATACACGATTTCGATGTGATGGGGCGACGTAAGACTGTATTTAGCATCTACCGAAAGATGCAAAAGAAAAAGCGTTCGTTTATTGAATTGCATGACATATACGGTTTTCGAATTATTTTACCTTCGGTTGATGATTGTTACCGCGTATTAGGCATTATTCACAATAGCTATAAACCGATTCCCGGTCGTTTTTCGGATTATGTCGCTATCCCTAAAGCCAATGGTTATCAGAGTTTGCATACGGTCGTATTTGGCCCGCTTGGCAGCAATATTGAAGTTCAGATTCGAACACAAGAAATGAATCAAACCGCCGAAGCCGGTGTGGCTGCGCACTGGATATATAAAACTGATGGTGTTGATAGTGCCGATCTAACTTCCAATCATTTGGCTAGGCAGTGGTTGTTGGATTTGCTTGATCCGGCGCATCAAACCGAGAATGCGGTTGAGTTTTTAGAACACTTAAAAACCGATCTTTATCCGGATGAAGTGTATGTATTTACACCTAAAGGCGACATTAAAAAAATGCCTCGTGGTTCAACTGCACTCGACTTTGCCTATGCCGTTCACACCGATGTGGGCATGCATTGTACCGGCGCGCGCATTAACGGCATGTTGGCGTCCTTGCCCAAAGTGCTACACAATGGTGATCGAGTCGAGATCATCACGTCAAACAGTTCAAGGCCGACAACCACTTGGCTCAATTATACGGTGACAGCCAAAGCACGCACACAAATTCGTAATTACCTAAAACAACAAACTGAAGACGACGCGTTGAAACTAGGTAAGCGTTTGTTAGCTGGTGCGACTAAACAACGAATGTTTGCACGACGTAAGATACCTGCAAAAGTGCAAAGCCAATTGCTCAAAGAACTAGATTTAAACAATTGGTCGGAGCTATTAATCGATATTGGTTTAGGCAAGCGTTTACCTGATATGGTTGCACGCCAAATCGTTATTTTGCGCGATGATGAGGATGGCGGTGGAGCCATCTCTCAAGAGCCGTTGGTTATTCGCGGCTCAGAAGGCCTTCTTGTTACTTACTCAAAATGTTGTTGTCCTATTCCAGGCGACTCGATAGTGGGTAATTTTTCGGCTGGGCATGGTTTGGCGGTGCACACCACTGATTGCCCTAATTTCACTAGTCTGAGTAAGCATCCTGAAAATTGTTTATTAGTGGATTGGGATCAAGAGCTGAATCAGTTTTTTCATGTGAAAATCAGTGTGTGGTTGAAGAATGTGCAAGGCGCCTTTGCAAACGTAGCCGCTTCCATTGCTGAAAACGGATCTAATATTAATCACGTTGATGTGCATGAAATGGCAGATACGGTTAAACAAATAGACTTTTTATTAGAAGTTACAGACCGTGTTCATTTGGCTAAAATAATAAAATCAACTTATCGCTTATCCGTGGTTGACCGAGTCCAGCGTCAAATAGGCTAAGCCAACACTCTTGTTCAATTCGGTCAGTCTGGTCAATATTCGATTAATATTGTTAATAGTTTATATGGGTGTAACAATATCGATATGAAAAGAAAAATAATTCAAACCAATAAGGCTCCGGCCGCCATTGGAGCCTATTCTCAAGCGGTTCAATACGGTGATACGGTTTACGTTTCGGGTCAAATACCATTTGACCCGGCGACTATGGAAGTCGTCAGTCAAGATTTTCGAGAGCAGGCGCATCAGGTTTTTAAAAATCTAAGCGCAATTGCTGAGCAAGCTAATACTTCATTGAGTAATTCATTGAAGTTTACGGTGTATCTTGTAGACCTCGCCGATTTTGCTGTACTTAATGAGGTTATGGCCGAGTATTGCGAAGAACCTTTTCCCGCTCGCGCCGCAGTGCAAGTAGCTGCATTACCGCGTGGTGTGAAAATAGAAATTGACGCGGTGTTGTGTGTGATCAACTAAAATATCTAGCCATGCAAAAAGGAGTTTGCTTATGAGTTTAGAATTAAATCAATCGGTTACGGCCTTAGCTGGCGTTGGCCCACAAATGGCACTAAAGCTTGAGCGTGTGCATGTGCATAAGGTGCAAGATGTGTTGTTTCATTTGCCTAGTCGTTACGAAGATCGAACTAGTGTTACGCCTATTGGTAGTTTATTGCCGAACCTAGCTACGGTTGTGATTGGCCAGATAGAAGCAGCGCAAGTAGTTTACGGTAGGCGTCGCAGTTTAATTGTAAGAGTCAGTGATGGTACTGGCAGCTTGACGATTAGAATGTTTTATTTTAATCGTAGCCAAGAAAAAGGCTTTCAACGTGGTTTGTGGATTAAGTGCTTCGCAGAGGTTCGACCGGGCGCTAAAGGCTACGAAATGGTCCATCCTGAGTATCGTATTACTAGTAAAGAACCCGAAGGCGGAATGGACACTCAGTTAACGCCGGTGTACCCAACAACGGACGGCGTCAGTCAGGCCTTATGGCGCAAACTGACCGACCAAGTGCTTGCCAAAGCCTTACCCAATCTAAGTGAGCTATTAGATTCCAAAGTATTACCCGCAGAGATGGCAAAGGCATATAATAGTATTACACTGCAAGACGCCTTGCGAGTTCTACACAGACCGCAGCCGCAAGCTAGTCTTAGTGAGTTACAAAGTGCAACTGGCGCGGCTCATCAACGGCTTATAATCGAAGAGTTACTTGCGCATCATTTTAGTTTAAGAAAGTCTCGCGCTGCACGCCAACAAGACCGGGCGCCACGCCTGCCCATTGAAACGAGTCTTCATCAGCAGTTTCTTGAGCGTCTGCCGTTTACTCTAACCAATGCGCAACAACGAGTTGTCACCGAAGTGGCTGATGATTTGCTGACAGCCTCGCCAAGTATGCGTTTAATTCAAGGCGACGTTGGTTCCGGCAAAACGGTGGTAGCCGCCATTGCTCTAATGCATGCTGTTAGTAATAACATGCAAGGCGTCATGATGGCGCCTACAGAATTGCTCGCCGAGCAGCACCATCAAGTTCTAAAAAGATGGTTCGAACCTATGGGAATAGCAGTGGGGTGGTTGGCCAGTAAGACCCCTGCTAAACAAAAAAAGTCTACGTTAGAAGCGCTTAAAAACGGTGAGATACTTATTGCGGTTGGCACGCACGCGCTTATTCAAGACGCAGTAGAGTATAAGAAATTAGCACTAGTTATCATTGATGAGCAACATCGCTTTGGAGTAGAGCAGCGACTTGCGCTGCGCGCTAAAACGCCGGACGATCAAGCGCCACATCAATTAGTTATGACCGCCACACCTATACCAAGAACCTTGGCCATGTCTTTGTATTCAGATCTCGATATTTCGAGCATTGACGAGTTGCCGCCAGGTCGAAAAATGGTAGAAACAGTGGTGATGGCTGCCCAAACACGTCGCGCGAATGTGGTTGAGCGAGTGGGCCTAGCCTGTGCCGAAGGCAAGCAAGTCTATTGGGTCTGCCCGCTTATTGATGAGTCTGAAGCACTCGAAGCACAAGCCGCAACTGAAGTTCATCTAGAAATGCAAGGCGCACTTGATCAATTTAAAGTAGGCCTAGTGCACGGGCGCCTCAAGCCCAAAGAAAAAGAACAAGTTATGGCTGACTTTCGTGCAGGCGACATAAATATGTTGGTTGCAACAACGGTAATTGAAGTTGGTGTAGATGTTCCTAATGCCAGTTTAATGATCATTGAAAACGCCGAACGTATGGGCTTAGCTCAGTTGCATCAATTACGCGGGCGAGTAGGGCGTGGCAGTCAACAATCGTTTTGTATTTTGCTGTACGACACACCACTAGGTAATATAGCTAAGCAAAGACTACAAATTTTGCGCGAAACCAATGACGGTTTTGTTATCGCTGAAAAAGACTTGGAGATTCGGGGCGCAGGTGAGCTACTAGGAACTAAACAAACCGGCAGCGTCAGTTTTAAAGTGGCCGACCTGCTGCGTGACCAGCACTTATTGCCGCAGCTGACAGTGGCAGCAAATCAACTCGCTCAGTCGAAGCCTGAATTAATCGAACCCTTAATAGAGCGATGGATAGGCAGCAAGGAAGTTTATGTCAATGCTTAAGTCATCTGAATCTTGTGTCTTATAATTCGAATGCTTTATGTAGCAGGCATTTAGATACACTAAATTGCACTCTAAATCTCCTTGTTACAATATACTTCTTCTAGGCCCCTTCTATTTTTTTGCTTTGAATGTTGTTGCCATTGCGCTCTTATAAAATCTGTAAATTGAATTAGGACACACACAATGAAAAAAATAGTCATCCTATGCAGTTTTTTTATGTTGTCGGGCTGCGCTGAACTGCAAGAGGCGGTAAAACAGTTGCCTGACGGCACATTCAGTCAGTTACCTAGTATTGCTGGTGCTTCACAACTTAGTGATGGGCAAATCGCGGCTGGTTTGCGTGCGGCTTTAGATCAAGGTATTGAACAGCAAGTTAGTAAACTCGCTAAAGCTGATGGTTTTTTTAAAAACGAATTAGTGAAAATACTATTGCCAGATGAACTAAAAAAAGTTGATAGCGGTTTGCGAAACATTGGTCTAAGCCGCCTTGCAGATAAAGGCTTAGAGGTTCTAAATCGTGCGGCTGAAGACGCCGTAGGTGAGTCGGCCCCCATCTTTGTTGATGCTATTAAAGGCATCACCTTCGTAGATGCAAAAAATATTCTGCTAGGTAATGATGATGCCGCTACTCAGTATTTGAACGGTAAAACAAATTCTGCGCTGTATGAAAAGTTTTCTCCTAATATAAAAAATTCTTTGGGGAAGGTGGGTGCAGATGCCGTCTGGAGTAATATTATAAGTCGATACAATGCGATTCCATTTGCAAGCAAGGTAAACCCAGACCTAACTGATTATGTAACCCAGCAAGCGCTTAATGGCGTTTTTACAATGATTTCAATTGAAGAATCGAATATCCGTAATAAGGTGAGTTTTAGGTCTACAGATATCTTAAAACAGGTCTTTGCCTTACAAGATTAATTGTCTTTGAACACAGTGGTGCACTATCCGAAATAGTCAATGCCGAGAATTGTGAATCAAATCTCGGCGTGCCTAGTGCGTTCTAGGCATAGGGATTAGGGCGCCCAGCCTCGGTCCGTCATTAAATAGGTTGCGAAGCTTGCCAACCAATGTGAGCCTGAATAGTGTTCGTCTGATACCGCTGCAACGCCAGTGTCGGCGTGAATTTTTGCACTTGCAATTAAGGCCGTATTGCGTGGGTCATCCGCAGGTAATGCACGCGCAATGTTATATAAGTTCCATGCTCGCGATGAATTAACGCCATCTAAATGCACGAGCTTACCGTCGCTTGCGTCTTTAACGATACCTGGTTGTAACCAATCAGTGGAACCATCGTCTGGTATGGCGGGTAAAAACTCACTCAACCAGCTAACGAATTCCTTTTGCTTTAATATTCGCCTCATTAGGTCGGCTTCCATTAAACAGGGCGATAAAAAGTCTTCTCCGCTAGGCTCATACTCAATCGGACAATCAAGGTCTTGGGCGTGAAAAGCCATCGATTTATCAATGATCAATGTTTCCATTTCGGTATCACCAATCTCACGCGCCCAATCTAACATTAAGCCAAATGCAAACGCACTTTGATTGTGTGTTCCAAGACGAATAGGGTAGGCTAAGTTAGGCATCCACTCTTTTAGGCTTTGTGCAATATCGCGCTCTAATGGCTCAAGTCGTTCAAGCCAAACCTTTGCGTTTGGATCATTCCATTGTCGAAGTTCGGTGGTTAATTGTAGGTACCAAGCTAAGCCATAAGGGCGCTCCCATGAACCTCTTGCTGGGCGAGAAAAATTTGCGAGTTCACCGGCAAGGTTTTGTTCGCTAAAGTTTTCGTTTAACTTTCTAAGCGCCTCTTCTCGCCATTGTGCCTCTTCTTGATCAAGTCGCAAGAGCCTAACCAATAACCAGTGACCATGCACCGCACTATGCCAATCAAAACAGCCATAGAAAGTAGGGAAAATCGTTTTGGGCCGCCCAATCGCATCAGCGTTATCGGTGGTGCGAGAAATTTTATTCGGGAACTCTTGTTGAATACAATCAAGTGCTAAGCGAGCAAAGCGATCACTAAGTTCTGCTGTGATCTGATTGCGTTCTACAACAGTCTCGTTGTTGCTGCTATGCGCTAAGGAAGCACCATTGAAAAGCGATAGGGTAATCGTTAGCACAAGGGTGAATACAAGCTTAATCATGGTAATAACCTTTTGTTGCCTTCGTTCTGACAAAACAGTATGAATTGTTACAAACCGCCATTACATTTATGGCGAGCTTCACTTCGGCTCTTTATACCTTAATAGAATTGTAAAAAACAGACCTTGAATAGACGCTATTTGTTGTCTTTGCCAGGTATGCTCACTGAGATACATTTCGAGACTCTGAGTCCTTATGGTCCGTTAATTGTCCTAAGCGCAGAGCAGTACTATATTGCGAGCGAGAGTGCAGCCGCGCTTATTGCGGTGATTTCTAATTGCCAGCTTAGAATTTGCGTTAAATGTGGCATATTGACGCAAGATGAACAAACAATTGACTCTATTAGGACATAGTTTCGATGATGGTGCCTTAGTCCTTGAATTTATGGCTCTGGGCTGCCATGAAAATTTTTACCGAGATATCAAGACGTATATGACGTCTAGGGAGTTGTAATAGTTTTTTTAGCGGCATGATGAGGGAATATATTGTCAGATCAATTAGACTTTTGTTTGATAATTGATATTATCACTTAGAGTTCATGTTTCTCATAACGACTTTTTTACAATTCGTTGAACTTTAAAAGTAGGGTCAAAATAATCATAAAGAAATAATAATTATTATTAATTCAAGGGCATTTAAAAGGGGAGGGCCTTATTAAGGCTAGCATTCTAGATTTATCGACTACTAGAGTTATATTGGAGCCTGCGGCCCAAGATGGCATGCTGCGCAGAGCAGATGTGTCGATGTTTGAAGTGATCTTCCAGCATCTATTGGACGTGTATTTCTATGTGAAAGATATTAATGGGCGTTGGATTAGTTGTAATACGGCTTCCTTGGAATTGCTTAATATGAGCCAAGTTTCGCAAGTGATTGGCCAAAGAGAGAATAGCTTTTTCCCCGAACGGATCGCGAAGGATATACGGGCGGATGATCTTACAATCTTAAATAGTGCTGAAAGTGTTATCGAGCGTACAGAGCTCATAACGAATAATTTTGCAGAGTTGATATGGGTGACAACGACTAAGGTTCCAGTTTTTAATAAAAACGATAAGGTAATTGGCATTATGGGGGTAACTCGACCCTTATCTCATCTCAAAAAACCACCAAAATTGTTTAGCGGGACAATTAACTATATTCAAAATAATCTTAGTAAAACTATTAGGATTGCTGATTTATCGCTAGCTTGTAATATGTCTGAAAGCCAGTTTCGTAGAAAGTTTCGTATTGAGTTTGGTTTACCTCCGCAAGAGTTTATTCTTAGGGCGCGCCTTCAAATCGCGGCCCACCTTTTGCGAGGTGAAGAGACTAATATTGCTCGAGTGGCGACTTTAAGTGGGTTTTCTGACCAAAGTTATTTTACTAGACAGTTCAAGAAGTTCTTTGGTGAAACTCCCAAGGCTTACCTGCAATCATGGAAAGCAACACAAGCGGCTTAAATGCCTGAATAGTGCTAAAAATAGTGCAACGAGTGCTAGATATGGCACTGGTTTAGATATAAATTTCGATATGTAGTAGAAGAACCCCAGCCCGACGAAAGCTGTGTTTTTTCTTGTAGAAAAACAGCACTTCTACTATGCAACCCTACGCTATTCTTTATCATCATTGGATGATGATAAAGAATAGTATTTTGGCACTATCTCCTAATTATATAACTAAACTCATTCTGGACTCGTTGTTGGATTAACGTTATATACTTCTTGTTACTTTCAGATCGGCCGTTTCTATAACATGAAATATTTTATTGGTTCTTTGATAATCACCTTCGGTATTTTAATGGTGGGCGTTATTGTGCTTAATGCGATGAACATTAAGGCCACTGACGATACCTTTCTTTATTTAGGCATTGCTTGGGCTGTGCTGGCTGTTCTTTTTTATCCGTTCGCGAAAAAAATAATGCGCTAACAAAGCGATAAACGAGAACTCGCTAAGTAAAGGGGCGAGAAGTTAAAGAACTCTAGCCCTTCTTAGTTTACTTGCGTGAATGGCTACTAATTACTGAGTTGCCATTGGTCCATCAAAATTCTTGGCGAAAAAATCATTTTTGTTCCAAAGCGGTTTTTTATCAGCATTTGCGATCTGTAAAGTGATTCGAGTTTTTAGTTCGGCAAACTTGGCGGCCGCATCAAAATTAATATTATTGTTCATGTCGTCAGATGGGCGATGATAGTTTTTCGCAAAATGTTGAGCCCACGCCTTTTCACCGCCGTTCGCCATGCCGGTTGCCAACATGACCGCTGGAATTCCTTGCTCGACAAAACGAAAATGGTCCGAACGAGTGAATATGCCTTGTTCAGGAAACGGGTCTTTAGCTATTGCTATGCCCATTTGCTTTGCGGCCGATTGAATTGCTGTATTAATCGATGAACGCTCTCCGCCAAAAACAATCACGTCGGTAAAGTCGTAAGTTAACACCGGCATATCTAAATTAATGTTGGCAACAATTTTATGATTAAGCAAAGTTTGATTTTTAACAAAATACTGTGAACCAAGTAGTCCTTTTTCTTCGGCCGTGTTTGCGAGAAATAAGATGGTTCGTTTGGGCGGTGTTTGCTGCATTAAGAGTCTAGCGGTTTCAATTAGCGTTGCGATGCCTGCGGCATTGTCCAAAGCGCCATTGTTAATTCGGTCTTTCTCAACCGTTTTGGAAATGCCAATATGGTCTAAATGGCCTGATAGCACGAGCACTTCGTTTTTGAGTTTTGGATCACTCCCTGGAATAACACCAATAACATTAGCTGAGCGCGTTTCGCTTAATGTTGATGTTTGCTTAATCGTCATCGACACAGGTAGTTGAAACGTCGGCGTTTTGCCGCCGTCTTTGGCGGCGGCTTCAAGAATGTCCTGCCATGAGGTTGGCGCGTCGGCGAATAGTTTCTCGGCGCCTGCAAGAGAGAAAGTGGCACTTACTTTTAGGTTGGGTGCTCGTGAGTAGATTTCTCCATCTTTTTGAATCCAGCCCATTCTAGCCGCATCTAAGGCGCCTTCTGTAGCGCGCCGTCTAAATGAATAAATGGTTTCGGCCGCTGGCGTATACAATGACACCATACCGATCGCACCACGTTTAGACGCTTCATGCGTTTTTAGTGAACCATAGTAAGCGCGTTCTTCACTTTGAATGCCATCGGGTGTTCTAGACAGTACAGCAACTATTTTGCCCTTCACATCTAGGCCTTTATAGTCATCACGCCCGAGTTCTGGTGCTACCAGTCCAAAGCCCACAAAGATAACGTCCGCCGTTATGTTGGCCTCTGCACTGTTTAATGAACCGTTAACTAGAAAGTCAGTTGATTCTTTAAGCTCTAAAGGTTCGCCACTGCGTGTTTTGACTTTTAGATCTAGATCATGCTTATTTCGATACGAGCGACGCAGTGGCACTTCTTGAAAGTAGCTATCGTTATCGCCTTTGGCTTGCAAGCCGAGTTTTTCAAACTCTGTGGCCACATAGTTGGCGGCTTTATCGTACCCCGTCGTTCCGGCTTCTCGCCCTTCAAGCTCATCGCTGGCTAAATAGCTCATGTGCGTTCGTATAAACTCGGCATTCGGTTTAATGACGGATTCTGTAGATACATCAATATCGCGCGCCTTAGTTTCTGTTTGCGCGTTATTACACCCAGTGATTAATGTTAAGAGCATCGCAATAAGGAGAATCTTTGGGTTGCTGAATAGGTTTTTCATTGGCGCTACTATGTTAGTTTTTGAAATTAAGACTCTATCTTAATATGGTGTGATAAATATCTTTTATTTGTTTTTTGTCTGTTAACGTTGTGAAGAGTTAGAATAAGCAGTCAATACAGGTCAAAAAATACTTGGTTTTAGTCTTTTACTATTGTCGGCCGTGTTGTTCGCAGCGTGGGGCCTTATGGATAAACGTTGGGCGTTTTTATTTACGGCAGGGTTATCTTTAGCCTGTTAGCTTTTTATAGTATCTGCCTGTAATGTCGCGACTTGAGCGAGATTAAAAACCGCGTCACAATCAATCTAATGTTTTTCAATATTTCGGCCTTCTTAGCGTGCGTAAATTACTAAACGATATTCCCCACTACTTGGCTTTGATGCGGGTTGATAAACCTATTGGCTCCTTATTGTTATTGTGGCCCACTCTTTGGGCATTATGGATTTGCTTTGACGGAAATCCGCCACCTGCTTTTGTTTGGTTGTTTAGTTGTGGTGTCTTGGTTATGCGCTCAGCTGGGTGTGTCATCAATGATTATGCTGATCGTGGTATTGATGGTGATGTTGCGCGCACTCAGACGCGACCCTTGGCGAGCGGCGCATTAAAACCAAAGCAGGCGCTTGGGCTTTTCATTGCTTTAGGCTTGGTGGCCTTAGTGATTCTTTCTAATTTACCGACGAGGGTCTGGCCTTGGTCCGTCCCAGCTGCGCTTCTAACCATAATCTATCCCTTTATGAAGCGCTTTATTCAGGCGCCACAACTGGTTTTAGGTTTGGCCTTTTCTTTTGCTATTCCGATGGTATACGTGGCTGCTGACCGTGCTTTTGATGCCGTTTTCTGGATGCTCTTTTTGGCAAATGTTGTTTGGGTATTTATGTTCGATACCATGTACGCGATGTCTGATCGGCAAGAAGATTTAGAAATTGGCGTTAAGTCTTCCGCGATCCTATTAGGGCGGTTTGACGTGACGATTATGGTTGTGCTCATGTTCGTTTTTATTGGCTTTTGGATAGCAATTAAATATACCCTTAATTTGTCACCCGCTTTTCACCTGTCTTTATTGGCTGTGGGTGGTCTATTTGCATGGCAAGTCTATTTAATTAAAGAGCGTGAATCTCAGCCTTGTTTTAAAGCGTTTTTGAATAATGGTTGGGTCGGTGGTGTGCTTTGGTTTGGCCTGCTTACTTCTTTTTGAACGGTGAACTATTGAGTTGCCAAGGAGGGTTTTAATTTCTATTTAAGCTGAGTAAAAAATGAGATAAAAGTGGCGTTGCAAATATTTAACCCCATTTGTTAACTAGATTCGATTAAGCTAGTAACAACAATGATTAATGGGAGACTATGTCGAAGTGGCTTAACAAGTGTTTGAGTGATGAGATGCTAATGCGTGCCTATGCGCGCGGTGACCAAGACGCATTTACCCAATTGTATGAGCGTCATAAACTCAATTTATATCACTTTGTGTTACGCCAGACTCACCGTCAAAGCGTGTGTGAAGAGCTAGCGCACGATGCATGGTTGGCGGTGATTCGCCAAGCGGCAAACTATCAAGATACCGCTAAATTTAAGACGTGGTTATTTCGCATAGCGCATAATCGTCTGGTTGATTATTGGCGTCGACAAAAGCACCGATCAAAGGTCATCGTAGTCGAAGAGCTAGCCGAGCTTGCGGTGAGTGAAACTGAGTTAGACGAGGCTCTGCGTCTCAAAGAAATAAGCGCTCATCTAGAAAAACTATCTTCTGAACAATTATCAACTGTGCTTCTAAAGATAGAAGGTTTTTCCTATAGCGAGATATCAGATATTACGGCAACTAAGCAAGAAACAGTTAAAAGCCGTTTGCGTTATGCGACTAAGTACTTAAAGTTGTCATTGGAGGGCGCGCTATGAAACCTGGTGATATAGAACATGTTCGGGAAAAACTTAAACTAAGCAATATCGCGTTACCATCATCTGAGTTAGAACGCCAAATACATCTAAGTGCGGTGCAGCAAGCTCAGTATAATAAGAGTATGAACGGCAGTGGTTTTGGAGTCGGATCGAAAATCACGAGTTTTGCCTCTGCATTCGCTTCTTTAATGATTACTCTAGGTACGCTTGCCATGATGCATCATGCTATTCAACCTGAAGCAGTTGATCCAGTCGCGTTGACGAGTAAGACTCGTGTTCTAGACGTTGAGTTTATTAGCCTTGATGCCCCCCAGCCAAAAGATTACCGCATTGCGCGACCAGAGAGAGAATTTATTGCTCTAATAGCGCCGACGCAAAGTCAGCGAGACCGAATTATCAGGACTCAAGAATTGCCTAAAGCCGATGATGTATTGGCAAAAATGCAATTGCCTCTTGGTAGCGATGAACTTGGTGTTAAATACCAATTACAAGATGCTTTTTCTGATATTCAATACTTGATTACCAATAATGATTTAACAGATGCTCGTTCTCGATATTATTCTTTGGTGCAGTCATGCTCCTCGTGTGAGTTGCCAACAATGCTTGAAGTGCTCTTAATTGATTCACAAGCACCCAGTTAGCGAATAGCGAGCGAAAGGTTAATCGCCGTCTCCATTCCTTAGCCACTGTCCCAACTACTGTTAAATTTCTATCAGTCCAGAAGGAGGTCTCTAATGACACTCAGTAGATTTGCCTTGTCTTTAATAAATCCCCGCTTTAGACGCAATTAAATGGTTCAAATTTAAGCCCAGAACCATTGCTGGCAAAAGAGTGCCAAGTGACGGGCAATTTTATAAATTTGTTTAGGAAATGAAATAGTGAAGTGCTCTTATGGAGTTACTAAAAGTTTGTTTTTGGTGGTTTGATTTACGGCTTGTATTATTGTAAAACGTCTTTTAGCTAAATTATTCGGCTGATCGTGCTTTGTTGTATATATTAATATATGGTTAAGACTATTGAGCTAAAAGACTATCTTGCTGGTAAACTCGTCTTATCCTACCCAACTTCATAATCAAATATAGCTAATCATGTTGAAATTATTCTCAACGATATGTTTGCTGGTGTGTTTTCTAAGTGCCTGCGTTACACAGCCCTATCAAGACTCTTCGCTTGCCAATGATATAGAGATTATCAATAAGCGAGTGATTAAACTGCATGAAGACTTGCCCAAAGACCTTGCGCAACATTGTACCGATATTGTCTTGGATATTAATGAAAAAGAAGCTAAGCGACTTAAGGTTCAACAGGAAAGTCACATAAAGCAACTTCGTAAGGCTCAAAGGGAAAGTCAAATAGCGCAAGCCTGTAAGGATCAAAAGAAAGAAAACTTGGCGTCTGTTAATGGAAAACTACTACTCGGCGCAGTAGAAGCGGTAACCTTAATAAAAGAAGAAAGAGTGTTGGATGCGCGTATAGATACAGGCGCTGTGACGTCTTCTATAGGCGTGTTTAATTGGAAGAATTTTGAGCGTGATGGGGAAAAATGGGTAAAATTTTCGCTTCAAGATGACGCCGATGCGCTGGTTTACCAATATCCGGTACATGGTATTGTAAAAATAAAACAAACCGAGAGTCAGATTGAAGAGCGAATAGAAATAAAAATCGATATAGAGGTTGGTGGCCAGGAATATAAAAATCAACTTTTCAATATTGCCGATCGATCGCATTTGAATTATCAGTTGCTTATTGGTCGTAGTTTTTTACGTGATATCGCGGTGGTCGATGTCGCGAGTAAGAACTTGCTGGGTAAGCTTTAGTTTTGCCAACTCGAGCACCATTTCTATTTATCATTTTTGCCTTATTGGTGGTGGGTGTGGCAAGTATTTATCATCGTCATGCCGAATTAGGCGTGCCTTTGTCGCCGGGCCAACGCATAACAATTTGGCAAATTGAAGCACAAATTAGTTTTGACGCTATTGAAGAAGCGGTGAGTGCTGAACTTACCTTGCCCAACGATAAGCGCTATGAGTTAGTGGAAGAATTTACCGCGTCTCCAGCCTATGGTGTACATGTGTTACGTGATAGTGAGGTGCCTAAGGTTGTATGGAGCAAGCGACTTGCTAACGGCCCGCAAACCTTATATTACCAAGGCTCATACAAGCAGTCTTTAGATGATATGGAAGAGCCGGCGCCAGCGCCGGTTGAATTTGAGGCTTGGGAAGAACCTTATCAAAGTTCAGCTAAGCTTGTTCTGGATGAAGCCTATCAACGTTCAGGAAATACCGAATTATTACTTTTGCAGTTGAAGGCCAAGCTGTTTTCAGATGATCAAAACGTCGCCTTAATTTTGTCTCGATACAACCGTACGTCGACCTTTATTCAATTGTTGGCTATGGCCGATATTTTTTCCAAGCGCGTTGGCGGATTGGTGCTCGAAGACAGTCGCCGTAATCAATCGCTTGTGCCTTTAGTTAAGGCATATGTAGATGGACAATGGCAGATGCACAACTTAAATAGGTCCGTTCTTGATCCAGAATTACCATTGATGATTTGGTTGCAAGACTCGCCGTCTTTGCTGGATGTTGTTGGTGGTTCAGATTCTGGTGTGTCGTTTTCTATAAATCGCATCCGTAAGAGCGCTTTGCTGGAAGCTAAGGAGTCATCGTCTAACTCGGAGATTAACGCTTTTAGTGCTGGCTTATATAATTTGCCGCTGGCAGAGCAAAACTTGTTTAAAGGAATTTTGTTGCTGCCGATCGGCGCCTTAATTGTTGTGTTTTTAAGAATAATTATTGGTGTGAAGTGTAGCGGAACTTTTATGCCCATATTAATTGCGACCTCGTTTATTCAAACGGAGCTGCTTAACGGTGTCATCGGTTTTTTGTTAATAGTGTCGACCGGTTTGATGATTAGAAGTTATCTTTCTCATCTTAATTTGTTGCTCGTGTCGAGGATATCGGCTGTGGTGATTATGGTGATCGCAATTATTGTAGTGTTTACCATAATTGCTTTTCGAATGGGCTTGACTGAAGCGTTAACGATTACCTTTTTTCCTATGATAATCATGGCATGGACGATTGAGAGAATGTCAATCCTTTGGGAAGAGGAGGGCGGTAAAGAAGTGTTGATACAAAGCAGTGGCAGCTTGTTTGTGGCTGTGATTGCTTATTTGTTGATGGACAATGATTATATTCGCCATTGGGCTTTTAATTTTCTGGGCGTGCATGCTTTGGTTCTGGCGGCTATTTTATTAATGGGTCAATATACCGGTTATCGTCTATTGGAACTGCGAAGGTTTAAACCTTTGGCAGATGATGCTTAGTTATGTTCCATTTCGCCAAGCCGTCTAGTCTGCGCGAGCGCGGCGTGATGGGTATAAATCAGCGCAATTTTTCTTATATATCTAGGTATAACGATCGTACCTTGTATCCAAATGTTGATGACAAACTCAAGACAAAAACCTTAGCTTTAAAACACGGTTTAGCGGTTCCTGATTTACTCGCTACTATTGAATATCAGCATGAGGTCGCACACGTTTTTGAAGTTCTTGATCAACATCAGGGGTTTTGTATAAAACCGGCTAAAGGAAGTGGAGGTAAAGGAATATTAGTTATTGTCGACTCGGACGAAAACGGTTATAGAAAAACCAATGGCGAGTATGTGTCTCGCGAAGAGGTTGTTCGTCATATCTCTAATATTTTGGCGGGCTTGTTTAGTTTAGGTGGTACGGCTGATACTGCTGTTGTTGAAGCACTCATTGAATTTGACCCGGTCTTCGATGGGCTTAGTCATGAGGGCGTGCCGGACATACGCATGATTGTCTTTAAAGGTTATCCGGTTATGTCGATGCTTCGTTTAGCTACTCGTGATAGTGACGGTAAGGCTAATTTACATCAAGGTGCGGTCGGTGTAGGCTTGGATGTTGGTTCGGGTAAATCATGTGCTGCGGTTCACTTTGATCGGCTCCTTACTGAGCATCCCGATACTGGAAAATCTCTATTAGACATTGCTATCAGCGATTGGTTGAGTTTACTGAATCTGTCGGCGGGTTGTTTTGAAATGTCTGGCTTGGGTTATCTAGGCGTTGACATTGTATTGGACAAAATTCGCGGTCCATTGATACTCGAGTTGAATGCTCGGCCGGGTTTGGCGATTCAGACAGCAAATAGAACTGGGATATTGCCACGCTTGCAAACTATTGAAGCATTAACGGCTGATAATACAGAAAGTGTTGATGCGCGTGTGGATTACGTTGTTAGACATTTCGGGTCAACTTTTGCTGGTTAGATTTAGCTTTTCGCTTAGTTGCTATGCTTTGCCAATGAGTGCTTTAAGTGCGCTAGCAAAGGCTAGTTTAATAATAGTGGTTTGAGCATTTTTTATTGGTTTGGAAAGATTTTTTAAAAAATAGTATGCTGAGTCTGAAAAGATACAAAAACACGAATGTCCAGAGGGTTCGATTATGCGCTCAATTTTGGTAGTAAACCCAAAAGGTGGCTGTGGAAAAACCACAATTGCCACTAATTTAGCGACTTACTACGCGGTGTGGGAAATGCCTGTCGCTTTGGTCGACCTTGACCCGCAACAATCTTCCATGGACTGGGTGCGTACCCGCCCCGATACAGAGGCACATATACAAGGTTTTAATGGTTTGAAAGGTGAAATTTACCTAGCGCCGGGAACCGAGCGTGCTATTTACGATTGTCCAGCACGTACAGATACGGCAAAAGTTGCACGCCTTATAAAGTTGGTCGATGTGGTGTTAATTCCTGTCATGCCGAGCGCCATTGATATGCGAGTTGCTGCGTCCTTTATTGCCGATATTGTCAGTAAAGTCAAAAAGAATAATGCCGATGCAGCCTTAGGTGTGATTGCGAATCGAGTTCAGAAAAATTATCACTCTTACAGCGCTTTGATTGATTTTTTAGGGAAGCTTGATATCAAGCTGGTTGGAGCGTTACGCAATTCTCAAAATTATGTTAAGGCCGCTGATACTGGCATTGGTATTTTTGAAATGGGAATGTCGGATGTAAAAAATGACATGAAAGAATGGGAGCCAATTGTGAATTGGGTAGAAGGCAAATGAGCTTCCTGAGATATTTGTTTTGTTGATGGTTGCTTATAGCTCTAAGCAGCACCTTGTATATTTAAATTAATTTTTGTCACGTAATCTGCTCATTATGAACGCCATAAAAATCTTTATTATTTTTTCTATATTTGGTCTGTTACAAGCATGTGCCACTGACCCTGTTACTGGGCGGCCTTCTTTCGCATTATCAGAGTCATGGGAACTTAATGCTGGTAAACAATATCATCAAGAAATTCTTAAGCAATACAGTGTTTATGAAGATGTTGAGTTGCAAAATTACGTTAATGATATTGGTCAACGTTTGGCCAAGAAGAGTCACCGACCTGACTTACCATTTACTTTTACCTTACTCGATAGTCCAGAAGTAAATGCCTTTGCACTTCCTGGAGGCTACGTTTACATAACTCGTGGAATTATGGCGTACATGGGCAAAGAAGCTCATTTGGCCGGTGTGATTGGTCATGAGATTGGTCATGTTACCGGACGCCATGGTGCCGAGCGTGCAGCGCAACAACAAATAGCGTCAGGCGTTAGTTTAGTGGTTGCAGTTGGTACAGGCAGTGATGGTTTAGCTCAAGCATCGCAGCTTTTTGGTGGCGCCTTGATGAGTGGGTATGGACGTACCCAAGAGCTCGAGTCGGATCGTTTAGGGGCGGAGTATATTGCGCACAATAATTATGATCCTCAAGATATGATTGGTGTTATTGGTATTCTTAAAAATCAAGAATTGTTTGCACGTGAGCGTGCCGAAGCAGAAGGTGTTGAATATCAGGGTTATCATAGTTTGTTTTCTACCCATCCTAAGAACGATACACGCTTGCAAGGTGTAATCAAAGCAGCTGAAAAATTTAGAGATACGACCAAGCCTGTTCCTGACGATGGTCGATTTTTACGTCTTACCGATGGCATGGCCTATGGCGAAAGCGAAGAACAAGGTATCGCTCGAGGTAATCGTTTTTACCATAAAGGTTTAGACTTGTTTATTGAATTTCCAGAAGGCTGGCGCGTGCAAAATACGCCAAGTATTCTCGGTGCGGTGTCGCCTGAAGGTGACCAAGCGGTAACCGTGCGGATGGATTCGGTTTCGCTACCGGTTGATGCTCAAGGTTATTTAAGTTCAAAATTTCAAAATCTTCGCGATGTGCGCCAAGTAAATACAGGCGAAGATACCGGGTTGTCGGGTCTGGCGACGATTAGCAATCAAGACTCGGGGCAACAATCTAATGTGAGAGTTGGCATGATTACGCGAGGGAGTCAGGCGTTTGTATTGACCGGGCAAGGTAAAGGCTTTGTGCCGGACGATTCTTTTTATAGTGTGGCGCAAAGTATCCGCCGTTTAAAGCCTGAAGAAGTTAAGTTAGCGCAGGGACGTAAAATTAAAGTAGTAACAGCTCGACAAGGCGACAGCATACGTTCTCTCGCTCAGCGCTCAAATTTAAATGAATACGCGGATTCGCAAATTCGTTTGATTAATAATCTGTACCCGGATGGGGAACCAACGCCAGGGCAAAAGATAAAAATTATTGAGTAGTCATTAAATCAATCATTGCCAAAATTTTGTCGGGTAAACTTAGGCTTTACCTCGGCTCTGAAAAATCAATAATGCTATGTGTATGACTTACTCGAGACCCTACGGTGATAAATCCATAGCCTAATTTTTGGCAAGCTTTTTTAAAAATGTCGGTTCTTTGATAGTCGTGATTCGATAAACACAAAGTCATGCAGTCTGAAGGATGCCCGTGTCGGTTACATGTGGGTAGCTAGCTTTCCCAATCAGTATTGATGTCTAGATCTGTAACGCTCTTGACGGCATTGATAAACAGCCGTTCATCGAACTCAAAGCTGTGCACGACTGTGACGCCCACATCGAGCATGATGTGCTTGGATATTTACTTACTTTTAGTAAGTAGGAAGCTAGGTGACTTAACTAAGGTTTTAAATCTTAGTTTTAAATCTTAGTTTTAAACCTTAGTCTTGGTCGCTTTTGAACCGCACAAGCTAATGTCAGCGGCTTCAAGATGTGTTGAACGACCACCGCGGGTAATTCTAAGACAATCACCTACATTTAAGTTTCGGATTTTCGTGGCCACAGAAATGATTGTGCCATTATTTTTTTCGATCGTGTATTGCGTTCCTTTAGATCGAGTCACGCGTTCTTCTGCCGTTGCCCCAATAATTCCACCTGCCACGCCACGTACGAATAAACTTAGAAAAGAGTTACTAGTAGATTCGGTGATCGCTGCCAGAGATCCTGCGTAAGAGCCAATACCAGAGTTAGAGCCACCAAGAGTGACTTCTTTAGTTTCTAGTACTGTGCCAAAAGAAACCGATTTGTACTTAGCATTCCTATGCACAACCTTGCCATTTGAGGCGCAAGCACTGACGAATAAAACGCATATAGCGAGCAGACTAACTTTGAATAACTTAAACATCAGCAATACCTCTGGCGAAATTAATAACACATACTATTATTGATTTACGGATCTAAGGTCGATTGTTTAACAGAGTTTAATTATATTGCCTTAATTCATTGGTGCTAGTTATTAAGAGTAAGGACACTTATAGATATTAATCAGATTAACCGTGTCGATCCTGCCATGCTTGAGTAATAGCAAGAAGTTGATCGAGGCCTTCAGTTAAAGCCGCTGGCCCAGGTTGCAAAATATAAGCTGATTTAATTTCATATACATCCTTATTTTTGACCGCGGTAACACTTTCCCATCCTTTGCGTTCGGCTACTTTTTCAGGATGAAATTTTTTGCCACACCAAGAACCAATAATGATGTCTGGATTTCGGGCCGCTATCTCTAGCGGATCTTTAACGATGCGCTCTTTAGCGCCCTGATGTTTTGCATTCTCTGCATAACAATCTATGCCACCGGCTATTTCGACGAGCTCGCTTACCCAAGCAATGCCGGTTATGCAAGGTTCGTACCACTCTTCGAAATAGACCTTGGGTTTTACTTTCCATTGGCTGGTTTGTTCTAGTACTTGGTTGATTCTTTGCTGATACTTATCGGCCAGTGCGTTTGCTTGTTGAATCGAGTTGACCAGCCTCCCAAGCGTGCGAATCATGCGCAATATTTCGTCCACGCTGCGATGATTTAAAACGTACACCTCAATTCCATTGCGAATTAACTCGGCAGCTATATCCGCTTGTAGGTCTGAAAAGCCTAAAACCAAGTCTGGTTTTAAGTCTAAAATTTTAGGGATTTTGGCACTGGTGAACGCAGAAACCTTCGGTTTTTCCTTTCGCGCTTGAGGAGGGCGGACAGTAAAGCCTGAGATGCCTGCAATTCGATCTTGCTCGCCTAGTAGGTACAATGTCTCGACCGTTTCTTCGGTCATACAAATAATTCGTTGAGGCCAATCCATTTTCATTTTAAAAATGCAGTTTTGTATGTAAACCGATTCTACTTTAAACAAGCCGGTTCGGTGAGCTTTTACTAAGGAATACAAAATCAAGATATTTACTTTGTAAGGGCGATGCATGCCTTCATATGTTTAGACCTTAGTTTTGTATCCTAAGTCCTGTAAATAGAACAATAAGGAACCGATTGTAAGCCATAGCCCGGACCCCTCAGCGCTATAACATTGACCTAAAAAGAGAGGCTTAAACGTTCACACGATGTTTTACGGTGTAGAGTATCGGCGCATGGGCGTTAGGGATGTCGTCTAAATGTTCGTCAATGCTATAAGCGCCACTTAGTTGCGAAAGCGTTTGTTGAACCGCTTTGGTTTCGATGGCGCCCTGCGCGTGACCTGGGTAGCACAATAGTGTTATGAGTCCATGCTCGCTTAATAGTGCTAAGGCAGCCTCAATGGCGCTTACGCTGCTTGTCGCTAGAGTGGTGATTTTTTTGTCTGTCTTGGGCAAATAACCAAAATTAAACATACAACAATCGATTGTTTGATATTGATGCTTAGCAGAATCTGTTAGGTGTTTTTGATTGTTTATATAAGAAGCTAAATGTTGATGACCGTCATGGATGAGTTCAACGTTATTAAGCTGCGCAATTTCAAGTCGATGCTTGCTCGCAGCAATAGCTTGTGCCTGAATATCAAACCCCATTACTCGTTTAAACTTTTGACGCAGCAAAAACTCGCAGTCGTGCCCATTGCCTAAGGTGGCATCAATCGCGAGATTTTTGGGTAGGTTTTTAAAATGTTCGCTTATGAGTCGGTGTGCGAGGCGTGTTAAAGCCATTGAGTCACCTCTGAGGGTATTGGAGAATCATTCACCATATGTTGTTGCAACATAGTTACGTAATGGGGAGCGATTAAACAGCCCTTGCTGCCAAGTCCGTTTAGACAATAAGCATGCGCGTGATTACTCAATGGGCCCACAAAAGGTTGGCGCAACTTTGTTGTTGGCCGCACGCCAGTTTTATGTTTAATTGCGCGTGCTTTAAAATGACTGTGGTTGTGTAGGCTCTCTAATAATTTGTTCTGGTTTTCTTTTGACGCTTGCTTGCTTGTGTCATTCCAATCGTAGGTAGAACCAAGGCGCACCCTATGCTGGTGATCTGAGAGAATCCAATGCCCCCAGTTTAATAAGCGATCATGAGGTACACGCATATCCATGTCCTGCAGTGGCTCTATTGTGATTTCTAACACAGAACCTTTAGCCAACTTAAATGGCAAGTGTTGCAACCAAGGATTATCTATTGCGTGGTAGCCTTCGCAGAAAACCACTTTTTTGGCGCACACAGTTTCGCCATCAATACTCTGATAGACAAGTCCAGTCTCGTGTTTTTCAAGTGCTTTATAGTTAAATGGTTGCTGACGGATGCTGTTTTTAAGCGCCAGCCACTCAAACATTTTTTCTATAAAGCCTTGTGTGTCAAATCGATAGCTTTGTGCGACATCAGCAAAGCCAAAGCCCGCATCTTTTAAATACGAATTAGATGAAGGTGTCAGTAAGTCTCGATAGACGCTTTGATCAAGGCGCTTTAGGAAATAATTAGACTGACCCTCGTTTTTCACCAAGCGTGTTTGTTTAAGTGTGCTTAATAGCTTGCAGCCGAGTGTGTCTTCTATTTCGCTATATAGTTCTTTCGCAACCTTAAGGTATTCGTGAAAATTAGCAGTTAGATTCCATCGGTGGCCGGTGACTGGATTGATAATGCCTGCCGCGATTTTACTTGCACAGGCGTGATGGTGATCGTCATAGACCATTACCGATGCACCTGAGGCAACTATTTTATAACTTAACAATGAGCCTGCTAGGCCTTGACCAACTATTAAGTAGTCAACGTCGATATTGGGCATGGTCAGAATTTTTAATACGGTTTATGTTATCGTTTTGCTCTCATAGCAATTCTAACAATAATAGACAGCCAACAAGTTATGGCCAAGCATTTACTTACTCAGCGAAGGTTCTTACCTTACTTTTGCACCCAGTTTCTTGGGGCTTTCAATGACAATGTTTATCGTTACGCGTTTGCTATTCTAATTACCTACTCTTTAGCTAAAGAAAATCAAGGCGTGATGGTAAATGCGGCATTAATCGCTTTTATATTACCCTTCTTTTTGTTTGGTGCCATAGCTGGCCAGTTGGCCGACAAATATGAAAAAGCGTGGTTGATTCGCCAGATAAAACTCGCCGAAATAGTGATCATGCTGATGGGTTGTATTGCGCTCTATTTCCAATCGGTATACGGCATGCTCGGCATTTTGTTTGCCCTAGGTGCACAGTCTTCTTTCTTTGGTCCCATTAAATACAGTATCTTGCCACAACACGTAGATGACTCCGAAATACTTACCGCAAACGCTTATGTAGAAGCCGGAACTTTTATTGCTATTTTGCTTGGGCAAGTGCTCGGTGGAGCTTTAGGCGAAAAACCTGAATATCAAACGGTGTTGATGTTTTCGATCGTTTTTTTCGCTGTTGTTGGCCGGTTTAGCTCACAGTTTATTCCGGATGCGCCAGCGGCGTCTCCAGAGCTTAAGGTTTCTTTAAATATATTCCGCAAAACCGCTGATATAGTGCGACTCGCTTATGCTAATCGAGGTGTGTTTAAATCGATCCTTGCTAATTCGTGGTTTTGGTTTGTCGGCTCTATCATTCTTACCATGTTTCCGATATTTGCTGTTGATGTCTTATCTGGTGGTCCCAAAGTGGCTATTTTGCTGCTCACCGTATTCACAGTCGGTATCGCCTTAGGATCGCTTGCTTGCTCGGTTTTTTCGGCTGGGCGCGTTGAGGTTGGCCTAGTGCCTATTGGCGGTTTAGGTATCAGCTTTTTTACTTGGCAACTAGGTGGTGTTGTCATCCCAGAAACCACTGAATTGCGAACTATGGTTGAGGTATTGGCGATACCGGGCGCGCTATGGTCGGTTTTCTACTTGCTCATGATCGCCTTCTTTTCAGGGCTGTTTATTGTGCCTTTGTATACCTATATGCAAACACGTAGTGCAGAACATCAACGTTCTCGGGTGATCGCAGTTAATAATATTATTAATTCTCTATTCATGGTGCTTGCTGGCGGACTAGGCATCTTGCTGGTGTCTCTTGGTTTCACGGTGCTTGATATTTTTAAAATAGTGGCCGTACTAAATTTGATTGTCAGTCTATTTATTATTGCTTCGATCTCTGAGTATTTTATAAAGCACATATGTTGGTTGTTAGCGCATGCGGTGTATCGAGTTAAAACTGAAAATTTTGATAATATTCCAGAGCAAGGGCCGGCATTGATTGTTTGCAATCACATTAGTTTTTTTGACCCACCTATCGTTTATGGACACTTACCAAGACCAGCGCGTTTTGTGATGTGGTATGGCTTTTACGAGCTACCTATTATTGGGCGCGCATTCTCATGGGTAAAAGCTATTCCTATTGGAACCCGTAAAGAGCGGCCTGAATTAGTCGCACAGGCATTTGATGAAGTGGCGGCGGAACTCGAACGTGGTGGTTTGGTGGTGATTTTTCCAGAGGGCGGTATTTCTCGTGATGGCGAACTCAATAAGTTCCAACCTGGCATAGATATGATACTTGAGCGAACACCGGTGCCTGTGATTCCAGTTGCAATAAAAGGGATGTGGGGTACCTGGGCGTCGCGCGCACGCGGAAGTGCGTTTAAAAGCCTGCCAAAACATTTCTTTAAACGACTTACATTGACTGCCGGTGAGCCAGTGCCGGGGCACGAGGCTAGTCGTTTGATTATGTTCGATAAGATAGAGAAACTGCGTGGAGACGAAAAATGAGCGAAAAGATGCGTTGCGCTTGGTGCACCGCTGACGAGCTTTATAAGGATTATCATGATCAAGAATGGGGCGTGCCTGTTTATGATGATCAAGTACTGTTTGAAATGCTGAACTTAGAAGGCGCTCAAGCTGGTCTAAGCTGGATTACGGTGCTCAAGAAACGCGAGCACTATCGAAAGGTTTTTGACAACTTTGATCCGATTAAAATTGCTCAGTACGACAATGCGAAACGAGTTCAACTGTTGAATGACCCAGGTATTATTCGCAATAAGTTAAAGGTGAATGCATTTATCGTTAATGCGCAGCTTTATCTCGCTATGCAAAAAGACCCGAAATCGCCGTCTTTTTCAGAATTTCTCTGGTCGTTTGTGGGGGGTGAGCCAATCATTAATCACCGCAAGTCCTTAAGCGAAGTTCCGGCTACTACTCAAGAGTCCGAGGCCATGAGCAAAGCACTTAAAAAGCTAGGCTTTAA
The DNA here is from genome assembly GCA_964434375.1 of uncultured Gammaproteobacteria bacterium. GTDB lineage: Bacteria > Pseudomonadota > Gammaproteobacteria > Arenicellales > Arenicellaceae > Arenicella. Next base: position 11,640 of record CAYSUU010000005.1, on the reverse strand, counting down.
GTTTGTCGGAAGTACGATTTGTTATGCGTTTATGCAGGCCTGCGGTATGGTGAATGATCACCTTGTTAGTTGCTTTTGTTACCCCCAAATAAAAACGCGCTAAAGAACCCATTGTTAGTCAAAGCATAGTGAGTTAAAGCTTGTTAAGCGAAAATTCAGTTTTGCCGTGTTAGGGTCACTTAATATGATACGAAACCTATTAAAATTGACCTTATCCATTGGTGTGTCGTTTGCCGTGGTTGCATTATTGCTGCGCATGGTCACGACTGGTCTGTCTGACGCTGAGCGCCCAAGTGTGCTTGCCGCTTTGCAGAACACCTCTGGTTCTTTATTGTTAGTTGTTGCCTGTGTTTTTCTATTGGGAATTTTGGTGCGAGCGGTTCGCTACCGACTGTTGTTAGATTTGTGCGGAGAAAAAAATGTACCGACTCTTGCGCAAATGTATTTGGTCACAGCAGTGCGCAATATGTGCGTTGATATGCTGCCTGGTAGGGTTGGTGAGTTAATTTATGTAGCGCTCTTGAATAAGGGCTATAAAGTTAAGCTTGAAAACGGCGCGAGCTCGCTGGCAATTGCTATCGCTTTTGATTTTATCGGCCTGTTGATAGTTGCGGCTGGTGTTGTTGTGCTGCAACTTGGTGCTGGTGACCTGCAAGGCTGGGCGGTGTCTGGCATTATTCTTGCATTGGTTTTGTCATTAATAGCCTTAAGTGGTTTATTTTTGATATTGCCTGCTTTCAATAATTATTTACGTGTCAATCTTAGTGCCAAATACGATACTGATAATTTATTTTCTAAAATCCTTAAGTTCGTAGATAAGCTAAGTGAAAGTGTCACCCAGGTTCGCTATTCAGGTGGCACATTGAAGGTGGTTTTTCTTTCTATTGTGATTCGTTTGCTTAAGTACTTTGGATTTTATTTGTTGTTCAAGGCTGTTGCCACGCCAAGCTTTGAAAGTTTGGCAATACTGAGTGATGCGACCATTGTTGGTGCCCTAATCGGCGGCGAAATAGGCGCAAGCTTGCCACTCCCCACGTTTATGAGTTTTGGTAGTTATGAGGCGGGTACCGCTTTGGTATTTCAATTGCTTGGGGTGGCTGATCAGGCCTCGGCATTGGTGACCATGTTATGTGTGCATATTTGGAGTCAAGTAATGGAATATATTCTGGGTGGCGTTTTACTTGCCATATTCTTTTTAGTGAATCGCAGCGGGCACCAATCACAGGCGGCGCTCGATGCGGCTGGCTTACCTATTAAAGCTCGGCTCGCTACTTTTGTTTCGATAGTTGTCGCTGGTGGTGCTCTAATGAGCGGTGTCGCTTTTCTTGGATATCAAGTATGGGCTGCTGGTAAATTAGGTGCCGTTAGTGCTCCGCAAGCCGGAACTGAAAATTTAGATGGGAGAGACGCCCTAACACTAGAATTAAAAAGTTTGTCGGATAATTTAGATGGCTTTGTGGTTTTTAGTTCTAATCGAGACGGTAACCATGATATTTTTAAAATGGATTTGGTTGATCAATCGCTGAGCAAATTAACAAATCACCCGCACACGGAAACCTACCCTAGAATATCGCCGGATGGAAAACGTCTTGTTTTTGCGCGAGCACACCAACCTTGGGTATCGCAACGTAATACCGTTGCATGGGACGTTATTTTATTAGATCTTGCTAGTGGCGAAGAGATCGTATTGAGCGAGCGTTCAACATCGCCGGCTTGGGTGGATAATGATCGACTCAGTTTTATACAAGATACGATACGTTTTCAAACTTTAAACCTCAAGACTCAGGAATTGCTGACTGTCTATGAGACCGGGGTTAACAATCAAATGCCGAGTGGTTCAGGTATTTATAACCCAAAGATAAACCCTGTAAGTGGACAAGTAGTGTTCACAGCCAAGCAAGTCCATATTGGTTCTAATACTGGGTTCTGGGGTACGGCGATTGATACTAATGGTAAGCATCGAGCTGTGCTTGATGGTTGCGAGCTAACTTGGAGTAGTGACGGCGGTAGTTTGTTTCAAATAACACGCGGCGGTCGCAAGCAAGGTTTGCGGATTGTAGAGGTTAACCAAGAAGACTTAAGTCCAAGTACATTGATCGATCTTGAAGGTGAATTCAGCCACGAGTATTGGCCCAAGCAGTCTTTTAATGGAGAGTATATTGTTTTTGGTGCGAGTCGAGGAGGGGATGACCATGAGCACGATACCAAGGACTATGAAATTTTTCTTTGGAAAATGGGTTCAGATTCATCTAAAGCGACGCGTTTAACGTTTCATACTGGCAATGATAATTGGCCTGATGTTTTTATTCGCTAGGTTTATTTAACTGCCCATAATCGCTGGGTGGCCATTTTCGGTGCACGCAGCGATTATTTCATCACAAGTTTTCTGCACTACTACTTGGTCGGTTCCTTTTACAACGAAGATAACGCGATAATCACTAATGGTGGAGTCTTTGTCTTGCGGGTAACTGCCGATGTCTAGGTCTGGTCGCGCGCGTTGGATTGTTTCAAGCGCCGCTGCTATTTCACTCTCGCCAACGTTAGCATGTACACTCATATTAAAAATTGCTAAGCCAGTATCTAGTTGTCGTTCAATATCCTTAAGCATCATACGCATAATCCTTGGAACGCCGGCCATAACGAACACGTTATCCATACGATAACTCGGAATTATAGATTGCTTAGTCGGTATGATAGTAGCGCCTTTGGGGGCGTAAGCCATACGTTGCGCGGCTGGGGTGAATTCGACATTATTGATTTTTAAGCGTGCTTCAATAAGGTCGAAAACTTCCTTTTGTATAACATTTTCAACGCCAAAAGCTGCGGCGATTGAATCTGAAGTGATGTCGTCATGGGTTGGCCCTATGCCGCCTGTGGTAAATACATAATCGTATTTATCTCGTAGGTGATTAACGGCCTCGACGATCTCTGACTCAATGTCAGGAATAATTCTAGTTTCTCGGACTCGGATTCCTTTTGGCTCAAGCGTCTTTGCAATGTGCGCTAAATTTTTGTCTTCAATGCTGCCAGAAAGCAGCTCGTTACCAATCAGAACAACGGCCGCGGTTAAGGTGTTTTGCATGATGTTGTTCTTTTGTGAAGCTAGTTTGATTGAATTAAGTGTAACCAAAGAAGGCGAAATTACGAATTAATATTCGTGCTTCTTAATACTTTTATTTATCTATTTGAGTTTGTCGTAAAAGTGCGAGATACAGACTCTGTTATTCGTCTCATAAAGTTACTCTAAGTGCCTGTAGAGCGTTCATCGTAGTTTGTAGAGCAATCTCGTCAATTGATTCATCGCGCAACTCAGAAAGGCTATCTAACACGAAATTTAGGTAGGCTGGGCTATTACGCTCGCCCTTATGTTGTGCCACGGTCATATCCGGCGCGTCGGTTTCAAGAACAATACAATTGAGTGGAAGGTCTGCGGCTAGCTTACGCAGCTTGTTTGAGCGCTCGAAAGTCAACATGCCACCAAAGCCAAGTTTGAATCCTAGCTCATGGTACTTATGAGCTTGTTGTATGCTGCCATTGAATGCGTGAATAATGCCGCCATCGATTTGGTGTTCCTGTAATAATTGGATGCATATGTCGTGTGCCTTGCGATTATGAATAATGACAGGCAGCTTGTTTTGCTTTGCTATAATCAACTGCTTATTAAAAAATGCAATTTGCTTGTCTTGATCTAGATCTTTTTGGTGGAAATCCAAACCAATTTCGCCAACCGCCACAGGCATGTTTTGTTTGATTTGCGAATCAAGTTCGATGAGATGTTGCGGCTGATGCTGGCTGATAAAAATTGGGTGAAGCCCCAAGGCTAGATGTAAGTTGGGCCAATTATTGCAACAGTCAATTGTACGTTTAAAGGTTGCTTGGCTTACTGCCGGCACAACAATATGTTTAATGCCAGCACTTATACAGCGATTGATTACTTCGTTGCGATCTAGATCAAAGTCATTAAAATCGAGATGACAGTGGGTGTCGATCAGCGAAAGCGGTTGTTTTAACTTTTGTAATGCCATGAACTCAATTATAACTATTAGCTGCGCACTATATGTTCGAGTCTAGTCCAATAAACGATGAATTAGTAGAAGCTGACCTTGCTCGGCGCTTTGCCGGCATTGCTAGACTCTATGGTGATCAAGGGCTGCAGCGATTGCAGTCGGCGAAGGTGTGTGTGATCGGTATTGGTGGTGTTGGCTCTTGGGCGGCCGAGAGTTTGGCTCGAAGTGCGATTGGCGCGCTTTGTTTAGTTGATATGGATGTGGTTGCTGAGTCAAATATAAACCGTCAATTAGTCGCGACATCAGCAACCTTAGGCCGAGATAAAATTGATGTTATGCGTGAACGGATTGAGCAAATCAACCCGCAATGCAAGCTTAGCTTAGTCGATGATTTTGTCCGCCAAGATAATTTAGACACTCTTGTCGATGCTAGCTGTGACTACATTATTGATTGTATTGACGATTTTAGGATAAAAGCGGCCTTGATCTCGTTTTGTCGTACAAACGGGATTAAGCTCTTAACAGTAGGCGGCGCTGGTGGACAGATAGACCCGTCTAAAATTGTGCAAGGCGACTTAAGTAAGACAGAGCATGATGTTTTGTTAGCGCGCACGCGAAAGCTACTACGACAAGACTATCGGTTTCCAAAGAACTTGAAACGCAGTTTTGGCGTGCCGTGTATCTACTCGAAGGAGCAATTGGTTTATCCTGATGGGCACGGCAATGTTAGTCCCCAGCGACCTATAAATAGTGGTGAGGCATCGCAAAGTAATGCGCTTAATTGTGCCGGGGGTATGGGGTCCGTCACACATTTGACGGCCAGCTTTGGCATGCTTGCTAGCGGCTACGTTGTTAACAAGATCGCCAGCGATGAACACTAAACGAATAATTCTTAGCACCCTGAATGCTCGCTATATTCATAGCGCATTTGGTTTGCGTTATCTAAAAGCTAATTTAGGTGAGCTGAGCGAGAAATGCGAGATTCTCGAATACACCATCGATTCGCGCCCCGAAGATATCGCCGAACAATTGCTTTCCCGTAAGCCAAAATATATTGGCTTTGGTGTTTATATATGGAATGTCGTGCAAACTGAAAAGCTCGTTGCTTTGATTAAAGCGATAGCACCAGAGGTGGTAATTATTTTAGGTGGGCCCGAGGTCAGCTATGAGCACGAGCAACAATCGATCGCAGCCTTAGCGAATCATGTTATTACGGGATGGGGTGATCTTAGTTTCAAAGAGTTAATTGAACAATTAGAGGCTGGTCAAGCTTGCTCTAAAGTTATTGCGGGTAAGCAGGCTAAGCTTGATCAAATCACTATGCCTTACGATCTTTATAAAGACGAAGATATTCGTAACCGTGTGATCTATGTGGAGGCATCACGTGGTTGTCCATTTAAGTGTGAATTTTGTTTATCGGCTTTAGACAAAACAGCGTGGCCTTTTGACTTAGATCAGTTTCTCGAGCAGATGGATATTCTGTACCAGCGAGGTGCACGTCATTTTAAGTTTGTCGATCGCACTTTTAATCTGAAGGTTAAAAGTAGCTTGCGCATCATGGAGTTTTTTCTGGAGCGATTGAGTGACGATTTGTTTTTGCATTTCGAAGTGGTGCCGGATCATTTGCCTGAAGCTCTAAAGGAGATGATTCAGCGTTTTCCTCAAGGAGTGTTACAGTTCGAGATAGGGATTCAAACGTTCAATCCGAAAGTCCAACAGTCGATCAGTAGACGTCAAAACAATGACAAAGCGAAAGAAAACTTAAGGTGGATTAAACAGCAATCTAATGCCTATATACATGCCGATTTAATTTTTGGTTTGCCGGGCGAGTCTTTAAGGAGTTTTGCCGACAGTTTTAATACCTTGGTTGCTTTGCAGCCACATGAGGTACAGGTAGGGATTCTTAAACGTTTAAGGGGCTCTCCGATTATTCGACACACAGATGATTACCAATTGGTGTTTAATCCCAATCCGCCTTACGCCATTGTTAGTAGCTCTGAAGTTCAGTTTGCCGATGTCCAGGCGATTAATCGTTTTGCTCGTTATTGGGATATGATTGCGAACTCAGGGCGTTTTACAGCTATTTTGCCGTTGTTACTTGGCAATTATGAGGAGCAAAACAGCTTGTATCAGCGTTTTTCGATAGTCAGTGAAAGTTTGTTTAGGCGAACCGCTCAGACTCATAAAATAGCCCTTCTTCGACTATTTGATTTGTTGTATGACATCCTTATTGAAGATCTGTCTGAAAGCGCGAGCGATTCACTTCAAGCCCTTACGTTTGATTATGAGCGTTCGGGTTTAAAGTCATTGCCACGGGTATTAAGAGCCATGCCTATAGCAAAAGCGCCTAAAGAGATATCTAAACCAGCTTATAAGTCGCGTCAATCTAGGCGTCTATAAGTCAACAGATGAAATGCGTAATTTGTCATAGAGGTGACTATCTTTGGCTTGTTTTGACAGGAATTGTCATAAAAAATAGTTAAATAAAATCAATAAGTTAGAATGGTTTTATGGGCTTTAAAAAAAATTAGAATACAGCTTTGCATGATCTCAATAAATGCGTATAACTAATACATCGTTACATAAGCCGGTGTTCTTGATGGTAGGGTTCGAGGCACATGGTAGTAGCGGTGGGGTATAGCCCAGTTTGGAAGTATTTAATATTTCCAGACTGGGTTTTTTTTGCTAAGTCTATTCTGCGTTACTCTTTTCTTGTTTAAACAGGCATAATTACGGATTGGGACGCTACGTCCAGTTAAACACCTGTAACAGACTTGAAATTATTATGATTACACAGAATAAGATTGTGACTATTCACTACGTACTTAAAGATAACGAAGGTAATGAGTTAGATTCGTCTACCGGTAAGGATCCATTAGTGTACTTGCACGGTGCTAGTAATATCATTGTAGGATTAGAAGAGGAGCTAGAGGGAAAGACCACGGGAGATACCGTTGACGCAGTGATTTCGCCTGAGAAAGGTTATGGTGTGCCGGTCGTTGCTTTAATCCAAACAGTGCCACGTGAAGCCTTTGGCGACGCAATTGACGATATTGAAGTGGGTAAACGCTTTCAGGCCGAAACCGAGCAAGGGCCAGTGCCGGTTGTGGTAACAGCAACAGACGACAAAACAGTGACCGTTGATGGTAATCATCCACTTGCCGGTAAAGAACTGCATTTCAATGTCAGTATTGCTGATATACGCGACGCATCTGCTGAAGAAATTGAGCATGGTCATCCTCATGGTCCGGCAGGACACGCTCACTAATCCCTGTAGTTATCACCCTTAAATGTTAATTAAAAAGGGCTTACCAGTAACTACTAGTAAGCCCTTTTTGCTATTTGCAATAGCTTATATACGAGTCGCTTGGTCGATGTTATTCACTCACTTTCGCTGACTTAATAACAACTGGTTCTAAGGGTACATCGCCATGCGGGCCAACCTGACCTGTCCGTACTTGCTCAATGGCGTCGACTACTTCTTCGCCTTTTACAACCTTGCCGAAGACTGTGTAGCCATAGCCATCTGGTGTTGCACTTTTAAAGTTCAAAAAGGCGTTGTCACTGCTGTTGATAAAAAACTGTGAGGTGGCTGAATGAGGATCAGGAGTCCGAGCCATGGCCACCGTATATTTATCATTGGTAAGGCCATTTTCTGCCTCATTAGGTACCGGCGCATTGGTCTCTTTTTGGTTCATTTCTTCGTTAAAACCTCCGCCCTGAACCATGAAGCCTGGGATAACACGGTGAAAGATAGTTCCGTCATAAAAGCCCGCGTTAGCGTATTCAAGGAAGTTCTTGACTGAGTGGGGTGCTTTTTCGGCGTCTAATTCTAATGTGATGTCGCCTAATGATGTAGATAATATAACCATAGTGTTTTTGTCTTGTGTATTAGTTAAGTCAGGTTGTTGTTCTGCGGATGCCGTTGTAACGCATATGGTAGCCAATATGGCAAACGCCAACCGCTTTAAAATTTGTCTTAATGTTAGTTTCATCTGTATATTATATCCCGATTTTGATGAATTCTTGGTTGGTGAGTATAGCATCCAAGGGAATATCCCACGGTTGCGGATTTAAATCACTGATTTCTTGAAAGTGATGAGCTAGCCCAATCAATCTGGGGCGAGTACTTTGCTGATGAGTTAAGGACGCTAAAGCTCGATCATAGTAACCAGAACCCATACCAATTCTGACGCCTTTTCTGTCAAAAGCAACTAATGGCACCAAAACTAAGTCAAAAGAGTTGGCGTTAGCGGGTACGCCAATTTTGCTTGGTTCAAGAATGCCATAACGGTTATGCGAATCCATTGACCGTTGCGAATAGAAGCCCATTAGGCAGCGTCGATAATTAGTGATTTTAGGTAGATGATAATCTTGTATGTTTATCGCGGCGAGCATTAAGTGTGGTGATATTTCGCCCGCAAACGCCTGATAAGCGAGCACCCGGCGTGCACTCATTATGGTGCTAGCGCGTTGAGCTTGGCGACATAAATTTTGTGCAGCGATAAGCTGTTGCTTGGCTGTCATTAAGCGTCGTTTTAACCGCATTTTTTTTCGTATGCTGTGTTTCTGTGACATAGAGTTAAAAAGCGCTAAAGATGACTT
>CAYSUU010000005.1:0-2928 GCA_964434375.1 uncultured Gammaproteobacteria bacterium | reverse complement strand
AGAGTTAAAAAGCGCTAAAGATGACTTAGATTCGACGACTTAGATTCGACGACTTGGATTCAGAGGCATTCTGCTGAATTAGCTCAATTAACTTAAGCTACTGCAAAAAGTATAACGAGCGTCACCCATAAGAGCCGTAAGTGCTTGGTGCCTTGAACCAAAGGTTCAAGTGGGGGTCTCCATTTCGCATCAGGTGCGCAAGTGAGTAAGAAAAACTTACCTGACTTGAACTCGCAACAGCAAAATGTTCCAACCCCCGGTGTAAAATACTAGGTTCTAAGGGATTAGAAGTACCTACTAACGCCACAGGCAACGCCGTTGACGTAATTATAACAGTGTGTCAGAAAAGTGCTGTTACGATTTATAAAGATTGTTGATCGGCTTCTTGCAGTACGTTGTCTATGCGCGTTCGCAGTGTGTTTAGGCGTTCTTGCAAGTCATCTTGTCCGGCCGTCGACCTTTTGAGCTGTAGTAGCTCATTAGTAATATTCAGAGCAGCCATGATTGCGCAACGCTCTGTACCGATAATTTTTCCGGTTTTCTGGATTTCCTTCATACTCTTATCCAGATGACTTGCAGCGTGCAGCAAATCATCTTGTTCATCGGGCGGGCAAGCGACTGAAAAATCGCGACCAAGAATCGATATGTTAATGCCTTTTGTCTGCATAATTTTATGAGTGTTGTTGTCGTCCCCACTCTACTAAGGTGAGGTTTTAGCCTGCTATTACAGGGTTAAGTGTATCAGTTTGTTACTGATCTTCGAGTGTTCTTAATTTTTCAACAATCTTTTCGAGTCGGCTACAGGCGATCTTATTCTTCTCTTGTAATTGCGTTTTTTCTGCAACCATTGCTTGTTGATCTGATTTGAGAGATTGGTTTTCCGTGGTTAAACGGCGGCACTCACTAATCAAGGACTCGACGCGTTGCTCTAAGCCTATGAAACTGGCTTCCATCCTAAAACACCTATTAGTTTGTTACAAAGTGCAATAGTAGGTTGCCGCGACATAATTCGTCAACTAACTCACCCCCACTTTTTATTTCTATTGGTGCAGGCATGTTCATAAATTAAGGGTAAAATACACATATTCGAACGACTGTAAAATTGTTATGACGCAAAACGATGGCCAAATCGGCCAACATATTATCCGCATCGAAGCCGCTTTACATGCAGCTAATATAGAACATCAAACAGCCAGTGAAGTACATGGGCTAATTGTGGGCTGTATTTGTAATCATCTAAAAACAGGCCTGACTCCAGATTTATTAACTCTATTAGAGCCACAAGCGAAGTCAAAACAGCCCCAATATGCAGATGTTGAGAGCATGTTATACGATTTGTATCGGCACACTTCGGAACAGCTGTTCGATTCTAAAGAGAGCTTCGATCTAGTATTGCCAGACGAAGAACAAGGGCTGACCGAGCGTGTTAATGGTGTCGCAAGCTGGTGTAAAGGCTTCTTACTCGGTTTACTTTATAATGACCAATTTAGCATAGATCAATTACCAGAAAATGGTGCTGAGATCGCCCGTGACATGCTGGAAATATCAGAAGCGGCAGCCGGTATAGAAGATGAAGATGGCGGCGCATCGAGTGAACAGCAAGAAGAATGGGCACTTGCCGAGCTTCATGAATATATAAAGGTCGGCGCACAATTAATTTTTGAATTTATCTATTCGGAGCGTGCTACGGACGCGCCGACACAACAACACTGATAAAAAATGAGTCAAGATATTTACAAGCGACGTCGAGCCGATTTACTTAATCAACTATCGACGCAAGATATTGTTATTGTACCTACCGCGGCGGTCAAACCACGTAATGGCGATGTAGAGTACATGTTTCGGCCAGATAGTGACTTTCACTATTTGTGTGGTTTTGCTGAGCCCGAGGCTGTACTAGTGATTAGTCCGGGTCGAGAGCAGGGCGAAGTTGTCCTATTTTGCCGTGAGAACGACCCTTTACGCGAAATGTGGGATGGTCGTCGCGCTGGTTTACAAGGTGCGATTGATAATCACGGAGCGCATGATGCTTTTCCTATTGACGATATTAACGAAATCTTACCGGGTTTGATGGAAGAGAAAGAAAAAGTCTTCACTACGGTGGGGCGTTATCCAGATTTTGACGGTCAATTACTTGCCTGGGTTAATAAGATAAAAGAAGACAGTCAGCGTCGAGGTAAGCACGCCCCTTATGAGCTGGTTGACTTGAATCATCTATTGCATGAAATGCGTTTATTTAAGCGTCGAGACGAGGTGACGCTTATGCGCAAAGCCGCCAAAATGTCGGCAGCAGGGCATGTACGCGCTATGCAAACTTGCGCACCAGGAATGTATGAATATCAAGTGCAAGCTGAGATGGAATGTGAGTTTAGAAAGTCTGGGAGCTTCTACAACGCCTATCCATCTATTGTTGCAGGTGGCGCTAATGCCTGCATCTTGCATTACACTGAGAATGATTGTGTGTTAAATGATGGTGATCTCTTACTGATTGATGCCGGCGCAGAGTACCAATGCTATGCCTCGGATATCAGTCGTACGTTCCCAGTAAACGGCAAGTTCAGTGGTGAGCAACGCGCTTTGTATGACATCGTTTTAAGTGCCCAACAGGCCTCATTTGAAAAGTGTCAACCGGGTTGCACGTGGAATGAATCGCACGATGCAGCGGTGGCGACGATCTCACAAGGTTTAATAGATGAAGGGCTCTTAAAAGGAAGCCTAGAAGAAGTGTTAGAGAGTAAAGCGTATAGTGAATTTTATATGCATCGAACAGGTCATTGGCTCGGTATGGATGTGCACGATGTTGGCGACTATCAAGTAGAATCTCATTGGCGTGAGTTAGAATCTGGCATGGTGTTTACGGTCGAGCCGGGGATATATGTAAGTGGCTCGAGTGATGTTGATTCACGTTGGCATAATATTGGCATCCGC
>CAYSUU010000004.1:119546-183090 GCA_964434375.1 uncultured Gammaproteobacteria bacterium | reverse complement strand
TGGTGCTTTATATATATCAGTCATCAATAAATCTCCGTTATTATATCGTCGTTAGCAAAGCCACCATGTTATAGAATGTTGCATAAATTTAATAGGTGCACACTGAGATCCGATTTACTGAAGAATACATTTAACAACTACTCTCGCCATAGTCTTGCTAACAAGATAAACTAGTTTAGTCGTTAAACGGATTAATCAAATTAAATGCCGCAATTAAATAAGTTTGGACGCAAGTTGCGTACCTCAATGATTTTTCTCTTGGTTATTTTAAGCCAACATAGCGCCAAAGCTGAGGTCGATTTTTCTGACAATTATGAACGCATATATCAAATCCGAGTACTGTCACCTGAAGCGGGTAGCAAATCCTCTATTGGCTCGGGCTTTCAGGTAAGTTCTGATGGATTAATCGTCACTAACTATCACGTGGTTTCTCAATTCGTAAACGCACCGAAAAACCATAGAATTGAATACGTTACCGACAATGGTGAAAAAGGTTTACTAGAATTATTAGACTTTGATGTTATTGCCGACTTAGCCGTACTACGTCACCCAAATCCTGCTACTGAGTTCTTTACACTCGATGCCAGTGTTTTAAGCAAGGGCGAAACGGCGCACGCCTTAGGCAACCCGGGCGACTGGGGAATTATTATGGTGTCGGGTGCGACCAATGGCTTTGTAGAGCATAGCTACGAAGACAGAGTTTTATTTTCGGGAAGCCTCAATGCAGGCATGAGTGGTGGCCCATCCTTAAATGACAATGGCCAAGTTGTTGGTATCAATGTCGCGACAGCGGGCAGTCAACTAAGTTTCTTAGTCCCCGCACAAAAGGCCGTCGCCTTATTAGAACGCTCTAAGACTCTTGATAAAAATGATTATCAAACAGAAATAGCGCGACAAATAAAGACTTGGCAGCGCCCTCGTATTCAAGAACTCATTGATGAGCCATGGCCTATTGAGGACTTTGTTGGCAAGCCACTTTTTGGCGAAATCAGGCATGATTTCCAATGTTGGGGTAATACCAACGAATCAAAAGAAGAACGCCAAGTTGCAGTAGCAGATAAGAACTGTCGCTCTGGTGATGACATCTATCTCAGTTATGAGCTTAATGCTGGGCAGATAGTGTTTCATCTGCATTCGCGCGAGTCCGTATCTTTAAATGACTCACAGTTCGCGCAACGCCAGCGAACCTCGTTATGGGCAGACAATGGATCAAATTTCGACTACTCAACGAATTATCGGTGTGAGTCAGATTTCATAAATACCGAGGACTCAAGCAAGAGCTATCGACGACTTATAAGTTGCGTACGAGCATTTAAGAAACTGCCCGGCTTGTTTGATTCACTGCTGCTCATACAAGACCATGAAGCCGACAAAACATTTAAAGCTCACCTTTCTTTATCGGCGGTTGAGCGAGACCAAATAAAAGCACTGCATAAACGTTTTATCGAGGCTTTGCTATGAACCAAATAAAGCATCTTATTGCGCTTATCAGTAGTAAAGGCGGTGAACGCAGCGAAAAAGTTTCACTCCCAGTTGGTGAGGAAATCACTCTTGGTCGAGCCTGGAACAATGATCTAATCATCAACGATGAATACATAGACCCTGAGCATTTAGCTATTTGTATTAGCAATTCAGGCTCAATCAAAATCCGCGACCTTAATTCTAGAAATGGTTCCCGATTGAATAAAGAAGCCATCCAAGATGAACAAGTCTATGAAGACGGCTCAATTATTCAACTTGGAGAAACTGAACTGCGTATTTATGATGCCGAGCACAGCGTTGCACCGGCGCTTCCTCTAGATTCTGCACATCTATTTTCGCGCCGATATAATTCAGCACCTGTGGTTGCCTTTCTCACATTGCTCGCTTTAGCTGCCTTGCTGGCCTTTTTATACTTTTTTGACACCGAAAAATTCACCGCAGACGCGGCATTTTCAATGCTGATGGCATTTTCTTTAATGGCCATAGCATGGAGCTTTATAGCCGGCTTTATAGGCAAGCTGTTCCGTCGAGAAACGAATATTGGATCACATTGGATATTGGTTTGTTTACTTACTATTGGCGTGGTACTTGTGCGTTTGCCAATGGAGGTCGCAAAGTTTAATTTTGACTCGCCAATAATAAACACTTTAATTGACCAGAGCTTTATCGGCCTTGCAATTGCAGCCTTCTCTTACGCGACACTGTCATTTTGTACTCGTCTGAGCAGCAAAAAGAAATGGACTTCAGCACTGATCTTAGCGTTGATACCACAGATAATTTTAGCGGCATCGCCGTTGTTACAAGAAGAAAGAGAGGCTTGGTCGGCAGAAGCAGACAGCCAACGTTTAACACAAGTGCCTGCTTTAATGTGGCGCTCTTCTATAACAGTAGAAGCTCATCTCGAAAAAACTGATAAATTATTTGACGAGCTCATTGAAGAAGTGGAAAACGAAAACTAACCGTCAACGCGTTAATAAAGCTGCAGTCAATTACCTCATATAAAATCATTCAATTTTTCCAAGCAAAAACAAACTAAAAATAGCACTGCTCACATATAGAATTTACGCACACAATGCGGCTCTCCTTCCCCACACATCTACCGATAAATCAACGATTAGAAGAACTCAAGGAGCTCATAAGCCACAATCAGATTGTAGTGGTAGCAGGTGAAACTGGCTCAGGAAAAACAACACAAATACCTAAAATGTGCTTAAGTTTGGGGCTGCATGAAAAAGGCATCATTGCTCATACACAACCGCGCAGAATTGCCGCTAGAAGTGTCGCTGAGCGAATAGCCTTTGAGTTACAAACACCTCTAGGAAATGAGGTTGGGTATCAAGTTCGATTTACCGATGTGTCCAGTAAAAAAACTAAACTAAAGCTTATGACTGACGGTGTGCTATTGCAGGAGTTGCAACACGACCGTCAGCTCAAAAAATACTCAGTAGTCATTATTGACGAAGCGCATGAGCGTAGTTTGAATATCGATTTTTTACTTGGTTTACTCAAACCTCTTTGCGAGAGTCGACCGAACCTGAAAGTCATTATCACTTCGGCCACTATAGATCTTCAGAAATTTGCTAATCATTTCGGCGCGAATGGTAAACCCGCGCCTATTATTGAAGTGTCGGGCCGTACTTATCCAGTGGATGTAATTTACGATGCAGCTGAGAGTGCGCAACAAGACTTAAGCAAACACATTGTTTCAAACATTAAGCATATTATCGATAGTGAAGCGCGTGGCGAATTAAATGCGAACGGGGATATCCTAGTATTTTGTGCGGGAGAACGAGAAATTCGCGAAGCGCAGATTGCAATTCAGGATGCCAAACTTAGTGTGGATGTAATGCCTTTGTATGCGCGTCTTGGCTTCGCCCAACAAAACCGAGTGTTTGCGCCAAGTAAAAACCGTAAAATCGTTTTAGCGACAAACGTTGCCGAAACATCCTTAACTGTTCCAGGGATAGGCTATGTAATTGACCCTGGCGTTGCTCGTATTTCGCGTTACAGCTTCCGTTCTAAAATTCAACGCCTGCCAATTGAAAAAATTTCTCAAGCGAGCGCGAACCAACGAAAAGGCCGATGCGGTCGAGTCGCAAACGGCGTATGTATACGACTATATGAGCAAGACGATTTTGAGCAGCGCGATGAGTTTACACAAGCAGAAATACTTCGGAGCAATCTAGCTGCGGTTATATTAAAAATGCTGCGCTTAGGCATAAAAGATGTTTACAATTTTGCCTTCTTAGATACGCCCGACAAACGTTTTCTTAACGACGGCTTTAAACTCTTACAAGAACTTAAAGCGGTAAATAAAAACAAAGAAATTACGCCGCTTGGTCGACAAATGAGTGACTTAAGTGTCGACCCAAAATACGCGCGAATTTTGATCGCTGCAAACCAAGTTGGATGTTTACGCGATGCCATTGTATTAGTTAGCGCTTTAAGCATTCAAGATTTACGTGAACGCCCAGCAGACCAAAAAAACGCGGCCGATCAAATGCACTCATATCTTGCTCATCCAAACTCAGATTTCATGAGCACCCTGCAATTATGGCAAGCTCTGGACGATGCGAAGTCACAACTTAGTAACACAAAATTTAAGGTGTTTTGCCACGCACGACATTGGTCTATCGCACGTTACTTTGAATGGCGAGAACTGATTGGTCAGGTCATTCGACAAGTGAAAAGTCTAAAATGGTCGGTAGATTCATGGGAGGCTCTGCCTTTACCTTATCAAAGTTCCTCACCGCCTCACATGGACGACCTTGCACAAAAAAAGAAAAACCCAAACTTTAGCATTGGCTTCAACGAGCGTTATATAAAACTCCATCAAGCTATGTTGAGTGGCCTTGTAAGTAACATCGTTAAAAAGACCGTAGAAGGAGACTACCAAGGCGCACGTGCGAACAAATTATCTGTTTTTCCTGCATCATCTCTAGCTAAAACCAAGCCCGATTGGTTACTAAGTGCCGAGCTCATAGAGACATCTCGCTTGTACGCACATCACAACGCGCAAGTAAAACCGGAATGGATAATTGCCAGTGCTCCGCATCTTTGCAAATATCAGTATAGCTCACCGCATTACCATGTGCGCTCAGGCAGTATTAAGGCAAATCGTAAGACCACTGTGTTTGGCTTAATCGTGCGTGAAAAAGAAAAAGTTAATTACGCTCCAATTAATGCGAGCGAAAGCAGGCAAGTCTTTATCCAATCAGCATTGGTCGACGGCGCTTACCGGCCACGCGCAGGACGTGCCGAATTTGTTACTCACAATCAGGCACTCGTCCGTGATATCGAAAAACTTGAAACCAAAACTCGCCGCCGTAACCTATTGGTTAATGATCGTTTTATCTACGATTTTTTTGAGCAACGCATCCCAAACAATGTTTATAGCCGCCAAAGCCTAGAGAAGTGGTTAGCAAACGAGAATCAAGATACGCTCAAACTAGATAGATCCGAACTTCTGCAAAGCGGTATCGACGATACTCAAGTCGCGCAATTTCCCGATCAATTAAAGGTTCAAGGCAAGATACTCAAGCTGAGCTACCGCTTTACCCCCGGCGAGGATGGTGATGGTGTCACGCTCGACCTGCCTATCACATTGCTCAATCATTTTCCGCAAAGCCGAGCTGACTGGCTAGTACCTGGTTTGTTGCATGAAAAATGTGTGGCCTTACTGAAAACCCTAGCAAAACCAATACGCCGACAATTTGCACCAGCAGGCGATGCTGTCTCTTGTGTTATCGATAAACTTAATGATCAAAACCGTCCTCTCGTTCAAGCACTCGCCGAAGCTTTATTTAGCGAACACGGGGTTAAAATACAAGCCTCAGATTTTGCACCTGAAAAGCTGGATTCTTATTACCATTTAAATTATCGACTAATTGATGTAGATGGCTCTTTGGTAGAAGAAGCACGAGAGTTAAATCAACTTAAAGCACGTTATGCACAAGCAGTAAAACAAAGCATTAAATCTAAAGATGCACCTCAACGTGAGAATTTTGAAAAATCAAACATGCAAGATTGGGAGTGTGACCCTATCCCCAAAACATTCAGCTATAAACATGCAGGCATGACAGTAACCGCTTTCCCTGCCTTAAACATTGGCAAGTCTGGCGTTGATCTATGTTTATTCGAAACACTATCAAAGGCAAGTTACGCTCATCACAATGGAGTAATCGCTCTGGCGCTAAAGCGATTAGAAAACACGCAAGCCTATAAATATTTAAGTAAAACCTTGTTAGCAAAAAGCCAAAAGAAGAAAACAGCTTTGGCTCATTTAGCTATTAAATTAGAACGTTTCACACCCGATGAAAAAGAGCGTCGACATTGGATATACGAACTTCTACGAGTGTCTTTGTGTGATTGCTGCTTCGCACAAGGAGTAGAAGAAATTCGAGATAAAGAAAGCTTTGATCGAGCTTTACACAGCGCCAAAGGAAACTGGGTTGAGCGCGCGCTAGAGTGGGAAGCCGTGTGGTTCAAAGCGCTTGAGCAACAACATCTTTTGTTGAACCAATGTAATACGTCCCAAGCTAGAAACCTAAACGAAGACACGGTAATAGAGAGCATAAAAGCGCAACTGTATCGTTTATTTAAATCAAATAGACTGCGCCAACTTAGTCTCTCGCAGGCTAAGCAATATTCTCGTTATCTTAAAGCATGTCAAGTGCGACTAGACAATGTCAGTCTCATGCCTGATCTTGAAAAACGACAGGCCGAGTTTGATTTACTGTATGAGCGCCTAAATAATCAAAGCCCATTAAATCCGCAAGATGGCTATTACGCCACTAGTGCTTATCCAAGCCTATTAGAGTATGAATTTTTGCTCGAAGAGTGGCGAGTATCCTTGTTTGCTCAACAACTAAAAACACGCTTACCAGTCTCTGCTAAACGCTTAGACAAATTTTTACAGAAATCAAAACTGGCTGAGCTTTAACCTCCGATGAACTCCTTTATCCTATTTAGCTATTTTTAAAATTCAGCTACAAGAATAATAATTGTAATCAAAGTCTAATCATCGAGCGCATGGCCATTATTCTTAACCATTCGTTTAATTAACTCTGCATCATACTGAGCTTCAATTGTCGCTGCCTCATTAGCAGCGGCTTCAGCCAAAGGCAATTCAGTATCATATTTAGTGGTGTCACTTCGCCATTCATCAATATAGGCATCACTGCTACCTTTACCGGCTCGCATGGCAGCACGATCAATGGCTTCTTGAAAACGATCAGTTAATAACACCTTGCCTTTTTCACGGCCACGTTTAATGGTAATCATTGACGGAATATCACGCCAATACATAACTATTTTTTTCATTGTGCTTGCTGCTAAATGTTAAGAAATAACAAGTCAGCCATCTATACGAATAGTCTCGTTTTTCGGATCATAAGGGCTGTCTTGAGCTACCTCACAATTATACAAGTCCCCCAAAATATTTACCGTTAATTTTTTCCCGACTTCAGCATATTCAGGACTGACGTAGCCCATACCAATACTTTTTTCAAACGCCACAGAGTAGCCACCCGAAGTTAAACGGCCCACCTTAGTTTTTCCGTGGTACAGAGCTTCTCTTCCCCAAGGATCAGCGTCATCGGGACCATCTATTAACAGAGTAACGCAACGCCAACGAACACCTGTTTCTAACATCGCTTTTTTACCACGAAATGACTTATTCAGATCAATGAAACGTGGCAAGTCAGCTTCTTGAGGGGTTGCGTCACGACCAAGCTCTGTGCCAAAGGCTCGATATGATTTTTCTTGGCGCAACCAATTTTGTGCTCGAGCACCCACCAGTTTCATATCAAACTCAGCGCCCGCCTCAAGCAATTGATCAAACAGGTAGTTTTGCATTTCAATTGGGTGGTGCAACTCCCAACCAAGCTCTCCAGTATAGGCAACGCGAATAGCATGAACGGGACACATACCAAGTTCGATATCTTTCGCCGATAACCACGGAAAGCTCTTATTTGACAAAGCCGTATCGGTACTTTCATCACGTATCAGCTTATTTAACACAGCTCGAGAATTTGGTCCGGCAATAGCGAATACACCGTATTGAGTAGTGACATCTTGAATCTCTATATAACCGAACTCTGCGGCCTTATCTTGGGCCGATTTAATCAAGTAATCCGCGTCATAAACCGTCCACGCACCGGCTGACACTAAATAGTATTCATGTTCAGCTTTGCGAACGATGGTGTACTCTGTTCGAGTCGTGCCGGCATCTGTAAGCGCATATGTGAGATTAATGCGCCCTACTTTAGGTAGCTTATTGCAGGTAAACCAATCTAAAAACTTAGTGGCGCCGGGCCCTTTCACTATGTGCTTAGTAAAGGCCGTAGCATCTACCAAGCCCACATTTTTACGAATTGCTTTAGCTTCTTCAACCGCGTATTGCCACCATCTGCCGCGACGAAAAGAGCGCGCAGCATGATCATCAAAACCTTCGGGTGCATAATAATTTGGTCGCTCCCAACCGTTAACATGACCAAACTGTGCGCCGCGCTCCTTTTGACGATCATAAGCCGGAGAGGTTCTTAGTGGTCTTGCTGCCTGACGTTCCTCATCGGGATGGTGAAGAATATAAACATGTTCATAGCATTCTTCATTCTTTATCGCCCCATATTCATTCGTCACCCAATCACCATAGCGCTTTGGATCAAGCGAAGCCATGTCGATCTCAGCTTCGCCTTCGACCATCATCTGCGCAAGATAATTACCAACTCCGCCAGCGGCCGTAATACCGAAACTAAAACCTTCGGCCAACCACATATTACGCAAACCAGGCGCAGGACCAACTAAAGGGTTGCCGTCTGGGGTATAGCAAATAGGCCCATTAAAATCATCTTTTAAGCCACTTTGTTCGCAGCTAGGCATACGATGAATCATCGCCATATATTGTTCTTCAATTCGATCCAAGTCCAGTGGGAATAAATCGGCGCGAAAAGAATCAGGCACTCCATACTTAAAACGCGCTGGCGCATGGCGTTCATAGACACCTAAAATCCAGCCACCTCGCTCTTCACGCACATACGATTGTGCATCAGCGTCTCGAATAACCGGATGCTCGGGATTACCAGCCTCCCTCCATTTCACCAACTCCAAATCTGGCTCAGTAACAATAAATTGATGCTCGACGGGAATCGCTGGCATTTTAATACCTAGCAATTTAGCAGTCCGTTGCGCATGATTTCCGGTTGCCGTAACCACATGTTCAGCATGCACAATGGTCTGCTCTTCAGAGGCGACTAAATTGCCCCCCTGCTCTAACATTTTAGTTAAGGTGACTTTCCATTCAGAACCCGTCCATTGATATCCATCAACTTGCCATTTACGTTTAATGCTTACACCCATTTGGCGCGCGCCTTTGGCCATCGCCATTGTCACATCAGCCGGATTAATATAACCGTCATGTGGATGGTAAATCGCACCCTCCAAGTCTTCGGTATTAATTAACGGCCAACGCTCTTTAATTTGCGCGGGCGTCAACTTATGATACTCAATGCCGACGGTTTCTGCGGTCGAGCCGTACAACATGAATTCATCCATGCGATCTTTGGTTTGCGCCATGCGCAAATTGCCTACTACTGAAAACCCAGCATTTAAACCCGTTTCGGCTTCGAGACTCTTATAAAAATCTACTGAATAATTGTGTAAGTGGGAGGTCGCGTAACCCATGTTAAACAAAGGCAATAAACCCGCTGCATGCCAAGTAGAACCGGACGTTAGTTCATCCCGCTCTACCAACATGACATCTTGCCAACCGTACTTAGCTAGGTGATAGGCAATACCAGCGCCTACAGCACCACCACCGACTACCAATGCTTTAACATGTGACTTCATTGGGCTTAACCCTCCAGATTCCAAATGACTTAAAACGGATTTAATGTACGTCAATCATCTATCGGCGATTTGTCTTTAAACGACTTTAATACTTCGACTTACACCACACTAATACCTGTACCACATTTTTTTCGTATTGTTTATCGCCAACCAAGAACGTCGCACTAAGATAAGTTCTATAATAGGTCACAATCATACAATATTTTGCCAGCTCAGCTGACGGCTGCGGCATGTGCGAATAACACGCATCAGCTTGGCGAAAAGTTGGATGTTAATTCTAAAAATAAAGCTCAAATAGGAGTCGCCAAAATGGCCTATAAAACCGATATCGAAATTGCACGCGAAGCAACTAAAAAGCCTATTCAAGAAGTGGGCGAGAAGCTCGGCATACCGTCTGAGCATTTGCTGCCATTCGGTCACGATAAGGCCAAAATAAGTGCTGAATTCATTAAAGCGCAACAAAGCAAAAAGGATGGAAAGCTGATTCTGGTGACCGCGATAAACCCTACACCCGCAGGTGAAGGTAAGACCACAACCACGGTTGGTTTAGGCGATGGCTTAAACGCGATTGGCAAGAATGCTGCTATTTGTATTCGAGAAGCCTCGCTCGGCCCGTGCTTTGGAATGAAAGGCGGGGCCGCCGGCGGCGGCATGGCTCAAGTCGTACCGATGGAAGATATGAACTTGCATTTCACCGGCGACTTTCACGCTATCACTTCAGCGCATAATTTGTTGTCGGCCATGATCGACAATCACATCTACTGGGGAAACAAACTTGAAATCGATACGCGTCGGGTCACGTGGCGGCGAGTTATGGATATGAATGACCGCGCGCTTAGAGACATAGTCACCAGCTTAGGCGGCGTTGCCAATGGCGCACCGCGTCAAACTGGTTTTGATATTACCGTCGCCTCAGAAGTCATGGCGATTCTGTGCCTATCCAAAGACATCAGCGATTTGGAAAAGCGCCTCGGCGACATAATCGTAGCTTATCGTCGTGATAAAAGCCCTATCTATGCACGTGACATTAAAGCCGATGGCGCAATGACCGTGTTGCTACAACAAGCCATGCAACCTAACCTCGTACAGACATTAGAAAACAATCCAGCTTTTGTACACGGAGGCCCATTCGCTAATATCGCGCATGGCTGTAACTCAGTAGTTGCAACAACCACCGCACTTAAATTGGCAGATTACGTGGTTACCGAAGCAGGGTTTGGCGCTGATCTAGGTGCGGAAAAATTCCTAAACATAAAATGCAGAAAAGCTGGCTTAACACCAAGCGCAGTGGTGCTTGTCGCTACCATACGGGCAATGAAAATGAACGGCGGCATTGCAAAGGCTGATCTAGCTGAAGAAAATGTGCAAGCGGTAAAAGACGGTTGCCCTAACCTTGGTCGACACATCGAAAATCTAAAATCGTTTGGCGTGCCAGTGGTAGTTGCAATCAACCATTTTGTAAGCGATACCGAGAATGAAGTAAATGCCATCAAAGAGTTTGTTGCAGAACAAGGCGCACAAGCCATTGTTTCTCAACACTGGGAGTTTGGCTCAAAAGGCTCAGCCGAACTAGCGACTCGAGTAGCAGAAATAGCGGACAACGAGCAAGCCAACTTCGCGCCAATTTATCCGGATGAAATGCCTTTGTTTGAAAAAATCGAAACAATCGCCACTCGGATTTATCGAGCCAATGAAGTCATCGCCGATAAAAAAGTACGCGACCAATTAAAGCAATGGGAACAACAGGGTTATGGTGATTTACCCATCTGTATGGCGAAAACACAATATAGCTTTAGCACAGACCCAAATCTTCGCGGCGCGCCTAATAACCATTCAGTACCCATCCGCGAAGTTCGCTTAGCCGCTGGTGCAGGTTTTATCGTGGCTATCTGCGGCCAGATCATGACCATGCCAGGATTGCCTAGCGTACCATCAGCCGAAGCCATTCATATAAATGAAGAAGGTCAGATCGACGGCCTATTTTAAAGCAAATTGTTCTAGTTTGATTTTTAGACTATGAGCTAAAAAGGGTAAACACACCACGTATGTTTACCCTTAAAACTCTTTAGTATTTCATCTTCTTTAAGACAAAAGATCAACATACGCCAAATCATCCCCGCAACGCTCGCACTCGTAACCAGGAAGTTTATTAACTTCCTCTTGAAACATTGTTTCTTTGAGCATACTTTTAAAGCTCTCTATCTCTGGAGCAGATTCATCGCTTTCTTTATATGCCCACAGATAGACGTCCTCCGTAGCGGGCACAAATTTTAGCTTAAAGCGTGCCGCCGCAGTTTCTATCCCAAAGCCAACGTCAGCCATACCTGTAGCAACTTGTGCGGCAACTGCACTATGGGTGTACTCGTATTGGTCGTAACCTTTGATTTCATTCATATCAATGCTTGCCTCACTGCAAAATTGATCGAAAAGCTCACGTGTACCTGAGCGTGGTTGACGATTAATAAAGCGTAAATTTTGTTCCACAATATCATCCACTCCGCTGATCCCACGTTCAGCGTCAGGCGATACCATAAACCCTACTTGTCGCTTGATAAATCCGAGTATATGGGTATCACTGCGGTCAACTAAACTGTCGTAGCGGCGTCTTTGACTAGCGATACGATGATGAAGCGGCAAGGTGAAGCCGGCGATCTTACAAGAGCCTGCATGCAAAGCCTTTAGAGCATCCGAAGAACCGTGATAATGAAGCGACGTTTGAAAACCTTTCAAATGCTTAGGAATCAAGGCCACAGCGTAGCCATGGCTGGCGTAAATATTAAGCACTTTAGCGTGGTCAGACAACACCTTTTGTACTTGCGCATTTAGCTCCATTGCCAAGCTTTCCATCTGCGTATGGAGCCGGGCGTCTAAACGCTGATTGGCTTGCAATAACACCTGACCAAGCTTAGTTAAGCTAGCGCCCCGGCCGCGTTGTTTAAGCGTAACAGGGGCGCCAAAAAACACTTCAGCCTCTTGCAAAATATTCCACGCGTGGCGGTAAGACAGATCACATTCTTGTGCCGCCCGAGTGAGCTTTTTACATCGTTCAATGGCGTCCAATAAAGGTAAAAGTGACACATGTAAGCGCCTACCCTCGGCATCACCAAAACACCAATTCGGGATGAGTGTTAGATTATTAATTTGCATTTAATTGCATATTATGTAAATCGACAAATCATGGTAAATTATAGCTTAACGAAGTTAATTTATGTAATTTTTTACATATTTAAGCAAAACAATACACTAATTTACCTAGTGCATCGATTAGTTACGAGACCAGTCAATAATGATTGCCAGTACCAAACACCAAACCGTGCTAACAGCTATAAACGACAATAAAGACCTAGAAGGACCTTTATTACCAATATTGCATCAAATACAGAACGCGCTAGGTCATGTGCCGAGCGAGCATGTTGTCAACATTGCTGAAGCGCTTAATTTATCGCGCGCTGAAGTTCATGGAGTGATTAGTTTCTATCACTCTTTTAGCACAACCACACACGGGCACCATACTATCGAAGTATGTCGTGCCGAGTCCTGCCAAGCCAAAGGCGGCCGCGCTATCGAAGCCGCCGTTAAAGAACATTTAGGCATTGATTATCACGGTACCAGTGCTGACGGGAAGGTGACACTTGAACCGGTATTCTGTTTAGGAAATTGCGCGTGTTCGCCATCAATCAAAATTGATTCTCAAATCTATGGTCGTGTTAATACAGAAACCGTTACCGACTTGCTCGAAAGCGTGGTCAAGGAGGGTAACTAATGAGCATAAAAGTATTTGTGCCGCGCGATTCAAGTGCGATCTCAGTAGGTGCCGATTTTGTTGTGGCTGAATTAGAAAAAGTAGAGGGCATTGAAATTGTTCGCAACGGTTCACGTGGTTTATTTTGGCTAGAACCTATGGTCGAAGTTGAAACTTCAAAGGGGCGAGTAGCATACGGACCCGTAAGCCACCAAGACATTGATTCACTGATCGATTCTGGCATGCTTGAGGGCAACTCTGGTCATGATCTGCACCTAGGACTTACACAAGAAATTCCCTACCTTGCTAAGCAACAACGTCTAACTTTCAAACGCGCAGGCCTCATTGATCCGGTCAGTTTAAGCGACTATCAGGCTCATAAAGGTTATCAAGGCCTTGAGCGCGCCTTAACGATGACGAATCAAGAGTGTGTCGACGAAGTCAAACAGTCTGGCCTGCGGGGGCGCGGCGGCGCGGCCTTCCCTACTGGTATTAAGTGGCAAACTGTTTTGGATGCATCCAGTGAAAAAGGTGACGATAAAAAATACATTGTTTGTAATGCAGATGAAGGCGACTCCGGCACCTTCGCAGACCGCCTACAAATGGAAGCCGACCCGTTCGGCTTAATCGAGGGCATGACCATTGCCGGCATCGCCGTTGGTGCGGACAAAGGTTATATATATCTGCGTGAAGAATACCCTCATGCGCATGCGATTTTGAATGAAACTATCGAGATTGCCAAAGCGCATAACTTATTGGGCGATAACATTTTAGGCGGCCCTAAAAGTTTCGATCTAGAAGTTCGACTCGGCGCCAAATCTTATATCTGCGGTGAAGAAACTGCTTTACTCGAGAGCTTAGAGGGCAAACGTGGCATTGTTCGCGCTAAACCCCCGCTACCGGCTTTAGAAGGCTTATTCGCCAAACCAACGGTGGTAAATAATGTGCTATCACTTTCAAGCATCCCGATTATTTTTGCCGAAGGAGCCGCCTATTATGCCGGATACGGTATGGGGCGTTCGCGCGGCACCATGCCTTTTCAATTAGCCGGAAACCTAAAGCAAACTGGGCTGGTTGAACTGGCGTTCGGCATCACTTTACGCGAACTACTTGAGGACTTTGGTGGCGGGTCCGCGAGCGGAAAACCATTGAGAGCCGTACAAATTGGCGGCCCATTAGGTCCCTACATGCCGGAATCGCAGTGGGATACTGAAATGGATTACGAAGCACTTAGTAGTGTAGGCAGTATGTTGGGACACGGAGGCATCGTTGCCTTTGACAGTTCGGTTGATATGGCCGAACAAGCTCGATTCTCAATGGAGTTTTGTGCTGAAGAGTCGTGTGGAAAATGCACTCCGTGCCGAGTAGGTGCAGTACGAGGCGTTGAAACCATCGATAAAATCCGAGCCAATCAGGACCGCCAAGAAAACATCGTTTTACTAACTAGTCTCTGTAATACGATGGAGCAAGGCTCTTTGTGCGCCATGGGTGGCATGACACCATTTCCAGTCATGAGCTCTTTAAAACACTTTCAAGAAGATTTTGAAAAATAGCGGGTAAACCACTAGTCGACACATAATAGTCACTTCAAACGAGAAGCATTAGGCAAACACCCGGGCAAATACTTAGGCAAACATCCGGGCAAATACTTAGGTAAACACTATGATACGAGTAGAACATCCCAACGATCCTAACAAAGATTATGGTACGCCCTCACCGATATCGTTAAACGATCTTGCCGATGGCGTTGAATTCGAAACCGTTAGCGGCCAAATAGACGGTGTGGAAATCACGGTGGCAAAAGGCACGTCGATCATGCGCGCATCGGCCTTGGTGGATATCAACATACCAAAATTGTGTGCAACCGACTCTCTTGAAGCCTTCGGCTCGTGCCGCCTTTGCTTAGTAAAAATCGAAGGTCGTAGAGGGCTTCCAGCTTCATGCACAACACCATTTGAAGATGGTATGGTCGTAAGTACTCAAAACACCGAACTTGCCGATATTCGCCGAGGTGTTATGGAGTTATATATCTCTGATCACCCGCTTGACTGCCTAACTTGTTCAGCAAATGGTGATTGCGAATTGCAAGACATGGCTGGGGTAGTTGGCTTGCGCGATGTGCGCTATGGATATGAAGGTGAAAATCACTTAGACGAATTAAAAGACGAATCAAACCCCTATTTTACTTTTGACCCAAGCAAATGCATCACTTGCTCACGCTGTGTGCGTGCATGTGAAGAAACACAAGGTACCTTCGCACTGACTATAGAGAACCGTGGCTTTGCATCAAAAGTAAGCGCTGGACAATCTCAAGATTTCATCGATTCCGAATGTGTAAGTTGCGGTGCTTGTGTGCAAGCCTGCCCTACCGCCACACTAAGTGAAAAATCGATCATTGAGGCAGGCCAAGCAGAGCATTCTAAAATCACCACCTGCGCCTATTGTGGTGTCGGTTGTGCATTCAAGGCTGAAATGCAAGGTGAAAAAGTCGTTCGCATGACACCTTATAAAGATGGCAAAGCTAACCGCGGACACTCCTGTGTAAAAGGCCGTTTTGCCATCGGCTATGCCACCCATAAGGAGCGTATGACTAAACCAATGATTCGCAACACCATTGACGAAGCGTGGAAAACCGTGTCCTGGGACGAAGCCTTTGAATTCGCTGCTAAACAATTAAAAGATATTCAAAAAAAATATGGGCGAAAATCTATTGGGGGCATTTCAAGCTCACGCTGCACTAACGAAGAAGTGTGGTTGGTGCAAAAGATGGTGCGGGCAGGCTTTGGTAATAACAATATAGATACCTGCGCACGAGTATGTCATTCACCGACAGGTTACGGTCTAAAACAAACCCTAGGAGAAGCTGCGGGGACGCAAAACTTCGACTCTGTCGAAGACTGTGACGTGGTGTTAGTAATGGGCGCGAACCCTACAGATGCACACCCAGTATTTGGCTCGCGCCTTAAAAAACGCTTACGCGAAGGCGCACGTTTGATCGTAGTAGACCCACGCCGCATAGACTTGGTCAAAAGCCCACACATTCAGTCTGACTATCACTTAAAACTTTTACCGGGCACTAATGTAGCGTTTATAAATAGCATTGCGCACGCTATTGTTCGCGAAAACTTGCATGACATAGAGTTTATCAATCAACGTTGTGAAAGCGACGCATTCAATGAGTGGCTTGAGTTCATCCAAGATGAAAATAATTCACCCGAATACAACGAAAGCGTTACCGGTATTCCCGCGACAGACTTGATTGCGGCAGCTCGTCTATATGCCAGCGGCGGCAATGCCGCCATTTACTATGGACTTGGAGTCACTGAACATAGTCAAGGCTCCACGACGGTAATGGGTATTGCTAATCTAGCCATGTTAACAGGCAACATTGGCAAAAGAGGTGTGGGGGTCAACCCATTGCGCGGACAAAACAATGTTCAAGGGTCTTGTGATATGGGTTCTTTCCCACACGAACTACCCGGTTATAGACCTATAACGGACGATGCTGTTCGCAGTACGTTCGAACAAGCATGGGGACTCGAGCTAGATAACGAGCCCGGCTTTCGAATCAATAACATGTTAGATGCGGCTTGCGCTGGGCATTATAAAGGCTTGTATGTACAAGGCGAGGATATTGCACAATCAGACCCAAACACGAAACATGTTGAACAAGCGTTGCAAAGTTTAGATTGCTTAATTGTGCAAGATATATTCCTAAATGAAACTGCCAAATTTGCAACCGTATTCCTACCAGGCTCATCTTTCCTTGAAAAAAACGGCACCTTTACCAATGCTGAGCGACGTATTTCTCCAGTACGCAAGGTTATGGAACCGCTAAGCGGAAAACAAGACTGGGAAGTAACTATGGGCCTTTGTAATGCCATGGGTTATGAAATGAATTATTCGCATCCAAGCGAAATCATGCAAGAGATTGCAGCGCTCACGCCAACCTTCTCCAACGTAAGTTATGAACGCCTGGATCAAGAAGGCTCTATTCAATGGCCTTGTAATGAAGAGACACCCGATGGAACTCCAGTAATGCATATGGAGGAGTTCGTGCGCGGTAAAGGGCTATTCAAGTTAACAGAATATGTACCTACCGATGAAAAAGTAACGCGACGTTTTCCACTACTTCTAACAACAGGAAGAATTTTGTCCCAATACAACGTGGGTGCACAAACTCGGCGCACGGAAAATAATGTTTGGCATAACAAAGACATAATTGAAATTCACCCTAGCGATGCGAATGATCGTGGCATCATTGATGGTGATCGGATCAAAATTCAATCACGCTCTGGTGAAACACATCTAACCGCTAAAGTTACTGAGCGCGTGCAACCCAGCGTGGTCTATACAACATTCCATCATCCCGAAAGCGGCGCAAATGTAATAACCACCGACAATTCTGATTGGGCGACTAACTGCCCGGAATATAAAGTAACCGCCGTCCAACTTAGTAAAGTGATGGTGGCAGATGAAAATTCTGATTGGCAAAATAAATTTGAAAAATTCAGTGATCGCCAAATTCAATTTGCCTCCGAAAAAGCTAAAGAACCTGCCTAAAAAGTGGCTAAGCAATGTTCCAACAAGACGGATAAGCCACTTGAGGGCACGCAATTACGTAGTGTGACATTTCGTCATTCGAATACGCTCTATAGCCAGCAACAAGATATTATTGCTGAAGAAGCCGCGATTGCGATTAGCTACAACGGTCAAAGTCATGCGGTAATGATGGCAAGCCCCGTTGACTTAGAAGACTTTGCTATAGGTTTCAGCACTACTGAACGGATTATCGATACACCAGAAGATCTAATAACAATCCAAGCCCGTAAAGCAAAACAAGGGTACACCTTAAACCTACAGATCCGCAAAGAACTGATGCAGCGTCTCGCGGGTAAACAACGAATAACAAGCGGAAAATCAAGCTGTGGGGTGTGCGGTATAAGCGACCTCGCAGAAGCTCTACCCAGCTTAGATAGTTTTAAATCGTCTCCGACACCAGATCACTCAATCATAGAAAAAGCGGTTCGAACGTTGCACGCAAATCAAGCATTACAGCAACAAAGCGGCGCAACCCACGCGGCCGGTTTATATCGACGAGCTAGTGGCGAACAACTTTTAATACGAGAAGACATTGGCCGTCACAATGCACTCGATAAACTAATAGGGGCTCTAACAACACAGCCATCAATTAAAAAAAGCGACTGTTTCATTCTTATGTCTAGCCGAGCAAGTCATGAATTAATTAGTAAATCGGTAATTGCAGGCATCAACACTTTAGTGACTATCTCTGCAGCGACCAGCCTTGCAATCGAACTCGCGGAAAAAACCAACCTCAATTTAATTGGCTTTGTTAGAGGAAAACGTCAAATTATTTACGCTCAGTCATGTTAACCGCGATTTGCTTTGGCACTAATAATTTGCCCGCAGCGGGTCAATTTTACGATCAAGTATTGTCTTGCATTAACCTTCATCGTTGCTTTGAAAACGACGTCGAAATCGGATACGGATTAGAACACCAACCGCCTTGCTTTTGGATAGTCAAACCCTTTAACCAAGAGCCGGCTAGCTTTGGCAACGGCACGCAATCAATCTTTGTTGCCAACTCAATTGATCAAGTTAATTCCTTTTATCAAACTGGCATTGACCTAGGCGGTTTGAACGAAGGCAAACCCGGCCCTAGAGACTATAGTCTTGGTTACTACGGCGCATACCTTAGAGATCTAGATGGAAATAAACTTCATGTGTTTTGCCTCTCGGACTCAATCGAATCGAGATAGGCATTCACACAAGTTTGAACATGCCGAAATCGGTCGCCCCCTAACTTGACGCCTCCGTACCAACGACTGACGACGACAAGATGATCCAGCACATCATATTGCTCAAGCATCCGTAAAATTACCATTCCTGCACCAGCTTCGCCATTTTTTACCCATGATCGGTCCATACCATAAGCCACTCATGATAAAGCCGTTGATCGCAGAGGCTAACACGGCTAAGTAACCCAGCTTAAACAAATCCATAAACTTTACCAAGTATTGTTTTTATGCTGGTAGACTAGCACCGAATTTCATAGATAACGATTAGTGAACAAGAAAATGGTACGTATTAGCGATCAATTTGATAGCGGCAATATAGAAGTTATCAATGCTGAATCTTCCTCCGATATTCAGCTAAAAATCCGTAAAGATAATGCGTCAGATTTCTACCAATGGTTTCATTTTCGTATGGAAGCGAGTATTGGCGAGCATTGTTGCTTATCCATTAAAAACTGTGGAGAATCAGCATACCCAAGCGGTTGGGAGAACTATCATGTATGTACATCCTATGATCGTCAAAATTGGTTTCGTACACCTGCTGTTTTTGAAAATGGTGAACTTAAATTTGAACTAGAAATTCAACAAAGCAGTGTTTACTTTGCTTACTTCGCGCCCTATTCCCATGAACGTCATCTTGATTTAATTGCTTGGGCTGAAGCTGACACCCGCGTAGTGAATGAAACTTTAGGGCAAACCTTAGACGGGCGCGCCATGCACTTACTTAGTATCACTGACGCACCTGAAGCAAAACACACGGTATGGCTAATAGCAAGACAACACCCCGGCGAAAGTATGGCTGAGTGGTTTGCAGAAGGCTTTCTGCAAGCGCTACTCGATGAAGACAACCCACTCGCTACACAGTTACTTCAGACCACACAATTTTATATTGTGCCAAACATGAACCCAGACGGTTCAGCGCGAGGTAATTTAAGAACGAATGCAGCAGGTGCGAATCTAAACCGAGAATGGTTGGAACCAAGCATGAAAAAAAGCCCTGAAGTATTTCTAGTGAGAGAACGCATGAAACAAATTGGTGGCGATATGTTTTTAGACATACACGGCGATGAAGCACTGCCCTACAACTTTGTTGCTGGCAGTGAAGGTGCGCCTAACTTTAGCGAAAAAATGTTACGCCAACAAAACCAGTTCAAATCAACTTACAAACAAATTTCTCCTGATTTTCAAACTAAATTTGGTTATCCCGTTGATGAAGATGGCAAAGCTGATTTACGCATTGCTACAAATTGGCTTGGCAATTACTTTAAAACAGTCTCATTTACTTTAGAAATGCCTTTTAAAGATAATGATAACTTACCTAACCCTTTAACTGGATGGTCACCGGAGCGCAGTATGCAATTAGGTGCCGATATGCTCTTTCCAATTTCGCAAACACTTCTTACTAAATAAGATAAACACATCGCTAATAGGAAACTTATAACTGGAGCACACTAATGAAAGAATTTATCTCAAAAACTATTTCAACAACGATCAAAGTAAGCTTAGTTTTAAGTATAGCTTTATCAATTGTCGCTCATGCCGAATCGGGCGGGCAAAGCCGCGTTACCTACTTAGGCAATGAAGGCCTTTTATTTAGCGATGGTGAACGTAAGGTCTTGTTTGATCCGTTCTTTCATAATGTTTATGGCCAATATCAAGCGGTTCCGGAAGAAATTCAAACCTCGATATTCAACAATACACCACCTTATGATGACATCGATTTAATCGTAATAAGTCATGCTCATGGGGATCACTTTAGCAGTGAGACGGTTAGCGATTACTTGAAGAAAAATAACAACACTATTTTAGTCGCACCAGACCAAGCCACCGAAATGGTGATTGAAAATAATGCCGACTTAAGCGCACAAATACGAAGTATTAAACTCGAATTCGGTGACCAAGCTGTTGAGACGAAACTCGATGATATTATCGTACATAGCGTAAGAATTCCGCACGCTGGGTGGCCACAACGCAAAGATATATCAAACTTAGTTCATCGAGTTACTTTTGCTGGCGGGCGCTCTATTATTCATATGGGAGATGCTGACCCACGTGATGAACACTTTGCACCCTTCGCATCGCATTGGCAGCAACAGGCGAGTGATACGGCATTTCCTCCCTATTGGTTTTTCATTAGCCCTGAAGGTCCCGCTATTTTACAAGAACGTATCAATGCTAAAAACTCAGTAGGCATCCATGTACCAGTCCAGGTACCCGAAGCGCTCATTCAAAGCGGCGGCGAATACTTTTCTGAACCTGGAAGCGTAAAAATATTAGATAGTAATGACGATTAATGTATCGATACGATAATTAAGTGTTAGGACAAAGAAGCTTTTTAACATTCTATGCATCCCACAAGAACTGCTTTAAATAAATTCGTCCTTGCGGATTAAATTCAATGCCTTCATTTTCTAGTAGATAGCGCTGTTGTATCTCACTACCCGCGTTCGCACTCCAGTGAGAACGCGCGCTAACTTCACCTTTGCTGTTTACAACTCTATGCCAAGGCACAAAGCTATTATTAGGCAGCATCGCGAGAGCTTTACCAACATGTCGCGCGTGGTTGGGGTGACCAATTAAACGCGCGATTTGGCCGTAAGTGGCTACCTGACCTTTAGGCACCAGGTCAACAACTTTGGAAACGAGTCTAATAAATTCTTTGTCTGTCATTCACATTAGCCGCTAATGCCAATAAATATTCTTGCTTACTTTTATCGTAAAAAAATAGGCGCCACATAAAACTCAATCAGTATTTAAATTGTGGGTAAATAGGAAAAGGTTGTTCACCCTTCTCAAGGCGTAATATGTTATCCGCGACAATTTTTGCCGTGGTATTAGCGTAAGTCGCTCCAGATATATGTGGGGTAACAAACACGCTTGGATGGGTCCAATAAGGTGATTGCTCTGGCAAGGGTTCTACTGAAAACGTATCGAGTGCGGATGCAGTCAACTGCTTAGAATCTAAGGCAGCTACTAACTCTTTGTCATTAACCACGCCACCTCGACTGACATTAATAAAATACCCACCATTTGGCATAGCGTTAAAAACTTGCTGTCCGATAAATTCTTTGGTATCAGCCTTTAATGGCAAACAATTTATCAGCACATCAGTTTCAGCCAACATCTCGTTTAGCCCGCTCTTGCCAACATGGGTTTCAACATTTTCAATTGATTTAGCGCTGCGATTCCAGCCTCTTGTACTAAAACCACTACGTGCTAAATACTCGGCAATAAAGCGCCCAATCAACCCTAAGCCAAGTACGCTTACCCGAAAATCAGTGACTTGCGGGGTCTGAAATCTCGACCAGTCTTTATTCAATTGTTTACTTCGATAAGACTCATAAGAACAACGAAAGTGCATTGTCCAATAAAGGACATAATGTGCCATATTGATATCAACCACCGGATCAACCAGTCTCACCACAGGCACTTTCGGCAACTGATCATCAACCTCAAGATAATCCGTGCCAGCACCGAGGTTCAAGATTGCGCGCAAATTAGGATAACGCTGCAAGTCACCGGGCGGATGGTTCCAAACCACAGCATATTCGATTTCATCTAAATTCGCATAAGGAAACACGTGTATCGGGATATGCGGTAATAATTGTGAGAGTGCGTCAAGCCAACCGTCTTGATTACCACCAGCATTATTAAATAGAATGGCCATGCCCTACTCCGCCGCCTGACTAACTAACTGTAAACCAATTACTCCAATCATGATAAGGCCAATAAAAAACACTTTCGAGATGGTCAGCTGTTCATTAAAAAAGATCACACCGATAACACTAATAAACGCTATTCCAACGGCCGACCATATCGCATAGACGACACTTATTTCTATGTGTCTCACGGATAAGGACAATAAATATAAGGCCGCGCTAAAACATAGAAGACAAGCAAGCGAATAAAACACGTGATTAAAACCGTCTGACAGTTTCAAAAAGGTGGTGCCAATCACTTCACTAATTATCGCCGCAAACAAATAAAACCAAGCATTCATTTTATCAAGCCTCTCAATTGACAGTGTAAATCAGTCACGGACTAAAACATTTATTATATTAGCTTTAGGTGTCTACTGTGATACCCATCGCCATATAAACGGACAAAAAAAGAGCAAGACAAAATAAGACTCCACCACGCTCGCCATAAATACCTAAATTGCAAGTAAAAACACAGCGAGTCTTGAATTTAAATCGAGGTAACGTATCCTTGCCCCAAACGCAAAGAATCAAACACATTATGCCAAATTTATTAAATCAATTACTTGAAGAAAAACCCGTTCTATTACTCGATGGAGCTACCGGCACCAACCTATTTGGCATGGGTCTCCAATCTGGTGATTCGCCGGAATTTTGGAATGTCGACCATCCTGACAGAATTGCCAAACACTATCGTTCGTTCATTGATGCCGGATCAGACATTGTATTAACCAATAGCTTCGGTGGAACGCAATACCGTCTAAAATTACATAAAGCCGGAGACCGTGTACACGAACTTAATTCAGCCGCCGCTAGAATTCTAAGACAAGAAGTCGCTGATTCTGGCCGACAAGTGGTTGTAGCTGGTTCAATGGGGCCAACAGGTGAAATACTAGAGCCCACCGGAAAAGTAAGCATTGCCGATGCCGCCGCCGCCTTCGAAGAACAAGCGATGGCACTAAAAGATGGTGGGGTAGATGTTCTTTGGATAGAAACCATTTCATCGGTCGAAGAATCACAAGCCGCGGTGCTCGGTGCCAGCAAAACGGGCTTACCCATTGTTCTTACCTTAAGCATTGATACTAATGGTCGAACTATGATGGGCGTTACAGCAGCCGATATAGTCAATATGCAATCAGACCTAGTAGTTCCTCTCATGGCGTATGGCACTAATTGTGGGGTTGGAGCCGCAGAAGTTATTGCTGCGATTCAAAACATGCGTAAAACGGCCAATGAAATTGGCGTTGACCCAGTATTGGTTGCCAAAGGCAATTGCGGAATTCCTGAATGGATAGATGGCGAAATTAACTATAGCGGCACTCCGGAATTAATGAGCGAATACGTTAAGTTAACGATTGATTCCGGCGCTCGGATCATAGGTGGTTGCTGCGGAACATCACCTGAGCATATCGCAGCGATGCGCAAAACAATGGACCAACACATTAAACAAGAAAGCCCAAACATTGAGCGTATTGAATCAATACTCGGAACTATAACTGCTGGTGCGCAAGCTCAACTAAATGGAGATCAAAGTGTTGAAGGCGGTGCGGTTAACAATGAGCGACGTGGTGGCCGATCTCGTAGACGACGCACACAAACACCTCACTAAAAGACTCTAACAAATACTATGAAATACAAGCAAAAAGCCCGCATTCGCGGGCTTTTTCATCAGTACTATTTAAGCACCCATCTCAGTGCTGTCTAATTCATAAAAATCTTAGCCCAACAGGTGCTCAACCGCTGCGCGTTCTTCACGTAGTTCATTTTCAGTTGCGTCCATTCTCGATCGACTGAAGTCACTAACTTCAAGCCCTTGAACAATCTCATATTTGCCGTCCTTACAAGTTACAGGATACGAATAGATAATTCCTGCTTCAATACCATAGCTACCATCACTTGGAATCGCCATGCTAGTCCAGTCGCCCTCACCTGTGCCTAATGCCCATGTGCGCATATGATCAATTGCAGCTGCACCCGCAGAAGCGGCACTCGATGCTCCGCGCGCTTTAATAATCGCCGCTCCACGTTCTTGCACAGTAGGAATAAA
The DNA here is from genome assembly GCA_964434375.1 of uncultured Gammaproteobacteria bacterium. GTDB lineage: Bacteria > Pseudomonadota > Gammaproteobacteria > Arenicellales > Arenicellaceae > Arenicella. The sequence continues at coordinate 158,457 of CAYSUU010000004.1, read as the reverse complement.
ATCATCTTCGAGCCATGCTTGGTCAACCAGATCATTAGCGGCTTTACCATCAACAATGGCATTAGAAACATCAGGATACTGAGTATTTGAGTGGTTACCCCAAATAGTCATACGTTTAATATTAGAACTATGAGACCCCGTTTTTTCTGCTAGCTGACTTAAAGCTCGATTGTGATCAAGTCGTGTCATTGCTGTGAATTGACCTGCATCAATGTCCGGCGCATTAGCCGAAGCAATCAAGGCATTTGTATTCGCTGGGTTACCAACCACCAACACTTTAATGTCTCGATTTGCTACTTTATTCATTGCCTTGCCTTGCACCGAAAAAATCGCGGCATTTGCCTCAAGCAAATCTTTACGTTCCATACCTGGGCCACGCGGACGAGCACCAACCAATAGCGCATAATCTGAGTCTTTAAAAGCGACTTCCGCATCGTCAGAAATAACCACATCGTGTAACAAAGGAAAAGCACAATCGTTTAACTCCATTACGACGCCTTCTAAAGCACCCATGGCGGGCGTAATTTCAAGAAGTTGTAAAATAACAGGCTGGTCTTGGCCTAACATAGAGCCTGACGCTATTCGAAATAATAAAGCGTAGCTTATTTGGCCGGCGGCACCCGTCACTGTTACGCGTACTGGTTGTTTCATGGTGATTCCTCTTGAAAAGCTTGATTGAAGTTAAGGCGTATTAGAGCGCCAATTTGGCTTGAATAAGTATAACAAAAATCACTTTTTATCGCCACGAGAGAGCGCCTTTGTCTATCGGCGCAATTAATTTTAGTGATCACAACTAAAGTGTAGCCGGGCCACTCGGATTGCCTAAGCTCATTTTTAGCATTATGATTACAACTCTGCACTGATTAGACTCGACTAATAAAAAACGATAGAAAGACTAACTCATGATCAGTGCACCTAAGCTGTATTAGTAAGACGTGGTTCGCACTGATTTCGTGGACGTCTATCAAAGCGAGAAGCTGAATATGGAAAATTCAAATTTTAGTGCCTTAATCTATCGAATCATCGGTAAACCTGACCGATGGCACGAAGACTACATCGAGATGATGCATCAAATCCTCGATGAAACTGATTCATTTGATGATCCAGAGAATTTCTCCGAACTTGCAATCGGCGATCAAATTCTAAGTCGAATATCAAATACCAACGAAGCTTTAGCTGCATTCGGATCTTTACTTGACCGAAGTCGCTTTAAGATGATTATTTTGGACGACTCTTTTATACCTATCTATCACAATCAAAATGCCAAAGCCTTGTTGAAACATGTGCGCAATAGCGGTAAAAAAAATAGTTTAAATGCAGGCATATTAGGCAAAGTTAAAGCGGCGGCAGAGTTAAACGCACAAAAAATACAAAGCGGGACTCTAAGTAATTTATCTGCAGTGGACTATGTTGATGAAAATAATGATCAACTGTATCTACGTACCATTCAAAATCAAAACAGCCCCGACATCCCGACTTCTAGCTTTTACTTACTTTTAGTACTCGACCAAAGTCGTCATCAAAACCAATTAAACTCTGATTTAATAGAACGGTATGAGATAACAGACAAAGAAGAAATTATTCTTCTACAATTGATTCACGGAAAGACGATTAAGGAAATTTGTGCTGCGTGTTTTATATCTGAAAATACGGTTAAAACACATCTAAAATCTATTTTCCGTAAAACCTCTACCAAATCTCAAGCTGATGTCATACGACTGGTATTAACACATGAGTCTCAAATCTTAGATTCTTACTTTGGTACTTCTTTTGGTTTTACGAATAACACCCAAGACAATAAATTAGATAGAATTTTAACCCTTGAAAACGGAGTTGAAATTAGTTATCGAGAATACGGACCAGATAATGGCTATCCGATGATTGTTTGCCACAACGGTTTTGGATGCCGCCTATCCATACCCAAGGGCTTTGAAGAAATTTGCGCAAAAACCAAACGACGAATTATTGTGCCCGACCGTCCAGGTTTTGGTGAAACACCGTTTATAAAAAATCATCCGAAAAAGTGGTCGTCAAACTTACAAAAATTCATCGACGCCCTTAACATAGAAAAATACGACATTATTGGCAACGTTCTCGGTAGTTGCATAGCTTTGGTATTCGCCGAACAGGCCGACTCAAGGCTGCAGCGAGTAAGGCTTGCCTCGCCTGTGTTTATCAACAAAAAAAAGGATGCGCAGTATTTAACCGGCATTTTCGCGCCGAGTGTGCGCTTAGTAAGCGCGTCAAAGCGTTTTTCTCGTGAAATATACGAACTGTGGCTCAAAAGCATAAAGATGAATATGTCGACCCATTACCGCAGTATGCTAGAACGCAGTATTGGTTCGGCTGAGCGCCACCTATTTGAATCGAATGACACGATCGATTTGCTGGTAAATACATTTCAAGAAGGCATTCGGAATTCACTTGATGGTATTTCAAATGAAATGATATTTTGCTTGTCTCCGCAGAAATTGGATTTAACTAATATCACTTGCCCTGTCGATTTATGGTGGGGCACGGAAGACAAACGAATTAATCAAGAAGGCGTCGAACGACTAGTATCACAACTACCTGAATCGAAGTTGTATATTAAAGACGGCTATAGTGAGCATATTTATTACTCATTATTCGAAGAAATTATTAGTTAACTCTTACGTCGCACTGAAAGCACGTTCGGCAACTGCTCTAGCTTAGAAAGTAGCCGACTCATTGCCTCAATTCCAGAAACCTCGACCATCACATCCATTACTATCGAATAATCATCTGATTCAGCTCGGGTATTAAACGTTAGTACATTAGACTTTTCATCAGCTAACACAGTTGATACATCTCGAAGCAAGCCTTTACGATCAAAAGCATTTATAACAATAGACATCGGATAAACTCGCTCTTGATTTCTACCCCAGTCTACTTGCACCACGCGCTCACTCGCTTTGTGCTGTTGATAAAGAATATTGGCGCAAGTATCCCTGTGAATAGTAATACCCGCCCCGCGAGTTACGAAGCCAAGTACTGTGTCTCCTGGCACCGGTTGGCAACATTTTGCTAATTGCGTCATTATGTCTTTTACGCCTTGTACCGACAAATCTGCTGGACCTGTATCGTCATTTGCTGACGTTGATTTGAAATTTCTTTCTTCACTGGAAACGTCACCTCCTAACAAGCTTGGCCGAATTATTTTCTGAGCTGTTGCTGCCGCGCGACCAGGCTTGATAGACCCATCCACCAATTTAAAGAATAATTCTTCAGCATCCTCGGTTTCTAAACGACGGGCTAATTGATCAAAATTCACATCGCTTAGATTCATCCGCTCAAGCTCACGCTCGAGCATACTTCGGCCGTGAGCGATTGTTTGTTCGCGATTTTCATGCCTAAACCAATATTGAATACGACTTCGCGCTCGTCGACTCCGAGTATACCCTTTGTGCAAGTCGAGCCAGTCAAGGCTTGGCCCTCCTGACTTTCCAACGATCACGTTAACCTGTTCGCCAGTTCGCAACCTATAAGTAAGAGGCACCATTTTTCCGTTAACCTTAGCACCTCGACATCGATGCCCTACCTCAGTATGAATAGCGTAGGCAAAGTCGATGGGCGTGCTTCCAAACGCGAGATCAATGACCTTGCCTTTTGGGCTAAATACATACACTCGATCTTCAAATACCTCATCTTTAACACGGTCAACAAATTCACTCGCGTCGGCTACTTCCTCCTTCCATTCAAGTAATTGGCGGAGCCATAAAATCTTACTATTGACCGCACCATCTGTCGCGTTTTTACCTTCTTTATACCGCCAATGAGCTGCAATACCCAACTCATTATATTCATGCATGTCGTGGGTTCTTATTTGAACTTCAACAACTTTTCCGGATGGGCCAATCACAGCAGTGTGAATTGACCGATAATTATTCTCTTTAGGGGTAGCAATGTAATCATCAAATTCGCCGGGTATATAGGTCCAAACAGTATGAATAGCACCTAGTGCGGCATAACACTCTTGGACCGAATCAACCAAAACACGAACGGCACGCACATCAAAAAGCTGCTCAAACTCAAGCCCCTTTTTCTGCATCTTACTCCATATACTATAAATATGTTTGACCCGACCTCGTACTTCGGCACTCACATTGACCGCACGTAACTCTGTTTGTAAATCAAAAATAAATTGGTCAATGAATGTTTGACGGTCAACTCGGCGTTCAGCTAATTTCTTCGCAATACTCTTATAAATTTCGGGTTCGATGTACCTAAATGCTAAATCTTCTAGCTCCCATTTAAGCTGCCATACCCCTAAGCGATTTGCTAAAGGCGAGAATATTTCAATTGTTTCTAAAGCAACGCGCTTTTGTTTTTCTTGCTTAGTAGCCCCAAGCGTACGCATATTGTGCAAACGATCGCAGAGTTTTATTAACACCACTCGAACATCGTCAACCATAGCTAACATCATCTTGCGTAAGCTCTCTGCCTTAGCATTATGATTTGACTTTCCACTCTTATCGGCGAACTCTTGTATCACTTCCATTTTGGTCACACCATCAACCAAACTTGCGACATCAGCTCCAAACTTTTTATTTAGGTCGCTTAGCGCAATCGATGTATCTTCAACGGTATCATGTAACAAAGCAGCGATTAAGGTATCACTATCCATACCGAGTTCATGCGCAATGGCAGCCACCGCAAACGTGTGATTAACATAGTCTTCGCCAGACGCGCGCTTTTGTCCTTTATGAGCATCTATAGCGAAATAGGCCGCTTCCTCAATCTTAGCTAATTGCTCTTGCGAGCGGCCAGCCGATACTCCAGCTAACCATCGAGGCACATCATCAGCCGGCAAATTCATTTCTGAAATTGATTTAAGAGCAGCTAAAACCATATACACACTTTAAAAAAATAGAACTTTAAACTAATTGATACCCATAAAAGCTGAACAGCTATAGCTCCCCAAACGAGCTCACGTTCATTATAGATACACTTATTAATTTACAAAAACAAGCTGTTTAACTCAAAAGGCAATTCCTTGCTACTAAGCGCTTACGGTATTTTTGAATAAAGCGCTGGTCATCATTTTAGATTTGTCTAACAACTCTTGATATTCGTCTTCCACTTGCGAATCTACTACGAGACCACCGCCAGACGAATAACGCGCCTTGCCGTCTTTAACTACGATAGTACGAATAGCAATGCTAGTTTGTAAACTCCCATCCATACCAACGCAGGCTATAGAACCACAATAAAGCCCGCGCCGAGTCGGTTCTAGTTCTTCAATAATCTCCATCGCTCTAATCTTAGGAGCGCCAGTGATCGACCCACCTGGAAAACATTGTTTAAACAAATCGAGCGAGTGTAGATCTTCACGTAACACGCCGGTCACTGTACTGATCAAATGATGCACATTGGCAAAACTATATAACTCGAACAGATACGGCACTTCGATACTTCCTAATTCGCAACAACGCCCTAGGTCATTACGCATCAAATCCACAATCATTACATTCTCAGCTCGGTCTTTAGGGCTTAGCTGCAAGGACCGTCCAATTGCCTGATCAACAGCTTTATTATGATGCGCCCTTGCGCGCGTGCCTTTTATTGGGCTTGTGACCACCTGACGCTCGCGACATTGAATAAAACTCTCAGGTGAGTTCGACAAAATTTGAGCAAATGGTAAATTCATAAATGCTCCATAGGGTGCTGGACTACGACTCCGCAAATAACGATAAGTCGGCCATAGATCTCCCGAGACTTGTGCCGAAAACCTTTTAGTCAGATTCACCTGATAGCAATCTCCTTCAACCGTATATTCACGCACACGCTTAAAGAGCTGTCTATAGGTATGTCGATCTATATTCTCTTCAAGCAAACCACTTAAAGCGCCTGCGTCTGTCTCATCTAATTCGCTAAAATCTTCAAAGACATCGGACACATTTAATTGTGACTCGATGAGATCTGTCCACTCTTCGATCAAATCAAGCGTACTAGGATGATCACCGTAAGAAACCAAATAACTGCATTGCTGCTTGTGATCCACAACCAATATCACGTTGTAGATACCCATAGCCATTTCAGGTAAGTCTACATCGTCACTTGCAACATTAGCGAGTGAGACGTATCGACGCGCAAGATCGTAAGAAAAGTATCCCAAGGCGCCTGGCACATACGGGCTTTGAATGCTCTCATCGCGAACAGCATCTTTAATAGATGCTTTTAGAATATCAACTGGATCACCATATAAAGTCTGATTTACAGTACCTCGCCTAAAGGTAGTAACGTCACCTTCGCAAATCAAGGTGGTACTCGGTTTGATCGCCAATACATCGAAATCAGCATGAAGATTAGAGGGCTCTTCGTTATTAATTACCCCACTATCAAGAAAAATTGCCCAAGGTTGGTCTACTACTTTTTCAAAGAGTGCCGCGCTATCGAGATACGGCTTCAGAATTTCATTGAGTCTTGGCATTAAAAATTTGCTTTCAAATGTGTATCAACTTCTGTTTAAAATTGAATAAGTTCACGTAATACCGAGGTCGCGTATTGACCAGATAATAGCTCAAACTTCAATACTAACCGGTTTTCTTCAAAATGCCAGTCTAGCCTTTGTGGTAAGCATCGAGTGCTCCGACGCCTATACGCTAAGCCCATCCTTTCTAGACCGGACGTAAAAACATCTAATTCACTTAAACACGCCTTTTCAGCCTTTAAGTGCAAGGCAATAGAGCCAAGTAGTTCTTTATCTCTGGCGGAAAACCTTCCCCACAAAGGCGCTGTTGGATGAATATCTCCAAGCGCCAACCGTTGCTCTAAATCGTCGTCTTCGGTACTTAAAAAATAGCTTTGTGTACTATTTAAATTACACGGCTCTCCAAGCTGCAATGTATTCCAGCTCCCTTGTTTCACACGCTCCGCTAATACCGTATTAAATAACCATGCCCTAGCTGCTGACACCCACATTGCCTGCCTATCGTTAAATCTCTTTGGCGCTTTATTCGTTTGACTAAAAAACTCCAGTGCTTTTTCTATATTTGACATACCAAGTCCAAAACGCTGCAAACCAAAATAGTTGGGAACACCCTCATTTTTTATAGCCTTTAGACGGCACTCCAAATCACACCGCATTTGGATATTTTCTGCTATCCCATCACTGCGTAGAACAATTTGAAATTTATTGCCGCTATGAGTGCTACGGCGCAGTTTTTTATTGTGTTTGAATATCTCTAATATCTCCACCCCGACCAAATCAAATCCACGCCAATCAATCGGCGTTGCCTTGGGTCGATAGATACTGAACCATTGATATGTTTCTGCAAAATAATCCTTTAAACCGGAATATCCGACATCACGGTAAGACACTTTGGCGAAGCGCGCTAACGCTTTAGATACATCTGCTGTGTGGCATCTCACTTTTTTTACATACAACCACCAATGTTCGCCTTCACACGATGGTATCAAAGGCAAAGCCTCTCTTACTTGAAAGTCTTGCGGCAATTGTTTAAAACCAAGCTCGATGTCGGGTCTACCATACGCGTAGGCCCAATTTTGTGAATCGGCAGCCCACTTAGCAATAGATTTAGCCTCAGTGGATACTGGACTATTAGGCGTATCTTGAATTAGCATTGAATAATCACTATATATAAGTAAATAAAACTCAAGGAGACAAACATGGAACCAACAATTGTAGCGGGTATTTTATTCTTATTAGCTATCGTAGTGATTCGGTCAACAGTCATTATTGTACCTCAGGGCTACGAATATACGGTTGAGAATTTCGGCCGGTACGCTAGAACATTGTCTCCGGGATTGTCTTTTTTATTTCCTATCTGGCAACGGGTAGGCCATAAACAAAACATGATGGAGCGAGTACTTGATGTCATGTCACAAGAAGTTATTACTCGTGATAATGCTGTGGTTCGAGTCGATGGCGTTGTGTTTTTTCAAGTCATGGATGCTCCTAAAGCATCATATGAGGTAAATCAGCTTGAACTGGCAATATTGAATCTTACTATGACTAATATACGTACTGTACTAGGCTCAATGGATTTAGATGAATCACTGTCTAAGCGAGATGCTATTAACTCATCTTTACTCACGGTAGTAGACGAAGCGACGACCGCTTGGGGCGTAAAAGTAACCCGCATAGAAATAAAAGATATTGCTCCACCAAAAGATTTGGTAGATGCGATGGCGCGACAAATGAAAGCAGAGCGTGAAAAACGTGCCACAGTTCTAGAAGCGGAGGGTTTTAAGCAATCTGAAATTCTGCGTGCCGAAGGCGAAAAAGCGTCTGTCGTGTTAGAAGCAGAAGGAAGAAAAGAAGCTGCATTTAGAGACGCCGAAGGAAGAGAACGTGAAGCCGAGGCAGAAGCGAAAGCAACCGATATGGTCTCAACATCGATATCGAATGGTAATGTTCATGCGATAAACTACTTCGTTGCACAAGAATACATGGAAGCACTGAAATCGATCGGCGGAGCAGAAAATCAGAAAGTGATTTTTATGCCATTAGAAGCGGCCAATGTAATTGGTTCCATTGGTGGAATTTCGGAGCTCGCTAAAGAGGCTTTTAAAAACGATGAGGTAAAATAAATGTTGGATACCCTACTTAATCTAACCTACTGGCATTGGTTTGGGCTCGCTATTATTTTACTAGCACTAGAGATAACAGCTCCAATAACATTCTTTCTCTGGTTATGCTTAGCAGCTGTCGCAACTGGCTTGACGACACTATTATTTCCTCAGCTTAGCATTGCAATACAATTACTACTGTTCTCTATATACTGTGTTTTGTCATTGATTGCATGGTGGCGTTTTGGTTTCAAGGGGCATGAAAATGAAACCGACAGCCCACACTTAAATCGTCGTAAAGACGGATATGTAGGCCGCGTCACAAGTCTGACGCAAGCGATCGAGAACGGCACTGGAAAAGTCACTATTGAAGACAGTCAGTGGAAGGTGGCTGGACCAGACTTAAGCCTGGGAAGCATGGTACGAATCGTAGAGGTCGATGGCAGTATTCTAAAAGTTGAAGCGGCTTAAATAACAACAAAAAAAATATAAAAGAGAATAGTTTGGCTATACTTAGTTTCGTCAATCGTGTTATCAATTTTCTATTTTTTGTATGAAATCTCAAAACGTTTTATTCATTGCAACCGCTGTTATTGCTATCTCTTTCGGCCTATATATTCAAACCCAAAACCCTCTAAAGACATCAAAACCCGAACTAAATAAAATTATCTTGTTGCCGCAAAGCAAAGCAATTGGCAAGGTTGATTTTCGCGATCATAAAGACCAAATTTTTAATGAGAGTCGACTGCTAAATAAGTGGAGTATTGTATTTTTTGGTTTCACAAACTGCCCTGACATATGCCCAACTACATTACAGACGCTGTCTGATGTTAAAGCCACATTAGCATCGACAGCTCTTAACAACACAACTGCTTGGTCTCCTTTCCAGGTGATTATGGTGTCGGTCGATCCTGAACGCGATAATATCGAGAAACTTAATTCGTATGTTCCTTGGTTTGATGAAGAATTTATTGGCCTAGCTGGCGAGCTTGAATACACCAAAGCCTTCGCAAAAAGATTGGGCATTCTGTTTTATAAAAGCGAACAACAAAGCGAAAGTGTGTACGAAGTTGACCATAGCGCTTCATTAATACTTATTAACCCACAGGGTGAGTATGCGGGTGCCATTACAGCACCACACAAAGCTGAACAGATTTCAGCCGACTTAATCACCTTGGCGAATTCAATTGGTAACGCCGAAGCGTCCTATAAGCCAGCTAACAAAGCTAACACTCAAACTCAAATAAGTGAAAACCAAAGTCTGTCTATAGATAAAACATGGATACGCCCTGCACCACCAGGAGTGTCCGCTATGGCCGCTTATATGACGCTTAAAAACACAAGTGACAATGATATTTTGATCAGTGATATTGAAGCGCCTGACTTTGAAATGGCGATGATACATAACACGGTCATCGAAGATGGCATCGCCAGTATGAATCATCTCGACTCTCTAGTTATCAAGGCGGGCGAGACGCTTACGCTCAAACCTTTAGAAACGCACATCATGCTAATGCGCCCGAATAGAGCCTTAAGCGAAGGCAGCACAAGCAGATTAACTTTGATTGATAAAAACGGACATCGCTTTCCCTTGCTAGTACCAGTAAAACAATTAGAAGGTGAATAGTTTGTATCTATCTATACGTCTACTCACAATCGAAAAGCGGTTAATTTGATTACATTCAAACCTTTCTTATAATACTAACAGTAATAAAAAAGCCACCATTCAATTATGAACTGGTGGCTTTTTTTATTCCTATTTCTATTTTCTTAGAAAAGACTAAATATCCCAATAAATAGCGTCATTAAGTTGTGAATCAGCTTCTTGCATGCCTTTGTTAGTGTGACTGATGATAATCAAATTGCCACCTCTAATTGGCTTAACTCGGCTAGCATAACCTTCATAAGTGGCATCAATCGGTTCACCGACAGAATCGCCCTTAATATAAACAAATGTTACCTGCCCCGCGTTGGTGTCTATAGCAGAATGAAAGCCTCTTTTTTCACCCATCGGACAAATTCTCGCGAATTGGAGACTATCAAGAAACTTAAGCCTCATATTACCGTCATAACTGGCTAGCAAAGCATTGGCCGTTTCATTAGCTCGCTCTGCATCCCATAACGGCGTTACCGCTTGATGATCCATATGCTCGACCACCCTTGATAACAATAACTCATAATCGTCACCAATTGCATTACTGTTGAGCTGACTACTGACAACGAAACCCGCCACAAACAGTGATACCGCCACACAAGCCACCATCGCATGTTTACGCATAGGTTGGAAAGCAAAAACGTTTTTGCTTACTTGAGGCTCGTCCTGCATTTCTTCTAGCATCTCTTGATTAAGTTGCAGTCGAGCAACCATGTCGCTTGGCATCTCGATATTCAAACTATCAGATAAATCGGCATCCATCTTACGTATTCCACCCACGTACTTAAGACAATCAGGACACGATTTACTATGACTAACAAAATCATGATCTGCGCTATTTGGCTCAGATAATGCTAATCGTTTAAACTCTATACAATTCATTTTCTTACTCATTATTTCATTTGAAACAGATAATTATTTCGTCAAACACTCTACTCTCCAACAAGTCCCAATTTAGGTACGCTTTCATGGCCTAATAATTGGCGCATTTTTTTTCGTGCCCTAAAAAGTCTTGTCATTACCGCGCTTGAACTAATGTCGAGCATGCCGGCGATTTCATCACATGAAAACCCACCTAACACCTGCATCTCTAACGGCTCACGATAATCGTCTGGTAAACGCTTTAAAGCGTTACGCAAAGCAAAGGCTTCCGCACTATCGTCGTAGCCCATTTGCGCTCCAGCCAAGGTGTCCATCTCTTCAACATCTTGATACTGAAACTGCTTGCGCTCAAACTGACGTGCATGTTCGCGACGAAATATGGTAAATAACCAACCTTTAGCTGCTTTCGCTTCACGCAAGCTATCGAGTGACTTCCAAGCCCTTAAAAAAGCTTCTTGCATCACATCTTCAGCCATTTGCTTGTCTTTACACAACCAAAGCGCGTATTTGTAAAGGTCTTTCGAGTGCGCTTCGATTAAGAGCGCATATTTTCGTTTTTTATCCATACAGTCATAATTGACCTGCTCTTCACCGGTTTCATTACTTGAGTCGTTCATATTTAGTCAACTTTCCTTAAAAATAGGTTTACCGCCGCTAATACTCGCGATGGTTGATCAATATGTAGCCAGTGGCCTGCTCCGGCTATAGTTTCTATAGATAGCTTGTTAAAATAAGTTTTAGTCAAATGTATACCATTATCGTCAACATAGCTTGAGTCTGCTCCAGATACCAGCGCCATTGGTACATTACTTGTTTTTCCTTTTAACTCTTGCGCTGGAAAACCTACTATTTCCGGCATAAAACGTTGTAAAACAGGCAAATTTAAACGCCAACTAAACTCACCTGCCCTGCCGACTAAACTCTGGAGTAAAAACAAACGAACTGATTGCTCGGTAATCACTGGCTTAAGCAATTGATCTGCATGCTTACGTGACTCGATTTGGTCAACATCTATCTGCATCAAGGCATCAAGGAATGGTGCATGGCTATGTCTATAACTTACCGGCGCAATATCTAACACTAAAAGCGCGGCAACGCGTTCCGCAAACAACAACGAAAACACCATCGCCGCTTTACCGCCCATACTATGACCACAGGGAATAATTTTATTCAGGTTATGTTCGACACAAAATTCATTCAGGTCGTTCGCTATATCTAAGTAGCTATGCGAGTCGTAATGCGGCGAGCGTCCGTGATTTCTAACATCGACCACAAAAACGGGACTGGACTCACTAAGTTTTTTTGCGAATTGTCGCCAGTTACTCACAGAACCAAACAGACCTGGAACAATCACCACCGGCGCGCAACTTTCTAGGTCATGATGCTCTGAAAAAACTTCGAAGTTTAAACTCATAATGAATATATTGGCTGAGGCTATGAAGTAGATCGAAATAATAACTCGATTTGAACTACAATCTGCCAAATATGGACCTATTGTTATTAGTTATTTGTGGTGTCGCCACGGGTTTTTTGAATACCATGGCGGGCGGTGGCTCTATGTTATCCGTGCCAGTCATGATATTTCTGGGTGTGCCGGGAACCGTAGCCAATGGCACCATGAGAATTGCGATACTTTTACAAAACATATCGGGCGTTTTCGCATTTTATCGTCAAGGAATTTCAAATTTCAAACTAAGCCTTAGCTTAGCCGCTTGCACGCTCCCAGGAACACTTATTGGCGCTTGGCTAGCATCGAAAATCCCAAACGATAGTTTCAACACAGTGCTCGCTATCATCATGGTCTTTGTTTTGATCGTAATGGCCTTTCCGCAAGAGAAGGTATTAAACAAAAATCAGCGACCTAACCGATCACGGCTAATAGCTGGTCACGCGTGTATGGTCGCAATTGGTTTTTGGGGCGGTTTTATTCATATTGGCGTTGGCTTCCTTTTGATGCCCGCGCTAAACCGGGTTATGCAATTAGACTTAGTAACTACTAACGCGCATAAGGTCTTTATCGTCTTATGTTACACCATCGTTGCCTTATTGGTATTCGCCTCAAACCTTGAGCTAATTTGGTCTTATGGATTGGCTCTTGGAGTTGGCACAATGGCAGGAGCTTGGTTAGCGGCAAATATACAAGTAAAACATGGGATAGGCCCAATAAAGCTCACGCTCAACATCGTAGTTGTTGCATTTATTATTAAATTGTTGTTTTTTTAGAAAATTAAGGTTTTTGCCAAAACCTAAAATGATCGACAAAAGCTCAAAACGATCAATATATTAAGACTAGCGACTGTTTTTACGCTTTAGTTCCGCAAAATAATCAACATCTGTGGGCAAACCTCGTAATTCTCTTCGAACCAAGTCCATAGCCATAGCGCTTGCAGTCATTTGAAAGGCCAGTCTATTCATTGGTAAAAAGAAACGCCGAGCTTTTTGCTGAATTTGATCTCCCCATGCAATCCATACCGTGCCGACAGGCCGACCTGACGAACCTCCGTCTGGACCAGCGATACCAGATACAGCTAGTGCGATGTCCGCATTGCTCTTACCCAAAGCGCCTTGCACCATCTCAATAACCGTTGCTTCACTGACCGCGCCGCGATCTTGCAATGTTGTGCTCGACACACCTAACACGCTTTCTTTCATAGCATTCGAGTAAGTAATAAAACCAGCCTCAAACACCGAGGACGCGCCCGCTTCTGAGGTAAGAGCCGAGGCAACAGCGCCACCCGTGCAGGACTCAGCTGTGACCAATCTCTTTCCATTATCAGCCAATGCTTGGCTAAGGGATTGGCTTAAACGCGTATCGTTATCACCAATAATATAGTCACAAAACAACGACCGTAATTTCTCTTGCCACTGTTCGTTTAGGGCACAATTTGCCTCACCGACAGTACGCAGCTTAAGCTCAATAACAGGCATCTGAACCCGAAACCCTAATTCAACCTGAACTGGCCAGTCGGGAAACTTAGCATCGATAATATCCTGCAAACCCGACTCAGTAATCCCGAATAAGCGCATACGGCTTATATCACTAGTCTCGGTAATGCCACCGTGTTTACGTATCAATGGCAACAATTGTTCACTAACCATGCGCTTTAGTTCGCTCGGCACACCCGGTGTGCAAAGTATCAAACAATTATCTTGTAGATAACTAAAGCCAACCGCTGAACCCACTGGATTATCGATGATCTTGCAACCTTTTGGTAAGTCCGCTTGCTTTAAGTTTGACTCACTTACAACAAAACCTCGATCTGCGGCCCATTGCTGAAGCCAGCTAAGCGCTTTCGGATGACGCTCTATGGGCTGATCAACCGCCTGAGCCAATGCGGTTGCGGTCAAGTCATCACGCGTAGGACCCAACCCTCCGTTTATAAACAACAGGTCGGACTCTTTAATCAAATCCTTGATAGACGAAACTAATAAGTCAAAGTCATCACCGACCACCAGCTTTTTAAAAGGTATAAGACCAATGTCTTTAAGCGATTGCGATAACATCGCGGAATTACTATCAACGGTATCACCGGACATTAATTCATTACCGGTGAGAAGGTAGGAAACTCTCATTTACTCGTCATCAAGTAATAACAGTAATATAGGTGCTATTAGTGCATTGCTATCAACGGGCACGGGCGCTGAAGCTATTCTGGTGCTCAAAAACTCATTGAACCATGTTTCTGCGATTACTAAGTAGCCCTCATCTGTAGGATGAAGACCATCATCAAGCAGGGTTTGAAAACCGCCCGGCTCATTAATAAAACGAGCATTCAGATCAACAGTATCAGCCCCTCTACTACTTATCGCCGCATTTATTTGATTGTTATAGCTAGCAAGATTTTGCACCTGCCCATTCGCATTAGATGGGTTACGCGGGATCAATGGTGAGACAACAGGAGTAAAACCATTACTCCTCGCTATGTCGATCATGATTCCCGTATGTGCACCGGTCTCAGTAGGATCAATACCAAAGCCAAAATCATTGGTTCCATACATAATTAAAACAAAACGTTGACCGTTCGAGCCATCAGCGAACGCGGCTTTCAAATCACTGTCTATGCGTTCTATGCCATTTTGTCCAACCCGCCCATCAAGAGGCGGCGGCGGCAGTGCTGTAGTAGAACCGCTATTTCCCCAGTTTTGTACTGACGCATTAGCGAAATTTTGATTCGCATCTCGGATAGCCGAGTCGCCCTCGGCGACAGGACACAGCCCCTCACGATCATCAAGATTATTTAGAATGTTAGCCAGATAAAACGTCGGACAGCCTCGATCAGTCCGACCACCTCCAATTTCATCGCTAAGAGGGTTGGACAATAGCGAGTTAAACCCGTGAGTGATGCTATCGCCAAATAAAACTACCACCGATGCCGCAGGCTCTTCAGCGCGCGCGGAACTATATCCGCTAAGGCTAATCAGCAGCATCAAAAAAAGCACAAATTTAGGGCGAAATTTCGTGATCATGGAGCTTAGTCTATCCGCTTAGACTGATAAAAAACATTATCTTTAAACAAAAGTACACCCGATGTATTTTGAGGCAAGAAATTAGGTAGCTTAATTTGCGTGATTTCCTGTTTCGTTTGGAGCTCTTGTACTTCGGCCTTTTCGGAGCTTGAGGCCTCAATCTCTAACTGCACAGTTTCATAGCGGCGTGCTTGTTCGTTTAAATGAAACCACTCAAGTTGAATATTGCCGGTCTCGTTTAAACGCGCTTGTGGCTTACTATCTGGAACGTCATTATTAGCATGAACACGCTGTACATTGCCCCATGCACCACCCACCGATTTTTTCATCACATAAATATCCGTATCACCGTCGGCTGAGGACGACCAAAAAAGCCAAAGATCGCCGGATCCATCTTTGATCAAATTAGGATTCATATTCCATGCTCCATCACTCCGAAGCACCTGCGCTGTTGACCATGTATCACTATTTTCAGGCCTGTTTGCCGACATTAAGCGTACTGCACCGAAAGCTTGCTGACTCCAAACCGCTAGTAACGTTTGATCTTCTAAAATAGCAAGCGCTGGTGTGGTAATTGGCTTATCGCTTTGCGCAACAATCTGAGGCGATGACCAGATCTGCTGATCAAACTCACTGATCATCACTTGATAGTTTTGATCATTAAAATCGTGCCAAATAAGCGCGGCTCGAGGACCTTGATCCTGCTGGGACGAAGCCGGAAATGCATATAATAGAACACATAAATACAGGCCGAAGCGCAAAATAAAATGTTGCTTACTAACTCTATGCATGACCATTAATCCAAGCGAATCGATTGAGCAGCGACATTGTTGGGGAATAAGAGACTAACAGAAGAATCTGTCGGAAGAAAATCAGGCAGTAATATATCCTCGAGCTTAATATCCCCGTCGGCTTGGGAGCGATTATAGGCAACCTTTTGATCAACGACGATGGTTTCTTGGGCTTCAATATATTGACCGGCAAGAAAGTCGTATGTTTGCCAGCGCACGAGAATATCACCAAAATCGTCAAGTTCAGCCACGGGCTTATAGTCTGGAACTTCATTCGGCTCATTTAATTGTTTAGTTTCAGACCATTCACGCTCGTTTACCCGCTTTTGTTTGTAGTAGATGTCATCTAAACCATCATCATTTCCAGACCAAAATAACCAAAGGCCGCCTTGGCCATCATTAACGATATTTGGATTAAGATTTTCAGAACCTTCATCAATTAATAGTTCTGGCTCACTCCATATTTGACTTTGCTTGGACAACTGAGACTGCAATATCTCCATTCGCCCTTGTTGTTGTTCGCTCCATACCATGATTGTTTGACCCTCATTGTTTTTGGCTAAGGCAGGGGTCACAATCACATTATCACTGGAATGAATGACGGCCGGGGTACTCCATTGTTGATCATTTAATGAGCTCGAGACAATATGGTGTTGGCCGTCAAACTGCGCCCAAACTAAAATTGCTTGAGCATCAGCGGCCATCGCCTTGAGGCTTGAAGCAGCCAAGAAAAATAAAAGACAGAATCTCAAGCGGTTCATAATCGACAAGTCTAATGGAGGTGTGAATCTTGTAACATAACTTTCGCAGCATTTTGCATTCTCGTCCTCTCCCATATCAAGCGAAAACGCCCACCCCCTTTTTGCTGCCAGAGTACGGCTGAGCGAACCGCCGCCAATAATAAGGTACGAATGCGTTCAGGGATATTTTCTTGCTGTAAAAATTGTTCTTCACCTTGCACAATAATCTGTGGCCTAAGGGGGCTAACATACGATTGATAAATATCCGAGCACGCGTGATTGATTTGATCTTGTGAATACGAGCTCAAACGTTCTACTTCACTGGCAAATTCAGAAAAACGAGCTTGATCCGCATATAAACTCCGTTGCAAAGACAATATTTGCGTAACGTAACGTATTAGTTCGAGTTGATCTGGCGCTGTTGTGGTTAAAATACCTTTAGATAGATAGCTTAAGCCAGAATTTACACCGCTCACACCACCGTAAATAGCCGACGTACTTACCGCATCCAAGATACTTATCGATTGCACTAAAGTGGCCTCTTCAGCCGCATCACTGGCGCCATGGCGAGCTAAGGATTGGACAATAGCGCAAGATTGAAATATCCCAGCTAAAGCAATCGTTCTCTCTTCAATAATGTTCATAACGGACGACTTTCATTCAACATAGTCACTAATCTACCCAAGTAAGCATCTACTCTGCATCATCTAAAAGTAAATTAATGATTGGGGCAATCACAATAGTCTGGGAGGGAGTTATTTCTGTGGGCTCAATAGCGTCTTCTAGGATTTCTTCAAACCACCTTTCCACCATAACACTATAACCTTGATCATTGGGATGCAGTCTTGTTGTAACGAAGGTTCCTCCTCCTATGGAAAAGGTTTCAACAGGTAATAGATTTGATGCACCGCCTTGTTGGCCAGCAAGGCCCATCAAACGAAAACTTGAACTTGGTGTTCCTGGAAAATTCAAAAACGCATTAAACATATCAACAACGGGCACGCCTTCTGCTTGCCCGGCATTGCGGATTCTGTCTCCAACCGGCTGAGTATTGAAGAAAAAACGAGGAAGTAAGGTAGAAACAGCTGGTGTAAAGCCAGCTTGTCGTGCTCGATCGATCATGACACGAGTATTAAATTCAGTCGCCGAAGAACTCACACCAGAAAACATATCATTAGTGCCATAATGAATTAAAACAAAACGTTGCACTGAATTAGAAAATTGCGCAGCCGACTGATTCAAATTACTTGAGATACGATTTACGCCACTTACAGTAGTACTTCCACTTATTCCCCAATTTACCACAATAGAATTACGTGCCAGCCCGGCTGCCTCTATTCTGTCTCGAACCGGCGTATTGATTACTTCTGTTACGCAAGGTAGATCCTGTGAGCTTAAAATCTCACCTTCATTGCGCAGTAAATTAGTCATTAATATAGTAGGGCAACCAAACCATTGAAGGCCGCCTCCAGCTTCCGCCAAGAAACTATTTGCTTCATTACCGACGAGGCCTTGAAAGCCTACCGAGATACTATCCCCAAACATCACAACCAACGACTGCTCAGAATCCTCAAGAGTTTGGGCAGACACCGAAAAAACCCAAAAACCGAGCGCGGCAAAAACCCAAATCGGACGATATTTGCTGAGCATTCTCATGAAACAATTAGTATTAAAGGGTGATTTTCGAGGCGATAATATCGAAGATAGTAATGTAGGTATAGACTGTATTCAGCATCCCTAAGCATTGTTTAACTATTTTTAAACATTTAAATGGTGAAGCCTTTTAATAATGTGCTGATTAATCGACCAAGACTTTCTTATAAAAATCTAACTCACGATTCCAAGCGTCAACATTATTTTCCGATTTACGAAAACCGTGGCCTTCGTCACTGTATTCAATATATGAATAGGTCTGACCTTGTTGTTCTAACACCGTGACCAATTCTTGCGCCACCGCTGGCGGCACTACTTTATCGAGTAAACCTTGAAAGATGATCATCGCACTACTCAAGTCATTAATCTTATTAATCGGTGAACGTCGATAATAAAGCGAGCTTGGCGTGATCGAACCCTCACCTTTAAATGTTTCACCGACTAGCCGATCAGAATAGTATTTTTCAAATTTATGAGTACTGCTGGCTAAGGTAACTAAATTGCCGATCCCGTAGTAATTAGCGCCTGCTCTAAACTTTTCTGGATGTTCCGTTAAAGCTCTTAAAACCGCATAGCCACCTGCACTTTTACCGCGAATACAAACTCTATTCGGGTCTACTTTTTTTTGCGTAATTAAATAATCGATACCATCAACAATATCGCTCACGTCTAGCTCGCCCCAGTTTCGATACAAGGCGTCTCTATAACTTCGTCCAAAACCACTGCTGCCTCGATGATTAACATCTAAAATTGCAAAACCTCGATTTGTCCAAAACTGTTTTTGTAAATCAAAATGCTTATACGCTCGAGCAGTTGGCCCACCATGCACCATAACAAGCAAAGGCGGTAATGCGGAAGACGATGTCTTGGATTCAAAGGGTTTATTGCAAGGAGGGTAAAAAAAACCGTGCGACACCGAAGCATCACGAGTCTTATAAGATATTGATTCAGCTTTACTTTTGTCGAACTGAGGCACGTCTATTTTTTGAACTAAATCAAAATTAAAGGCTTCAACTGAGTCTCGATCAAATAAAGACATGTCCAGACAAAGCATCTCAGGACCACTCGATTGCGGCGTGGAAACAAATAAACAAGTTCCATTGCCGTTACTCGACAAAGCTTCAATGGTAGACCCCTGATCAAATACAGATGCAGTACTCAAAGTATTTTGATCAATCGCGACGAGCCTATCGCCTTGCGGGCGACTCTCTATCACCAGTAAGCAATCATTACTCACTTGCGCAATTCTACTATCACCGTAAACCCAATGCGGATAACCATGCTCGGCATGGCGGCTAGTCACTTGGCGAATCTCACCGGTTTGATTATGCCGAGAATAAACCTGCCAATAATCTAGCGGAGAAATATTGCGATTAGAGAGCTTGTTTATAGGGCTAGAAGGATCTTCTTTTAGGCTAGAAGGCTCTTGCCCAGCAAAATCCGCTGAGAAAAACAAGTCGCCGTTATCTGCGAACATGAGCTGACAAACACTCTCGTCACCGCCGGCAATAACTGATAGATCTACCCTTTGTACGTTCTTAAGGCCCAACCCTTGTGCTGACCTAACCATGTTAGCGATATAAAGTTCAACATTATCCCATGGCATATTCGGGTGATTCCACTGCACCCACGCCACTCGCTCAGCGTTTGCATCAATCACCAAATTGGAATAGAAGTCAGCGCCGTCCATCACATTAATCGGCTCGCTAAACTCTAACTCCATATCAAGAGTTTGATCTATCCTTGTAGGCTCATTAGGCAAATTCAGAACACTGATAAAACTCTGATTGTCACTATGATTATCTGGGCATTGTTTTTCGCAAATACACAAAATCTCGGTGGACGATAATAGATGCACATCAGTATATCGCCATACCTCTTTATTATCTTGGCGACTAATTCGAGTAGGCTCTGAGGCACGACCTTCAAGTATCGGTTTTAATGATTGCCGGTACAAACATTGGTCATCACGGTTAGCGAATATCAAATATTCATCACTTAACCAAAACGGTTTTCCACCGTATTCGTTAATTTGCGTTTGTAAATAATAAGGAGCCGGAGTTATAAGGTGATTTTTATCTCCTATACTACGCATCAACACTGATCTATTTTTATCTTGGCTTAAGGAAGTCAGATAAACTATTGAGCCATCTTGCAAAAATTGTGGATAAGAAAATTTGTCAGAGCTGGAAAAAACATCCTTAGCACTTAATGTAGATTGCCAGTCTAAATAGTCCATCTGGTCAATGACTTTTGCTTTCAATCAATTCCCAACTAATGCGAGACGAGGAATCGATGTTGTGTTTCTGGTAAAAGTTTTTGTATGCCTCAAGCGCTGCTATCACAGGCCGGCTGGGGCTATACAATGGTTTACTGCGAAGTAATAAAGAATAAGTATTCATGACTTGAGTACTTTCTACCGAACCATCTTGATCGATGAATGCAATATCCAGAGGCGCCACAACATTGTTCATATGAAAACTCGGTTTTATCGCGCGCTCAAATTCAAATAATATTAAAGTCGATTTGATACGTTCAGCACACACACTTTGAAATCCGGCCGCGCGCGTTCTGTCGTTATTGGCGTATTTCGCCTCAAGGCTGAATGAACTACCATCACTTCGAGTAAAAGTGACGTTGACCGACTGCATCGCACGAAGTGCCTCATTATCATTTTCGCATTGTTGAGCGAACGAGGCCGAGCAAACAATAAATAGAAAGTAAAAAACAAAAAACTTTATAAATGATTTCATGGAGGCAATAACTAAGTTGTTTGAATGGAAGACGTTTCTTTAAGAATCGACTGGATTTTCTCGGCTAATTGTAAAGCCCGCAAACCTTGCAAACCCGTGACCATAGGCATTGCCTTTCCCCTCGCCACTTCTATAAAGTGACTTAATTCAACCTGCAATGGTTGCTCGGTGTCGAAATTAAGATGCTCTGTCTCAAGACTCGGAAACTTACCATCAGGCGGTGTTTCACCTTTAGTAACAATATCAAGCTCTTGATCCATAAGGTTAATCCCATAATACCCTTCGGGGCCAAATACTCTAAAACGTCTAAAGCGCTTATTCGATACTCTACTCGCGGTAATATTAGCCACCGCCCCACTAGGAAACGCTAACCTCACATTCGCTAGATCAACATGGTCAGTAATCACTGATGAGCCAATTGCCTGTACATTAATGGGTTCTTCATCGACCAATGACAACACCAAATCTAAATCGTGGATCATTAAATCAGTAATAACATCCACATCGGTGGCACGCTCTACAAAGGTACCTAAACGGTGAACCTCTATATACTTAGGTTCCGTCACTTTTTTTGCGACAGCTCTTAAAGCAGGATTATAGCGTTCTAAATGACCGATCAAAAATGGCGCTTCATTCTGCGCGGCTAGGTCTACTAGCTTAGCGGCCTCATCTACGGTGGCTGCAATCGGTTTTTCGAGCAAGCTTGCTATACCCGCTTCTAGAAACGGTTGAGTTACATCATAGTGCTTTGAGGTTGGCACAACGATGCTCACCGCATCGACTTTATCGATAAGATCAAACGGGCGATCGGTCGCCCGGCAACCATACTCTTGGGCTAAACCTTTAATAGAATCGAGCTTAGTGTCTGCCAACATGACCAATTCAACATTGGGCATTTCGTGGTAGATTTTTGCATGAATCCGGCCAAGATAACCAACACCTACAACACCTACGCGAATCTTATCTGTCATACCAATCGAAATATCTAAAATTATGATCTCTTGGCCCTATTATACGACAAATTTAAGTCGGTCTTGTGTACACTGCTTGACCAATTAGTAATCAAATAAGCTAGCCGCTATCGATTAAAAATCGATCTCAGGTTTTTGACAATGAATTCTCAGTTCACTATTACCTTAATCGGTAGTGAAGTTCCGCAGGATGCGATATTAGCCCTGCGTCAGTTATCCACGCAAAAAACAGAGCAAAACCGAATAATGGAGTTAGGCCAAACCACTTGTTTGAGCAGTGGTGAGAAATTGGCAATCCAAGCGTATCGAGTAGAATGCAATCTGCCAATCCAAACTAACACAGATCACTTAAAGCAAGCCTTAGCCGCTTATTCTGAGGAATGGCAAATTGATGCTGTATTGCAGGCCGATACTGAAGAAAAAATCGGGCTTGCATGCTTTGATATGGATTCGACTTTAATTAAGGCCGAAGTTATCGATCTGCTTGCGGAACATGCGGGTGTTGAGGAACAAGTTTCGTCAATAACAGAGCGAGCGATGCAAGGCGAATTAGATTTTAAGCAAAGCTTCTCAGAACGCATGAAACTACTTGAGAATTCAGATGCAAGCGTAATGTCTGGCATTGCCAAAAGTTTACCCATTATGGATGGTGCAGAAAGACTCTTCAAAAACCTAAAAAAGCACAATATTTATACAGCTATTTTATCGGGAGGCTTTGACTATTTTGCAAAACACTTGCAACAAAAATTCGAGATCAATAGCGTGCTGGCCAATACGCTCGAAATAACTTCGGGCCGACTAAGCGGCAGAGCAATAACCCCAATCATCGATGCTGAACAAAAGAAAAACGAATTGATCAAATTAACACAAGAAAGAAATTTACGGCCAACAATGACCATGGCAGTAGGAGACGGTGCAAACGATATAGAGATGCTTAACTGTGCTGGGCTAGGCGTCGCCTATAAAGCAAAACCAATCGTTCAATCTCAAGCTTCCGCCGCTTTAAATTACAATAGTTTGGATGCGCTATTATTCCTAATTGGCTTTAACGAGAAAGACATCACAGCATAATATTCAAACTCTATCTCGGCTTTCAAGCATAAATTTGCAAGTACGCAACCGGTCGACGCCGCCTATTCAGGGCACAGCAACTGCTATTTTTTTTCATAAATAGTGTCACTAGAACGAACGCTTCCAAGTGGCGCTAAAATAACAAAAATCCTATCTTATAGGACATCCAACAATAAATACCTAAACCATGTCATTAAGAGAATTCACCACTTTTGTCGCGTCTTTAATGGCGATTGTCGCGCTAAGCATTGATGCCTTATTGCCCGCATTTGGTGTTATTGCTCGTGAACTAAATGTATCAGGCGCGAATCAAGTTCAATTTGTTGTTGGCACCCTATTTCTAGGCCTGGCAATGGGTCAGCTTGTGTGCGGGCCATTATCAGATTCGTTTGGGCGAAAACCTATTCTATTGGGAACCCTAGTTATTTATTTTATCGGCACGCTGATCTGTTTCTTTGCCAATTCAATAGAATTACTGTGGTTTGGTCGTTGGATTCAAGGTCTCGGCGCGGCAGGCCCTAATATTGCCGCTATTTCTCTGGTTCGAGATAACTATAAGGGCCGTGAAATGGCGAAGATTATGTCCCTAGTGATGATGATCTTTATTATGGTTCCGGCTCTAGCACCTTTGCTTGGTCAGGGACTCATGTTGCTCAGTGACTGGCGCTCGATCTTTGCTATGTATTTCATCTATGGCTTGTTAAGTTTTACTTGGGTGTATTTTCGCCTGAGTGAATCTTTAACTGTCGAAAAACGCATTCCATTTAAAGCCTCAAAAATCGCCTTAGGCTTCAAAGAGGTACTAAGCAACAAACGTACAACCAGCCTCATGGTTTCTATGGGCTTAGTATTCGGCTGCTTAATCGCCTATATCTCTTCCTGTCAGCAAATTATTCAAGAACAGCTTGGTGCGGGTAAAATGTTCAGCGTTTACTTTGGCTTACTGGCCTTGCTAATTGGCATCTCAGCCATAACAAACTCTCGCTTAGTTGAACGGTTGGGGATGCAACACTTAGCGAAGCGAGGCTTAACAAGCGTCGTACTATCCTCTTTGTTGTTCTTAGTCGTTCAGCTGTTTGTCAAGATAGAGCTTTGGATGTTTCTTTTATACGCCAGCACGCTATTTGCGAGCCTAGGATTTATCACCGCTAACCTAAATGCGATGGCCATGGAACCAATGGGGCATCTTGCCGGTATAGCGTCTGCGGTAATTGGGGCAAGCTCATCATTTGTGGCAATTTCTGTAGGGGCGACCATCGGACAAGCCTATAACGGTACAGTATTTCCGATTACACTAGGTTCTTTAATTTTAATGTCTTTAGCCTGGGTGCTAGTGACACTTTCCTATCACGCTAATGATAGTGACAGCGTAGGCAATCACAGCAGCTAATTGTCCATAGAAACTAAAGGTTGCGCCTTATGCAACCAATATTAGCTACCCATCAATTTTCGATGCACGGCATTTAAGGTGGCTTGATTTTGTTTAACTTTAGCAATCACTTCAGAGTATGACATCAATTCCATAGGCTGATTACGATGTTCATTCGCGGCTTGTGCCAGATAGACTGCATGTTCAAAGAAAATTTTATACGCTTGCCAAACAGAAAATTTAGGATCAAACATATGCGTAGGTAAGGACGCCACACCATTCACTTCAATAACCACAAGCTCGCCTCTTTGAAACGCCGCTTGGTCAGCACACTTAACATCTACCCGGCCAAAGTTAAACCCTGGTTGCGATTCAAAAAACTGAAACATTGCCGTTTCTAACTCAGGTGTATTGAGATGGCTATCGTCGGTGAACTTGCACCCTAAAGTATGTGAACCAATAAACGAAAGTTGTTTTTCCTCTCCCTGCGCCAATACCAACGAGGTATCAAAATTTTGCAGGAACGAATTCCAGTGTTCGGTATAGCGGTAATGGCTTCTGGCTAAACTATCAATGGTATCAACACCATTGCCGACAATGGTTGGGAAATGCTTCTGATTTATACCAGTAATTTTGGCTTGACCGCCTACTCGTACAAAAAATACGCCGCACTCGTAGGGGTGAGCGGTATATTTTTGAAGAATATAACCACCCAATAAACGAGGCGTATGCTTGTCGACATCGACAGCTGACTCTACTTTAACAACACCTTTACCTACACTGCCTAAATTCGACTTTAATATAACGGGGTAGTCGTGTATTTGCACAAAGCGGTGAATCTGCGCTTTTTTTTCGTCAATGCTGAGCGACTCATCAATCAACTCAGTAGGCATAAAGTAATCCTGGTCAAACGCCATTTGGCTATCAAACTTAGAGCTCAAACCGATTTCACCATGGTCTAATGCATAATTCGCTTTCGCTAAAGTCTTAATCGACAAGCCGCGTTTTAAGCATTGCCAACCCAGATAAACGTAGAATGGCAACTCGAACAAACGCGGGTTCCAAAATTCATATTTCTTAATCAATGTCTGTATTTCCTGCTTGTTTTAGTAGGCCCGTGACTCAGCGCGAATTCTGCCATACCTTGGCCTTGTTCTGGTAACACTAATGCACTAAAACTGCCTCTATTTGAATACCAAGTCTACTTTATACAGACAAACAGATGCTCGATCGTTGTAGAAGGTGGTAAACCGAATTCGTCTAATTATCTAGCTTATGCTGCTCGGCAATTAATAACTCTAAAGCGGGATATATCTCTTTAAAGTCAAAACCAAAAATCTGTTTCTGCAATCCCACCTGATGTAAGGCAGCCACGGTTTTCTTACCTATCACGCCATCGATATCGCCAATATCAAAGCCTAAAACAGAGAGTAAACGCTGAACACCTGC
The DNA here is from genome assembly GCA_964434375.1 of uncultured Gammaproteobacteria bacterium. Classification (GTDB taxonomy): domain Bacteria; phylum Pseudomonadota; class Gammaproteobacteria; order Arenicellales; family Arenicellaceae; genus Arenicella. The sequence continues at coordinate 132,104 of CAYSUU010000004.1, read as the reverse complement.
GACTTTAACGGCAAAATCGTCTTTATAGCTACGTCTTGAGTGATAAATGTCGGTGGCATTAGAATTACGCCAATTCTTTTCTTTTAAGTTAAAACCAATCGTCACATCACCATTAGCACAGACATTGGCATCAGCTATACGAAAATCCGATAGCTGCACACACAGTTGTTTGTCTTCGCCCCAAGAAAAGGCGTCTCCGGGCATAGTCGAACGCGGGTTAGATTCGGCGTGAATGTAGTAATTCCCTTCAAGTAGAGCGACATCCACTGGCACCTCGCAAAACCCGGGGTAGATGCGCCACCAGCCTTCGCTAACAGTACGCTGCGGACTTGTGTCATAGCCCACTGCCACGAGTAAAACCAGATCCGTCTTATTGCATACCTCGAGGCGCGCGTGGGCAAGCGAGGCTTCGCCTGCAAAGAAAAGTACGATACTAAGACGGATTAACGCGCGCAAATTTACGTTTGCCAACCTGTAAAACAAATCCTGATGTTTCATGAATAACTTGCCTCGGGTCTGAAATTTTCTCACCGTCTATTTTTACAGCACCTTGTTTTACCATACGCATGGCTTCTGAAGTGCTAACACAAAGCTGCGCTTCTTTTATTAGGTTCGCGATTGGTAAACCTTCACCTAATCTAACATGCACTTGGGGCATATCGTCGGGAATAGCGTTTTTCTGAAAACGTTGTATGAAATCTTGCTTAGCAGACGCCGCTGCAGCCGCATCGTGAAAGCGAGTAATTATTTCTTCGCATAATAGAAACTTGATGTCTCTTGGATTCTTACCCTGCTGTATTTCAGCTTCGAAGCCTTGAATTTCTTCTAAAGGACGAAAGCTCAACAACTCAAAATAGCGCCACATTAGGTCGTCAGAAATTGACATGAGCTTACCGAACATGTCATTCGGCGCATCATTAATGCCAATATAATTATTCAAAGACTTAGACATTTTTTTTCCGCCGCATAGCCCTTCCAAAATTGGCACCGTCAAAATTGCTTGTTGTGGTTTACCGTAAGCACGCTGCATTTCTCGACCAACCAAAAGGTTAAATTTTTGATCGGTACCTCCTAATTCAACATCGGTATCCATAGCCACCGAGTCGTAACCTTGAACTAATGGATATAGAAACTCATGGATCGCGATAGACTGCTGAGCGGCGTAACGTTTGGAAAAATCATCACGTTCTAGCATTCTCGCTACGGTATATTGAGCGGACAAACGAATCATGTCGGCCGAACTCATTTTGCTCATCCACTCAGAATTAAACCGCACTCGAGTCTGTTCTGGATCGAGTATTTTAAAAACTTGATCCTGATAGGTTTGTGCATTTATCTTTATTTCAGCTTCAGTCAACGCCGGCCGGGTCGCGCTCTTACCCGTAGGGTCACCAATTAAACCGGTGAAATCACCAATTAAAAACGAAACATTATGACCAAGCGTTTGAAACTGTCGTAATTTATTGATTAGCACCGTATGACCTAAATGCAGATCTGGCGCAGTCGGATCAAAGCCAGCTTTAATCTCGAGCGGCTTTTGACTTGCCAGTTTAGTTTCAAGTTCAGCCTGAGGAATAATTTCATCAGCTCCTCGTAAAAGATGCTGCATTACTTGTGAAGGCTTTTTAGTAGAGTCGTGTTGCACGGCTTATTGGTCTAACAATTTTGGTCTAATATGGCTCGAAGATTAACGGCTATGGCGCACAAGAACAAGTCGCAATCTGTAGCCAAAAGCCGTGCGACAAGCACAAAACATTAACATTCGCGTTTTTTTAAGGTTTTTAAGGTAAGAAATTTGCTAAGCCGCTCCAATAACTGCAGAATAAGCGGCTTGTTTTGGTCTGTTCACAAAAATACACAGACTCGTGATAACAATAAAAAATAAGGTATGACACCAGAATTAAAACACCATTTTAATCAATGGTTGGGCGCTAAAATTTCAAAGCATAAATATACGGTCAAGACGAATACGTCCCCTGTGCGTAAACGACACTGGCTACTAGGCTCCTTGGTGATCATCTCGGGCAGCTGGATCACTCATACCACGACCGCTAATATTGCTGAGCAGCCAGTTAATCAAGCTCACTTTATTGACTTTGAAAAAATGGAGTCGAGCGAATCAAATACAGATTCCCAAGCATTGCTCTCTACGGCACCCGAAGCCACTTCGCTTAAACAGGCACAAAAATACCCGCCTATCGAGGAAACTGAGCAATTGCGCACAGAAACCTACAAAATTAAGCGCGGTGATTTTCTTGGAAGCATTTTAAAAAGAAAAGGTTTTCCGACGTCCTTAGCGCATAGTTTGTCTGAACATCCGTTAGCAAAAAGACTCATCTCTCTTAAGGTGGGTAGTCAGTTGGAGTTCAAGTACAATGACCAAAATAAGCTGAGGCAAATGCACTATCCGGTCACCGATTTGCAAAAACTGCTAGTGACCTTTGAAAATGAAAAACTGCATGACGCGATTATCCAAGATAGACCTTATGTGCTCAAAGAGCATATAGCCTCAAGCGATATTAAGTCGTCATTGTATGAAGCAGCCTTGGATGCAGGTTTAAGCAATAATTTAATCATGGAAATGGTGCGTATCTTCGGTTGGGACATCGACTTTGTGCTTGATATCCGAGCAGGCGATACGTTTCATGTAGTTTATAACGCTTATGAAATTAACGATGAAATAATTTCTGATGGCAATATTTTAGCGGCAGAATTCACCACCCAAGGTAAAAAATACCAAGCTATTCGTTTCGAAGACGAGGATGGAATCGCTAGTTATTACTCACCGGATGGCGATAGTATGCTAGGGACATTTTTACGTTCGCCGGTGGAGTTTTCGAGAATTTCATCACGCTTTGGTAATCGCAAGCACCCTATTCTTAAAACGTGGCGAGCACACAAAGGCGTTGATTACGCAGCGAGTCGCGGTACGCCAATACGCTCCACCGCAGATGGTAAAGTCGTACATGCAGGCAATAAAGGCGGCTATGGACGCACGATTGTAATTCGACACGCAGGCCGATTCTCTACACTATATGCTCATATGTCGGGCTTTGCTAAGAACATTCGTGCTGGCTCTCGTGTTAAACAAGGCCAAACTATTGGCTATGTTGGCAGCACTGGTTTAGCAACGGGGGCGCACCTGCACTATGAATTTAGACTTGATGGTGTGCATCGTAACCCTTTGAGTTTTAAAACGCCAAAAGCTTCATCGATATCCAAAACCAATCGTCCTGCCTTCGATAAGCTGAGTTCTCGGTGGTTAGCTAAACTCGACCGGATAGAAAAAAAATACGCCTTAGCACAGGCTTCTGAAGAAGCCAGATAGTTAGTGTCTGCCAAACAGCTTTATATCGGTTTAATGTCAGGCACTAGCATGGATGGCATCGATGCTGCCTTAGTAGAATTCGAATCAGCTACAGAGTTTCGCTTACTCCAATCTGGGTTCACTCCATTTAGTAGCAACCTCAAGAACCGCATCGCGCACACCTCGCAAAACAATCGTGAATTAAGCCGCAATGAAGACAGCCCTCTACACAAAGAGCTAGCTCAGTACTACAGCGAGGCTGTATTGAATTTACTCCACAACGCTGATGTTTCGCGGGAGGCAATTAAAGCAATCGCCAATCACGGACAAACGGTCAAACACGAACCAAACCAAAACCCGGCTCTTAGTCTGCAACTGGGTGATGGCCAATCAATCGCTGAACAAACAGGCATTCGAACAATCTGCCAATTTAGGCAAGCGGATCTTGCAGCTGGCGGACAGGGTGCGCCTTTAATGCCGGCTTTTCATCGTGCGGCTTTTGGTCAACTCGACTCTAGCTTTATCGTAAATATTGGTGGAATTAGTAACATCACTTTACTGGATGAACATTTAAGCGGTTACGATACTGGTCCAGGCAATTGCTTAATGGACCAATGGATACACGCCAAGTTAGATAAAAACTACGATCAAGACGGCCTTTGGGCAAAAACCGGAAGTATCAATACTGAACTCTTAGCGGAATTATTAGATGATTCCTATTTCGCTCAAACCGCTCCAAAAAGCACCGGTACCGACTACTTCAATTTAGCATGGCTAAGCGCTAAAAACATTAACGACCTCGCCGACTCGGTAGTGCAACGAACACTGCTTCAACTTACTGTGGAGTCTATCGCCAAGGAAGTGCTTAAAATACGTAAAAGTGGTGCTGTCTATGTGTGCGGCGGCGGCGCTAATAACTCGCTGTTAATGCGCTGTTTAAGTGAGCGCTTAAGCAATTTTAATGTCAGTGTTACCGACACATTGGGATTTCCTTGTGACCAATTAGAAGCTATTGGCTTTGCTTGGTTGGGATATTGTTTTGATCACGACATCAAGGCTAACGTGCCAAGCGTTACCGGCGCTAAAGAAGCGTGTGTATTAGGCCAGTTATTTGTACCGCAAAACTAACAATTACGGTACAACCTTAAGCTAAGCTGAGAATGACGAACCACAACCACAAGTGGTTTGAGCATTTGGATTATTGATAATAAAGCGCGCTCCATCTATATCGTCTTTAAAGTCGATTTTAGCGCCGATCAAATACTGAAAGCTCATTGGATCTACCAGCAAACGCACACCGTCTTTATCTACCGCGGTATCGTCTTCTTGCTGTTCTTCATCAAAAGTAAAGCCATATTGAAAACCCGAACATCCGCCACCTTGCACATAAACACGCAGCTTAAGCGCTTGATTGTCTTCTTCTTGAATTAACTCGGCCACCTTAGCTGCAGCTGGTGTAGTGAATTCAAGCGCTTGAGGAATTGCGTCTACTTGTTCAACGTTTAACATAATTGGTACCTTAAACAGCTTATATCGAAATTGCCCTAATAATACTGAGGGCAATCATGGGTAATCTCAAGAGCCTTGTATAACTCTTACTTCAACTTATTTACTAATCGGAGGATTAAACCGTAAACAACTACTGCTTAGACTCTTTTTTATCTGCGCCACCGGGAATAACATCGTAAACCGGCGCACTCGCATCAGAGACTAAACTGCCATTTAAAACAGCACCTAACTCCATTTCAACAGCTTTATAATGTATATCACCATTGATTCTAGCGTTGGCTTGCAATTCAACATGACCAATCGAAGAAATATTACCCTTCACCGTCCCATTAAGAACCACATGAGGCACGCTAATATCACCTTCGATAACGCCAGACTCGCTCAACACTAATGTTCCGCTATTGCCATCTTGTGCGGAGACGTGACCTTTAATATGCCCGTCAACTCTTAAACCGCCGGTAAACTCAAGATCACCTTGTAACATTGAGCCAGTACCGATAAGTGTATCGATAGTCTCGACGGGTTTATTCATTACCTTTTCTTTATTTCTTTTCATGGGATCAACTTATTCTAATTTATGTTTGTTGGCGTCTCGATATAATATCTAAATATACAAATATCTAAAATGATACGAGCGTCAATTAAATAGTTTATTTGTTCTGCGCTACTTTTTCATCTTGCATAATATCGGCTAGTTCAAACCAGCGCTCAATATTTTTGCCACCATTAACCTGCAATTCAACACGTACCCTAGCATTTTGACTTAAACTTGGGCGCTCAATTGAACCCGAAATTTGCTCAAAATACTGATAATTCACACTTCGTGAACTTGAAGATGGCCACTGTCCGGTTGCTATGTCATTTTCGACCAGAACTACCTTTAAGTTACCACGAACTTGATGCTTATGTTTAATCGCTTGCACTAAGGTAACATCAAAACTAAGCACACCGTTTTCATAGCTTGGCTTTAAATTTTGAATCGACGGGCCCGATTGTCCACCTTCGGGTGAAATAATGCTGCGATAGAAATCGAGTCTGGAACCCAGCACTCGATTCTTCTGCTCAGAGTTAGAGTAAGCCTTACTCATCTGAGTATAGGCTTCTTCTTGAATTTGTTGCTGGCGTTGCGAAAAACTAAGGCCTTGTTGAGCAACGGAAATTTGATCTTTCAAACTAACAATAGTTTGATTGAGATTCTCAATTGATTGAGAATCTTCGTTCAATTTAGCGTGCCCTGCTTCCACCCCCTTAGAGTATGCAAAATATAAAGCAACAATCGCAGCAAAGATGCCACCCACCACGATTACCATAAAGGTCGTGGTGGACATCTTCGGGCGAATACTTAAGTCATTGGTCGATTTTCGAAGCATCGTATTTTCTTTCGCTTAAATGAAAAATTGAAATTGTTTAAAATCAAGGCAATAAAGCAGGGCTCATTAAGCCGACAGTCTCATCCATCGAAAAGGCAATATTCATATTCTGGATCGCTTGCCCTGCAGCCCCTTTTGTAAGATTATCTTCAACCGCCAGAACCACCAATTTACCTGAACCGCCAGCTTTGTGCACAGCGATTCGACAAAAATTAGACGACTTAACTGAACGAGTGTCTGGGCAAGCCCCTAGTGGCAGCACATCGACAAAAGGTTCGCTCTGATAATACCGACAAAATAAATCATGAATTTCTTCAATTGGTCGCTCTGCTTGTTTTAAATCGGTATAAATAGTCGCATGAATACCACGTAGCATTGGCGTTAAATGCGGCACAAAAGTAAGGTTAACCTGTCCTCCTTTGGAGACGCGGTTCAAGGTTTGACTAATCTCAGGATGGTGACGATGGCCTTCTACACCATAGGCTTTAAAACTATCGGCTACTTCGCTATAGAGGCTCGCCACACTTGCACCTCGCCCCGCTCCGCTCACACCAGACTTAGTGTCTACAATAATATCTAGGTTAAGCAATAAATCGTGCTCTACTAACGGCAACAAGCCAAGTGTCGTGGCAGTAGGATAACAACCAGGATTCGCTATTAAGCTAGCGCCTTTAATCTCAGAGCGATAGAGCTCAGGCAAGCCATAAACGGCTTGCTCGAGAAGCTCTGGGCAAGCGTGTTGCATGCCATACCATCGCTCCCAAGTTTCTTTATCGCTTAATCTAAAATCGGCGGCTAAATCTATTAGTTTAATGCCTTTATCTAATAAAGCGCGCGCATGTGTCATCGCTACACCATTGGGTGTTGCACTAAATACCACATCACAGTTATCAAAGGAGTTGCTATCAGGTTGGCAAAATTGCAAATCACAAAAGTCGCGCAAGCTTGGAAAAAAGTCGGACACTGCTCGACCTGCTTGAGCGCGAGAAGTAATTACGCCTATCTCTGTCTGCGGATGCCCGACAAGCAATCGAAGCAACTCAACACCGGTATAACCGGTGCCACCAATAATACCGACTTTAATTGGTTTCATATCTGTGCGCTTTGAATCTCATATGCGTATTTTAGCCTGTTTTGAGCGTTTATCCACACTCGGTTTATGAACTGCAGATAAAAAACCTCAAGTTAAGGTTGAAAGTTGTTTTGAACGCTATTCGTCTACTAATCGGCTCAGAGCTAATTGTCTGCTTAACCGCTCAGCGCTGCACATAAAAAAGCCGGCTGTACGCCGGCTTTTAAGAAACAATCCAAAATCGAATTAACGTTTCGAGAATTGAGGTCTGCGACGCGCGCCTTTAAGGCCCACTTTCTTACGCTCAACTTCACGAGCATCACGAGTAACAAACCCGGCCGCTCGAAGTTGCGGACGAAGCTCCTCATCATAGGCTAGTAATGCTCTGGTAATACCGTGACGAATTGCCCCAGCTTGGCCGCTACCGCCACCACCTTGAACATTCACGTTAATATCAAAAGTAGCTTCCATATCAAGCAAAACTAATGGTTGCCTAACCACCATACGAGCGGTCTCACGACCAAAATACTCGTCAAGTGGAGTTTGATTCACGGTAATACTTCCAGAACCGCTTTGAATACGTACTCGTGCAGTCGATGATTTACGACGCCCAGTACCTTGATAAATTTCTGCCATTTCGACTCTCCTTACAACTCAAATGGTTGAGGCTCTTGAGCGTGATGCTTGTGCTCAGGACCAACGTAAACATGTAGTTTTTTAAACATGGCACGACCTAAAGAATTCTTAGGCATCATGCCGCGCACAGCGTTTTCAATAATTCGCTCAGGCGCATGTTCGCGTAACTTGCGTACATTCACGTCTTTGATACCACCTGGAAAACCCGTATGACGGTAATAGATTTTGCCTTCTTCTTTGTTACCCGTAACGGCAATTTTTTCGGCATTGATCACAACAATATGATCGCCAGTATCGACGTGGGGAGTGTATTCAGGCTTATGTTTGCCTCTTAAACGCAGGGCGATTTCGGTCGCGACACGACCTAGCACTTTATCAGTGGCATCAATAACGAACCACTCGCGCTTCACCTCTGCAGGCTTTGCAGAAAATGTTTTCATAATAAATATCTCGTTGTTTGCTTCTTTGTCACTGCCCGAGCTCAACAACCAGGGGCACACGTGACCACTACCATGAGGTCAAACCTCACAGGATGCGCGATCTTAAAGGGTTCATCATGGTTTAGCAAGGCCGAAAAGACCTGTTATTTAATTAAAACAAACAGCTTAAAGCCTATTTGTTCTAGCAACAATGACCAGCAGCGAGCTTAAAACGGTCCACCCGTGCCGCCAATCCCACCCGGTGGGAACTTACCTCCCATACCAGGCATTCCACCCATACCTCGCATCATCTTAGCCATCTTGCCCTTGCCACCCATTTTTTTCATCATTTTCTGCATTTGCATAAACTGCTTGAGCGTTTTATTCACATCTTGAATCTGCGTACCGGAACCGGCCGCTATGCGTTTTTTACGTCCTCCCTTGATTAAGGCTGGAAACTGCCGTTCTTGTCGCGTCATTGAATTAATGATCGCCACACTTTTATTCATATCACCCATCATACCGCTCATGGCATTTTTGGGTAAGTTTACATTGCCCATCCCGGGCATCTTACTCATCAAACTTTCCATACCGCCCATGTTGTTCATTTGCATAACTTGGTCGCGATAGTCTTCAAGGTCGAAGCCTTTACCCTTCTTGAGTTTTTTTACGAGCTTTTCGGCTTTTTCCTTATCAACTTTTTGTTCAGCCTCCTCGATCAAGGTCATTACGTCACCCATACCAAGGATACGAGACGCGATCCGATCTGGGTGAAATGCTTCTATACCGTCAATTTTCTCACCAATACCTAGAAACTTAATGGGTTTGCCGGTCACTTCACGAATCGATAAAGCGGCGCCACCACGCGCATCACCATCCGTTTTAGTGAGTATCACGCCCGTTAACGGCAAGGCTTCATCAAAAGCTTTGGCACTTACAACCGCATCTTGACCTGTCATGGAATCAACGACAAACAAAGTTTCTATCGGATTAGCTGCCGCGTGCACCTTCTTAATCTCGCCCATAAGGTCGCTATCGACGTGTAAACGACCGGCGGTATCAATAATAAGAACGTCTGCAACAGCTTTTCGGGCGGCCTCTTTAGCCTCATTAACAATTACCACCGGTTTCTGGTCTGCGGTACTTGGGTGGAAAACCACACCAATCGAGTCAGCAAGTGTTTTTAATTGTTCTATCGCCGCCGGACGATACACGTCAGCACTCGTGACCATCACCTTCTTGCCTTCACGTTGTTTCAACAAATTGGCAAGCTTAGCTACCGTCGTGGTTTTACCAGCGCCCTGTAAACCTGCGACCAAGATAACCGCCGGAGGGCTTTGAGCTAGATTAAGCGCGTCATTCGCCGCGCCCATAAGCTCGACCAACTCATCTTGAACGATTTTTATAACCATCTGCCCCGGATTAAGGCTTTTGGATACATCAGTACCCACGGCTTTTTCCTTAACTTTGGAAACAAACTGCTTTACTACTGGCAGCGAAACATCTGCCTCAAGTAACGCGATACGCACCTCGCGCATGGCTTCTGAAATATTTTCTTCCGTTAAACGGGCCTGCCCCCTTAATGTCTTAAAGGTATGCTGTAGGCGATCACCAAGTTGTTCAAACATAATATTAGTGCAATATAGCTCTCGAATAGGGTATGTTATTCTACTCGCTGAATAACTATGCTGCACTATTTTGCTAGCGATTAGTTTTAGCTTTAATGTTTAGGCTAAGCAAATCAGCGCCAATTTAACAGCAAAACACTCGAATGCTGATTTAATACGTTTCATGCCACAACTTTTTTTATCTTTAGCCATATTCCTTTATTGCGTGGCCACCGTATTCATTGCTCGACAGCTCACAGGAACACGCCTTAAATTAGAAGCTAACAAAGCAAGTGACCAACAAAAACATCGGCTACCGCAAAGCTTTTATATTGCCTGTATTGCGGTCGTATTCCATGGCATTTATACCGCGCTGTGTTGTTTTGTCGACTTACGGTTGAACCTAAGTTTAAATTCCATGGTAGTCGTGGTCAGTTTTATCACTTGTTCGATTTTCCAATTAGCGGGAAGCCGTATGCTGATTCGTAGACTTGGCATTTTAGTGTACCCAATGACAGTTTTGAGCCTGACGTTTTCTTTATTGTGGCCTGAATCTGGCAAAGCGATGCCCGCCTCTAGTTCCTTGTTAAGCACCCACATCCTCATTTCTTTATCAGCTTATGCATTTATAACGATCGCTTTATTTCAAGCTTTACTGCATTGGTATCAAGAACACCAAATTCTTGCGCGCACTCAACCTGCAATGCTAGCGGCGCTGCCGCCATTGCAAACTATGCAGCAATTGTGGTTCCGATTATTATTGTTAGGGTTTGCTTGTCTGACGCTTACTTTAATTTCTGGAGCCTTATTTAGTCAGCAAATTTTTGGACATGCCTTTGTATTTCAACACCATACAATTCTTGCGATTTTAGGTTGGCTGGTGTTTTTTCTATTAATCGTTAAACGAATTAAAACAGGTTTGCGAGGCAGTCATGCCGTATTATGGACATTGATCGGTTTTACTTTTATCCAACTTGGTTATTTTGGTACCAAAATAGTGTCAGAATCACTGCACTTACAGTAAAACTCGCATTAAACTATAGCCTTAAAAATTTATTCTCATTTTCTGTAGAGAGCCCTTGTGAAAGTTACCCGAAATCCTACCCGCGAAGTTGCCATTGGCCGTTCAGCCATTGGCAATGGCAATCCCATCTTAGTGCAAAGCATGTGTGCAACACATACTCAAGATATCGATGCAACCATTGAACAAACCAACGCTCTGCATGAACGCGGCGCAGGCGTAGTTCGAATTGCGGTCGACAATAAAAAGGACGCAGCTGCACTTGCCGAAATCCGTAAAGCGACTGACGCTACACTATCAGTTGATTTGCAAGAAAACTATAAAATGGCGGCGCTCGTGGCGCCACATGTCGATAAAATTCGATACAACCCTGGACACCTATTCCACCTTGAAAAAAATAAGAGCTGGAAAGAAAAAGTTAAGTACCTAGCGAACTTAGCTGGTGAACATGATTGCGCCATGCGAGTCGGCGTCAATTGTGGCTCGGTAGATCCAGAAAAGCTGCAAGAGTACGATCCACGTGATTCCGTCTCACCCATGCTTGGTAGCGCCTTGGAACATAGCGAGTATCTAGATTCTATTGGTTTTACCCGATATTGCGTATCACTAAAAGATTCGGATCCGCAAAAAGTAATCTCGGCTAACATCAGGTTCAGCGAAGCTCGACCAGACGTACCAGTGCATCTAGGTGTAACAGAAGCAGGCATGCCGCCTATGGGCATTATTAAAACGCGGGTTGCGTTCGAGCAGTTAATTAGCCGGGGCATTGGCGATACTGTGCGCGTGTCACTAACCCTGCCAAATAAAATTAAAGCCGATGAAGTGGATGCCGGGCATGAAATTTTAAATGATATTTATGCTGGTCGTGTGCGATCCGTTGTTGCTTTCGACCCGGACAAGCTTAATATTATTTCTTGCCCTAGTTGTTCACGAGTTGAGAACGAAGCGTTCATCGACTTAGCGCAAGATGTAAAAGAAATGACCGGCTATGCGGAAGATCACAATATAACGATTGCAGTCATGGGTTGTCGAGTAAACGGCCCAGGTGAAACAGATGACGCCGACCTTGGTCTTTGGTGCGGCCCTAAAAAGGTCAATCTAAAACGCCGCGGCGAAAAACTAGGTGCCTTTGGCTATGATGTGATTTTAGACAAACTTAAAATCGAGTTGGATAATTTGATTGCCGCACAAAATTAATTTCAACTAATACATGACGACATACAGGCTTGCGTGACTTCAATAACAGCAATTTATTTTCGTTGCTTTGTGACGGTCGGTCTGTTGTTTTGTTTTAGCGGCTGACGTCTTCGAGGCCTCCGAAAGGCACAAACGCTGTTGTTTACACACTTTCTGAGGTCCCACGAACCTAGGTCCTCTGCGAGATCAATCGAACATTGACTTTGTATTTAATACTAATGATCAATTTATTATCGCGCCGATATTACCGTTACTCTTAGATAACGATTAAATTGTGCGGTTTCAAATTTTATAAATAATCGGACTACCATCAATAAACTAGATTTGACAACACAGCTTCGAACTACGCACTTTCTTTCATGAATAAAGAATCACGACCGATTCAGCAATACTAAGAACTAAGCAATACTAAGAACTAAG
>CAYSUU010000004.1:106581-119446 GCA_964434375.1 uncultured Gammaproteobacteria bacterium | reverse complement strand
AAAGAATCACGACCGATTCAGCAATACTAAGAACTAAGCAATACTAAGAACTAAGAAAATCCGCTTTTACTAAATGCGAGTCGCATTAAAGTCGCCAGCTAGTTCTACGTCGACGGTTAAGCCATTGACTTCGCAACTACCAGAGCCATCAATCGTTCCAGTAACGTTATTGCCATCCACCTGACCGTTTGCGCCAACATTACCCGTACAACCACTTTGATCAAGTGGCAAATTTCCTTGGAATACACCGTCGTTTTGCAAACCAACGGTAAAGGTCTCATCGGGATCATCTCCGTCAAAACGAATAGTACCGTCCTCGTTGACGGTGATTGTAATAGGGAACGAATCGCTGATGGAATTCCCTAGAGCTGAAGCATTCACGTTTAGCGTCCCTTGGTAAGTTCCAATAAAGCTGATCGGAACATTAGTGCCTGGCAAAGTTGCCTCAACCATACTTCCGGAATCAGAACCGCCACCGCCGCACGCGCTTAAAAACAACAACGCAGTAAGCGCTAAAATAAAATGTCTAATCATAAAACAATGCCTCATGAGTCTTTAAATGTACTTAACTAACAGCGATGGTTAATAAAAATAATTGAGCATTAACATCATCACCAATAAAAATAAAGCTGTCATACCACCACCCGCACGCATAAAGTCTTTAACCCTATAGCCAGCTGGCCCCATGATCAGCGCATTCACTTGATGGGTTGGAATCAAAAAAGAATTAGATGTCGCCAAGGCAATCGTCAGAGCGAACATCGCGGGATCTGCACCGACCGCTAAGGCGATCTCAATACCCAAAGGCACTAGCAGAACAGTCGCGCCTACATTGGACATCACCAAGGTAAATACCGTTGCGATGATTGCTAAAAACAATTGAATCATCCACACCGACAAACCATCCATAAATGACAGAGCAAGTGCCGCTAAATAAGCGGCGGCACCTGTTTGCTGCATAGCCACGCCAAGTGGAATCAAGCAGGCAAGTAAAAACACCGTTTGCCATGAAACAGCGTTATACGCTTCTTCAACATCGAGCACGCGACCGATAATCATTCCTAGAGCTCCAACCATCAAAGACAAAGCCAAAGGTAAGTCGCTGAATAACACCAAACCAAGTGCTAAAAAGAAGGCGAGCGAGGCATTGCGGAGCTTGTTAGGTCGAAACTCTTCTTTCGGGAAATCGGTCACAACCGCAAATCGTCGATCCTTAGAAACCTTGAGTAAATCTTGCCAACGCGAGTGCACCACCAAGGTATCCCCTGTTTGCAGCTCTAAGTTGGATAAGTCTTCATCGATAACCGTGTCAACCCGATAAACCGCCAACACTCGCATACCAAAGCGCTTACGAATATCTAACTCTGATATCGTTTTACCCGCAGCATCCGAATCTGGTGGTATAACGATTTCGGCGATGCCAGCAGTCGAATGATTTAAGGCGTCAGCAAACTCATTTAAAAAGGGTGAAACAGTCAGACTATGGATGGCCGCATACTCCTTTATCTCTTCACGTGCCCCCATAATGGCCAACACCGAGCCTGCTTGTATTGAGGTTGCCTGCTCTGGAATAATTCGCGTTACATCGCTACCTTTAATACCAAGAATCCACCCCGAACGCCCGCGAGTTTGAACCTCACCGAGACGCAAACCATCAAGGTCACTGCCAGATTCCACGGTCACTTCAAAAATACGGCCATCGATGCCATACACATCACGATAGTGCTGCAAATTTTCAGTTGTTAGTGCTTGTTTTTCAGCTGCTGGCAATAGCCGATTACCAAATAAAAGAAAATACACAATACCGGTTAATACCAGAGCTATCCCTATAGGCGTAACCGCAAACAGTCCGAAATTTTCCATTGGAATTTCGTTATCGGGGAAGTGCAAATTGGCACTATCAATTAAATCATTGAGGAGAATCAAGGGACTAGAACCAACCATGGTCATGGTGCCACCTAAAATAGCGCAGAACCCCATAGGCATAAGCAATCTCGAAACCGGTATCGCAGTACGTCGAGATATGCGACTCGCAACAGGCAAAAACAATGCAGCGGCGCCAATATTCTGCATAAAACTCGAGATATACGCGACACAAGCCGATAATACCAAGGTAATTCGGCTCTCAGTTTTACCTGCTCGTTTGAGAATTTGAGCCGCCATTAAACCCATTACACCGGTTTTATCCAGACCTGCACCGATCATCATAACAGCAATAATCGACATGACCGCGTTGCTCGAAAAGCCGTCAAACAATTGATATACAGGAACAAGGCCGCCGTTAAATTCTTCTACTTGAGATGACAACCCTAATAACACAAGCACGAAAAGTGCCGCAACATCAACACGAACCACTTCAAAAACAAATAGAATAATTGCAAATGACAAAATCGCCAGAACAGCAATAATTTCATTGGTTAAAGCGAGATCAATCATGAGCTAGGTTTAAGCAAATGACGCTAACATCGTGATTGATTCGGCGCCTTTCCAATATATTTTATATATTTTTTCTTATCGAGTAGATAAAGTTTAACACAGCTGGTTCCTGAGACATTCTTCGAGCAGTGAAAAAACGTCAAATTACCAGACCTTAAAATTAACTTAATCGGCACTTAGCGAAATCTTCGCTTGCAGCACTATCGTAGTTTGATCATATAATGGAGGTTCGAAACTAAACATCTCTCGTTTATGCATCTTGAACCTCATGCAATTTGGGCCTTAAGCCTTACTGTCGTCGCACTCATTTTATTCACGCGAGACCGCATCCCTTTGGAAACATCCAGTTTAGCAATCATTGTATTGCTGGCTATCAGCTTCCAACTGTTCCCATATGAAAATTCAGGGGGGCAACGGCTTTCTCCAATCAGTTTTTTCTCAGGCTTTGCGCACGAAGCACTTGTTGCAGTATGCGGCTTGATGGTCGCAGGTTACGGCATCGTCCGCACTGGAGCCCTTGATCCGGTCGGGCGAGTACTAGCCAAACTATGGGGCTTTAGCCCGATACTCTCGGTGCTCATCACCTTGGTCGTTTCCGCACTCTTAAGTGCTGTGGTTAACAACACCCCGATTGTCGTTTTGTTATTACCGATAATGCTCAACGTTGCAATACGAACCAAAGCCAATCCCTCCGGCTTATTGTTACCAATGGGCTTAGCCACGCTTTTGGGTGGCATGACAACTACAATCGGTACCTCTACCAATTTATTGGTAGTCAGCGTCGCTAATGACATGGGGCTGGAGCGCATCGGCATGTTCGATTTTTTCTTGCCTGCCATTATGGCTGGCTCTATTGGGATTTTATACTTATGGCTAGTGGCACCACGTATCTTGCCAAACCGTTCTCCCAATCTAGAGAACAGTGGACCACGAATTTTTACCGCACACTTGCATGTGCCATCAGGAAGCTGGGCCGATGGACGTAGCCTAACCGAAATTCTGGAAAAAACTGAAGGCGGCATACGGGTTTCAGGCATTCGTAGAACAGAGAACACTTTTACTGTGCCGTTACCAGATGCGAAAATTAAGGCCGGCGACCGTCTCTTAGTGCGCGATACTCCTAGTGCCTTAAAAGATTATGAGCGCACACTTGGCGCAACACTTTACTCCAAAGGGCATGCAGTAAACGAAGACAATCCACTTGCAGACAGTGAACAGCACCTCGCCGAATTAGTAATCGACCGAGGCTCACCGATGATCCATCGCACCCTCAATGAGGCACATTTTTCTGACGTATACAGCTTAGTTACACTTGCTATTCATCGTAAAGGTAAAGTCCTTGAAAGCATGCCTCAAGGTATTGCCAGAACGCCTTTGCGTTTAGGCGATGTGTTACTCGTGCAGGGGTCTAATGAAGCGATCGAAGAAGTCAAAAATCGTGGTCACTTCTTGGTGTTAGACGCTACCACCGAACTACCATCGACAAAGCATGCACCGCGCGCCATTGTGATTATGATGCTCGCGATTCTCGCTGCTGCATTAGGCATTGTTCCTATTTCTATCAGCGCCGTCGCTGGCGCGTTAGCAATGGTCTTGACGAACTGTTTGAAATGGCAAGACATTCAACGCGCTCTCAGCGCTCAAGTCATACTAATCGTGGTAGCGAGTTTGGCGCTCGGTACAGCTCTGACTCAAACAGGCGCGACCATGTATCTTGCACAACAATTTGTTGAAACAACGGAAGGCATGTCAAGTCGGGTAATTTTCTCTGGCCTGATGTTATTAATGGCCTTACTAACCAACATTGTGTCGAACAATGCCGCCGCAGTTATCGGCACGCCAATTGCAATTAGCATTGCTACTCAACTTGGCTTACCACCCGAAGCCTTCGTATTGGCTGTTTTGTTTGGTGCGAATATGAGCTTCGCGACACCGATGGCGTATCAAACCAATTTATTGGTTATGAATGCAGGCGGTTATACGTTTATGGATTTCGTCAAAGTAGGTGTGCCTTTGACCTTGATAATATGGCTCTCGCTAAGCTTCATAGTGCCTGAATTATATAATTTTTAACTAAAACCAATGAGTTAGTATTGACGTCTAAGTATCAGTCTTAGATAAATCACCACCGATAATCAGTTGCCATAATTGTTTAAAGTGGATCTTAGCCTCATCACCTTTAGGCCGGTTTGATGTCCACTTTACATGTTCTTCAAAGCGAGCATTTGGATCCACAACAATACCCCACATACCGGTAACTTGGTTGGGAATTACCGAGTAGCGAATATCAATAATACGATTTGGATTATTTGGATCTAAACCAAGATGATCGTTAGAAAACCAACGAAAACGCTCAATGTCAACGGTTTGCTGACTGCCTTTTTGTAACCAAGGAAAGTGCTCAGCTAATGCCATTTTTCTAGCGACCGTGCCGTCGTAGACCCTACTTTGCAAGCCAACGCGAACGGCGTCTACATAGTAGTCTCCTTGATATTCATAAACACTTTTCCACACAATAATATTAGCAAAGCTAGGTTTAACGCTTAAATTAATAGGCGTATGTCCACGCGAACTAGCCAGCTTTTGTGCAACGCCAGATGCGCGCTCATTTTGCGCAGCGCCAGCACCTAAATACGCTAATGCGTAGACAGCCGCGAGCACACCAAAACTATGCTTTCTCTTAACTATCGAAAATGCGATTAACATCAATATCGGCAAACTAAATAATGGATCAATAACCGACACGACATCCCAGGCTACTCGCGCATCACTAATTGGCCAAAACAATTGAGTCCCATAACTCGTGCATGCATCCAATGCTGCGTGAGTGGCGTAACCAGCTAAACAATAAAAATATACAACACGAAAACTCAAACTAGTGTGCTTAGGAGCACCTTTGCTTAATCGAATACGATGAAAAACTAAGCAATAAATAAACGCACATAGCAAAGCCCCTATCGGAATAAACAACAAAGAATGAGTGAAATGCCGGTGGTATTCTAAAAACAATAAGGGGTCCACAGGCGAAGTAATAAGCACATCTAAGTCGGCCGCCATACCAGAGGCAGCACCTAAAGCCGCCGCGCCTAACTTTTGCTGGCGCGGGGAAATAAGCAAGCTAGCGGTTGCGCCAACCGCGCCTTGAGTTATGGGGTCCATCTAAGTTCTGCCCTAGCTTGACGCAACTAATTGCACGCGCATGCCATCATTCTGATAATCAAGTACGACCTGACACGACAAACGAGAAAGGTTTTCATCATAGCCATCAACTAGTTCTAGCATGTCCACTTCGTTTCCTTCAGCGGGATAAATCGGCGGCGACGACACAATATGAACATGACAGGTGGCACACGAGCAACCACCTCCGCATAAAGCACGGATTTCTTCATAGCCATACTCAGTTAACAATTGCATCAGATTATCGCCCTCTTCAAATGGGTGCGTATGACTTTGGCCATCAAGGTCTAAAACAATAAATTGCATAATACTAGTAAGGAATAAAACTGATTAATGATTAGAGCCAGTATAGCGGGCTCGCGCAAAAATCCGGCATTTTTTATCAGTCGCGCTATCGGGCAATTTACCAGCCTAGGTTATACTACGCGCTCACAAATTTCCCACAAATCCGTTTAAGTCTATGCCAGCATATAATGCATTTTACGCCCAGTCTGGTGGCGTAACTCCGGTTATCAACGCATCTGCAGCGGGCGTCATAGAAGCCGCTGCAAAGTATCCTGAGCACATTAACAAAGTCTACGCAGGCGAAGATGGCATTATCGGCGCGCTCACAGAAAACTTGATCGACACGAGTTTACTTAGCCCAGATGAAATCGCTGGTTTAAAACACACACCCTCAGGAGCCTTTGGCAGTTGTCGTTACAAGCTAAAGTCATTAGACCAGCATCGTGCAGAGTACGAACGCTTAATCGAAGTATTTAAGGCTCATGACATTCGCTATTTTTTTTACAATGGCGGCGGTGACTCTCAAGATACCTCTTTTAAGGTGTCTCAATTAGCCGACTCGATGGGTTACCCTGTCACCTGTATCGGCGTACCAAAAACGATAGACAACGATCTTCCTTTCACTGATTGCTCGCCGGGCTTTGCGTCGGTAGCAAAATACGTGGCGGTTTCCATTTTGGAAGCTTCCATGGACGTAGCTTCGATGAGTTCGAGCTCAACCAAAGTGTTTATTATGGAAGTTATGGGCAGACATGCCGGTTGGATCGCCGCGGCCGCAGGTTTAGCCGCAGACCACCGGAATTTGGGGCCGGATATTATTGTCTTTCCCGAAGTCGACTTTGATCAAACTGAGTTTTTGGCCAAAGTTGAACAAACCGTCGCGCAAAAAGGACATTGTGCAATCGTCGTTTCGGAAGGTGCACACACCAGTGACGGTACCTTTTTAGCCGACTCAGGCGTGCGGGATGCCTTCGGCCATGCCCAACTTGGTGGTGTCGCTCCAGTGGTGACCAATATGATAAAAGAAAACTTAGGCCTTAAATGTCATTGGGCTGTTTGCGATTACTTACAACGAGCAGCACGTCATATTGGCGCAGCGGTTGATGTTGAGCACGCCTTTGCACTTGGTAGTGCAGCGGTAGAGTTTGCCATGTCTGGAAAAAACGCAGTAATGCCGACCATTGTGCGCACCAATCAACAACCTTATCAATGGGAAATTGGAGAGGCAGCATTGGCTGAGGTAGCTAATATTGAAGAGACTTTACCGGCTGATTATATTAGCGACGACGGTTTTTTTATTACACAAGCCTGTCGCGACTATTTAGCACCACTGATCGAAGGCGAGAGTTACCCAAGCTACACAAATGGATTACCTGATTATGTTGTATTGAATAAACAGAAAGTCAGCAAGAAACTGCCGCCGTTTAAAATATCCTAAAACACCATAGGCGACGCTAATCCCCTGTAATTAGAACGGACAAGGCAGCGTGGGTGGTCCTACGGCGAGCACAGCACAACCGCTCTCACCGGTGCCAACAGTAGGCCCAAGAGTGACGTCGCGGACGTCGCCATAACAAATTAGCTCTGGGGTTTCGTAGCCTTTTTTGGGCATAGACTTAGCGCTCAACTTACAATCAATGCTATCGTCAATAGTCGAAGTTTGATCTTGGTTTGATTTCATAAAGTCACTTTTAATTGGCCGCTCTCAAGTTTTTAGTAGTTATGTTTTTTCATTTGGAGTGATTCGACAACTCCGCGCGCTTTTGATCATAACATGTGCGCTGCCAAAAATTATAGTAGGCACAACGCCACTGTACTAGACTCTGGACAGCCGATTCTTCATCAGGCGCGTCAAAGTAGCAGTGTTTAACGTAACGCTGCCAATTTGAAGAGGTGCTTAGCCAGTATTTAGCATTTTTATCATCAGCAATCTGAGCACTAATAACACTCTCAAAACTGGTTTTAGTATTCCTCTGTTTAAGCATGTTGGGCAATTCATCAGAAAACGCATTAAGCACGATTGGCCGTAAGGTTAAGCCATCAATCAACTGTGTGCTAGGAATTGCCGCCATAAACTCGCACAAGTCACGATCGCGCATAGGGTAACGCCTATCAATACTATATTTAGCTTCCATCGCACGACCTAAAGCCATATCACTACCCGCAGTGCCGTCGAATATATTTTGCCATTGCCTTGGCCGTACTGCAGAACGACTTTCATGTTCAAGCACATGATCAGTCGGTTTTAGTTTGGACTGCAAATCATCGGCCATGATGGGCGAACGAATAGGCTTGATTCGACGCCAATACTGGACGCAAAATCTGATGGGTCGAATCGGTTTCAAAAACAAATTCTTAAGTAAACCTGGTTTACTGGCAGTTTCTTGCCAATAGAGTTTGAATAAATCCATCGCACGACGCCACTGACCCGCGCCGACAAGCTCATAAATAATGCTGTGAGTATGTCCATATAAAATATCACCATGTATACCCGTTAAAATAGTATTAATCCCTTCTTTTTGCGCTCGGCGAAAAGTTTCTTGTTGAAACTCAGAGTACGGGATATTAAACGGATTAACAGGATTTAAGTCGGTATCATGATCAAACTTTGGCCACACTTCATCGCAATTAACTTGATGTTGAAGAATAGAAAAATCACAGCACACCGGCTCAGAAAATTTACGTTCGTCAGCTTCACTAAAACGATCGAATACCCACGATAGAGCATGATGTTGGCGACTCTTTTGAGATTCTAACTGACTCGCTGCGATCGCAATCGGTACGGAATCTAGCCCACCACTCATCATGGTCGCCACTTGTCCAGTGCTACGAAGCCGGCGCGCGACAGCTTGCTTTAATAAACGCCGAAACTCTCTAGCGTAGGCTTGATCCGTGTCGAATCGAATTCTTCTGTTTGGGGTAGCTTTATAAAATCGCCGAGTAGTCTCTTGCTCCTTAGTGAGCTGCACATAAACGCCTGGCTCTACTGGTTTTAAACCGTCTATACATCCTAAGGTTTTAGTTTCGAGCTGCATCGCCAAACTACGTGCTACTTTCTCTGAATTAAACTGATAAGGAACGTTTGGGTGTGCGACCAGCGCCATTTCATAGGTCGCTATCAAAATAAAATCATTGCAAATACGGTGAATCAAATGTCGCCCACCCATCGGATCTCTAGCGAACAAAACGTCGTTTGTACGCGCATCAAAGGCAATAAAAACATAGGGACCAATAATGTCGTTAAGGCGATCCGCGCCAAACCGTAAAACATAGGCCCAGATAAGCTGAGCGTCGCTTAGTGTTTGGCTTTGTGATAGGCACAACGCAGCAATGATCTCGGCACGATTATCAAGCCGCCCCAGAAATACAAAATACTCACCGTTATCATTCTTTAACGGTTGCTGCTCGCCAACTTCCTCTGGCACGTACCACGTCGCTTGATAGGCAATAGCAAAATGATCTTTAACAACTAACTGGCTAAAGTCGTCTCCAAAGCCATCCAGCTGACTCATCATTGAATCGGCTATTTCATAATCGAAATTTGAACCATCTCGGTTCATTGCAAAAAAGAAAGCACTCATTTTCAGGCAGCGTCAAGAACTCTGATTCCAATCTGGAATCGATAAAACGACAGTCTTAAGCGACGTGCCGAGGCTTGAGTAAGTCTCCATATTTAGTACAACCTAGTGTGGCCGAAAATTTATTATCTCGCCATGCAATTTTACCATTGATAACAACGAGTGGAACAATACCGTCAGACCGATTAACCAGTTGTTCATAGTTAAACTCAGTTCGAAAAACTCGCTGCACACTATTTTCACCGTCATATTCAGCTAAGCGTTTTGGATCTATTAAAATCAAATCAGCAACATCTCCAACGCCAATCGTACCTCGATCAACGTTAAACAAGTCGGCTGGGTCCTTAGTTAAACGCTTTACCATATAGGCAACATCGCGCTCGCCACCTTGAGCTGCAAGCTTAAGACTTCGAAGGTTTACATCATAGAACGCCATATTGGTTATGTGCGCACCACTGTCATTAAAGCCCGGTAATAGGTCAGGGTTCATCAATAAAGACCGCACCTTGTCCAGATTTCTATTTGCCGAAACAGTGCTCCAACATAAGCCAACATCAAAACTTCGCAACATCTGCAACATGAAGTCTGCTTCATCGACAACCCAAGAAAAATCCGCCTTAATCAGCTTAGTCTCTTGTTCAGAAACTTCATTACTCTTTATGTTTTGTTGCACACTCTGAACGCGCTCGAACACTTGCATAAAGGTTAGCCCTAGCCACGCATCGACTTCACATCGCTCAACCAGCATGTGCTTAAGGTCTCGATCAAAGGCATATGTATCTAATCGCAACAAGCGGCGTAAGCGCGCTAAATTAAAACCTTGTTTACCTTTAAGCCACATGCTCTTAAAGGCACGCACGTACTCCGGATCATTTAATATTTGTGCTCGTTTATCGGTCTCTTCAATATCCGTTTCGTTGAGAGCACGCAATTCCGGAATTTCTTCGGCCAACGGTGTAATGGCGCCATCCGACCAAGTTTTAAAAGGTGCGCCGAGTGCTTGCATAAAAAAGCGCCCTTTTAATAAACGACTATTAAGCACCTTTGGCAACAAGCTTGCTAAACGCACCAGATTGCGATTACTTGCCACATCTAAAGCAGCAACTACTGTAGTCTTAAGAGGCTTACCGTGAAATCTCGCACACGACAACAAAAATATTTTTAGGGTATTCAATGGGCTATCTTTAGGCGGAGTAGCCTGCCAAACCGCGTCCTGTTGTCGAACCTCATCAGTGAGCGCTTTAATTTCTTTATAATCTGCAAACTGGGTAGGAATAGTCTTATGACAATTAGGTTGATTTGCTAGATAGTGAAATGGTAACGCATCAGTCGAAAAGCCCGCATAACCGGATTTAAGACTGTCACGTAATGTACCCCGCATTTTCGCCATCTCTTGCTCTGAAGGCGCACGGCTTATACTACCGTTAAACCCCATAGCATCGATCCGCAGCATCGAATGCGGCACCATCGTAATAACGTTAGGTCCTAAGTTAATTGATTCTAGGTGAGTCAAATACTCTGACGGCGAGCTCCATTCAATTTTGTCGGCGCAGCTTCGCAAAATCGATTTAGGAAGATTTTCAACTCGTGCATAGCAATCAACGATAGGGTCGGTATCAGCGGTTCTTTGATTACCAAAAGCGAGTCCTAAACTACAGTTAGCAATGACGACAGAGGTTGTTCCATGACGAGTTGATTCGGGCAAACCAGGCGCCAACTCTAACTCCAGATCATAGTGGGTATGTATATCGAAAAGCCCTGGCATAGCCCATAAGCCAGATGCGTCAATAGACTCAACAGGATTGCCAGCATCTAAAGCCTTACCTCGTGCAACAATACGGCCATCAGCGATCGCAATGTCTTCCGTTATCGGCAAGTCATTTTCATTAAAAACTCTTGCATTTTGAATAATTAAATCAAAATTCCTTGGATTCGTCATTAATAATAAAGGCTCGAAAAACTAGAGCTTATGTTGATTCAATAAAATTAATAATAGACTATTTGTCGATAAATTGAGGCATTTTATACATCTTAGTCTGCAAACCAAAAAACGCGAAACACTACTTACTTACTACACAATTCAATGTATTTAATACTATTTACACTATAAATAGTCGATGTTTAAGGCGTGGTTACATCAAGTCTCGTTCTATAGTCGGCAAGCATTAGTTTTCTAATAACCGCCACGGGCGCGTTTCCGTAACTTAAAAACAAATTATGAAACTCTCGCAAACTAAAGCCGTCACCCGCTAATTCTCTAACCTCTTCACGCAAGGCCAGTATCTCTGCAAATCCATTAAAGTAACTGGTAAGTTGAACCTGCGATAAGGTAGCACGACGCCACTTTCCCTGCGCTTCAGTGCGCTCTTGAAACGCCTGTTTCATCATGAGTTCTAAGGCCGCTTCGCGTTCCATACCAAGCACGTGCACACTGTAGTCTATGATTGTGTTTACCACGACTCGTAAATTCCATTTGCTGTACATTAACTGCATTTCGAGCTCATCTTCGGCATAGCCATTTTCAAGCATCATGCGCTCTGCATAAACAGCCCAACCTTCAATCATTGCTCCATTGGCAAAAATAGATTTGATTTTGCTAGGCGATTTATTGGCATGCATCAACTGAGTATAGTGACCCGGTATCGCTTCATGGATATTTAAAATCTGAATGATCCAATGATTGTATTCGCGCAAATAACTTTCGGCCTGCTCATCAGTATAGGCATCCAGCGGAGACACGTTGTAATAAGTGTTGGCAGTCGCGTCATAAGGTCCAGGAGGATTAATCGATGCTCCCGCAATGCCTCGCTGATACTCAGGCGTTAAGCGAACCACAAGAGGCCGCGTTGGATCTTGGTCGAGCAATTGCTTTTCTTCTACGAAGGCTTCCAAGGCCGGAATTTGCCGCTTAATTTCATCGACAAATTGATCGCGTTCAACATGCTTAAGTGATAAATGTTCAATAAGCTGCTTTACCGACAAAAGCTCATCGTTAGGTATCTCAGTGTCAGGAAAATAGGTCGGCCACAGCTCATGAGTGATCTCAACCATATTCGCATGCAGAACGTCTTTGGCTGCAACGGCACGCTCATAAAGTTCAGCGGCGCTGTATTGCGATTCTATATCAAAGCCAAATTTTCTCTCGTATAGGTCTTCTCCTAAACGGAAGTCACGCCATCCTTCGTCTGGGGTTTGGTCAAGCAAAGTTTGTAAATAGCGTCGATAATCGACCACCGCGGCCACAGCCACTTGCAAGCGCGCGTCTAAACCATCATTTGCCTTGTCACTATTGAGAGAGCCTGATTCGGCCAGAGGCTGGGTCTCCGCTGAAGGCTCTTGATCCGCTGAGGGTTCTTGATCCGCTGAAGGCTCTACATCAACACTATCAC
>CAYSUU010000004.1:78546-106481 GCA_964434375.1 uncultured Gammaproteobacteria bacterium | reverse complement strand
TCTTGATCCGCTGAGGGTTCTTGATCCGCTGAAGGCTCTACATCAACACTATCACTTAACTCAGCTCGCGCGCTGCCTTCTTCGCCGTGCTCGTTAACCTCAATAGTTGCTAATTCTGAGAAAGTATTTGGGATAGTCTCTTGCAGTAACTTAAGTGTGCCTTGGCTTTGTAAAAGAGCAAGTTCTGTATGCTCTTTAGTCGGTACTTTAATATTCTGCTTAGCCGCTGCGTAGTAGTCGCTAAAGTTGGAAAGATAATTATAAACGGCTGTTTTTCGCTCGCTAAGAGGCTTGTAATCGGTACTCAGAATAACCCCTAGAGCACCGGCGGGATTGTAACTGGCAGGACTCCATTCATAGCCTCTATAGGCATCTATATACCAAATACTTGAACGCAAATGACTGTAGAGAATCTGCCAATCCGTCGCATTTGACGCTGAAAGCTGGTTTGCATCAAAAGTGTCTAAGCCTTGCAATTCAGTTACAAAAAATGACCTACGTAGCGCTCTAAGTTCGCCATTAGGTACAAGCAACTGATCATCGTAAGCATAGTAACCGGCATAAACGGCTGATGAGGGATGAAGTTTCCAGTAAGCCTCAAGGAACTTTTCCTTAAAAACTTCAAACTCAGGATTTTGATCTAATATATTTTGTACTTGTACTTGTTCTTCGGGCTCTAATTGTGGCTCTGTCGAAGGTTCGACAAAATCAGCTAAGGCTGCCTCCTCTGCAGATTCAAGCTCTGTCACAGTTCGGCATTTGGGTTGTCTTGCTGGCATGCCGACAAAACAATCAAACAAAAAAAACTAAGTAACGCTGATTTCATAAACTTAACAAACACTGATGCCATTAACGATTAAGTGGCTCGATAATTAGGATCGCTATTTAAGCGACGATCAAACTGCATAAGAAGCCACAAACGCAAATGCAGTTCTGAGCCGTATCATATCCAAATAGTATGCTTTTTAGCCTCGTCAACCATAGCATAATACTAAACACAATCGTCATGGACGAACAGTATACTGATGTTTTAAAGCAAGAGCGTAAAAGTATGAAAATTGGTTTTGTCGGCCTTGGTAATGTTGGCGCGAAACTCGCTGGCAGTCTACTGCGTAATGGCTTTGATTTAATTGTCATGGATCTTGATCATGAGAAAGTACAACGCTTTGTTGATCGAGGAGCACACACCCTAGATACCCCAAAGCAGCTCGCCCAACACTGCGACGTAATCATTACTTGCCTACCGTCTCCACAGGCGTGTGCGAGAGTACTAGAAAATGACAATGGTATCATCGCCGGTTTAAGTAAAACCAAGATATGGATGGAGATGAGCACGACCGATAGCGAAGAAGTACAACGCATTGGCAGTAAAGTTATAGCAACAGGGGCTTTGCCATTAGATTGCCCTGTGTCAGGTGGTTGTCACCGTGCTGATACAGGCAATATCTCTATCCTAGCGGGCGGTGAGCGGATTGCATTCGACAAAGCATTACCACTGCTTACAACTATGGGTCGACGCGTTATTCATACTGGCAAGCTAGGTACAGCATCGAGCATTAAAGTTCTGACTAACTATCTCGCCACAGCTCACCTAGCATCACTGGCCGAAGCTTGGGCCGTGTCCACCAAGGTTGGAATCGATCCGAATGTTGCTTATGAAGCAATCAAAATTAGTTCGGGGAATTCATTTGTCCATGAAACAGAATCTCAAGTAATTCTAAATGGTAGCCGGGATATTTCCTTCACCATGGATTTAGTACTTAAAGACCTGAGTCTATTTCAAAAATTGGCCGATCAGCATGATGTTGCATTGGAGATCTCGCCACTGCTCATTGATATATTTAAAGACGGCCAAGAACAATTTGGCACGCGCGAATGGTCCTCAAATATCATTAAACGACTTGAAAAAAAGTATGGCATAGTCGTTCGCGGCAAAGGCTTTCCAGCGTTACTAAGCGATGATGAACCGGAACAAAGTGGCTATGAAGTAGTTGTTAGAAATCGTTCAGATTAGGTGAAATTTATACAAAACACCTAGTAGACTCATCGACTCTAGCTTAATAAAGCACTTGGCTTAGCTAACACGTAAAGTAATTAGCAAGTGTAAACACTAGATAATGGAGCGTTTCTTTAAGACCTCATTGTGAATCAGCTAGACACATTATAATTAGAAAAATAGAGCACTGAGGAGCCTTATGAACAAAACGCCGAGTCAAGAAAGTTTCATACGCCTAATTGACCGCCCAACTTTTATTGGCTCTTTACTGATGCTGTTAGGGGTCACCATTCCACTCATTATTTGGCCGGAGCAAGGCGCAAAAATCGTCGGCCAAGCACGCGACTTTCTTGTTACTAACTTTGGTTCCACCTATCTACTCCTTGGGCTTGGAGCTTTTATCTTCGTGATTTATATAGCAAGTAGCGATATAGGCAAAATCAAACTAGGTGCGCCCAATTCAAAACCTGAATTTGCCACAATATCGTGGGCTTCTATGTTGTTTTGTGCCGGCATCGGTGTTGGCATTATGTATTGGGCGCCAGTGGAATGGATTTATTATTATCAAAGTCCTCCATTTTTTGTCGAAGCAGGCACTGCTCAAGCAATGAAATGGGCATCTGCTTACGGTATTTTCCATTGGGGACCACTGGCATGGTCAATTTACCTCGTGCCAGCGCTGCCTATTGCGTATTTCTTTCATGTACGAAAAATTAAAGCCTTGAAACTCTCTGAAGCAATGGCGCCCGTCATAGGTAAGCGTAATGCGAAAGGTTTCTGGGGCAAGGTGGTCGATATACTATTTGTGTTCGGTATGTTAGGTGGCGGAGCGACCACGCTTGGCCTAGGCGCACCACTACTTAACGAGGGACTGCATCAACTTTTTGGCCTGCCCAAATCAATTAACGTGCAAATTGGCGTGCTAATTTTATGTACCGTTATTTTTGGTGCCAGCGCCTATTCGGGCATGAAAAACGGAATCCAACGTTTATCGAATACCAATCTCATTCTCGCAGCAGCGATGTTGGTTTTCGTAGTGATCGTGGGCCCTACGGTATTTTTGGCTGAAACATCATTAGCATCCATTGCGGTATTAGCTGAAAATTTCTTTACTATGTCGACCTATCTTGAGCCATTTGGCGGCTTAAATGGTTTTCAAGACACTAGCTTCCCTCAAGATTGGACTATTTTCTATTGGGCTTGGTGGCTCGCGTTTGCACCCACCATTGGCCTTTTTATTGCACGCATTTCGCGTGGCCGCACTATGTCCAACATGATCGTTGGCTCACTGGTTTACGGCTCCCTAGGTTGTGCATTGTTTTTTATGGTTCTCGGTAACTATGGCATCCACGTGCAACTGTCAGGCTCAGCAGATTTGGTGAGTATATTAAATAACGATGGCCACCCTGCCGCTGTCTTCGCATTACTCAAATCTTTACCCTGGAGCAAGGTCATCATATTGTTATACACCGTATTAGCGATCGTATTTTTATCGACTACCTTTGATTCTATTTCTTACATTCTCGCTGCTGTTGTACAAAAAGAAGTGCCCGATGAGCCCATGCGTTGGAACCGACTATTTTGGGCATGCGCACTAAGCTTTTTACCAGTGACGCTAATGCTCTTAGGCGGAGATCTACAGACATTACAAACAGCCAGCATCGTTGGTGGCGCACCGTTAATATTGATCTGCTTTTTATTGTGCATCTCAGTCTTTAAAATTGCCAAGTTTGATCTCGCACGACAAACTAAATTACCGAGTAAGGAAATTAATATTAGTGATTATCCTGATCAAGATCCTTGGTAACAGCTTCACTAAAACACACTAAATGCTAAACCCTAAAACAAGTAGCTAAAGATAAACCAAAGCACCAAAATATAATAAATTTTAGGTAGCCATTTAATTTGTTGTTCGACACGCATGTCTATTTGGCCTTTTAATAACACCAGCTCGCCATGAACACTTTTTTCAAAAGTGCCAGTTTGGTTAGCAACTGCAAGAGTTTGCTTCATCCTGGCACTGAGAACCAAACCCTGTGCCGATAATGAATCTACAATTGATCTGCCTTTGCTCAACGCTTTCAACGCTTTCTCAACATTATTTTTATATGAAGAGCTGTCCAGCATGGTGCCACAGCGTTTGACGGCAACATCAGCCGCTACACCTGATTGCAATTGCCAATTCAAACTTCGATAAAAATTGTACTCAAAATTGGCTTGAAACCAAGTACTCGTGTTTTTAATAAAACTGATCGGCCACAACAAGGATAAATAAGCTCTAACATCGTGCGACCAAAACATCAAAAACAACTTTGTTAATGCAAACACTATAAGTACGAGTAAAGAAACCTGAATAGCCGCGGTGATCATATCTTGATTAAATTGCGCCACGCGTACAAAAAATGCGGCTACTGCAGCGATCAGCAAAATCGCTCGTGGTAAAAGCAAAGCTGTCGCCAACGCCCTTGTTTGCTCTTCGGCTTTCTGACGGTCACGAGCGATATGATCCAAACCTTGTGAAATTCGACCCGCTTGATCAGCGCCGGTCACCATTGCCAACTCATACTTTGACAATAATCCAGTATGCTTAAATGCGCTGGTAAATGATTGTCCGCGTTGCAGCAATAAGGCCATACGAGACAAAGCCTTATTGTCTTGATGTTTGGTATTGTTAAGAGTAGTTATGGCGACGCTTGGCTCGATGCCAGCCGATAACATGACCGACAACTGCATCCATCGATAAGCTCTCGAAGCTCTATCTCTAGTAAAGCTTATCAAAGACATGGCGTCGCGGGCTTACGACCACAAGATTAAAATTAGCAAAAGTTTCATACAAATTAGACTAACACGCTTTTCGAGCCAAGCCAGCGATGCCAAAAAATTTAAGAACCTCAAATATGCCCAACACAAAGTCACTTTAGTCTATCGAGTATCGGGCTAAAACATCACGCCCTAGACCTTCTTTTAATGGGTTCAAGTGTGTTTCAAAATTACGCCAGTGTTCCAATCCTGTCTTGTAAATAGGTTGGCGAACCTGTTCTGAACTCGGGGTGCGCACATTTCGTTGTGTTTTAAAAAACTCCAGGCACGCCTGCTCAAACGGCAAGCCACAAAAATCCAACATGCGTCTGACTTGTACTTCTAAATCATTAACCACTTCTTCGTGTTGTACTTTAAGTACAAAGCCCGGTAAGACTTGATCCCAATGATCCATCACTCTAAGGTAATTTCGATAATAATCGCCCAAATCGTTTAAGCTATAGGTGAACTCTTGGCCTTCAGCAAACAATTGTTTAAAGTTACTAAAACAACAAGCCATTGGATGCCTGCGAGCATCGATTACTTTTGCATTTGGCAAGATCAATTTGATCAGCCCTATATGCAAAAAGTTATTAGGCATTTTATCGATAAAATAAGGCGCGCCTTGTCGGTAAACCAAGGTGTCATCAATATACTGCTGACCCAGCTGCTTAAAATCATTAGCTTTTAGTGTATTTAACAACTTAGGATAAGGAGGCTCTTGTCCTATTTTAATATTATCGCGCCCTTGCATACGATGCACTAAACTCAGCACATTAGGCAATTCATGGGTTCCGTCAACCATAGAATGAGACGCAATAATTTGTTCTAATAATGTAGATCCTGCACGTGGCATTCCTAAAATAAAAATCGGTGCATCACTAGAACACCCTGCATTTTTTAGTTTAGAAAATAAACCTGCATCACACCGATCCATTTGCCAATCAACCCGATTCACCATTTCCCCAGTTTGATATTTTATAAGTTCTCGGTTTTGTCTATTGCCATTTTCATATGCCGTAAATGCAGCATCATAATCTTGTTGATCTTCTAATGCCTTGCCTAATGCAAAATTGAAATGCACCTTGTCGATCGCGCTCGTTTCATCACGCTCTTTATAGTCACGCATATGAGCAATTTCGCTGTCGCTAAAGGTGTATGTTTTAGTGTTGGCCAAACTCCAAAATGCATCGCCCAAATAAGGGTTCTTTCTATATAAAGTTTGATAAGAATCAATCGAACCATCAATGTCTCCTGATGTTTTTTGAGCATGACCAAGCAATAAATAATAGTCATCCATTTCATCAAAATCGTTCAACAACTGTTGATACATGTGTACGCCTTGTTTGGTCTCACCAACACCGATAGTAGTCGCCGCCAATAATATTTTAAAGGGCGTTTCAGTTGGTCTTAGATCATACAACTGTTTTGCAATTTTATGAGCTAAACCAAATTTTTGCCGACGTAACAAGACATTACTATAGTCGTAACGCGCGCCAATATGATCCGGTTCAAACTCTACTGCACTTTCTAAAAGAAACTCAGCGTCATCTAGTATTTTAGCGTTCACGGCTATTGAAGCTAATAAACGCATGGCCTCAACATCCTTTTTGTTTTTTTGTAAATATTGACGACATATTTGATCTGCCGTCTCAATATTGCCACGATTTAAATGACTTTTAACGGCTTGCAGCGCAGGCGCAAGTTGGGACAATTCGTCTACGTAACGTTTTGCTGTTTGCTGCTTTTGCGTATCTCGCGCCGCCGCATAAAGGTCATGCAATGTGCGCCAGCTGGCAATCAACGCCGGATCCATTTTTACCGCGGTTTCATACGATTGAATGGCCTGCATCGCTTTTTTTTGCGCAATAAAAACATGACCTAACTCTTGGTATGCGCGTACAAATTGACTATCTAGCTCTAACACTTGCTCTAGCTTTTCAATAGCATCATCGTGACGCTGTAACTTACGTAAACAGACTCCTTGAACATATAAAGCGCTAGGCTCTTCAGACAAACCATCGCCTATCGTCTCAATCATATCGATTGAGCCTGAAAAATCACCAGACTGTGCCAACCGTGTTGCCTTTGCGACAATTTCTTTATTATCTACTTGTGACATTTAAAAGCGTATGCTCGACTTTTTTATAATGGTAAAGAAATTAAAAGGAAAAAGACAATAAAAAAGGCAAGCTAACAAGCTTACCTTTTTTATTAGCCGAGCTTAAATCAAGAGCCTAGCGATATTGAGTTTAGAGCCTTAGGCGCTTTCAAAACCTTCAAGTCAAAATTATTGGCCGCTAAACTCGGAATCTCAGCACGAATACTCTTCGCCTTAATTGAAACTCCAGTTAAAACGCACGCCAACGGTACGCGGACGCGTTACTGATATGCGCGGTGTGCCATCGGCGGTATTGATGTTAACAATACCATCTTCATCAAATAAGTTATCGATGTACAACTCAGCGCCCCAAGTATCTTTATTCAAACCGGCCGACACATTAAACAAAGTGTACGACTCTTGGATGAATCGACCTGCTTGAAAAAACTCACCATCAGGTGTGTCAATTACGCCAAAAGAATTTGCAATAGCCGTAGCTTGAGATGTTGAACCAAATGTCCCATTTAAGTTTTCAATTTGTAAGCCGGTGCCATTACCAAATAAACGGCGACTCTGATCTTCGATGAAGTTCGCGTCAGCGGTAATATTTGCAAGACTGTCGCCAGTGTAAACAAGTCCGGCCGAGACATAGGCATCAGCATCATAGCTATTTAATCGAAAATCATAACGGCCACGTAAATTGAAGGACACGTCCGCGGTAAACGGAAGTTCACTACCTACTGGTGCCGCGATACCTTCAAGCGCAGAATTTAAACGTGTTATTTCCGAATCAACAAATGAAACAGCGCCCTGAAACGTCAAAGAGTTAGTAGCCAACCAAGTGAAATCGAGATCTAATCCACTCACTTCAGCGTCCCCAATATTCTCTAAGAATACTAAAATACCAACGTTAGCAGGGTCAAAACGCGAAGCTTGAAGATTATCAATCTCTGAGGTATACGCGGTCGCATTTAGGCGCAAACGGTTATCAAAGAAGTCGCCCTTCAGACCAATCTCAAAGTTAGTTAACTCATCAGTTTCTACCACTGCCGGAACACGAAAACCAAAGAACGGTCCTGGTGTAGCACTTTGCGAGGCAGCCTGACCCGAATTACGGTTGACCGTTTGCGGACGAAAACCCTCCGAGAAAGTAGCAAACAACAAGGCACTATCTCCAACTTTCCAATCGGCTGTGAAACGAAATAATGTATCGGATTGATTCGATGTCCCAGTGCTATTTAATGCATCAACAGACAAATCACCACTAGCGATGGCATCGGCAATTGCTTGACCGCCATCCGTGCCAAAAAATGTTTGAAATGATGCAACATCACCGCCACCAAGCGAATCTAAACGATCCGTTACATTGTTACCAGATCCAGCAGTACAACCAAACGAACCGTCTGGCCGCAATGCTCTAGATACACCTGTAGCTACTTCATTAGGACCAACGATTGGTGCAAAAGTAATATCGGGCCCGGATTGACACCCACCAAAAGCACCGCCAGTCGCACCGGTCAAACCGAAATCGATATCGTAGTAACGCGCACCAGCACTAATGGTAAACGAATCGCTAATATCGTAGGTAACATCGGCAAAAAGCGCTGTTTGCTCTTCGTCTCGCGTAAAGTCGTTCGTGAAAATAGTCGCGGTGGCACGACCATTTGGATCGTTAACCCCTTCAGGGTTACCACCGGCGGGGCGAGTTGCAGTATCAAAACCGGCCGCAAATGCGCCAAAGTATTGAAATTGACCTATTGAATTTGTTTCTACGTCATCGAGAAAACCACCGGCTGTAAACCTAAACCGCTCACCTACTTCACCTTGCACACGAAGTTCATGTGTAAATCGCTCGTTTTGAGTGTCATCAAGAAATTGCTTGGTTTGATCGAAGATGGTGTCGGAACCTTCTCGTCCATAGGCAATATTGTTGGTTGAAATATAATAGTTTTGATACCCACCGGTAAAACTATAGATACTGTAGTCAAACAGAGAATTCACATCACGTTGCAGTAAACCACCGGTGTAAACAATATCTAAAGCACCTACTCGACCTTCAACCGTCCATGTGGTTAAACTGAATGAATCACTATTGCGTTCAGGAGCAAAGCTTTGAGACTGATCCGACTCTCCACCAACTGCAGCATATTCAAATGAGCCTTCTGTATCAAGGTCTTGATCTGTGTGCTGAACTAAAATATTCCAATCGTCGTTGAAGTCATATGAAAGCCCAAGTCGAACACCCGTGTATTGCGCCTCATTCCAATTTTCTTGGATGAAAGCGGCATTGCTTGTGTCAATAACATTAGCGTCTGCTGACACATTGCCAAAAGCCTGATTACGATTAAAAACTTCGACCAAAGCCGCATCGTTATCAACATACTGGTCAGCGACATTATCGATCCAACCACCTTGCGTGTCTGAATAAACCACTGCTCGAACAGCCAACTTATCGGTTAGCGGAACGTTGATCGCTGCTTCTAAAGTAGTACTTGGGTCACCGCCCGTGGTAAACGCATAACCGGCCTTGATATCTGCTTCGAAGCCTTCAGTTGACGGTTTGTTAGTAATCAAACGTACCGTGCCCGATTGAGAGCTGGCACCAAACAATGTGCCTTGAGGTCCAGGAAGAACCTCTACTCGTTGTAAATCAGCCGCGTAAATATCTACATTACGACCACCAAATGCTACGGGCTGCTCGTCGAGATAAACAGCGACCGTTGGTGCAGAACCATTTACCGACGATACCGTAGTGTTTGCTTGCTCACTTGCAACACCACGAATGTATATTTCGCTACGACCAGGCCCACGACCTTGCTGCGTAACGTTTGGCAAGTATTTGACGTATTCGTCAAAAGTGGATGCGCCAAGCTCGTCTAAGGTGTCACCCGATAGTGCCTGAATCGCAACGGGAATATCTTGAGAACTTTCAGCTCGCTTGGTCGCCGTCACCACAATCTCCTCTAACTGCGCTTGAGCATTACTACTAACTACCGCCACACCTAATGCTACTGCAATCGAATTAACTAGCTTCGTCTTAGTCAAAATAACTACCTCTCTCTGTCTCTGTTTAAGTTATAATTTTTATTTCCTAGACCATGATCTGGACTTCGCTCTAGGCTCAGAACTACCGTAATGGTTGTAACATATCTATATAGTTAAACATAGTATAGTCACTATGCATGTCCTAAATGAGACACAAAACAACTATTGCACGATTACCAAGCACGCATCGCAAAGGTTTAATCAAACTATAACTTAATTAAATCAACATCTTGTGATTTAGTTATTACAATTTAACCCTGGATGATCGTGATGTTGGCGTGCGATACTTTCAAAACGAGTTCGCACTCCCCTAGTTTAGACCCAGACTAAAAGGGTATGACGATAGAAAAAAGAATATAGCTATAGATAGTCCGCGACGATGATTTCTAGCTTAACTTGGTCAGCGGCAAAAGCTCGTATTCCTTGCGCTAGCTTTTCGGTTGCCATGGCGTCTTCATTCATCATCCATCGAAATATCTTTTCATTAAAGCTACATCGCTCTATCGCCGCTCCGGTATCGTTATCGGATAACTGCCGTTTGAGTTCATCATCATCATTACGCAGTTGTTCAAGAAAGTTCGGCCCAATTGTCAGATAATCGCAACCGGCTAGCGCTTCGATTTCGCCCACATTTCGAAAACTCGCACCCATCACAATTGTTTGGTATCCATGCTGCTTATAATAGTTATAAATATGCGTCACGGATTTCACGCCTGGGTCGTCCAAAGGTGCGTAACTCTCTTGCCCGCCATTGGCTTTGTGCCAGTCTAAAATTCGCCCCACAAAAGGAGAAATCAGGAACACACCGGCTTCAGCACATGCAACCGCCTGAGCAAAACTAAACAACAAGGTTAAATTGCAGTTAATTCCTTTTTTTTGAAGTTGTTCGGCCGCCTTAATCCCTTCCCAAGTAGATGCAACTTTGATCAGTATACGGTCGCGCTCTATACCCCGTTTTTGGTATAAAGCAATAAGCTTCTCAGCTTTTTCAATAGTCGCATTCGTGTCAAACGACAAACGAGCGTCAACCTCAGTCGAAACGCGCCCGGGGATAATTTTTAAAATTTCACAGCCCACATCAACAGCAAAATTATCAACCGCATCAACTAAGCCGCCACTGGCGGCACCCACAGCTCGTTCGATAAGACCCGAATACTGTTCATCCTGAGCAACCTTTAACAACAACGACGGATTTGTTGTAGCATCTTGCGGTTTGTATTCTGCAATCGCTGGCAATTCACCGGTGTCAGCGACCACAACCGTCATATCTCTTAATTTTTGAAGTTTATTCATATCTAAGCCTACTTTGTTACTTCTAATCGTCTAATTGAATTTCGTCTTGTTTGGCTGAGGCTTTTTCTGTGGTAATTGCCTTCACGTTCTGAAAACCTTTTGGAAGCTTACGACCACGTTTTCCCCGTTCGCCAAAATAATGATCTAAATCATGGCCTTTAAGCCGCAAATATCGTTTTCCCGCATGCACTAACACGTGCTGACCTTTTTTAAAGGTGGTCGCACCCAACACATATTCGTCGCGTACTTTAAGTAACTTGCTCGGAATATTAATAAGTTTTACGCCTTTGCCTTTGGCCAACTCAGGTAGTTCCGTGACTGAATAAATCGTTAGATAACCCGACGTGGTGACGACCGCGAGAAAATCTTGTTCAACACTATTAAGCGGCAAACATGGCAGCGCCTCTGCACCCTTTGGCACACTCAAAGTAACTTTGCCTTTCTTATTCTTAGTAAGCATATTTTC
Organism: uncultured Gammaproteobacteria bacterium; assembly: GCA_964434375.1. Lineage (GTDB taxonomy): Bacteria > Pseudomonadota > Gammaproteobacteria > Arenicellales > Arenicellaceae > Arenicella. The sequence goes on along the minus strand of CAYSUU010000004.1, from coordinate 94,781 downwards.
AAATGCACAAATAAAACCATAGCCGGCATCACTGAGCATCACGTACACATCTTTATCGTTGCCCATTACTAAGGACTTAAATGTGGCTCCAGACGGCGGTGTAACACTACTTGTAAGCGGTTCTCCCTGACCTCGAGCCGACGGCAATTTGTGTGCCGCTAAAGCATAGGTACGACCACTTGAATCCAAAGCCACTACCGCTTGATTAGATTTTCCAAGCGCCGAACTCTGGTAGCTATCACCAGATTTGTAATTGAGTTCTCGAGGGTCAATCTCGTGACCTTTAGCCGCGCGTATCCAACCTTGTTTAGACAACACAGCCGTAATCGCTTCGCTTGGAACTAATTCACTTTGATCAATAGCCTTAGCAACATCACGCTCTACAATAGGAGACCTTCGAGCATCACCAAATTCATCTGCGTCTTCTTTTAGTTCATTCTTAACCAAGGTTTTGAGACGAGCTTCAGATTTTAAAAGTTGCTGCAGACGATCACGTTCCTTTTCAAGCTCGGCTTGCTCGCCTTTGATTTTCATCTCTTCAAGTCTAGCCAAATGCCGTAACTTGAGCTCTAAGATAGACTCTGCTTGGCGCTCACTAATACTGAAACGCTCCATTAACGCTGGCTTTGGTTTGTCTTCGGATCGAATAATTTCAATCACTTCATCGATATTCAAAAAAGCAGTTAGATAGCCTTCTAAAATATGTAAGCGATCAACTACCTTATCAAAACGATATTGCAGCCTTCGACGCACTGTCTGAATACGAAACTTAATCCACTCTTTTAGGCATTCGCGCAAACTATAAACATGCGGTCGACCATCAAGGCCGATCATATTCATATTTACACGAAAACTTTTTTCTAAATCGGTCGTCGCAAATAGATGGCTCATCAGCGCTTGCAGATCAACACGGTTGGATCTCGGCACAACTACCAAGCGAATGGGGTTGTCTTGATCTGACTCATCACGCAAATCAGACACCATGGGCAGTTTCTTGGCCTGCATTTGCTGCGCAATTTGCTCTAATACTTTGGAGCCGGATGCCTGATACGGTAGAGCGTGAATAACAATATTCCCATCTTCTTTAGCAAACACAGCGCGCTGGCGAATGGAACCATTGCCGGTTTCGTACATTTCGAGAATTTGTTCACGAGGCGTAATTATTTCAGCCTCTGTGGCAAAATCTGGACCTTTAATGAATTCACATAAATCCAACACCGTCGCTTTAGGCTTATCAATCAAGTGCACACAAGCGTCAACGACCTCTCGCACATTATGCGCAGGGATATCAGTCGCCATGCCCACGGCAATACCAGAGCCACCATTTAATAAAATATTAGGTAAACGGGCAGGCAAACTTTTAGGCTCTTTGAGAGTCCCATCAAAATTCGCTTGCCAGTCACTGGTGCCCTGCCCTAGTTCAGAAAGCAAACTCTGAGCATAAGGCGCGAGTCTCGACTCGGTATAACGCATGGCAGCAAATGATTTAGGGTCATCGGTAGAGCCCCAGTTACCTTGTCCGTCAACTAATGGGTAGCGATAGCTAAACGGTTGCGCCATTAACACCATAGCCTCGTAGCACGCGCTATCGCCATGCGGGTGAAACTTACCTAATACATCACCCACCGTACGAGCCGACTTCTTATATTTTGCAGCAGCATGCAAACCCAGCTCAGACATAGCGTACACGATACGCCGCTGCACCGGTTTTAAACCATCCCCCACAAACGGCAAAGCACGATCTAAGATAACGTACATCGAGTAATTAAGGTAAGCTTGCTCAGCGAACTGTGCAAGCGGAAGTTGTTCTAGGTGATCGTTCATTGGATCAAGTATCTATGTATATGAAAATGCAGTGAAGACGGTTCTAATTCAAAATATTACAGCAACTTTAAATAGCAAGACATATCAAGCTAAAATGCCAAGACGCAATACCTATATCAAACTTGAAAAAGACAAAGCCAAAGACTACTTAATGCTTCCAAAATCAGCAATATAAATTAACCGCTTTCGCGAATAAATAGATCGCTTTATCGACAATACTTGTGAACCCATCAACGAAACCCTTCGAAGCACTGCTGTTCGACATTGATACCTTACTAAATGTCTCACAAGCCGAACAAGTTTTGTGGCTCAGCGCAAGCGACGCCTCAGCCATAGAAAACTATCGCGCGCAGAAAGCCGTGCTCGGACACAGCGTCAATGTTCATGAATTAAAACCCAGTGAATTTGAAGAGTTATTTAGCCTACAGCAGCGTTTTGATATCGCCATTGTATATGACTATGTTGAACACCTAGAAAAAAAGGACGCTATTCGCGCATTGGCACGTTTAAGAGATTTTCTATGCCCTCAATATTGCCTTGCTCTAACGCTTGACGAAAAAAACTGGCAATTAAGCGATCTTTTAAGCTTGGGGCTTAGTAGGGTTTCTTCCTATGCGCGTGCAGATCACGAAATCGCCTTATTCAAATACAGTATTAGCAACTATAAACAAACACCTGATTGGCTCAATGCCGATAATTGGGCCAACCCCAAAATGTGGGGAAAATACTGGTGGTAAACCCTCTATTACAGGCTAATGCGACTGTGAAAATTAGCTCTATACGACCTTATATAGCCATGCTAACATCGGGCGGTCACTTTGACGTAACACATGTCATAAAACAATTAACCAAACCCTGACTTTTCAATGGGTCAGGCAACCGAGTACATCGGCTAAATGAAAGCTACTGACATCAGCAATCCCGAATACTTTCACAAGGTAGTAGATTGCCAATTTGCATGCCCCGCACACACTCCCGTTCCTGAATATATTAGACTGATTGCCAAGCATCGATACGACGATGCATATATGGTTAATTGGGAGTCCAACGTTTTCCCGGGGGTCTTAGGAAGAACCTGTGATAGACCTTGCGAACCGGCGTGTCGACGCGGACGCGTCGAACAAGAGCCTGTCGCCATCTGCCGGCTCAAGCGTGTCGCGGCTGACAACAAAGACGACGATCAAGTCGCTGCTCGTCTACCTGAAATACCCAAACAAAAGAACGGCAAACGAATTGCTCTTATTGGCGCGGGCCCTGCATCTCTTACGGTTGCGCGAGACCTAATGCCATTAGGATATGAGATAGATTTGTATGATGAAAACGCCAAAGCGGGCGGCTTTATGCGTAGCCAAATACCATCATTTCGCTTACCTGAATCAGTGTTAGATCAAGAAGTAGATTACGTATTAGACATGGGCGTTGAGCGCATTTTCAACACTCGCGTTGAAAGCCTTAAAGAGCTACTCGACAAAGGTTACGATGCTGTGTTCGTCGGCACTGGCGCACCACAAGGCAAAGACTTAAAAATCGCAGGTCGCGAAGAAGCAGATGCCAATATTCATATTGGCATTAATTGGTTAGAAAATGTGGCTTTTGAGCACATAGATAAAATTGGCGCAAAAGTGGTTATAGTCGGTGGTGGTAACACCGCGATGGACTGTTGTCGTACCGCCAAACGCATTGGTGGTGATGAAGTCAATGTGACAGTACGCTCTACTTATGAAGCGATGAAAGCGTCGCCTTGGGAAAAAGACGACACACTAGCCGAAGGCATTCCTATTCTCGCTAACCATAGCCCGCGCGAATTTATCATCAAAGATGGCAAACTGGCCGCGATGACGTTCAACATAGTGCAATCAAACTACGATGAAAACGGCAAACGTACCATTACAGAAACCGGCGAGGTTGTGGAAATTGAATGCACCGATGCCATTATGGCGATCGGTCAAGACAATGCTTTTCCTTGGATCGAACGCAACATTGGTATCGAATTTGGTGAATGGGATATGCCAGTGGTTAATAAAACCAGTTTTCAGTCAACTAACGAAAAAGTTTTCTTTGGTGGTGATGCTGCCTTTGGGCCGGAAAATATTATTACTGCAGTGGCGCATGGACATCAAGCGGCAATCTCAATCGATTTAATGCTAAACGGCAAGTCAGTACTCGACAATAGACCGGTACCCGGCACTAATTTAGTGAGTACGAAAATGGGTATTCATCAGTGGGCGTATGATAGCGATGTAATCGACGATGATCGTCAAGCATCGGCTCACTTGCCAGTAGAACAGGCGCTGGCAAGCCGTAAAATTGAATCTGAACTCGGTTTTTCTACCGAGGTTGCTCTGGTCGAAGCTGAACGCTGTTTAAATTGTGATGTACAAACGGTATTCGAGGAAGCCAAGTGTATTGAATGCGATGGTTGTACCGACATTTGTCCAACTAATTGCATAACCTTTATCAATAACGATGAAGAGCAAAGCTTGCGTCAAAGGTTAAACGCACCGGCTGACAATAAAGATACGGACCTTTATGTTTCGCAAGATTTACCAACCGGACGTGTGATGGTCAAAGACGAAGACGTTTGCTTACACTGCGGCCTATGCGCTGAACGCTGCCCGACAAGTGCTTGGGATATGCAAAAATTCTTGTATACCATCACAAAGGCGGGCGACACGCCTGCCCCTATTTTGGTCGAACAGATCGGCTCTAAGTCAAGCAGCAAGGAGCACGCAGCATGACCCCTCGCAACACTGCTCCGATTTTAGAGGCTAAGGTTAATGACTTCGTGGTTAAGTTTGCCAATGTAAACGGGTCTGGCTCAGCCAGCGCGAATAGTATGTTCGCTAAAGCAATTTTTAGAATGGGTGTACCCGTCGCGCCACGCAATATTTTTCCGTCAAACATTCAAGGCGCGCCGACCTGGTATGAAGTGAGGATAAGCGAGCAAGGCTATTTAGGACGGCGCGGTGGCCAAGTCGAATTAATGATTTCGGTAAACCCGCAAAGCATGACCGATGACGTTGCTTGCGTTTGTGCCGGCGGATATTTCTTTTACGATAACACCTACCCGCTCGACTTCAATCTAATTCGCGATGACATTCATTACATTGGACTGCCATTAACTGAAATAAGCAATCAAAACTTTGATAACCCGCGCTTACGACAACTGTTTAAAAATATAATTTATGTCGGCTCTCTGGCTTACCTAATTGGCATAGAGTTTTCCGCATTAGAGAGTATTGTTAACGATACCTTTGCCAAAAAACCAAAGCTCATCAAACCCAATGTTGACGCACTACAACTTGGTTTTGACGAAGCGCAAAAAGCATTCGACCAACCATTACCTCTGCAACTAAAACGCAGCAATCTAAATGATGGAAAGGTATTACTAGAAGGCAATGCAGCATGCGGTTTGGGGGCGGTTTACGGTGGCGCTACAGTGTGTGCATGGTATCCAATCACCCCATCTACTTCAGTCGCAGAAGGCTTCGAAAAATACGCCAAACAATATCGCGTTGATGCTGATAAAGGTGAAAATAAATTTGCCATCGTTCAAGCTGAAGACGAACTTTCAGCGATGGGTATGGTACTAGGTGCAAATTGGAATGGCGCACGCGCGTTTACCGCCACCAGTGGCCCTGGCGTATCGCTCATGCAAGAATTTCTTGGGCTCGCCTACTTTGCCGAAATACCTGCCGTTTTAATTGATGTACAGCGCACCGGCCCTTCGACTGGCATGCCAACACGTACACAACAGTCCGACATACTGATTGCGGCTTATGCATCGCACGGCGACACCAAGCAAGTGTTGCTTTTCCCCGGAGACTCAAAAGAGTGTTTTGAATTAACTGCGGACGCCTTCGATATTGCTGACCGCCTACAAACGCCCGTCATCATGCTGACTGATTTGGACCTTGGCATGAATGAGCACTTGATTGACGAACTGGAATGGGACGACTCTCGCGAATATGACAAAGGCAAAGTCCTTAATGCCGAACAGCTAGACAATATGGAACGCTTCGGACGATATTTGGATGTTGATGATGATGGCATTCCATATAGAACAATCGCAGGAACCCATCCAGATAAAGGTGCCTTTTTCACGCGCGGCACATCGCGCGATGAATATGCGATCTACACCGAAAAAGGCCATTTATACGAGCAAAATATGGTTCGCCTTTCCAAAAAATGGAAAACCGCGCCACAGCATTTGCCTATGCCTATAAGCAATACTCGAGCGAAAGACTCGTCAATTGGCATCATCCACTTTGGCACTAGTATGAGTGCGGTGCATGAAGCAATTGATTTATTGTCTGAGCAGGGTCACCAGATTAACGATCTGCGTGTACTCGCCTTTCCATTCCATGAAGAAGTGTTGAATTTTATAGAATCGCATGAAAGAGTTTTCGTAGTCGAACAAAATCGCGACGCTCAGTTCAAATCACTGTTAGTCAATGAACTTGAACTCGACCCTAAACGACTCGAGTCGATCTTACACTTCAATGGCGACCCGATTAGCGCTCGTTTAATCAGCGACACGCTGAATACAAAACTAAGTTCCTCTTCATCGCAGAATGTGGCCTAGAGCCCAACTGATCAGAAAACACAAAATTATTAGGGTTAACAGAACAATATGTCTTTTATAAAACCTAATTTCCGACACCCGCAGTCGCCCACAAACTCATTAGGTTTAACCACTAAGTCTTATGAAGGTGTGATTTCAACATTGTGTGCGGGTTGTGGGCATGACTCGATCAGCGCAGCAATAATTCAAGCTGTTTGGGGGCTTGGTATTGCCCCACACCAAGTTGCGAAAATGTCTGGCATTGGTTGTTCCTCCAAATCGCCCAACTATTTTTTGAATCGCGCGCATGGCTTTAATTCTGTCCATGGGCGCATGCCGTCTGTTACAACTGGCGCCAACGTAGCTAATCGAGACTTACTCTATCTTGGAGTGTCTGGCGACGGAGATAGCGCTTCTATAGGCATGGGACAGTTTGCGCACGTAATTCGACGCAACCTAAACATGCTATACCTAGTCGAGAATAACGGCTGTTACGGACTTACCAAAGGTCAAGACTCAGCCACCGCAGACGAAGGTTCAGCGAACAAAAAGGGACGCACAAACCCTTACACCGCGATTGATCTAGTATCATTAGCTCTAGATCTCGGCGCGACCTTTGTGGCACGCAGCTTTTCTGGCGACAAAGAACAATTAGTACCACTAATGCAAGCGGCCATGTCTCACAAAGGTTTTGCGCTTATCGATGTGGTTTCGCCTTGTGTGACGTTCAATAACCATTCTGGCTCGACCAAAAGTTACGACTATACGCGCGAACATGTCGAAGCTGCTGCCATCGTTGACTATGTGCCCATGGCACAAGAAATAAAGCTTGAGCAAGTCGAAGGAACAAGTAAAAGCGTACAACTGCACAATGGCGATCATGTGCAACTAAGCAAACTCGCTAAAGACTATGACCCAAGTGATCGCCGCGCGGCCTTCAATGCGGTACAAGACCACAAAGACAATGGGCGTTTACTTACTGGCTTGATTTACTTAGAACCGGAAAGTGATAATTTCCACGAAATGTTAAGCCTACCTCAAAAACCTTTGAACGCTTTAGAGCAAACAGAGTTATGTCCTGGATCTCAGGCATTGGAAAAAATTAACGCAGGCTTAAAATAAGGCGACAAGATCACGCAACTAGTTCGGCTAAAGGTTCTAGCCGAGTAAATACTATGCCACCAAGAATAAAAATGTTATAATATTACATAACACTCATTTAAGCTTGGCTTGTCTCCGTGAAATCTGCCTCCTTTGATCGATTTGCAATACTACTTTCTGGGGTATGCGTTTTGCATTGCCTGTTTGCTCCTGTACTGCTTACACTTCTTCCTATTCTGTCTATCTCTGCGTTTGTTGAAGACTTAGTTTTTCACCAATTGATTCCCTGGTTAGTGCTCCCGACGAGTGCCATAGCCTTAGTATTGGGGTGTCGAAAACATCAAAAAGTATCAATAATGATCAGCGGCGCCATTGGCATGTCATTGCTATTCATCGTCGCTTTTTGGGGGCACGACAGTATGAGCGTCATAGCTGAAAAAATAGCCACTACTGCCGCTGGCTTACTACTCGCCTTCTCACATTATCTGAACTATCAAGCCTGTCAAAGCGTCAGTTGCCACAACCAAAGCTGTGCGACAGATCATCACCATTAGAGCTATACGTCAGTATCAAAAATTTGCGCATAAGCAAAGTTTAAAGACACGTTATCTAGTTTTAATACAAAGCTTGGTTTAGTCTTATGGGAAATAGCAAACCCCATAGACAGTATGAAACCACTAATATATGCGGCAATTGTGTTCTGCTTAATAGCGTGCCAAAACGCAGATAAGCCAACTAACCAGCAAAGTAAAGGAAAAAAAGATCATAGCTCCGCTGCACAAGAGTCTAGCGCATCCACGATTAAGATCGTTTATAACGCAAACATTTATACAGTTGATAAAGCGCAGCCTAAAGTAGAATCTTTTGCGTTTGAGAATAATAAAATCATTGCAGTGGGCGAGCTGCAAACGGTCTTAGAAAAATATCCAAATGCGCAACAAATGAACATGCGCGGTGCAACGATCATTCCTGGCTTCATTGATGCACATGGCCATTTATTAGGTTTAGGCCAAAGCTTAATCATTGCCGACCTGAGAGGCACAGACAGCAAGCAAGAGGTCATCCAAGTTCTACAGCAAAAAGCCAATGCTCTAAACGATGGCCAATGGTTATTGGGCCGTGGATGGGACCAAAACGACTGGCCTGGGCAAGCACTACCAACGGCCGCTGATTTAGATCAAGCATTTCCTAATAGGCCAGTTTGGCTAGAGCGTGTAGATGGGCATGCGAACTGGGGTAATAGCGTTGCTATGCAAGTTGCACAAAAAGACTTATCCGGTGACTGGCAGCCCGATGGTGGACAAATCGTACGCGATGCGCAAAACAAGGCGACGGGCGTTTTCATTGATAACGCCGTTAACATTATTCAATCGCAAGTGCCTGAACCAAATAAAGACGAACTCAAGCAGGCCTTACAACTCGCAATGAACAAGGCCGTCGAAGTTGGCTTAACTGGCATGCACGATGCAGGAACCTCTCTAAACGTTTGGCAATTATTAGAAAAGGCCAACCAAGCGAGCCCTCTACCCCTACGTGTTTATGCGATGGCCGATGGCGCACAAGCAATGTTAGACCACTTATGTGAACAAGGTCCACAGATCGACACCAGCGCCATATTAACTGCTCGCTCAGTGAAACTTTATAGCGACGGAGCGCTAGGCTCTCGTGGCGCCGCGCTACTGGCCGAATATTCCGACGCACCTGGCAACCTAGGCTTGTTAATCGAGACTGAAGAGACCCTTAAAAAGCATGCAACTCGAGCTGCAAACTGCGGCTTACAAGTGAACATTCATGCCATTGGCGACCGAGGTAATAAAGTCACCTTGAATGTACTAGAGCAAGCGTCAAAAGCAAACTCCGCAGAAAATCAAAACCCAGGTCGACACCGTATAGAACACTCTCAGGTGGTCGCCAAAGCTGATTTTCAACGTTTTAAAGACCTCAAACTAATAGCCTCGGTGCAACCCACTCACGCGACCAGCGACATGTATTGGGCGCAAGATCGTGTAGGCGCAGAACGCATTAAAGGCGCGTATGCATGGCAAACCTTTATAGACTTAGGCATACCATTGGCGCTAGGCTCAGACTTCCCCGTTGAACGTCCAGACCCATTGCTAGGATTTTATGCCGCCGTCAGTCGTCAAGACACTAAAGGCTGGCCCGCAGGCGGTTGGTATAGCTCACAGAAACTCAGCCGCGAACAAGCCTTATACGGTTTCACTCGCGGCGCGGCATATGCTGCCTTTCAAGAACAACAAATTGGCTCATTGGAAGTCGGTAAATTTGCTGACTTTGTCGTTTTATCCAGAGACATTATGGAGATTCCAGTGACCAACATTCCTGAAACACAAGTACTCGCCACCTACGTCAACGGCAAAGCGGTATTTCAACGTTAGCCTAAGTTAAGTTGGACTTCATTTTTTGATAACTGTACTATTATCAAATGAATGAGAAACCCAACAAAGAAAAACGTGGCGGAACCCGCGCAGGCGCAGGCCGCCCCAAAGGCAGCGGAAAATACAAAGAAGCGACCAAAGCTATTCGTGTACCTGAAAGCAGCATTACTTATATCAAAGATTTTTTAGCACACTACCCGGACGTAAAAGTTATAAGCGCTCATCCGGCTTCCGATACGCGTGTCTTGCAAACCGCTTCTAAATTAGCCATTCCTCTTTATAGTTCCAAAGTCGCTGCAGGAAACCCCTCGCCAGCGGAAGATCATGTTGATGAAACGCTAGACTTAAACGACTACATGGTGCGCCGACCAGACACCACCTTTATGTTACGAGTAGAAGGCGAATCAATGAAAAATGCCGGCATCCTACCGAATGATATCTTAGTGGTGGACCGATCCTTAAGTGCCACCCATAATAAGATCGTCATCGCCGCTCTAAATTCAGAACTCACAGTAAAACGCCTATTCCAACAAGATGGAATAATCAAATTACTACCGGAGAACCCAGATTACCCAGACATTGAAATAGAATCAGAAGCTGACCTACATATTTGGGGAGTCGTAGTCGGCAGCTTTCGACGATTTCAAACATTTTAGAAATTTTCAAAAGTAACCACTCCATAAAGTAGCGAGTGCTAAGAAAACTATGGAGGGCTACGTCACCCTCAAGTTTGATATATCTAAAGACGGGAAATTAATAAATATAAAACTAGTTGAAACCTATCCACCTAGTATTTTCACTAATGATAAATATGGCCGCACCGTCAATGAAGTGGACGGCACTAAGCAACCGCCCATTCACCGAGCATTATTTTTATTACGAGGTAAGTTATGCAATTAATGCATGTTGACCAATTTGAATTTGAGCATTGGGAAAGTAAAGAATTATTCACTCTTGCATATAAATCAAAGAAAGTTAGAGACTATGAGTAAATTCGACTTAGTTATATTTGACTGTGACGGTGTGCTTGTCGATAGTGAAAAGCTAGCAAATGAAATTTTTGCTAAAGTACTGAATGAAGAGTGTGGTTTTTCTTTAAATTTAGATGACATGTTTCAAATCTTTGTTGGTCATTCATCTAGCCAGTGTATGGATATAATTTCAAATATGCTCGGCAGACCAGCCCCCGCTCATTTAGAACAACGATATACAAAGGAAATCAACCAAGCTTTAGCAAAGTCAGTTACGCCGATAAATGGAATAGAAAAAGTCTTAAATGAAATAACTGTCCCGTTTTGTGTTGCATCAAGTGGCTCGCATGAAAAAATGCAAACAACATTAGGCAAGACTAAATTACTTAAATACTTTGGAGACGTACTTTATAGTACGTCCGAAGTCCCTCGTGGCAAACCATTCCCTGATATTTATCTGTACGCAGCAAAAAAAATGGGGGTTTCTGATATGTCTAAATGCTTAGTCATTGAAGACAGCCCTCTTGGGGTACAAGGTGGTGTTAGTGCGGGAATGACTGTATTTGCTTATGCAGAACTAATGAGTGAAAAAAGACTTAAAGATGCAGGAGCTCACTGTACCTTTGACACTATGGATAATTTACTCGAAAGAATCTAAAACGCACTCTTTTGAAAAGCGATAATCAAGTAATTCTTAGACACAATATTTAGACGAGTGCCTTATTTCAATAACGGGTGCTGTATACTGCTAAATCACGTTCTGTAGAACGTGGTTTGTTGGTACTTTTAATCAAGCTCGCTGCAACGAGCTTTTTTTACGCCTCAATGGCCTATATTTAAACGTGAACAATTCCGATTTTTCTTCTCTAAGCCTCACATCATCGATGCTCTCTAACCTAGAGTCATTAGGCTTCAAATCAATGACAGCAATACAAGCACAAAGTCTACCGCTAATATTGTCTGGTAAAGACGTGATTGCACAAGGTCAAACAGGCTCGGGTAAGACCGTTGCCTTTGGTTTAGGAATATTGTCTATTATTGATTTTAGCGTGTTTAAACCTCAGAGTTTGATACTCTGCCCTACTCGTGAATTAGCTGAACAAGTTTCAGCAGAACTTCGCCGACTAGCGCGTAGTATTCCAAACGTGAAAATCATAACCCTTTACGGCGGCACGCCTTTTAAGTCACAAGCAAATTCATTAGATAAGGGCGTACACATTGTGATCGGAACGCCTGGACGCATTGAAGACCATCTAAATAAAAACACGCTCGATATCAGTCACACTAAAACACTTGTGCTTGATGAAGCTGATCGAATGCTAGACATGGGTTTTCAAAAAACCTTGGATCAAATTATTGAATACGTACCTAAGGACCGCCAAACTTTACTATTCAGCGCAACCTTTCCCGACACGATTAAAATGATTGCAAAAAAAATAATGCAATCTCCCGTCTCAACGTCTGTTGCTCCAACACAAGACACCGTTCGTGTTGATCATCGTTTTCATCAAGTTGAAAACGACACGCACCGAATGACGGCTTTACAATTGTTATTGCTAGATCACTCTTATACTTCTGCTGCTGTTTTTTGTAACACACGCCAAGATACTCAAGTTGTTGCTGGAGGGCTAAAAAGCGCGGGTTTTAGCGCTGCTGCCTTGCACGGTGACATGGAACAAAAAGATCGTGATCAAACACTGATTCGTTTCAGTAATAATAGTATCAACATTTTAGTTGCAAGCGACGTCGCCGCACGCGGCTTGGATATTGCGTCTTTAGATTTGGTTATTAATTATCACCTCCCGCGCGAAATGGATGTATACACTCATCGTATAGGCCGCACTGGGCGCGCTGGCGCCAAAGGTCTAGCTTGTTCTCTTTTTAACCACAACGAACAATTCAGGTTAGAACAATTAGAAAAACACCTAGAACGACAAATAAAGCCTATTGATTTACCTGCAAATGAAACTATTAACCAGCCACCGCCAAAACCAAAAATGTCGACCTTGCACATAGACGGTGGAAAAAAACAAAAACTTCGGCCTGGCGATATTGTCGGTGCGTTGACCAATGGTGCTGACATCACAGGAGATCAAATTGGAAAAATCCAAGTCTTACATAACCGGACTTATGTGGCGGTCGTACGGGAACTCAATAAAGTTGCTTTAAACAAACTCTCAACGGGTAAATTAAAAGGAAAATCATTTAGGGCCCGATTGATTTAGAGCTATAAACAATCCTGTCCCACAAAATATTGAAAGGCCTGGTCGTCTATGTAATATTCGTTACTGCAAAGAAACTAAACAGCATGATCGACATCAATACACAATGGACGATGCAAAAAAATGCTAACCCCAGACATATTTAAGGAAAGTGATTTAGACGTTTTACATAGCTTAATACGAACGCACCCTCTTGGTACGTGGATAACATCTAAAAATGACGTGCTAGATGTTAATCATATTCCATTTCTATTAGATTCAACTCAAGGAGAGTATGGAGTTCTGAAAGGTCATGTAGCTAGAATAAACCCAGTATGGAAACGACTACCCACCGCCAAAGAATCAATCGTGACATTTCAGGGTGCGAACTCATACATCTCACCGTCTTGGTATCCCAGTAAAAAAGAACATGGAAAAGTAGTACCAACTTGGAATTATATCGTGCTTCATGCTCATGGAATTCCTCGTGCAATCAACGATAGAGACTGGTTGTATCAGCAATTAGATATCCTAAGCAATCAACAAGAATTTGCGCACGATCTAGCGTGGAGGGTGTCGGACGCACCGAGTGACTTCACAGACAATATGATTAAAAAAATAGTTGGTATCGAAATACCCATTAGCAATATCTTTGGCAAATGGAAAAGCAGCCAAAATAAAAATACCGCAGACAAAGAAGGTGTTATTTCGGGTCTAGGTTCCAACGAGATGGCATCGTATGTCGCAAAACACACAAAGTGAATGGTTCAAGGCATCACAATAAACCGGAAAGTTGAGATTCAGACAAAGTCAGTTAAACACAGGCCAACGATAAGCCAAAACAGAGCTTAGCGGATAATGGTATTCACAAACTTCATCTTGCTGATTTCCGCCTAAAAGAAATATTTTCTCCTCCTCCATTCTTAAGAATAGGCCGACATGTCCTTGCCATCCTTTTGGATCTTGTCGCTCTAAGACAACCACACAACCTCGCCTTGGTGTTGATATTTTTTGTCCCCAATCCAACCATGACCTAGCTAATGCGGAGTTAGTACCTTCGATATCAGCCTGCCTAAACACCCAATCTAAAAAGGAAGAACACCAAGCTGCCTTATCATCGTAACCCGCAATGTTTGTATGCTGATGATACTCTTCAATTCTGGGGTTACTGCTACCTCCCGCAAAGGTCTTTACACCTATTTCTTGCTCAGCAATATTTAGCCATTTAGCTTTACTCACCTAAGGCCTTCCAAGCGCGAATACCTCCATCGAGATGCATAAGATGAGTAAAGCCGAGTTCTTGCATTATTGGTAAAGTACGCCCACTTCTCACACCTGTTTTGCAATGTACCAAGTAGGTCTGAGTTTTATCAAGCGTTGAGAGTTGTTGTTTAAAATCATCCCCGTAGTAGTCTATGTTTAAACCCACTTGTATGTTCTGATCCGCATGTTCCTTCACAGTTCTTACATCAAGCACAATAACCTCGGCGTGTTGATCGAGTATGGCGGCAGCTTCAACGGCATTCACGTGCAGCACACCGTCTTTAATTGTTCCAACGCTATAACTTTCAAGCGTGTTTTTTGCCGCAACAACACCGCAAAACAGTAAGCTTATGATTAATACAGATTTTAATAATTTCATTGAGCGCCTTCTTTTTTGGTTTTAGCTTTATAGTTAATTTTATTCTTATCTTCGATCAATCTTCCCCAATAAGCGTTGTAAGGATGCACACCTTCACCCACGACTTCGCGACTTTCATTCACCCAGTTAAACAATCCGCTTTCTAAATTGGCGAGTTTAAGCTTGGCGCCTTGTTGTTGCACACGCTCTACAAACTCCGAGGAGCGTCGCCCTACCGAGCAATAAAAAACAGCCTGCTTACCGGCCATAAGATCACCATAGTCTTCAATAAATTCTTGAGCATCTAGATCTGGTGGAACCCAAACCGCATTAGGTATATGACTCACGTCAAATTCGCCCTCTTCTCGAATATCAAACACAATCGTTTGTGAAGGGTCGAGTTGACTAAGCTCTTGCGCACTAAGATGCGCTACACCTTTATGCTTATCGATAATTGCTTTGTGAATAGATTTTAGCGAGGGCTGATAGTTCACTGCCACAGACCCTACGAGCACTACAACAGCAACAATAATAGCCAGCCACTTAAACATGAGAGTTTTCCTGCTTGGCTTGTTTTGCATCAATTGAATTAATTTCAACCTTACCACTCATTCTAAAAGGCACACACAAACACCACCAAATATTATTTGGTTTATTACTTTGAAATTCAGAAAGGCCTATAGTCATACCGCCATGCCCTTGCTGAGGCTGCGGTATGTAGGTTTTAAAGATGCGGTCCCATACGGATAGAAAGAAACCGTAATTACTGTCTGTTTCCTCATGCACAATAGAATGATGCACCCGATGAAAGTCAGGCGTGACGAATAGCATACGCATTACCGCATCAAACTTTTTTGGCAGAGATAGATTGGCATGATTAAACATGGCCGACGCATTAAGAATAAGCTCAAATAAAATCACTGCGACCACGGCTGGGCCGAGCAAAACAACGCACAAAAGTTTATAGACCATTGAAAATACAATTTCTACTGGGTGAAATCGCACCCCACTCGTCACATCAATATCGCGGTCAGCGTGATGCACCTTATGAAATCGCCATAACAGTGGAATTTTATGACTCGCTACATGTTGCAGGTAAATAAGCGAATCCAAGATCACCACCACTAATGTAACTTCCAGCCAATGCGGTAGTGTCACTAAATTAAACAAACCCATACCATTGTTGGCCGCCCAAGTCGCGGCGGCTACCGCCAAGATAGGTACTACCAAGCGCACCACAATCCCATCGATAACTACTAGCCCCAAATTGGTGAGCCAGCGCATTAGCCGAGGCACAATGCGCTTTTTTTTAGGCGCCAACGCTTCAGCGCTTGCCATAAGCAAAAACACACCAATAAAAACACTCAATCGAATAGTAGGTTCGTGATCTATAAAAAATTGCATAGGCTTAAATAAGTAATACCCTAAGTCATCAAAAGTTTAAAACAACGCTAAGCACGATATCATTCTAGACCCTTTAATGGAGTTTAAGCTCACTTCTAATTGAGCGCTTCTAGTTGACGCAAGTCAAGTTAAGGCCAGTCAAGTAAACAAACT
>CAYSUU010000004.1:6778-78446 GCA_964434375.1 uncultured Gammaproteobacteria bacterium | reverse complement strand
TCTGCACGACTACTTTCGCAAAGCAAGCGAGTATTAGCGAACTCACAATCACCTCACACGGGCATAAACTGCCGTGTTTGATCTATCACGCGGCGGGAGATGGCCCTCATCCAACCGTTATTTTATTGGCACGGCTATTACGGCTATCTCGGCCAACGAACGCAATCTAGACGTAGCGCAAAGTTTGAGAGCAAAAGATTGGAACAGCGTCTACTTTAATTAGCGCGGCGCGGTGGTGAAATAGAAAGTTATTGACGACGATCACAGCTTTTCAAGTTCCACAGAAGAGCTAATTGACACCACCTATACTTGTTTAGGCCAATACTGTGCTAATTAATCTAGCTTGTTACAAAAAAACAAAAACAACTTTTATGTTCGGTGTTTTTTTATACTAGGTTTACGCTTGGCGCCGTCGCTAACACCGCGTTTGTTTCGATGACGAAATTCTTCTGGCCTGACAAAGCGCCACTTACCCTCTTCGAGCTTTCCAAGACGCAGTTCTCCCACACGCACCCGCTTTAGACCGCTGACATGTAAGCCAACGGCTTCACACATGCGTCTTATCTGGCGTTTCTTTCCTTCACGTAAAATAATCTGTAACTGATCAGCGTTCAATTGTTGAACTTTCGCTCTTTTTAAAGGCTTGCCATCAAGCTCTAAACCAAAGCTCAATTGCTCAATTTGTTGCGCGCTGATATCACCGCGCACTCGCACTAGATACTCTTTTTCAAGATCAGTATTTTCACCGATTAATTGCTTAGCAATGCGGCCATCTTGAGTCAGCACCAATAAACCTTGAGAATCGATATCCAAACGTCCGGCAGGAGCCAGACCGTTAAAGTGGCTAGCGTTTATCTTTAAAGGGCCTTGCTCTGTTTCAGAATGATTAACACCCGTTACAAGACGTACGGCCGGCACGTAACCCTGTTCTGCTTGACCGGAGACATAACCCACCGGTTTATTTATCATGATGGTCACCAAAGACTCTTGCGCGGCTTTAGCGCGCTGCGTGAGCTCTATCTTGATCGTCTCAGGAAACTTAATTCCAAGCGTATTAACAATCTTGCCATCAACCATGACTAAGCCTTTTTCTATCAGTCGATCGGCCTCTCGGCGCGAACACAAGCCGCGCTGTGACATCAACTTTGATAGACGTACTAGGTCAGTCACGACTTCGTTAAGTCAACCGCTAAACCGATGTAGTTCGCAGGTGTAAGCTCTTTCAAACTTGCTTTGACCTGCTCTGGCAGCTCAAGGGATTCAATAAACTTAAGCAAATCCGCTTGATTAATACCGTCTTTTCCACGTGTTAGGGCTTTGAGCTTTTCATATGGCTCAGGGATGTCATAACGGCGCATCACGGTTTGAATCGCTTCGCCTAACACCGCCCAGTTTTGATCTAGGTCGGCAGCAATAGCGTCTTCATTTACCGCTAACTTGCCAATGCCTTTTAAACCAGCTGCACAGGCAAGCATGGTATAACCAAACGCCACACCGATATTTCTCTGCACCGTCGAATCGCTTAAGTCACGCTGCCACCGACTTATAGGCAACTTTGATGCAAGGTGATCAAACACCGCGTTCGCCAAACCAAGATTACCCTCAGAGTTTTCAAAATCAATGGGGTTTACTTTGTGTGGCATGGTAGAGGAACCCACTTCACCCGCCACCACTTTCTGCTTGAAATAGGCGATTGAAATATAACTCCAGATATCGCGATTAAAATCCAATAAAATGGTGTTGAAACGACTTATCGCATGGAACAACTCAGCCATATAATCATGCGGCTCTATTTGTGTTGTCAACGGGTTCCAGTGTAAGCCTAAATCAGTCACGAAGCGTTGCGAAAATTTTGGCCAATCAACTTCAGGGTACGCCACAACATGAGCATTATAGTTGCCGGTCGCACCATTAATTTTGCCTTGAATTTTGACATTTTCAATACACTCTAGCTGGCCTTGTAAACGTGCCACTACGTTGCGCATTTCTTTTCCAAGAGTGGTTGGCGAAGCGGGTTGACCATGAGTACGCGCAAGCATACTCAAGTCCGCAGTTTTCGAGGCCAGCTCAGCGATCGCGGCGATCACTTTCTTAAACGTTGGTAGCAATACATTCGCACGCGCGTCGCTTAACATTAGCGCATAAGACAGATTATTAATATCTTCAGAGGTACAAGCAAAGTGAAAAAATTCACTCACTGCTTTTACCTGATCAATAGGTTCACTTGCTTGTTTTAAAAAATACTCAACAGCTTTAACATCGTGATTGGTCGTGACTTCAATGGCTTTAACTTTTTCTGCATCGGCAACGCAAAAATTATCAATTAAGGCATTCAAAGCTTCGTTAGTAGACCGGCTAAATGTCGGAACTTCTTTAATATTTTCTTCCAACGCTAAAGCTTGCAGCCAACGAACTTCAACTAAACTACGATATTTAACCAAACCGTATTCACTGAAATATTCGCGTAAATCAGCAACTTTACTGGCATAGCGACCATCTAACGGGGTTAATGCGGTGATACTGTCTAAATCGAGCGCAGACATTTTCAAAGACCTAATTTATGAACAAATCGGGGTCGTGATGTTACCATATATAAGCTATAACGAGCGCTGAAATCCAATGCCAATCAATTGGTCTGACTACACTCTAGAACAACTCCGCGATCATACCATCGACACATTTCGTGAAGGCGGTGGTTCGCGCCCTGACGTCTTACTAATAGAGATCGACGGTGCGCGGGCAGTACTTAAAGATCAATCAGGAGCCGACAAATGGTTTGCCTTATTGGTCGGCCCACTACTCAATTGGCGTGAGACAAAGGCGTTGAAACGCCTAGCTGACATAGACTGTATACCTAACTTACTAAACGTGCCGACTCGCCGTTGTTTTTTAATGACTTACCATCAGTCGGAACAAATAAGTCACTTGAACGATATCTCACCAGACTGGCCGGATTTTCTTGCCAAACTTGCTGAAGCAATCGATTCAGTGCACAAAGCAGGCGTCGCACATAACGATTTAAGAAACCCCAGCAATATATTGATTAGTGCTGATGGTGATCCAATCCTAGTCGATTTAGTTGCTTGTTTCTGCAAAGGCCGTTCATGGAACCTAATAAACCAAATAATATTCGAGAAATTTACTCAAGTAGACTTATCAGCAATCACAAAGCTTAAGGCACGCTATGCCCCTCATCTACAAAATGAGGCCGACATTCATGCTCAACAAATCGCTGGAAAGACGGGCATCGCGATCAAACAAATAGGCCAATGGGTGCGCCGAATATCAACACGTTTGTTCACCCAGCGCGATGATTAACTACACAATAAAGCTAAGCAAATAATCCCAAAAATAATGGTCAAGCAGCATCGCTGCAAATAAGTACATCAAGTAACTAATGGAATAGAAGAAGGTTTTACGCGAAAGCTCATCACTATAATTGTTATAAAGCCTATAGACGTAGATCATAAAACGAGCATTTAGATACAAGGCACTTATAAGGTAAATACCGCCGAACATATGAATACTAAATGGCAATAATGTCACCGCAATCAACACGTAGGTATACAACAAAATTTGTAGACGCGTAAATTCTTCGCCATGCGTTACCGGCAACATAGGCACGCCAGCCTCGGCGTATTCTTCACGTCGATACAGTGCCAATGCCCAAAAATGCGGTGGCGTCCAAGCAAAAATGATCAAGAATAAAAGACAACCTTCAGCAGTAATTGTGCCGGTCATCGCGACCCAACCTAGCAGCGGTGGAGCTGCGCCCGCGGCGCCGCCAATCACAATATTTTGAGGTGTAGCTGGTTTTAAGAAAACAGTATAAATCACCCCATAACCGACCATTGAAACAAAGGTCAGTAGCGCTGTGAGGTCATTCACCCAGCGCATTAATAACACCATACCCATGCCACACAATAAAATGGCAAATACGACCGCCTGCCAAATCTGCAAACCACCAGTGGCTAGAGGCCGGCCTTGGGTTCGCGCCATAATCGCATCAGCGCGCATATCGATTATTTGGTTCATCACAGCACCAGACGAAGCCGCCAAACCGATACCAAGCGAAGCAATGAGCACAGTCAACCAATCAGGCATTCCAGGCACGGCTAATAACATACCAACAAAGGCGGTAAAAACGATCAACATGACCACCCTTGGTTTGGTTAGATCGTAATACTGCCTAAACGCATGGCTAAGCGTATTGTTGGTATCGACGTTGGAAGCTTTTGACACGGCGTTAACCAATTTGAGATGTTTTAAGTAAACGTTTAATGTCTTTTTGAATACGGGCTGGCTCGGCTGTCGCAGGATAGCTAAGCATGAGATTACCGGCTGGATCAATCACATAAAAGCGATCTTGTTGCGCTTCTTCAGGTACGTCTTCTAAACGCAGCACTTTTGCCCATTGCTCAAAGTCTCTATTCTCAATCGCGTAATTCTCGACCGGCACGTACTTTGCTCGCAAGTCCTCACCAACTGCGGTCGAAAGTCCAGTATGAATAAATACTGGGCGTATACGCAGCATATTATTATTCTGCATAAATCGAATCTGCCGTATTTTGAGCAAATTATTCTCACACGCTTGCGTACATTCCCCTTTTGCCGTAATTAAAAATATCCATTGGCGACGCATACTGTCTAATTCGACAACCCCGTCTGGACCTTGCATCAACAAATTACTAACTGGGCGTACAGGCGAATAAATATCACCATAGTTATTAAACTTATTTGGTTCATAAATAAATGCACCTACCACGGGTGCAGCAAATACCAAAAAAATCATAACAATTTGAACCCGATTCCAGAACTGAGATCGAGTTGTTTTTTCAGATGATGAAGGTTGGTTTTTATCAACTTGGCTCATAGTATCTAGCGTTCATTTTTTGATCGTCGCAGCAGCAAAATTAAACAAGCGATAAAGAACGCTGCCGCCATCGAGAACCATTGGAGAGCGTAAGCATTATGCTTGGCTACCCATTGATCGTTAATATCATTCCAGGCGCGCATTAAGTCTGCGTCACCCTCATAGTCGGGGTGCAATTCTAACACTAAAGAGTGCAGCGCTGCCTCGTATCGCGCGTCAAGCTCCTGCATATCTAAATACTGCCAACGAGCGCCCTCGTAGACAGAATATTTGTCATCCCACAAGGGCGGAGCGGCGGCTGGCAGATTCAAACGCCCCTCTAAACGTTGCACACCTTTGGGACTTGCTACTTTTGGCAATTGGTCGCGCGATGCACCTGCCGGCACCCAACCTCGTGTCACCAATATAAGCGCCCCAGTAGACTCCAGAACAAACGGTGTAATGACTTGATAGCCAACTTGTTTGTTAAACACCTGATTATCGAGATAAAGCGTCTTTGACGACAGATAACGCCCACGTGCAAATACCGGCGTAAAACGCTGACTTTCATTTAACTTTCCCAAACTTTCCACAGAAACAGATGCTTGCTGGCTAGCCAACAGGCGGCTATCAAGAATAGATTGTTTTTCGCTCGCTTTACTTAGCTGCCAAACGCCAAGTCGCAGCATCGCCAGAATCAAAAGCAGTGCTAACAGCAAAAGTAACGGCAAACGCCAGACTTTTTTATTGCTCATAATTCTCAACACATCGAACCAAATAGATTAAACTTCGCGCACATTAGCACAAAACGTAAGGACCGCAGAGATAAGCGCGCGGCAATAAGCCAAGCATCGTATTCAAAAGAATAGCATTGTGCTTAAAGCGCTCCGCGGCAAGCGATATGAGTAAAATAGTCATTATAGTAATGTTGATCGCCAT
Organism: uncultured Gammaproteobacteria bacterium; assembly: GCA_964434375.1. Lineage (GTDB taxonomy): Bacteria > Pseudomonadota > Gammaproteobacteria > Arenicellales > Arenicellaceae > Arenicella. Next base: position 72,655 of record CAYSUU010000004.1, on the reverse strand, counting down.
GATTGGCGCCTTGGGCGCCGGTTTGTATCAGTTATTGAAAACACCGGACGAACGAGACAACGGTAAAAACATAGTCCGCGCCCTCACTTGGCGTATTGGTATATGGGTAGTGTTATTGGCGTTTATCGTCTTATCGATAAAGCTTGGATGGATAAAACCGAGCAACTCGGTAAATCCAAATAACTTTAATGCAGAACAACAGCAACGAATAGATAAAAAATAATTCCTAAACGTAAATCAGCGAACGACTTAGCCTTCTCGAAAGACCATAAAAAAGGCGCCCTACGGCGCCTTTTTTATTTAATCACTAAATCTGATTTAAAATAACTACTTCTACAAAATATAAACGAAGATAAACAAACCAACCCAAACAGTATCTACAAAATGCCAATACCAAGCACCCGCTTCAAAAGCAAAATGCTTCTCGGCACTAAAATGCCCTTTGATACAGCGAATTAATACCACCAACAAAATAAATGCACCAAGGCACACATGAAAGCCATGAAAGCCAGTTAGCATGAAGAAGGTTGAACCGTAAACACCCGTTCCCAACGTTAACCCTAGATGGCTATAAGCTTCGATATATTCCTCAACTTGTAGGAATAAAAAGATAAAACCTAAGGCAACGGTAATCGCTAACCAAAGAATCAAAGAACCACGCTTACCCGCCTGAATTGCATGGTGCGCAATGGTGAGCGTGACGCTCGAGGTCAGAAGAATAATGGTATTCCAAAGTGGTAAATGCCAAGGGTCGATCACTGCAAATTTAGTGCCTTCAGCAATTTCAGTTGCATTTGGTGCAACACCAGCTAATAACTCAGCACCGGCTGGGCCGGTAGAAGGCCATGAGGCTTCGAAGCCCGGCCATAGTAACTCGGTTTCAGCCAACCATGGAACGGCAAGAACTCGTAAATAATACAAAGCACCAAAGAATGCCGCAAAGAACATAACTTCAGAGAAAATAAACCACGACATACCCATACGGAATGACTTGTCGACATCCATATTGTAGATCGGGCTTTCAATGACCACTTTACGAAACCAAATGAACAACATAACGGCCATAAAGGTAAAGCCTACTGTCATCAATGTGGTCGCGAATTCGTAACCATTAAGGAAGCTTGCACCACCTATAGCAATAAAAAACAGCGCTATAGACGCTAGAAACGGATACGGACTCGGGTCCGGTACAAAATAACGATCTGGTGAATGTGAACCCATATTTGTGTCCTCTTTTACTTGCCCTATTTCTTATAGTAAGCCAAGCGCCATAGTAGCAACTGCATTAGTCGCCACTACTTGCGTACTTGGTGTTGTCGAAAAATGTATACGAAAGTGTCAGTTCTTGAACGTCTTCGGGCAGATCAGTGTCGAGCAAAAAACGCACGACCATTTCTTTTTCTTCACCCGGTTGCATAACTTGTTCAGTAAAACAAAAACACTCCGTCTTTTTAAAATGAAAGCCAGCACGCGGTGGCGTCACGTTAAACGTGGCCATCCCCGTAATTGCCCTATTCGATACGTTTTTAACGTAAAACTTTGCCTCACGAACTTCACCGACATTAATGCTCATGCTGCGCGTAAGAGGTTTAAATTCCCATGGCAAATTTGTACTGCTGTGGGACGTAAAGCTGACCTCTACTTCACGGTTTTCAAGCACTGCAGATTGAGCAACCGCTTCGTTAATCACATCAGTTTTGCCACCAAAACCCGTGATCCTGCAAAAAGCTTGGTAAAGCGGGTCTAATGCGTAGCCAAAGCCAAACATCAGCACGCAAATCACCACTAACTTTACAACCAGATTGTGATTAACCGTCATAAGAAAACCACAAATTAGCGTTGAACAAAGAATGTAGCGATAAACAGCGCCACCGGAATCAAAGCGATAAGCAATGCGACTCGCGCATTGCTTTTCTTTTCCTGTTCTTTAAGTTCGTCTTGCTTCATTAGTTAGAGAAAAAATCTACAAAACTTATCGAACAACTGGCGGTTCGTCAAAAGTATGAAATGGCGCCGGGCTTGGCACAGTCCATTCTAAACCTTCTGGATTTTCCCAAACTTCGGCTGATGCTTTTTTACCGCCGCGCACGGTAGCAACAATAATGTAGACAAATAACAATTGCGATAAACCAAGACCAAAGGCACCAATGGTTGACCACTGATTAAACTCAGTAAATTGCACTGGGTAATCTGCATAACGTCGAGGCATTCCGGCTAAGCCTAAGAAATGCTGAGGAAAAAACGTAATGTTAAAGAAAATCGCCGTTAACCAAAAATGAATCTTGCCTAAGGTTTCGTTGTACATATGGCCGGTCCACTTAGGTAGCCAAAAGAAAGTACCGCCCATCATCGCCATTACTGCGCCAGAAAACAGAACGTAATGAAAATGAGCAACCACAAAATAGGTGTCGTGGTATTGAAAATCAGCTGGCGTAATCGCTAACATCAATCCAGATAAGCCGCCGAGCGTGAACAAAAACACAACGCCGATCGCATACAACATAGGCGTTTCAAATGTCATCGAACCACGCCACATTGTCGTAACCCAGTTAAAAACTTTCACGCCAGTAGGTACAGAAATCAACATGGTTGCATACATAAAGAACAACTCGCCTTGCAATGGCATACCAACGGTAAACATGTGATGCGCCCATACAATAAACGAAAGAAAAGCGATCGCGGCAGTCGCAAACACCATTGAGCTATAGCCAAATAAAGGCTTGCGCGCAAAGGTTGGAATAATATGCGAGATAATGCCAAATGCTGGCAAAATCATAATATAGACCTCTGGATGACCGAAAAACCAGAAAATATGCTGAAACAACACAGGGTCGCCGCCGCCAGCAGGGTCGAAAAAGGCTGTACCAAAATGACGGTCGGTCAATAACATGGTGACCGCGCCCGCGAATACCGGCATTACCGCAATCAATAGAAAGGCAGTGATCAACCAAGTCCATACAAACATTGGCATTTTCATTAACGTCATGCCTGGTGCACGCATATTAAGCACGGTAACAATCACATTAATCGCGCCCATAATGGAGGAGATACCCATCATGTGAATGGCTACAATCGCCATATCAACACTCATGCCGCCTTGAATGGTGAGTGGCGCGTAAAGCGTCCAACCAGCCGCGGGTGCACCACCTGGCACAAAAAAGCTGGAGAGCAAAATGGTGAATGCAAAAGGAAGTATCCAGAAGCTCCAGTTATTCATACGTGGCAACGCCATATCTGGTGCGCCAACCATAAGCGGTAACATCCAGTTTGCGAAGCCAACAAAACCAGGCATAACTGCACCAAATACCATAATCAGTGCATGCACTGTGGTCATTTGGTTAAAAAAGTGTGGGTCTATAAATTGTAAACCGGGCTGGAATAATTCTGCTCGAATGACCAAAGCCATTGCGCCACCCACAAACAACATTGTGAGCGAAAAGACCAAGTAAAGAGTACCAATATCTTTATGGTTGGTTGACATAAACCAACGTTGAAAGAACGGAGGTTTGTGGTCGTGATGATCGTGGTCGTGCGAATCAGCGGTTGCTGCGTTTGCCATGATATTTCTCCTAAACTTCTCTACTAATTAATTGCGTTTAGCACTTATGTCCGAGGGCAAAACAACGTCACCGGTGTCATTGCCGTAAGAATTGCGTTGATATGTAATGACTGAGGCTATTTGTTCATCGGTCAATTGCAGGCCAAAAGCCACCATTGCCGTACCGGGCTTGCCGTTCATCACAATATCGATATGTTGATCTAGGTCACCGTTCGCCACGGCACTGCCTGCAATCGCAGGAAAAATACCACCAACACCTTCACCTTTCTGACCATGACAAGCGTTACAAGTAACGACTGTTTTTTCGCCTTCAGCCATGAGGGCTTCTTTGGTCCACTCATCTTCTTGAGCTTGGGCTGCAGGAATCAATGCATCGATGACCGCGCTTGTTTCATTATTGTCATGTTCTGAAGCTTGAACCTCGGCTTTCTCAAGGTCTTGTGCGGGTTCAACCGGCTCATTAGTTTGAGCTAGTCCAGCGGCTTCAAAAGAGCCCCCTGCTGCTACCCATTTATCAAACTCTTCGCCAGAAACCACTTCTACAACAATTGGCATAAAGGCATGATCCTTGCCGCACAATTCAGCGCATTGCCCACGATAGGTACCTTCTTTACCAACATCGACGTTGAACCACAGCTCATTAATGTAGCCTGGAATGGCGTCTTTTTTAGTACCAAAGGCTGGAACCCACCAAGCATGAATAACGTCGTTAGCGGTAATCAGCGCACGTACCTTACGGCCTGATGGAACGACTAAGACATTGTCGGTTTCCAATAAATAGTTTTCGCCTTGCGGTTGCGCAGTGGCTTTATCAAACTGGTCAATCTGCTCGCGCGGTGTAGACAGCGTGCTGTAAAAGCTAATATCACTGTCAATGTATTCGTAGCCCCACTTCCATTGGTAACCGGTTATTTTAATCGTTAGGTCAGACTTAGTTGTGTCTTCCATTTTGATCAACACTTGTGTTGCTGGCACGGCCATAACAACAAGAATTACGAATGGAATGATAGTCCAAATTATTTCAACAGAGGTACTGTGACTAAATTGAGAAGGCTCATAATTTTTACTCTTTCGGTGCTTAAAAATGGAGTAAAACATGACGCTGAACACGCCAACAAAAATGGCCACGCAAATCCAGAAGATAAGCATATGCAAGCCAAAAATATCTCGGCCTATTTGCGTAACGGGTTCCTGTAAATTGAGTTGATACTCCGCCCGCGCCATACTCGAAAAAAATAAGGCCATGAACGCCGGTCCAGCCACAATAAGGCTGGAGGCAAATTTCCGAAGAGAAAAATTAGGTCGAGATAACACCATATCTGCAATATTCCCAGTTATATCCAATTACAAAAAACAAATAAAAACAAGAGCTTAGAAACAAAAAGGCAAACGGACAAGACTTCAGCCGCTGACGCTCAGACTACTACTTTTACAAACTCGTAGACCCAGCGAGTCAAAGCTAAAAGCTAAGGATTTTAAAGCTCTTTTTGTCGACGCCGAGGCGCACGCAACTTACCATAGCCATTAACTCGCTTCAACATATTCCAGCATTATATTCGTCATCGATTCTAATGTATTAGCAGCCCTATTACGACGCTAATAAACCATAGCAAATCATGCTAACATCAATCAAAAGCGCAAGGACATCGCTTATCAGCAAAAAATAGCAGCTCAAACCTAATATAAGTCAGTAAACGGTCGAGCAAAATGTAATACATCGACTAACCACAATGGACTGTAAATACTATGATTCGCCTACCGGATACTTACTACGAAGTTGCCAAAAAAGACATTAAACGGCTTTTGCACTGGTTGATGCCCCCCAATTGTTTGCTGTGCGAACAATCTACGGCAGATAGCACACACCTCTTTTGCTCACAGTGTGACCTTGAAGCACATTTGCGCACCAGCTACTGCCAATTTTGTGGACAATCATTTGCCAGCGGACTTGATTACTGCGGACGATGCCTAAGTCAGCCCGCGCAATACGATAGCTGCTTCTGCCCCTTCGATTTTAGTGGCGCTATGCAACAATTAATCTGGCGTTTTAAATACCAACAACAAGCCTATTTGGCGAAGCCTTTAGCACATATTTTGTGTGCACAAATCGACCAGAGCACAATACTCTTGCCGGAGGCTGTGGTCGGCGTACCCAGCCACAGCAAAACAGTGCGCCGCAGAGGCTATAACCAGTCATATTTGTTGGCGCACCACATATCAAAGATACTCGGCATCCCTCATATACATGGCAGCTTGCACAAAATCAAACAAACCAAGCGTCAAGCAAACTTAAATCTAAAACAACGCCAAACCAACCTGCGAGGGAGCTTCAAAATAGTAAAACCTCTGCAAGTTCAAAGTCTTGTAATAGTGGATGATGTAATCACTAGCGGCGCGACAATGAATGAAATTAGTAAAATTATTAAAAAAAACGGTGTAGACTATGTACAAGCTTGGGGGCTAGCACATACTAGGTAATGCAACGAACAATGGATTCTTTAGTATCGATTGATCGCGTGCATCGATGGAATTACCGCTTGTCGTACCAGTGAGAAAAAGAAATTCGTAAAAATACAAAACCCTACTTTGCTTAGCGCTTTACCATGACAAAACCGAACAATGCAGTGAACCCTGCTGACTTAATTGCAATTGCAAACCCTAAGTTAGCGCAAAAGTTATCCGATGAAGAAGACAAAGCTTCCAAAAAAAAAGAGGAGGCGAATAAACCCGCTCATTTGCGTTTTAATGAAGATATATGGAAAGCAATTCTAGCCCTTAATATTGTTCGTTATATCGCTGCAGTCGGCCTAATAATTCTAGCGACTCTTTATTTTACAAATACTTTATCCAGCGTATTTGAAATCATCGTATTACCTCGCTTGTTTCTTTTGTGCATCGTCGTATTGCTGGTATCGGCTGTGGGTTTCACCATTGCCACCAAATATCGTTTTATGCCTCTTGACGCCATTTTGGTCACTCAGTTTGGTTTAGACTTGGTTATTACCGGCCTATTAATCCACTCCACCGGGGGCATTGATAGTAGTTTTTCCTGGATATTCTTTATTGTGGTGGCAACAGGCAGCGTTGTATTAAAACGCAAAGAAGCCATAGCTTTAGCGTCCGGCGCCACCATTATCATGTTCTATGAGCATATCTACGCTACCCTGCAAAACGACGTTACCCAAGCCGGTCAGCACATAAATATTGTGGTCTACAGTATTGTACTAATGGGCTCAGCTTGGTTTATATCGTCAATCGCTCAGAAAATACGTCACATAGAACACAAATCCTATGCACTTGGCGATGAATCAATTGAAGATTATTTAGTTAAAGAAGAAATAGCTGCACTGACATCTGCTCTAGAAGCAACGGCCGGCAATAAAACCGAAGCCGCAAAATTAGTGGGGATGACTTTTCGGTCTTTTAGATACAAGGTAAGTAAATACGAAATTGCCTAGAACAAAAATCTAATTCTATTTACCCATCTACTTACTCGCTGTCTTGCCATGGGTTTAAATCAACAACGCCCGCGATTTTCATTGTTACCTTATTCATGACAACAATTAAATCCGCTTTTTTACCAGCCAATGGCAAGTATCCAAAGTCACTAACAAGGGATAGATCTAAAGACTCAAGCGCTTGATCAACTCGATCTTTATCATTAGTTGTATACAGTACATCCAAAGGCCGTATTTTTTTCAGGATGGTCTCGCGCCCTTCAGATAAGGGTTGGTAGTATTTAGGTGTCTGAGCCAAATCTATGCCATGATTTACCTGAGTAAATAAGACATCATTACGCTCACCAATATCCTCAGGCAACTCTGCATATACCCACTGTGGTCCCGATTTGGGTAAAACAGCATATTGCCCAGCGTCTTTCGCTACAAGAAACGATTCTGGAATATCGTTGGCTTGCACTAACTCAAAGCGGTCTACCGCAAACACATAATAAACTGGGCGCCCGCCAATTAAAGTGTAGGTACCATAAACCAAGGCACAAAGTTGCAACAACACTATCACCGAAAAATCCCGTTTTAGTTCCTTTGCGTCTTTCTTTGGATTATATATCACTAAGGTCAAGAGCGGCCCAAAACAGGCATCAACAAAAATCACAAGTAAAAAGATTTTTATTGCGCCAGTGGCAAACATTAATTGATTTGGATACCAGGCTACTTTAGCAAAAAGCAAAATGCTTCCAGCAAGTAAAACTGAAAACAACAAATGATATAAGAAAGCCTGCTGACGGTTCTTAAAACCGCTGATATTAAAGTGTTTCGAAATATACATAGAGAAAGACGACTAGCAATATATTTATTCTGCATTATACAAACAGCTTTTAAGATTATCCAAGGTCACGCGTCAGGCCTTAGAGCAAGCGCCTTTTAACTTAAATAGTCCCTTAAGAACGCCTGCGATTTATTCTAAGTAATGCGGATAAATACTTTAATTAGGGTATAAAAATTTAATAAAGGCATAAAAAAAGGAGCTGATAATCAGCTCCTTCTCTATGGCTTAGCGTATTTACTTAAAGTTCAAAACCTTAAATTCACACTAAGCTAAGTTTCGCTAAAAACTTATCCGCGACAAGTTGCAGGAGCAAAACGACCCAAAAGTGTACCGTCACTACCTGTACCTTGAGCACCCGCGGCTTTACAATTCCATACAACATCACCTTGAGGAATTACACCGGCCTGTAAAGCAGTACCACTATTAGCATTACCTGCTTGTGCACCAGTAACTGGCACTAATACAAGAGTGTTAGTCCCCGGTGGAGCAACAGTATCTTCATAGGTGATAGTTATTTCACCAGTTTGACCATCAGTTGAAAGTTGCGGTACATTGTCACTATTAATAGGATTGACGCATGGGTCCATGGCTACTGCACAACCGTCCTGACCATCTGTAAGTCCAAGAGCAAGATGAACCGAACCGTTTGCAGCGTTCTCAGTAACACCTACTTTAGGCGCCGCAGCCAAACCTAGACCCTCAGCAACACGACCACGTACTACGTAGTCTTGATACGCTGGAAGTGCTACCGCAGCCAAAATACCAACAATCGCCACAACGATCATCAATTCGATAAGAGTAAAACCCTTTGAGTTTCTTATGTTTTTCATTTAAATCACCTTAGATAAAATCTATTTAGTTTAAGTTGTTAAAAAACCGACTAATTTCGGTCTTTTATAGAGCCGACACAATTAATATGTCTTGCACCGACCCAATTCTTTTAGGGAGGCCTTAGAGAGCTTTAGTTAGCTTTTTTGTTCGCCATCTTGATTACGACATCACATTTAACGAACTGCCTAAGACTTGGCACACGAATAAGTTTATGGATTTCTTCTCACTTTGCAAACTTGAAATGTAAAATAAAGAAAACTAGGAATAAATCATAAGTTATTGATTTTTAATAATAAAAAATGAAAAAAACATGTGACACTTTTTGTCATACCCCCGCAGTTTTTGGCACTCTGCACAAAAATATCAAAACAAGAAAAAACTTAAAAAACTTAAAAAACTAAGCCTAATAAACAAAACTGATAAAGCACCCGCGAACACAAGGCACCATTCTTTAATTAAAAAGCGCCACATATCACAGTTATTAACAGCTACTTTATTGTATATTTGAACCAATCACTCTATTTTGTGAGACAACAACCGCTACATTAATAAGTAGGCAAGCTTAAATCATGCAAACCCTTCCACCAATCGCTCAAACGCTTTCCAAATTAGACTTTGTGGAAAGAGATCAGCTTGTCGAAATTGCGACTCACACCTCTGCACCAATGGAGATTTTGGACTCGGTAATTGACCGTGGACTCATATCGAGCATGGGTTTTGCTGAGGAACTATGTAATCGTTTTGGCAGCCCCTTATTTGATTTAAATGCACTAGATTTAAGTCAACTGCCTATTGACTTGATCGAATCTGAGTTGGTTGAAAAACATTGCGTATTGCCCATATATAAGCATGGTAAAGCCTTGCATGTAGCCGTGATTGACCCTACCAACAAAGCGGGCTTAGAAGAGATTAAATTCTATACCGGTCTACGGATAATACCGATCCAGGTTCATTATGATGGATTTAAAGCCTTACTGGCCAAACTAGCAGAAGGCGAAGACGAAAGTTTGAACGCGATGTTTGGTGACGAGGAGATAGAACTTAACCTCGATTCAGATGACGAAGACCAGCCTGCTCAATCGGAAAGCGACTTTGATGAAGATGATGCTCCTATTGTTAAGTACGTTAATAAAATATTAGTAGATGCTATTAATAGAGGAGCCTCGGATGTTCACGTAGAGCCGTTTGAGAAAGAACTGCGCATTCGATTTCGCATAGACGGTATTTTGCATAAAATCACCACGCAACCGATTAATTTTGCACCAAGAATTGTAGCTCGGATCAAAATTATCGCCAAACTTGATATCGCTGAGCGCCGTGTACCTCAAGACGGCCGGGTAAAACTTAAAATATCTAAAGCCAGAGCTTACGACTTTCGTGTAAATACCTTGCCTACCGTATGGGGCGAAAAAGTAGTAATGCGTATATTAGATTCAAGCGCGGCTAATCTGGATCTATCAATACTCGGTTTTACCGATAAGCAACTGGCTAACTATAAAAATGTGGTTAACCGACCTTATGGCATGGTGTTGATTACTGGCCCGACCGGTAGCGGTAAAACCGTTACCCTCTATTCAGCATTAAGCATGTTAAATACACCGGCCAAGAATATATCGACCGTAGAAGATCCCGTAGAGATACAATTGCCTGGCATTACCCAGGTTAATATTAACGAGAAAGCGAATTTAGATTTCGCCAGCGCGCTAAAGGCATTTTTGCGGCAAGACCCGGACATCATTATGCTGGGTGAGATTCGTGACTTAGAAACTGCTGAAATTGCCATCAAAGCCTCTCAAACAGGCCATATGGTCTTATCAACACTGCATACCAATGATGCTCCTTCGACACTTACACGTTTGCTAAACATGGGCGTGCCTGCCTTTAACGTGGCATCTGCGGTACATCTCATTGTGGCCCAGCGTCTTGCTAGAAGACTCTGCCAGAAATGTAAGAAGCCGGTGGAGCTGCCTGAAAAGGTACTGGTTGAAGCGGGTTTTAAAGCCAATGAGCTAACAAACTTGAACTTATTTAGCGCAGATTCGAAAGGTTGTAGTAATTGCACAAGCGGCTATAAAGGCCGAACCGGCATTTTTCAAGTAATGCCAATTAGTGAGGCCATACGCACCATTATTATGGAAGGTGGAACCGAGCAAGATATCGAACAAACCGCACTAAAAGAAGGCACCTTAGACTTAAGAGATTCGGGCCTATTAAAGGTGCGCGAGGGATTAACCTCATTAGAAGAAATTGAACGAGTAACTAACGTATAATACACTGGATAATCGAACGGACGAACGGTAGACATTATGGCGACGAAGAAAAAACTAAAAACAATGGTGTTTGTTTGGGAAGGCGTAAACCAAAAACGTAGTTCTATTAATGGTGAGCTTGAAGCGCCCTCATTATCTCAAGCCCGTGCTACCTTGAGACAGCGAGGCCTACGTGTTACCAAGATAAAACGCAAACCTAAGCCATTTTTTTCTAGCTCTAAACCTATTAAAACCGTGGACGTGAGTTTTGCTTCGCGTCAAATGGCGACCATGATTGGCGCAGGCATACCCATTGCGCAAACCTTACGAGCCATTGGCAAAGGACACGAAAACGCCAATATGGAAAAGTTAATGACCGACTTAGGTCGTGATGTGGAATCTGGCTCTACCTTAAGTTCGTCGTTAGCCAAACACCCTCAATACTTTAACCGTTTGTTTACCAGTCTCACTGAAGCCGGTGAAGAATCGGGTAAGCTCGACATAATGCTTGACCGCGTAGCGACCTATAACGAAAAAATTGAAATCGTTAAGGGTAAAGTCAAATCCGCAATGATGTATCCCATTATAGTTTTATTTATTGCGGCGATCGTGACGATACTCTTGTTACTATTTGTTATCCCCCAATTCGAAAGCCTTTTTCAAGGTTTTGGCGCCGACCTTCCAACCCTAACGAGAGTCATTGTTGAGATGTCGAAGTGGATGCAAGCTTATTGGTGGGTATTTTTTCTGGTCATCGGGCTTGGTACTGCCATCTTTGCATTTGCCTATAAGCGTTCTGAGAAAATGAAGTTTGCGATCGACCGATTATTAATAAGATTACCAATTGTTGGGCAAATTTTGAAAAAATCTGCTTTGGCCCGATTCTCTAGAACTTTATCTATTATCTTCGGTTCAGGTGTTCCTCTGGTTGATGGGATGAGCACGGTTGGTGCGGCGACAGGTAACCGTGTTTATCAGAATGCGGTAGAAGAAGTTAAAAATGATATTAGTACAGGACGCAGTCTTGAACACGCTATGGCACAAACGAAAGTCTTTCCTAACATGATGTTGCAAATGGTGGCGTCAGGCGAGGAATCTGGTGAGCTTGAGACTATGCTTGATAAAGTCGCCGAGTTTTTTGAACGAGAAGTAGACGATGCCGTTGAGTCGCTAAGCAGCCTCATTGAACCGATTATGATTTCCCTACTAGGTGGCATTATTGGCACCATGGTTTTGGCTATGTATCTTCCGATTTTCAAACTGGCATCGGTTTTCTAAACAAACACGGGCCAAATAAACGGCTTGTTTAGACGCTTAACTTTTAAAGCTTGCGATAATACACAATAAGATGATGCAAGAAATTGCTGCGCTTCCTACTGAAGTGCATATTTTGATCGGCTTTTTATTTAGCCTTTTGATCGGTAGCTTTTTAAACGTTGTTATCTATCGTTACCCGAAGATGATTTTCTACGCATGGACCATGCAGTCTCGACAGTGGTTAGATTCAGAAAACGATGTTACTAATAATGATGAAGGCAAAGACGAGACAAGCACCCCGCCATCGCTAAGTAAACCGGCGTCTCATTGTCGTGTATGTAAATCGCCAGTTAAAGCCTGGCAGAACATACCAATCGTTAGCTATGCTCTATTACGCGGCAAATGTGCAACGTGCAAAACCCCAATCGGCTTACGCTACCCGTTTGTAGAATTACTCACTGCAACTCTATGTGCACTTGTTATCTATAAATTGGGCTGGACCTTGGCCGCTTTGTTTGCTGTATTTCTTACCTGGGTATTGGTGGCACTCTCATTTATTGATTTTGATCACAAGATATTACCTGATGAGATTGTCTTACCTGTTTTATGGCTCGGCCTTAGTCTAAATGTATTCCATATTTACACCAACCTTGAAAGCGCGGTTATTGGTGCAATAGGCGGCTATTTGTGTTTTTGGTTGGTGTTTAAAGCCTTTTTACTGATCACAAAGAAAGAAGGAATGGGACACGGCGATTTTAAACTGATGTCCTTGTTAGGCGCTTGGCTAGGCTGGCAATTTTTACCGCAAATCATATTTCTATCCACTTTGGTGGGCAGTGTTTTTGGCATCAGCATGATGATTGCGAACCGGTCGGGGCGTGATACTCAAATACCTTTTGGCCCCTATATTGCGTTTGCAGGATGGATTGCTATGCTCTGGGGTAATGATATTAATCAAACTTATTTGAACTATGCAGGACTCTAAACCGACAAATTTTATCGTTGGTCTGACTGGCGGTATCGGCAGCGGCAAAACGGTTTGTTCTGATCATTTTCAGAGTATAGGCGTGCCAATCATTGATACCGACCTCATTGCGCGTGACATTGTTCAACCCGGTCAAACCGCACTGCAAGACTTATGCACGGCTTTTGGTGACAGCATTCTTTTAGAAGACGGCACACTTGACCGACGAGAACTGCGTATCGTGGCGTTTGCTACGGACGAAAATAAGGCCAAATTAGACTCCATTACTCATCCCGCAATACGGCAAGCCACGCGGCAAAAAATTGCTGAGACGGACTACCCTTATTGCGTTATCGTTATTCCATTGCTTACTGCAGACTCCGCATTCAGTCACTTTTTGCATCGAGTGTTAGTGGTTACAGCTGACCATGAAACCAAAATAGAACGCGTTATGAAACGCAGCCGTTTGAGTCGAGAAGACATACTGCGAATAATGCAAACACAGCTAAATGACGACGAGCGCCTGAGTTTTGCCGACGATATAATCACCAATGACAATACCATCGCGGATGCTCAATTAGCGGTGGAAGAACGGCATAAACATTATCTAGAATTAGCGCAATCAGCCCAATAGGCAAAATAATTAATCAAAACAGACGCCAAAAGTTCTTAAGCTAATACTTGTTTTAGCTTTTGTAATATAGGTTTATTGCCATCCAAAAAGTCGAGCGCAAATAAGTCATCTAGCTGCAACCATTTTAGGGCTTGGCCTTCCTTTGCCTCTAGGTCACCATGGAACTTAAACACCAATCTGATATGTAACCTTACATGCCGATCAGGGTAATCATGTTCGATCACCAAAAACGCCTCAGACTCGTCAATAATCAAACCGGTTTCCTCAAAAAATTCGCGTTTTAAAGCCTGCTCAACAGATTCACCTACTTCAAATTTTCCGCCGGGAAACTCCCATTTTTTATAGTACCGGTCTTTAATTACGCGCTGCCCAATCAGTATCTTGTAGGCCTCATCAACTACAATCCCGACCGCGACATCAATACGTTTTTTATTCACTGTGCTCTCTCACACTTATGCAAACGATGCTAGCCTGAGTTAACTGCGATAGTCCGCGTTAATACTCACGTAGTCGTGACTAAGGTCGGAAGTCCAAACATGATAACGACTACTGCCTTGGTTAAGCTGTATATTGATGTCTATTTCGGACTCTTCAAAAACAGCTTTACCGCGCGCTTCTGTATAGTCAGGCGCAGGCTGACCTTGTTCTATGAGCCGCACATCTCCAATTTGGACATCGACCTTAGTCAGATCAAGATGATTCGCTGGCGCCTTCCCTAAGGCCATTAGAATGCGCCCCCAATTGGGATCACTTGCGTAAAGTGCCGTTTTAACCAGTGGCGAATGAGCAATTGAGTAAGCAATCGCCACACAGTCTTGTTCTGATGCTCCAGAGTCAACTTCAATTTTCACAAACTTTGTTGCCCCTTCAGCATCTCTCACAATGGCCGTTGCCAAAGTAATTAACACCTCATTGAGTATCGTAGAAAACTGTTCGAGCTGTCGTCCCTTCAAGACTTTTTTATTGTTTTGACCGGTCGCGGCTACAAACAAAGCATCGTTTGTAGAAGTGTCTCCGTCCACGGTGATTCGGTTAAAACTCGCCTTAACACCCGAATCAACAAGTAACTCTAGGTCGGCCTGTTCTATGTGTGCGTCACACGCGACGAAAGCTAACATAGTGGCCATATTTGGACACATCATGCCAGAACCTTTGGCAATGCCATTAATGGTGATCGTCTCACCATTATCTAACACGAGCTGTTTAGAGACCGCCTTGGCAATGGTGTCGGTGGTCATAATGGCTTCAGCGGCTTGCAACCAAGCGTCACCTTTCAGGCGTTCAGGAAGTGTGTCAATCGCCTGAGACAACACCGACATATTTAATTGCTCGCCGATTACGCCAGTCGAAAAAGGCAATACTTGATGTGTTTGAAAACCACATTTTTGAGCGACCATTTGGCAGCTCAAACTCGCATTTTCATGTCCTCTATCACCGGTTGCCGCATTAGCATTCCCAGCATTTACAATAACTGCACGTGCTTGATAATCACTGTCGTTTAAATGCTGTTTGGCCACATGAACCGGAGCCGCACAACATTTATTTTGAGTAAACACTGCAGCGCAGTTTGTGCCTTCGGCAAAGGTCATCACCAACAAGTCATCACGTCCCTGATAACGCATACCACTGGCTGCAGTGGCAATAGTCACTCCCGAAACCGGCAGCAAAGTCAGTGGTGCAGATAAGTTAACTGCCATTACTAGCTAAGCTTGCCATGACAGTGTTTGTACTTTTTGCCAGACCCACACGGACACGGTTCGTTACGGCCAACCTTCGGCGTATTACGCACATAAGTAGCCTCGTCAGAGGACTGCGCAGAAGCGGCCTGAGATGCGCTATCGTGTTGCAGTTCAATATCGCGCTGAGCGGCTTCACGCTGACGTTGCTCTAACTCATCAACTTCGGTTTCTTCACGCAACTGTACCTTAGCAAGAATAGTGATTACTTCAGTCTTAACGCGTTCCAACATGGCGGTAAACATGTCAAATGCTTCGCGTTTATACTCTTGTTTTGGATTCTTTTGTGCATAACCCCGCAAACCAATACCTTGGCGAAGATAATCCATCTCAGCAAGATGCTCTTTCCATTGAGTGTCTAAGGTTTGCAGCATAATCACTTTTTCTAAGTGACGAATAACTTCTTCACCGTACTGCGACTCTTTCTCTTTGTAGGCCGCATCTACCGCATCAACAATTTGATCACGAAGACTCTCCTCATACAGGTTCTTATCTTGTTTCAACCAATTACTAACAGGTAGATCAAGATTGAACTCAAGCCGTAAGTCGTCTTCTAGCTGATCGATATCCCATTGTTCAGGCATACTTTGTGGAGGAATCGTGCGATCGACAATGGAATCAACCACTTCTTCTCGCATCACCTCGATATTCTCGGAAACATCACCCGTTGACATCAGTTGATTGCGCTCGGTATAGACTATTTTTCGTTGTTCATTAGCAACATCGTCATATTCCAATAACTGTTTACGAACATCAAAGTTATGACCTTCTACTTTTCGTTGAGCATTTTCAATGACGCGCGTCACCAAGCGGCTTTCAATCATTTCGCCCTCTTCCATCCCAACGCGCTGCATCATATTTGATATACGTTCAGAACCAAAGATACGCATTAAGGAGTCATCCATGGATAAAAAGAAACGAGTTTCTCCAGGGTCACCTTGGCGACCCGAGCGGCCACGTAATTGATTATCGATTCGTCGAGACTCATGCCTCTCAGTACCAATCACATACAAACCACCGAGTTCTAGAACTTTATCGTGTTGAGCATCCCATTCTTGTTTAATTTTATCCTTGTCTTGCTCGTCTTCCACATTCGCCAAGCGCATTTCCAAATTACCACCAAGCACAATATCGGTACCACGACCGGCCATATTGGTGGCTATGGTTACCGCCCCTTGGCGACCAGCTTTAGCAATAACAGTCGCCTCCCGATCATGTTGTTTTGCATTAAGTACTTCGTGAGTAATTTTGTGTTTATTAAACTCACTGGACAATAACTCGGAAACCTCAATTGATGCAGTGCCCAATAAAATTGGCTGGCCGAGTGCGTTTCGCTCACGCACATCTTCCACAATTGCATTGAATTTCTCTTGCTGGGTTCTATAAATAACATCGGGCTGATCTAAACGCGTCATGTTTTTATGAGTTGGTATTACGACAACCTCAAGGTTGTAGATTTCCATAAACTCAACCGCTTCCGTATCAGCCGTACCAGTCATCCCTCCAAGCTTGCTATAGAGACGAAAATAGTTCTGAAAAGTAATCGAGGCTAAGGTTTGATTCTCTCTTTGAATTGCAACTTTTTCTTTTGCTTCAATGGCTTGGTGCAGACCATCGGACCAACGACGCCCGGTCATCATTCGGCCAGTAAATTCATCGACAATAACAATTTGATCGTCTTGAACGACATAGTCGACATCACGATTAAATAGAGTGTGCGCCCTAATAGCGGCATACAAATGATGCAGTAAGGCAATACTGGCAACGTCATAAAGGCTGGCATCGGCTTGAAGAAGACCAATCTCGACCATCATCTTCTCAGCTTTTTCGTGCCCAGCTTCGGTCAGATAAGCTTGCTTAGACTTCTCATCAATTGAGTAATCACCTTCACCATCTTCTTCTTCTTGAAGCGTGAGTCGCGGAACGATGACATCAATCTTGCTATAGACTTCAGCCGCCGTATCGGCCGGACCAGAGATAATTAAAGGTGTACGAGCTTCGTCAATAAGAATCGAATCTACCTCATCGACAATAGCAAAACTCAGATCTCGCTGTGCTTTTTGGTCGTCCGAAAAGGCCATATTATCGCGCAGATAATCGAAGCCAAACTCATTATTGGTACCATAAACAATATCCGACGCATATGCCGCCTGCTTTTCATCAGGTGCCTGACCAGAAGTGATAACCCCAACACTTAAATCTAAAAAGTTATACACCTGTGCCATCCAATCGGCATCGCGCGAGGCAAGATAGTCATTAACTGTAATTACATGCACGCTACCAGCCAATGCATTTAGATAAGCCGCAAGCGTGGCCATCAAGGTTTTACCCTCACCGGTGCGCATTTCGGATATCTGACCTTGGTGTAATACCATGCCACCAATCAACTGCACATCGTAGTGACGCAGACCAAGAGTTCTTACCGAAGCCTCACGCACAACTGCAAACGCTTCGTTTAATAAGTCATCAAGAGTCGCGCCATCTTTTAGGCGTTGACGAAACTCCATTGTTTTCGCTTTAAGCTCATCATCACTTAGCGTACGCACGGAAGCTTCAAGATCGTTTATCTTTTTAACGCGTTTTGACATGCGTCGAATAAGCCGATCATTACGGCTTCCAAATATTTTCTTTAACACGGCTTCAACCTGTTTTTAGTTCAATGCTTACACTTAAAAAACGTACTTTAATAATGACCATTTCAGTCACTACTCTATTGCTTGAAGTATAAGGCCTATAAGTAAAATTCCAACTGTCTTGTGTGGTGATGACATCCTCTGAAATATGCAACTACGTCAAATATTCTTGGCAATAAAAAAGGGCGCAAGCGCCCTTTCAAAATGCATATAAAAAGGGCTCAAATCACGACTTTTTATACAAATAACGAACCGGATTAATGGTTTTTTTGTTCTTTGACACTTCAAAATGCACGTGCGGCCCGGTAGAACGACCGGTAGAACCAACCTTGGCGATAGTTTGACCTTTCACAACAGTTGCACCAACTTCAACGAGATTCTTACTATTATGACCATAGAGAGTTTTATAACCGTCTCCATGATCGATCTCCACCATCCACCCATAATCACTCAAATTAGCAGAGCGAACCACAACACCATCGGCTACAGCGAGAACATCCGTCCCCAATCGTCCTGGGATATCCACCCCTCGATGAAACTGCTTCTTACCCGTCATAGGATGAAGGCGAGAACCAAAATTGGAAGAGACCCATCCACCTTTCACGGGCCAACCTGCCGGAGTTTGCTGCGATTCCAATGAACGACGCGACAGCAAGAAATCCATGGCTGCTATTTCCGATTCACGGCGCGATAATTCATTTTCTATCGCTTGGATCGCATTTTCTATATCTACTTGGTCTGAATCAACGATCTCGGCCGGATCTGCACCACCTAAAGCAGGAGTTTCATCAAATTGAAAATCACTAAGGTTTATACCGGAGGTTTCGGCTATGCGCATCTCCACGGCGTTAATACGTGATACTTGCGCTTGGAGGCTACCTATTCTCCGCCCCATAACGTCCATGTGTTGTCGCACATATTCTCTCGTTTCATCCATATGTCGCTCTTGGTCTCTTACTCTAGACTCAACTGCAACACGATAATCTGGGTCTACAAACGGATTTAGACTTCGATCAATACTGGCAACAATCCAATAACTTACTAAACCTAATACGACAGGTAAGCCTACAAGCACTGCGACACCTGCAATCAATAATTTGCTACCCGATAAACAGGTCGTACCGCTACTGGCACGACTATCTTTTAAAAAAATGACCTTCAATTCCGATACCGCTTATATTTTTATTGTTTTTAATAACCACTCAATTTACTCTGCCAACTGCTATCAAGCTTTGTGTTATGTTTCTTATAACAACCTAATAATACAATATGACACGTAAACCCAATATTCCACATTCTTTAAAACTAAAACATCGCTACGCTAAGACCGCCAGCGCTTTTCTTGAGCGACTACCGATTACCCAGCGATTCACTGAATCGCAACGTTTCCTCCTAAAATTAACACCTACTTGGCAAAAATGGTGCGTCGGCGCTAGTAAACAACATAATCAACGCTTAGACAACTGTCAACTTACGGCTTTTGAAAAAGGCGTGCTGAGCATTTCTGTAAATAATGCAAGCACGGCTACTCTCATCAAGCATCAACTAGAAAGTGTGTTAACAGCCTTACATAAAAAAGGTTTCACTGATGTACAAAAAATTCGCGTACAACTAAAAATTCAACACAAAGTTGGGCCACACAATAGCACACCAACCTCTGCTGTGTATCAAGAAAAACCTGATCAGGCAGCCATTTCAGCCTTACAATCAGCGGCTAAAAATACCGATAACTCAGAACTTTCTGAATCGCTCGAACGTCTCGCACACACACTAAAGCAAAGGCGCAAAGAACCTTAAGCTAAGCGTTTGTTATACCTAGGCGTTTGCTAAACCTAGGCGCATAAATGAAATCGGTGCTTCGTCAGGGTCTTCAAAACTCACCAACTCCCAAGCATCAGGCTGAGCAATTAAAGCGCGTAACAACTTATTATTCAAAGCGTGTCCAGACTTATAAGCGCTGAACGCGCCGATTAATTGATGACCAAGTAAATACAAATCACCAATCGCATCCAGTATTTTATGCTTCACAAATTCGTCTTCATAACGTAAACCATCATCGTTAAGAATACTGAACGAGTCCATCACAATAGCATTGTCATGACTACCACCTAAGGCCAATCCAGCTTCACGCAAGGCTTCAACCTCATGCATAAAACCAAATGTTCTAGCTCGACTAACTTCTTTTACGAACGAGGTAGTTGAAAAATCGACCGTGGCAGATTGTGGAGATTTAGCAAAAATCGGATGATCAAAATCAATCGCAAAAGAAACTTTAAAACCATCAAAAGGCTCGAACTCGGCCCATTTATCGCCATCTTCTATGCGCAGCTTCTTCTTTACTTTAATAAAACGCTTGGGAGCATTTTGCTCAACAACTCCAGCCGACTGAACCAAAAAAACAAAAGGTGCTGCGCTACCATCCATTATCGGCACTTCTGGGGACGTTAATTCAACATAGATATTGTCAATACCTAGTCCAGCAAGTGCGGACATTAAGTGTTCGATGGTCGAGACGCTCGCATCACCCTCTTTTAGTGCAGTCGACAAACGTGTATCACCGACTTGATCTGGGCTGGCTTTTAGTTCTACGACAGGTTCTAAATCCACTCTACGAAACACAATCCCTGTATTAACCGGCGCAGGCCTGAGCGTTAAATATACCTTTTCGCCTGTGTGTAAACCAACGCCTGTGGCGCGGATAACGTTCTTCAAAGTACGTTGATGAATCATAGGACCATATAGTTAGTATTATAAATGTGCCTGTCAACCCGCTAATTTTTACCGAACCTAAGTAACCATCTGATTCAGATAGCACGTATACATATCAATTCGGCGCCAATTTTGTATTATTTCAATCTTTTCGCGGCGCTTATTTTTGCAAATTCTAAAATTTTAGACGTTAACTAAAACAGTTTTCAAATCGAGCCTTAAGGCGAATTATCGCTTGTTTTAAACGACAATCCAGATTCATATTTTCACAAGCGGCTGATGCTACACGAAAAGGGAGAAATTGTGTAGTTGTCAGCCGAATGTTTAATAAGCCTTAATAACATGAATATGTCTTTCATAGATAAGTAAACCCAATCTAAAAGAACGCTTTTAAACCCAAAACCTCACATCAAATCATTCTAAAAAATCGATTAATATAGATTCAAGTCTAGTCAGCTTGACGACGCAAGAAGGTCGGCACATCCAGCCCAGAGTCTTCACCGTCATATAAGGGTAGTTCACCTAAGTCGCGATTACGCATCCCGGTTACTAGCGACGGATCGCCCGCTTCCTGTTCGATTGAAGGTTCGTAATCACTGTTAGCAGTGCGTGCTACTGGTTGAACAACTTCCATTTTAGGTTTTGAAACTTGCTCACCCTCGGCCATGATACCCGTAGCCACCATGGTGACACGCAATTCATCGTTCATCTCAGGGTCTATGGAAGTACCAATAACAACCGTTGCATCTTCAGAAGCCATATCGCGAATCATACCGCCAACTTCACCAAATTCTCCGATCGACAAATCCGGTCCGGCCGTCACATTCACTAAGATGCCACGCGCACCGCGGATATTAGTGTCTTCTAACAAAGGGCTACTTAGAGCATTACGCGCCGCTTCCGAAGCACGCGTAGCTCCAGTCGCTGACGCCGCACCCATCATTGCTTGACCCATCTCTGACATCACTGTTTTCACATCGGCGAAATCTACATTGATCAAACCAGGACTTGTAATGAGCTCAGAAATACCCTGAACGGCATTGCGTAAAACATCGTTTGCCATTGCAAAAGCATCTTGTAAAGAAGCTTCTCTGCCCATCACTTCCAATAATTTTTCATTCGGAATGGTAATTAAAGAATCAACCGATTCTTTAAGCAGCTTCAAACCTTGGTCAGCTAATTTTGCTCGGCGCGCACCTTCGAAACTAAAAGGTCGAGTGACCACGGCCACCGTCAGCGCTCCGATATCGCGAGCGATTTCAGCAATAACTGGCGCGGCACCAGTCCCTGTACCACCACCCATTCCAGAGGTAATGAAAACCATATCGCTGCCAGCAAGAGCTTCGGCAATACGCTCACGGTCTTCTATCGCAGCTTGTCGGCCTACGTCTGGATCAGCACCTGCACCCAAGCCTTTAGTGAGATTTGCGCCTAATTGCAAAACAGTACTACAACCTGATGTTTGCAAAGCTTGCACATCAGTGTTTGCAGTAATAAATTCAACGCCTTCAATATTGCTTTGCTGCATATAGTTAACGGCGTTACCACCGCCACCACCAACACCAACCACCTTGATGACGGCTTGTTGGTCTACAGTATCTAATAGTTCAAACATGATTTTCTCTCCCTTATAGAGGTTTTTAAAAGTTACCCTGAAACCAGTGCTTTATACGTCCGAAAAAAGCACCAGTTTTGGATTCTGTTTTAGATGTTTGCTTTGGGTTCGCTTGATTCGCATGACCAAACTGGACCAAACCTACACCTGTGGAATAAATGGGGTTCCGCACAACTTCGCTAAGGCCGCCGAGATACTTTGGTGAGCCTAAACGAACTGGCGAATGAAAAATTTCTTCAGCGAGCTCGACCATACCTTCCATTTTTGAGCTGCCACCGGTAAGCACTACGCCCGAGCGTATAAGGTTCTCAAAACCGTTGCGACGCAAATCAAGGCGCACCAATTCAAATAACTCTTCTATGCGTGGCTCCACCACTTCCGCCAAGGTTTGCTTAGACAGCTTTCGCGGCGGTCGGTCGCCAACTGTTTGCACCTCAATACTTTCATCTGGCGGTGCCAGCTGGCGTAAAGCACAGGCATATCGCTTTTTAATGTCTTCGGCTGATTGTGTAGGGGTACGTAAAGCAATCGCAATGTCGTTGGTAATTTGATCACCCGCAACCGGAATAACGGCGGTATGGCGCACCGCACCCTCAGAATAAACGGCAATATCAGTGGTACCACCACCGATATCAACTAAACACACACCAAGCTCTTTTTCGTCTTCGGTTAATACCGATTCACAAGATGCCAGCTGCTCTAAGATGACATCATCAACCTCTAGGCCACATCGACGTATGCACTTTTCTATGTTTTTCTCCGCACTGACCGAGGCCGTCACCATATGAAGGTTGGCTTCAAGACGAATGCCGTTCATACCAATGGGAAAACGAATTCCTTCTTGACCATCAATAATGTATTCCTGCGGCAGCAAATGCAGAATCGACTGATCATTTGGGATAGCAACCGCCTTGGCTGACTCAATCACTCGATCCAAATCACTCTCATCAACCTCTCCGTCGCGCACTGCAACAACGCCATGCGAGTTAAATGAGTTAATATGCGCGCCAGCAATGCCGGCAAATACCGAATAGATCTGGCAACCGGCCATGAGTTCAGCCTCTTCTACAGCGCGCTGGATAGCCGTAACAGTTTCTTCAATATTGGCAACCACACCTTTACGCATGCCGGTGGCTGGATGATGGCCATAGCCAATAATTTCCACCTCACCCTCAACGTTTACCTCACCGACAATAGCAAGCACCTTAGAGGTGCCTATATCCAAACCTACTATTAATTTACTTTCGTCTTTTTTGCTCATAGTAAATCCTCTTAACCCTGACTCGAACTATGGTCTTCAGTTACAACTTCTCGATTGACATGTTGGACGGCCAAACCATTTGGGTAACGAGCATCAACACGCTCAAGCCGGTAGTCTGAAAAACGAAATTGTTCCTCAAACAAATACTTGAATCGTTCTAACCGGTCTTCCACTTGGGTATTGCCTAACAGAACTTCGAACATTTCATCATCTTGTTGGGAACGCAGAGCTAAACTCCATGCTTGAGTTTCACTCTGCTTGACCTTCAGCAAAATTAAATCGTGAACGGCAAGTGATTTCCGCCAACGTACTGCGGCTTCTAAAATCGACTTAGCGTAATAGCGATTACCTTGTAAATCTATCGCCTCATCAGTCTTTAAATCATCTGGCACTTCGATCACTTCAGCCTTGGTGGTCAACCAAAGCTGTCCTTTAGAGTCATGAACCTCATCATTGTCCTGCCAACGCATCGCTGGGCGGTGCTCGGTGATTTGCACGGCAAGTGTGTCTGGCCATTCACGACGGATATCAGCCCGTGCAACCCAGGGCAACTGCTCCAAACGCTGCTTAACGTGATTAAGGTCAAGTGCGAAAAAATTACCAAAGCTCATGTCTCGCAAACCAGCTTCTATTTTTTGCGGCGAGGAATGCACGAATTTGCCCTTAATTTTAACGTTTTCGATATTGAAACGTTGTGGCTGAAAAAGGTAATCAGTTGCCATAAGCAATACGGCTATAAACGACAATACGGTAGCGCTCAATAACAAAGTTCCGCGGCCAAACGTTTTTAAACGACTAACAAAGTAAGCTTGCTCTTGACTTTCAAAGGCGCGCTTATTGCTCATGCTGACACCTCCAGTGTAGTCGCCAATATCTCGCTTACTAAAGAATTAAAGTCGATGCCCGCAGCCGCGGCCGCCATCGGCACCAAACTATGATCGGTCATCCCAGGAACGGTATTTACTTCAAGTAATTGTGGGCGCTGAGCATCATCGAGAAGCAAATCGACTCGCCCCCAAATACCACAATCAAGTGCCTCAAAGGCGCGCAATGATAATTCACTGATCTCTCGCTCCAGTTCAGCGGGCAGAGACGCGGGACACAGATATTGAGTATCATTAGATTCGTATTTGGCTTGATAATCGTAAAATGTGTTGCTCGTTCGCAATTCAATTATTGGTAAAGTCTCGCCATTCAAAATAGCAATAGTAAGCTCCGCTCCACCAATATACTGCTCTGCTAAAACAGTGTCTCCAACCGCTGCCGCCTGTTCATACGCTGGCTTAAGCTCTTGACTATGCGACACCTTAGCAATCCCGACGCTCGAACCTTCGCGCGCTGGTTTCAAAAATAGTGGCAAGCCAAGTGCGTAAATCAAACCATCTAAGTCTTCGGTATTTTTAAGCACTCTAAACTCTGGGGTTGGTAAAGCCAGTCGTTGCCAAATTTGTTTAGTACGAACTTTATCCATGGCAAGAGCACAACCTAAAACACCACTCCCCGTATAAGGTAGACTTACAGCCTCTAGGGCACCTTGAACCACGCCGTCTTCACCCCATCGCCCATGCAGTGCGATAAACGCTCTGTCAAAACCTTGCGCTTGTAAAGTTCCTATATTTTGAGGCGAAGCATCAATACCATGAGCATCAACTCCGTTGGCGCATAAGCCTTTTAAAACAGCCGCACCTGACGCCAAGGAAACATCTCGCTCTGCCGATATACCGCCCATTAAGACAGCCACTTTTCCAAAGTCTTTCACATCAAACATGAATGACCTCGGCGCAAGATAAGGTTTCGAATAAACTAGTGCTGGCCTTACCGATACTACCAGCACCTAAAGTAAGTAACACATCACCATCTTTCACCAAGGGATTCAGCACTGACGCTAAATCCGCCACATCCGGCACGAAAATTGGAGTACTAGTACCTCGCACGCGAATCGCCTGACACAAGTCCTGCCCTGTCGCGCCGCTTATTGTGTCTTCGCCAGCTGGATATACCTCGCAAATCAATAAGTCTCTCTGATCTGCCAAAACAGTCACAAAGTCGTCGAATAAATCATACGTCCGGCTATAGCGATGTGGTTCAAAAATGGCCACTAAACGACGATCAGGCCAGCTATCACGAGCCGCGGTTAAGGTGGCTTGAAGTTCAACAGGGTGATGCGCATAGTCATCGACCAAAATTGCGCGACGTTCGTCAAAACAAACATCGCCTAATATTTCAAAACGTCGCCCCACGCCACCAAAAGACTTTAAACCTTCAATTATTGCACGATCGGAAGCACCGAGATGGGTCGCTACGGCGATAGCTGCGGTTGCATTCAAAGCATTGTGCTGACCCGGAAGCGGCAGGCTCACTGCAAGGTCTTTATCCTGATCAGGCCTTGTCACTTTAAAATCAATATTAGTGCCGCTTTGTTTAATACTATGAGCCCTAAAATCTGAATTTTCACTGCAGCCATAAGAAACAATGGGCTTGTGTATCTGATCTCGTATAGATCGGACATTGGCATCATCTTCAAATAAAACAGCAAGGCCGTAAAAAGGCAGATTTTGTAAAAAAGTAACGAAGGTCTGTTTAAGCACATCTAGGTCACCGTTGTAGGTAACCATGTGATCGGCATCAATATTAGTCACTACCGCCATTTGAGGTTTTAGATTTAAAAATGACGCATCACTTTCATCGGCTTCGGCAACAAGGTAGTCGCCCTGTCCTAACTTAGCATTTACTCCAGCGCTATTAATCAAGCCACCAACAACGAAAGTGGGGTCAAGATCGGCCGCAACCAGAATAGCTGCCACCAAACTTGTAGTGGTGGTCTTACCATGGGTACCGGCCACGGCAATTCCTTGTTGAAAACGCATTAACTCTCCCAACATTTCTGCACGTGGGATAACCGGCACTCCAGTTTTAAGCGCTGCGCTAACTTCTGGGTTAGATGTATCAATCGCAGACGACACGACAACCACATCGCTAGACTCGATATTGTCAACATGATGACCAATATCTACACGAACTCCTGCACGTCTAAGGCGTTGCGCTACAGGTCCATCATTAATATCAGAGCCAGTAACTCGGTAAGACGAATTAACTAAAACTTCAGCAATGCCAGACATACCGCTGCCGCAAACACCGACGAAATGTATATTTTTGACGCGCCTATGCATGACACATCTCCTTACATATCCGCACCACAGAGTCTAAGGCTTGGTTTTTGTGTAAGTTGGCCGCCCGTTTACCCATCGCGCTAAGCTCTCTTGGGTCGCTAAGCAAGGTTTCTAAAACACTTATTAGCGAACCATCTTGCAAGTCATTGTTAGACACAACTTTAGCCGCTCCTGCGTCGACCAATACCTGTGCATTAAACTCTTGGTGGTCACCGGCTGAAAAAGGATACGGCACAAATAGGGCCGGCTTCGCTGCAGCGCAACACTCGGCAATAGTCATAGCACCAGCACGACACACTAATAAGTCGGCCCACTGATACGCAACCGCCATATCATCGATAAATTCACTTACCTTAGCTTCTATAGAAGATGCCGTATACAGCGCTTTAGTTTTATCGGCATTACCACGACCACTCTGATGCCAAATTTCAAACCTATCTTGATCTGGCTTAGTTAGTAATTGCGCGAACAAACTCGGCAAATAACGGTTAAAGGAATATGCGCCCTGACTACCGCCAATCACTAACACTTTTAACGGTGTTGTAACCTTTCGATTTGAAGCCTTAATTTCCTCTCGAACTGGGTTGCCCACCCACTCTGCGCGCGCCGGTAAACCAATCACATTAGGGAAACCACTTAACACTCGATGAGCGATCTTAGCGAGAACTTTATTGGTCAACCCAGCCACTGCATTCTGCTCGTGGATTACTAATTTTTTCCCCATCATTCGCGCAGCAATCGCACCAGGGCCCGACACGAAACCGCCCATACCTAATACGCAATGAGGCTGCTCTGATCGCAACGCATTTATGCTTTGCCAAATAGCACGCGATAGCTTAAATGGAGCTAATAGCAAACTTAATTTACTCTTACCGCGCAGACCTTCGATAGTTATCCACTGCATTGGAATTGAGTCTTGCGGCACTACACGTGCCTCTAAACCTTTGCGAGTGCCTAGCCACACAACATCGACATTCTGGATTTTTAACTCCCTAGCAACAGCCAAAGCCGGAAACACATGACCACCAGTGCCACCCGCCATCACCATCAATTTGCGAGTCGGCAAATCATGCCCAAGCAATGAAGCAGAGGTCATAGCCCACCTCTTTCGCTTTTCTTTAAATTTTTAGTGGTCGTCGTTCTGCCAATTTTCTTTGGAGCCGGAAGTTCACGCTGACGGTTTTGTCGATCAACACCGAGTAATAAACCCATCGCAATACAACAAGCCAACATGCTTGAACCACCATAACTAATAAACGGCAAAGTCAAACCTTTAGTCGGTAAAGCACCAAGGTTTACACCAATATTAATGATTGCTTGAAATACTAGGAGCAGGCCAATGCCTTGCGCTAACCTTGATGCATAGACACGCCCCAATAATTCAGCGGTGCGAGAAATTTGTAAGGCACGATGGAGTAAAGTTACATAAAGACCGATAACCAACAACACGCCGACCAGACCCAACTCTTCGCCGATTACCGCTAATATAAAATCGTTATGCGCATGTGGTAGGTAATAAAGCTTCTGAATACTTGCCCCTAAGCCAACGCCAAAAATCTCACCTCTACCCACCGCTATCAACGCCTGTGTCAGCTGAAATCCCTCACCAAAAGGGTCGGCCCATGGGTTTAAAAAACTGCTCATGCGATTCATTCGCTCTGGCGAAGCTGCAATAATCACAGGGATAATGGCAGCCACCAAAGCAAGACATAAGAGAGTGTGCCAAATACGGATACCACCTAAAAACATCATCAAACCGATAGTCGCGGTTATAACAACAAAACTACCAAAATCAGGTTGAAGTAATAGCAGGCCGCCAATCATAGCCAACACCAACCCCATATTGACGATACCCTTGGAAAACTTAGTAATTTCGGCTTGGCGCCGAGTAAGGTAACTAGCGCCATAAAGAACAATCGCTAACTTCACAAACTCAACCGGTTGCAGACGTACACCGAGAATTGAAAACCAACGGCGCGAATTATTCACTTCCACACCAAAAACCAATAAGAAGCCAAGAAGTAAAATCGCCAAACATAACAAAACGCCACTCGATTCTTGCCATAACCAGAGTGGGACTTTAGAGACACAAAACGCAAGCCCCAAACCCAGTATTATATGAATTAACTGGCGCCAAAAATGGGACGTATTAACACTCAAGTCTTGGTTACCCATGGCGATAGTGCTCGAGAAAACCATGATTAAGCCAAGCGTTAGTAAGATAACAAAGACGCCGAGTAAAACACTATCGACACCGATAGAGTCGGCAGATCTACTTACGCGGGTTGCTTGCATGACTGCATTGCTCATCGCATTGCCCCGCTAAGTTGTTGTTTTACTAGATTAGTAAACACATCACCACGATGCTCAAAATCTTTGAACATGTCGAAACTGGCACAAGCTGGTGAAAACAAGATCGTGCAAGCAGTCTTTGCTAATTCAGCGGCCTTTTTAACGGCTGCTGCTAAGTCTGCGACTAAATAAATGTCCAGCACTCCAGCTAAGGCTGAATTAAGCTGATCAGCGTCTTGACCAAAAGAAATTAGAGCTCGAATATTTGAACCAACAGAGGCTTGAAATTCACTGAAGTCTGCGCCTTTTGATTGGCCACCAGCGATCCACACAACGTCCCCTTCGATGTTTTGTAGTGCGGTTTGTGTGGCACCAATATTGGTCGCCTTAGAATCATTAACCCACCGCACCTGATTTTGTTCGGCGATAGTTTGCATACGATGCGGCAAGCCATTAAATTTTTTCACCGCATCGACTAAATGCTCAATAGGTAAATCTAGAAAGTCTAGTAAGGCAAAACAACTCAAGACATTCTTGATGTTGTGCAAACCCACTAGAGGTATATCTCGCAAAGGCATCAACTCAAGATCACCGCGCATCAACCAACGCTGCTTGGATATTCGTTTAATGCCAAATTCAGAGTTATTACGAGGCTCTTCTAAAGTGAAATAGCTGGTCTGATTAAGCTTAACTATTTGCTCCAGACCACTATCATGCAACGGCAAAACTGCGCGCTTAGCTCCGCGTAAAACGCGAGCTTTGGCGAGTATGTAGTCGCCCATCGACTCATAGCGATCCATATGATCTGCTGATATATTCAAAATGGTCGCGCAATCTGCCTTTAAGTGCTTAGTTGTCTCCAACTGAAAACTACTCAATTCTAAAACTGCAATATCGTAATCTTGCTGATCGATCAAAGCGTCCAATACCGGTGCGCCGATATTACCGGCCACTAAGGGTTTCATAGATGCATGTTCACACATTTGCCCAACCAAACTTGTGACCGTACTCTTGCCATTTGAGCCAGTAATCGCGATCACTTGTTGCTGATTCTCTTGAATAAACAATTCAATATCACCAACTATTTCAGCCCCTTGTTCAGACGCTTTTTTTAACAAAGGCGAGCGCAAAGACACGCCTGGACTGACGACTATGAGATTTTCATCAATAGTCAAATCATCACCGCCAAAAGAGCACGGAACTTGTGGAAACTCACCTTTCAACTGAGCTGCGAGACGTGGATTACTACTTACATCCCAAACCCGCACGCTTAAGCCTCGAGCCAACAAATAACGCACAGCACTGTAGCCACTAACACCAAGCCCAACCACTAAAGCCGAATCGTGACGATTCAGCGTAGATAGCTCAGATTTTAGTCTCGTTAAGTTCATCGACTAGCGCACCTTGAGCGTTGCTAAACCGATGAGAACCAACATCAAACTAATAATCCAGAAACGCACGATTACGCGCGGCTCCGGCCAACCTTTTAATTCGAAGTGATGGTGAATAGGTGCCATGCGAAAGATCCGCTTGCCAGTTAATTTAAATGATGCAACTTGGAGGATCACTGACACCGTTTCCAACACGAAGATACCGCCCATAATTGCGAGCACGAGTTCTTGACGAACAATAACTGCGACCACTCCTAACGACGCGCCTATTGATAATGAGCCTATGTCGCCCATAAACACTTGCGCAGGATAAGCATTGAACCAAAGAAAACCCATGCCAGCACCGACCAATGCACCACAAAATATCGCCACTTCGCCTGCGCCTGCAATTTTTGGTATTTGCAGATACTCAGCAAAAATTGCATTACCAGACACGTAGCAAAATATCGCCAAAGCACCCGCCACCATTACCGAAGGAACGATAGCCAGACCATCCAGTCCATCAGTCAAGTTAACCGCATTGCTGGTCCCAACAATGACAAAATAAGTCAGTGGTAAAAACAAGACGCCTAATGGCAAAGCCACATCCTTAAAGAAAGGAATATATAAAGTCGTATCAATCGGTGATTCTGCGGTGATGTATAGCCATAGCGCGGCGACAAGCGCGACAGTTGTTTGGCTTAAAAATTTATTACGAGAACCCATGCCAACCGGATCTTTATGAACTAGTTTTTGATAGTCGTCGTACCAACCAATCAAACCAAAAAAGAAACAGGTAAACAAAACAACTTGAACAAAACGATTACTTAAATCTGCCCATAAAACCGTTGTCAAAATAACGCTCGCTAATATTAATAAGCCCCCCATTGTCGGCGTACCAACTTTATCAAAATGAGTTGGAGGGCCATCTTGGCGCACTGTTTGACCGATTTTGTAGATCTCCAATTTACGAATCATAAAAGGCCCGATCATCAAGGAAACCGCTAAGGCCGTTAACACCGCGCAAATAGCTCGCATCGTAATGTACTGAAATACATTCAATGCGCTAAAGTGCTGAGACAAATCAATAAGTAAGCTATAGAGCACTAGTGAACCTCCGAGCTATTGCTGAGCTGCGTGCTAAGAAAATTATTGATCGCAGCGACCACGCGCTCCATACGAGCTGAGCGCGAACCTTTAACAAGTACTGTCGTAGAACCAGCCTGTGCACAAAGCAATAATGGTAACTGCTCCAACAACTCTGCCTGACAGCTATAAGCAACGGCTTGACCATCGAAGGCGTTAACAACCTCTGGCGCGTAGTCGCCGCAAGCGTAAAGTTCTGTAATCCCTTTGGACTGCGCATAGGCACCCAGCGCACGGTGCTCATCAACACTCGCTTCTCCCAACTCGGCCATGTCACCCACAATCAGTACAGAGCTTTGGTAAGACGCTAATACGTCAATAGCTGCGTTCATTGACGCTGGATTTGCATTGTAGGTATCGTCGATCACAATAGTGTCACCAATAACGTCGATATTTAAACGACCTTGTATCGGTCGAAACTGTTCTAAACCGGCAGCAATATCTGCAAGAGGCACGTTCACCGCACTGGCTACTGCGGCCGCAGCCAAGGCATTTCGAACACTGTGTTCGCCTAAGGAATGTAGCTCAAAACTACAAAACTCATTCTTGAGGTTCATGGTAACTTTTAGTGTCCCTGAAGAACCATTGGCGCCTAAACTGGATGGCGTTTGGTAGCTCGCTTTTATATCAGCCTGTTCAGAAAAGCCAAATAAAAGTTGACTGAAAGACGCAGCGCCTTGCTGCCATAAATTGCAAAATTCGTCGTCAATATTAATTACTGCAACGCCACTCTCTTTCAGACCGTTAAAGATCTCGCCCTTTGCTTGCGCCACTGCAGCTATCGAGCCAAGCCCTTCTAAGTGAGCCGCGCCCGCGTTATTCACCATAGCAACACTTGGTTGCGCCATAGTACTTAAACGATGTATTTCGCCAGCATGATTCATTCCCATTTCAACAATTGCGTAACGATGGGCCTCACGCAGGCGTAACAAGGTTAATGGCACGCCAATCTCGTTATTAAGGTTTCCTTTAGTGGCTATACCTTCGCCAAATTGACTAAAAATAACGGCTAACATTTCTTTAACAGTGGTCTTTCCGACACTTCCAGTAATGGCCATTAGAGGAATATCGAATTGTTCACGCCACCATTTAGCAAGACGACCAAGTGCTTGCAAAGTATCTTCGACCTGCACACTCGGTAGATTGGTCTGCACCTTTCTCTCAACCAAAACGGCCGCCGCTCCCGCGACTTCAGCCTGATGAATGAAATCATGCGCATCAAAATTATCGCCTTTAAGTGCAACAAATAAACCGCCAGTGCAATCGGCGCGACTATCGGTAACAACACTGTTGATTTTTGTATCTGCGCCCGTCAACTGACCGAGGGTAGCGCTCGCCACCTGTGCTAAATGCATCATGCGGCCACCTGTATAATAGATTCGATATACGCTCGATCAGAAAATTCAATCAGCTGCCCATTAATTTCTTGAGTTGTTTCATGGCCCTTTCCAGCAACAACAACCCAATCGTTTTCTTGTGCTTGAGAAATAGCCATATCAATGGCCGCAGCTCGATCAAGCTCAAGACGATAGTCACCCTTAATACCAGCCACGATATCAGCGGCAATAGCATCAGCTGATTCTGAACGCGGATTATCGTTAGTAACGATGACCAGATCGGCAGATTGATCGGCAGCGGCACCCATAAGCGCGCGCTTGCCCTTATCGCGATCACCACCGCAACCAAACACACAGACCACTTTTCCAGAACAATGACGACGTACGGAGCTCAACGCTTTTTGTAAGGCGTCGGGAGTATGCGCAAAGTCGACCACAATACTCACGCCGTTATCTGATTTATAAAGCTCCATGCGTCCAGGCGCTGGCTTTAATTGGCGACAAATTTCAACGATATCATCGACCGCAACACTTAGGCTTAGAAGACTGGCAATTAACAACTCGATGTTAGGAACATTTATTTCACCGACCAGAGGCACTGATACGTCAAACGAAACTCCATTACCTTCAATCTCCAACTCAATACCATCGTTTTTAAGGTGAACCTTTTCAGCGAACACATCACCACCAAGGCCGTAAGAAACCAAAAATTGAGCGGCGGCGGCGTCGATAATATTCGCGCCCGCGGGATCCGCAATATTAATTATGCTCAACTCACTAGGGTACTGGCTAAACAAGCTTTGCTTAGCACTTAGGTAAGTCTGCATATCACCGTGATAGTCCAAGTGATCACGAGTCAAATTAGTAAACAATGTACAGAAGAAATCAACACCGGCCACTCGGCCTTGATCAAGTGCGTGCGATGAGACTTCAATACAAACCTGAGTGACTCCCGCATCAGCGCATTCGCGCAGTATTTCTTGCAGCTTAATTGGGTCAGGTGTGGTTTGCCCTGCATAGGCGAGCTCGCCTAGTGAACCACTTCCTAATGTGCCAATCACAGCCGCACTCAAACCCATAATTTCAAATGCTTGAGCAAGTAAGGTGCAACAACTTGTTTTGCCATTTGTGCCTGTAACACCAAACACTTGCAGCTCTTGCGAAGGCTTGCCATAAAATTGTGCGGCGATAAGGCCAAGTCGGCTTTGTAAGTCAACAACGGCATAGGCGGGAATACCAGTATTCTCAGACAAGGTAAATGCACTGCTTTGATCCGAGATTGCTTCGTAAACAATCGCCGCTGCGCCGCGTTCTATGGCTTGTTCGATAAAATCACGTCCGTCTACCACTGAACCTGGATAAGCAAAAAACAAACTACCGTCGCTCACTTCGCGGCTATCTAAACAAATCGACTCAATATTGCAGTCTTCAGCCACCACGATTTGCAAAGGGTTAAGTAACTCGCGCAGTGGCATCATGGCTGCACACCAACACTAGGTCGATCAATCATTAGCTGAAGACTTTGTTTTGGCGACTCAATAGCGTCAGGCACCACATCACGATAGCGCAATGCACCTTCCATCACTTTAGAAAACACCGGCGCCGCCACTAAACCACCGTAATAATCAACGCCTTGAGGATCATCGACACAAACGACCAACACAATTTCTGGATCACTGATTGGGGCAAAACCGGCAAACAAGGAAAGATACTTATCGTCTTGATACTGACCATCGACCACTTTATGAGCCGTGCCAGTTTTACCTCCCACTCTATATTGACTAACTCGTGCTTGAGGAGCCGTACCTTTATCGCCAACGGCTAGCTCCAACATTTCAGCAACCTGACGCGCGACCTTAGAAGAGAATACTCGCTTACCCTTAGGCGCGGATTCTAGTGGAACTAAGCTAGCAGGGACTAATACGCCATCGTTAGCAATCGCCTGATAAGCGCGGGCAAGCTGTAGAGTATTTACTGACAAGCCATAGCCGTAACTCATAGTGGCATTTTCAATCGGTCGCCACTTTTTGCGTTTCGCTAAAATACCCTTTTGTTCACCAGGCAGAATCAGCTTATTAGTTTTACCAAAACCCAATGCACTATAAGTGTCATAAAGGTCTCGTGGGGCCATCATCATGGCGATTTTAGCGGAACCAATATTACTGGATTTTTGAATGACTTCAGACGCACTAATCACACCGTGAGGCTTGGTATCACTAATGCGGCTACGACCAATATAGTAAAAACCTTTCTCTGTATCGATGGACGTATGTGGTTCAAGCACACCCGCTTCTAAAGCCATAGCCATAGTAATGGGCTTAACCGTAGAGCCTGGTTCATAAGAATCAGTAATTGATCGATTGCGGAAATTTGCACTCTTCATATCGCCGCGATCATTTGGATTAAAATCAGGCATGCTAACCATTGCCAAGATTTCACCTGTTTTAGCATCTAAAGCGACCAAGGAAGCAGACGCCGCCTTATTCTTTTTTACCGCTGCCTGTAAATGTCGATACGCAAGATACTGAATACGAGCATCTAAACTTAATTTGGTATCATCGCCATGACGAACTCTGGAGCGCTGTTCAACATAGTCGACCACGTGCCCTACTTTGTCTCGCAACACTAAAGTTCGCCCAGCTTGCCCTTTCAGAGAATCGTTTACCGCTAACTCAAAACCTTCTTGTCCTTCGTTGTCTATGTTGGTAAAACCGAGCACATGCCCGGTAACCGGGCCGGCTGGATAGTAACGTTTATATTCACGTACAGAATTAATACCCGGCACATTTAGCGCCAAAATTTTGTTTGCCAACTGCGGAGCCATATGACGTTTGAGGTAAACAAACTCGCGCTTTTTGCGTTTTTCAGCCTTTGCCAAAAGCTCAGAACGCGAAATACCCAACAAACCACTAAGCTGTTTGTAACTATATTCTTTTTGTTGGCGTAAAATTGTCGCTGGATGCATCCAAATCGAATCGACTGGCGTGCTGATAGCAAGAGGCTGACCATTTCTATCGCTAACCACACCTCGATTCGGTGGTGTTTTTTGTACTCGTAAATAACGCGCATCACCTTGCGACTGAAGATAGTCATTATCAATAATCTGCAAATGCACCGCGCGTGCCGCCAAAATCAAAAACAAGGCACCAAACACGATGATTACGAAATGATATCGCCAACTCGAAACTGGCACGACTATATCTTCTTTTAAGACTCTGCTTGTGGAGGGCTTAACCACCTCCTTGACTGAAGTGCCACCTGGATCGCCAACTTTAGCGCGCGCCATGCACACCTCCAGCAAGCTCACTAGCATCGGGCTTTTGACCAATGACTTTCACTTCTTCTTTCTCTGGTGCTCGCATCGACAAGCGTTCGCCAGCATGCTTCTCAACGCGATGTGCCGACGCCCAAAGATTTTCTTCAACTAATAACTGCCCCCACTCGTCATTAAGCGCATCACGATTAGTTTCCTGCGTTTGATAAGCCAAATAAGACAATCGATGTTGATGCCTTACGTTAATAACCAACAAGGAACTCAACATCACCGCGCCGAGCAAACATACCACCACACTTCTAGGCATAAGACGCACCTCCGTGAGCAAACGAATACGGTAACGCCGTTCGTTGCGCGACACGTAAAACTGAACTGCGCGCGCGTGGGTTTGATTTAACTTCATCAGCTTGAGGCTTAATCGCGCGGCCAATCGCAGTCAGCGGCGTTAAATACGCATCTTCAGTTACTGGGATATTTCGTGGCGGCAAGTTTGGCGTAGATAAATCACGAATAAAACGCTTAACGATTCGGTCTTCAAGTGAGTGAAAACTAATCACTGCAAGCCTTCCACCCTCATTAAGCAACTCCACCACTTGCGGCAAAACCGCACTTATTTGATGCAGTTCCTGATTAACCTGCAGGCGAATCGCCTGAAAAGTACGAGTCGCTGGATGTTTATGCTTATCTTTCTTTGGAATCGCCTGTTCGATAAGACCCGCTAGCTGCAAAGTGCTGCTTATTTCAACGCTTTCGCGCTCCAACACAATCGCTCTGGCTATGCGGCGAGCAAAGCGCTCCTCACCAAATTCAAATAAAACCTTGATTAGTTCTGCCTCGTCAACACGCGCAAGCCACTGCGATGCGCTTTCGCCTTGACTAGTATCCATGCGCATATCTAAATCGCCGTCACGCATAAAACTAAAACCTCGCGCTGCCTCATCTAACTGAGGCGACGACACGCCTAAATCCATCAGTACGCCATCTATTTTTTCGACATCTGTATACTCTTTTAACGCTTGCGCAAATTTTGCAAACTCACTATGAATCAATGTAACGCGCGCATCCCCTGCGAAAACGCGCTTAGCTTCTTCAATAGCAGACGGATCGCGATCAAAAGCCACCAAACGCCCGTCATCGCCCATCGCATCACTAATCGCACGTGCATGCCCAGCCCGACCTAGGGTCAAATCTACATATATGCCACCATGACGAACATCCAATGCGGCGAGCGCCTCTCGTTTTAAGACAGGAATATGTGCGTTACTGTGAGTCATAACGAAGACTTAAAAAGAGAGCGAGCCAAGCTCGTCAGGAAGATTAGCTTCGTCTAACTCGATAGACAGCATGCTCTCGCGCTGAGCAATCCAATGAGCTTCATCCCATATTTCGTAATTTCTGCCTTGACCGACAAGCACAGCTTTACGATCTATATAAGCGTACTCTCGCAATTGAGCGGGAAGCAAAATACGACCGCTACCATCCATATGACAATCATCCGCATGACCAATAAGCATGCGTTTTAATTGTCGTGTTTGTTTATTGAGAGTGGGCAAAGAAGTTATCTTTTGCTCTACCACACTCCATGCCTCAGAGGTATACATTAATAAACAACGGTCACTCGGGCTCACAGTCACCACCAGGTGACCGTCTTCAGCACTTACCAGCCCATCACGCAGCTTGGTCGGAATAGACATTCGACCTTTAGCATCTACGCTGATGTGATTACTGCCTCTTGCCACGACTTTATTTGCCCTTTTTTATCATTATTGGCTGGCGAACTGCAGAATATGAGCTAATTTTGCCCTTTATTCCCACAATCACCCACATTTCGCCACTATCTCTAAGTCGCAACATGGTGTCAAGTTTTATTTTGAAAAAAACTGTTTCCTTTCAGTAGCTTAGCTCAATTTTCCTTTGAGCTTAGTTGCATCTTCTAATGTATTACTTTAACTATGACTGGCAACATTATATTTTTAATCTGCTTATTTTCAGACTAAAGTTAGCATCACTTTGAATACTATACGAAGATTTTAATGCCTACCAAGAAAAATATCGCCGTTAGCAAAACAATGTTATTTTAACTCGTTTACAACAATAAAAACTTAACCGATAAGCCGGGTTCTGTCGTAGACAGTCATTCATCTAGGACGCACATCGCTATGCGTCTCAAGCAACCTACCCGTGCTCAACGCGGGCCGCGCCATATGAACACCTATTTGGTCTTGCTCCGAGTGGGGTTTACCAAGCCGCTCGTGTTACCACTCGCGCGGTGCGCTCTTACCACACCATTTCACCCTTACTGCCCTAAGACAGCGGTATCTTTCTGTTGCACTGGCCGTCGGCTCACGCCGCCCAGATGTTATCTGGCACCCTGCCCTATGGAGCCCGGACTTTCCTCTCCCAAGTTAGCGAAAGCCATCTCAGCAGCGACTGTCTGGTTAAGTTGCGCGAGAGTCTAACCGATCAGACAACATCAATCAAAACGACTCGCCATTTCTACGTTAATTAACATCGATTGTTGCACTTTTTCGGCTTCCGCATTCACGTTGTTCTCAAGCTCAAGCCTATCAAGCATGATCGGCTCACCAAAGGACACATTTATGGTCGAAAAAGGCTTAGGAAACGTCTGCTTATCCCAACTATTGTAAGCCCACTCACGACTGGCCTTGATATGCATGGGAATAATTGGAACGTTGCTGGACGCAGCAAACCAAAGAGCACCGTGCTGAAACACGTAACGTGGTCCGCGCGGGCCGTCAGGAGTCAAGGCTATTGGTTTACCCGCACGCATTAATTTAAGTGACGCCTTAACCGCTTTTGCTGCACCTTTAGATGTGGAGCCGCGAATAGTCTTGATGCCCATCATATTAGCAAAACGCGAGACATACTCACCGTCTTTACTATCACTGACCATCACCGTCACAGGACTATTACGCATAATCCAACCGGCAATGGTGGAGCAATCGTGCCACAAGCATAGTACAAACGGAACTTGCTCTGCGATACAATGACGGTATTGTTGCTCATTGATAAAGCGAACTCGACAGCTCCAGACAACTAAAAACCCCAGCCATTTAATAAGCAAAGGTATCAGGAAAAACTTAATCGAAGTTCGCACGAATTTGCATAAAGGTAAAGACACTAAAACCATGATGATGATAACCGAAATTGTTAGACAAAAAATTACGTTTTTTTTGCTGGCATACCACTCACATTAGAGTATCCTTGCCAACAAATTTTAACCTTGTATTTGCATAAACAACTAAGGAGCCTAGCGTGAGTGATCAAGCTTCAGTAGCCGACCGTCTTATTCAACTTATCGCCGACAACACCAAACTGTCCGCAAGCGATATTAGCCCTGAACTAAACCTAGAAAATAGCGGCCTTGATTCTTTTGCTCGAATCGAGCTTATTCTTATCATTGAAGAAACCTTTGACATCGAAATGAGTGACAGTGAATCTGCAAATATCGCCACAGTTCACGATATTGCAACCCTGATCGAATCAAAGATAAGTTAAGTCAGCATGGCAGCATCAACACTAATCGAGGTAATGAACGCACACGTTCAAACCGAAAACGAGAGCACGTCACTTGAATGCTGGAACGCGAAAGAGCGTGGGTACATACCGGTTTCATATCGCGAGTTAAGTAAACGCGCATTTGCCTTCGGCGAGCGATTAATTAATGCAAGCAACGCGCCCGATATTAAAGGCCAAGTAGTCA
This sequence comes from uncultured Gammaproteobacteria bacterium, assembly GCA_964434375.1. Lineage (GTDB taxonomy): Bacteria > Pseudomonadota > Gammaproteobacteria > Arenicellales > Arenicellaceae > Arenicella. The sequence goes on along the minus strand of CAYSUU010000004.1, from coordinate 32,607 downwards.
TGATCGCTTGCCATTCTCCCTACGCGACGCTACTTGCCTTTTACGGTGCTGTCTCGGTTGGCGCGATTCCAATGATATTCCCCATGCCCTTGTCGCTTGGGAGTCACGAAGCATTAAGCTATCGAATTAAGCACTGGGGCTTTGCATTTGATAGCCCTGCTTTACTTGTTCTGGAAGAAGGCTTGCAAGAGAAATTTCATGATGAAATTCCGCAAGAAATAAACGTCATTCGCACAAACGATGACCCAAATAGCGATTACGACACGCGCGATAGCTCGGCCAACAATCATCAACCTGCCGCGAACGACATCGCCTTCTTTCAAACCACGAGCTCTTCGACCGGCGACCATAAAGCCGTCTCGATCTCACATCACAACATTATTTCCAACGTTACCGGCATCCGTCATGCAGTTGACATGCAAGCTGACGAGCGCATGACAACCTGGCTACCACTTTTCCATGACATGGGCTTAGTCGGCACGGTTTTATTTAGTTTTTGTAATAACTATACGCTGTTCATAATGACGCCAACCCAGTTCGTTAAACGACCGGCTATTTGGCTCAAGACCATGCATGAACACAAATGCACGATTGCCACCGCGCCAAACTTTGGGTTTGATTATTGCTCACGACTGGTATCGGAAAAAGATCGCGACGCCCTTGAGCTTAGTCACGTTAAACACTTATTTATTGGCGCCGAACCGATACGAGTATCAACTATTGAATCCTTTTTGAAAAAATTTAAATCTTGTGGGGTCACCCCTCAAGTTATTCGACCTGCTTACGGTTTGGCAGAATCGACGATCATCACTAGCATTTCATCGCCTAAACGAGTATCTCAATTCATCTGTGTCGAACGTGACTCAATAGCAATTGGCGAGCCAATAAAAATATTAGACACCCTCAGCTTTGAAGAACATGATCTGGCTCGCTACGACGCCAGCAAAAGTGTCGCCGTATGCACAGCAGGAACAACCATCGATGATATGAGCATCCGCATTATAGACGAACAAGGCCAAACGATTGAGCAACAAGGCATTACTGGCGAAATCGCTATTCGTGGTGGCTCAGTTGCAATGGGATATGTTTGGGGTGGCGAACAATTAATCGATCGCTTTGATGACAAGGACTATACTCGAACCGGTGATATTGGCGTTGTATACAATGGCGAGATTTATATCCTCGAACGCATTAAAAATATAATCATCCGCAATGGCGAAAATTTTCTAGTGAGCGCACTTGAAGAACAACTTGCTAAACTACTCGACATATCGCATGAGCACGTAGCTGTTTTTGAAGCGGACATTCATGACCCAAAAAGCGACATTGTCGTGTTGGTTGAACGCCATGCTCCAATTGAACAAAATCAGATAGATCAGTTATTGGTGGCAATGCCAAAAGAAGCATTCCCGATCGATAGAATTCTATTAGCTCGCTCACGAGAAATACCGCGCACCACAAGTGGCAAAAAACGTCATTTTTATTGTCGTAAAATTTATCAAAAAGAAGGCATAAAGTTTCAACAGTCGATTGAAGTTAGTCCACAGCGAATTTTACAAGCGCAGAATGCTGTAAGAGATAGCTAACCGGCCATTCCCTTTGCTGACTAAGCACTTAAAACACTTTTGGCAAGCTAAGTATTGGCCTACTTGGCTTGGCCTAGCTATTTTTCGAGTAATTTCCTTTCTGCCACTTCCTGTGCTCGCCTGCTTTGGCTGCATACTCGGCTGCGCCGCCTATATAGCCCCATTTAGCCGACGCAAGGTTTCACTAAAAAACCTTCAAGCCTGTTTTCCTGACAAGACCGAACGTGAGCTAAAAATAATAAATTTCAAACATTACTGTTATCTAGGACAGTCCGTTATGTGCACCAGCATGAATTGGTGGATGAACGAAAAACGATTCGATCGACTCGTCACCATTGAAGGAAGAGAGCACTATGATCAAGCTCTAGCGCAAGGTAAAAACATCATACTGCTAACGCCGCACTTTTTGGCCATAGAAATATCAGGGCTAGCCTTACAACGCGAGCGTCCAATGATTGGCATTTACCAATATATGAAAAACACGCTAATGGACACTGTTGCTAAAGAAGGTCGCACGCGTTTTGCGAAAGACGGTTTAATGTTTGAACGCAAAGAACCTTTGCGCAAATTGCTGCGTTGGATCCGCAAAGGCCACCCAATGTCGTACTCACCAGACCAAGATGCGGGCCGCAAAGGCGTGTTTGTACCTTTTTTTCACCCGCTCGCTTCCACTACTCCTGCGCTCGCTAAATTTGTACTTACCACCAAGGCCGTGGTTATTCCCTGCATGACTCAAATTCGCCCATGGGGGCAAGGCTACAGAGTGATTTTAGGTAAGGAAAAAACAGGGTTAGCGTCGGGTGATGAGATTAAAGACACGACCGCCATGAATCGCGTCATCGAAGAAATGGTTCGAGTACAACCCGAGCAATATCTATGGGTCCACAAACGATTCAAAACTCGCCCTGAAACTGAAACTGAGTTTTATTGAGGATATAACGGTAAAAGTTATTGCATCGATATTCCCTAATCGGCCTACCCTAGCGGATTAACAAACCAAAATGTATTGGGCTCGGTTTTAAGGTACTATTCTTTATGTCTGTAAATAGCATGACTTAGATAATCACTTTATTGTACCTTAAGCACAACAAAGTGCAGTTCACCAAACCAATATGTCACTTGAGGCTTATTGACCGGTATCTAAATGTTATTTACTATCTAAACAACGAAAATTCGGCAAATTAGCCAAGGTAAACATGACAACATCTCAAAGCATTCGAGGTTTGATTGCCCTCCTCTTAATTGTGACTCTTAGCGCTTGCGCAACAACACGTTCAGGCACACCCGCCGAGAAACGCGCTTCGGTAATGGAGATGCGACAGAACGTTTTACTCGAAATTTATGCGGAAAAACCAGACGTTGAAAGTCAGGTTGCCAACGCGCCTGGTTACGCGGTGTTCTCAAACGTAAACGTCAATCTTTTAATTGCTAGCTTCGGCGGTGGTTATGGCGTGGTACGTGACAACACGACTCAATCAGATACGTATATGAGAATGGGTGAAGTAGGCGTTGGTCTTGGCGCTGGAATTAAGGACTTTAGAGCCTTGTTAGTATTCCATTCCAAAGACGCACTAGACTATTTTATCGACAAAGGCTGGGCGTTTGGAGCCCAAGCCGATGCAGCGGCAAAATCTTCCGACAAAGGTGGTGCTGTTGGAGGAGAAGCAACCGCCAGCAACGTCAGCATTTACCAACTTACTAAGTCGGGCCTAGCCCTACAAGCGACGATTAAGGGCACCAAATTTTGGAAGAGCAAAGAACTCAATCAATAGACCCTAAAATTTGTTTCTGTTGATTATTCTAAGTTTGGCAATCAACAGAAACAAACACATCCAGATCAAGGAAAAATAACCTCCAGCACGGATCGCTAAAATACAAGTAATAATAGGTTTTACCTTGCGTTTTACTAAATATCGCACAAAAAACCTTCACTTTAAATTCACAATCATTGCAACGCTAAATTATATGCAAGCCCAATACTGATTTATTGGTCTAAACCAGTAACTAATAAATACACTTTTAATCACAGCATGCGCAAAGTAAAGCGGCGCGCTGGGCGTCTATTACTGGGAGACCATATGAACATCAATCTAAGCAAAATAGCGATCATCTCGTCACTTGCCGCTATCCTTCTTACTCTTTCATCACATGCACATGCTGGTGCTTGGGTGCTTGATAAAGGCAAGTCCTACAACAAAGTTGGATTTAGCGATTACAGTGCCGATGAATTTTTCGGCGAGAATGCCGATTTAGGCGAATTCGAAGGAACCAGTATTTCCTACTATGGCGAATGGGGACTTGGTAACAACTTTGGCATATTCACCTCTGTGTTATTTCAAGATATTGAACAAACCAACTCGATAGGTGAAGCAGTAAGTAATGATGGCTTAGGCGATGTAGACATTGGTATTAAGTATCAATGGCAAGCAGCACCCTTTGTATTGTCTACTCAACTACTGGCCAAACTTCCTTATCTTTATGATGAAGACGACGAGCTTCCCTTGGGTAATGGCCAAGAAGACATCGAGGCAAAAGTATTGATAGGCAAGAGCTTAGGTGCTGCAGGTTACTTTGGTGTGGAATTTGGCTATCGTGTGCGAACAGATGCACCGTCTGACGAATTTCGCTACTTAATAGAGTATGGAGTTTCATTTACCGAGAACCTTTACTTCCGTACCAAACTCGATGGCATTGAAAGTGCAAATAACGCCGACTCATCCTTTGATGAAAACGGCAATCTGTCACTTACCAATGAATTCGATATCGGCAAACTCGAACTCACCCTTGGTTGGAATTTTGGAAAACCTTCCGACAACGGTCAGTGGGGTGCAGAGGCCACCTATACGGAAGATTTATTTGGCGACAACACACTTGAAGGCAATGGTTTTCAACTTGCTGTAACACGCACGTTCTAAACCTGTAGCTGGCACTGGAGTACCAAAGCATGGACCTACTAGCCTGGATAATTCTATGCTTACATTACAGCTTACTTGTTGTTCTTTGCTTATTTGGATTGCATCGCTTATCGATGGTTTTTCGTGGTCGACAATCTCGACAACCAGATAACGATCATGATGCTAATAAACACTTTGCGAGCTTACCGCAGGTAACTATACAGCTACCTGTTTTCAATGAACGCAATGTTGCATTGCGTGTTATTGATCATGCGGTGAAAATGGACTATCCAGCCGATAAGTTAGAGATTCAGGTAGTCGATGATTCGACCGACGACACATACGAGCTGATTAAAGCACGAGTCATTGAACTTCAAAATGAAGGCGTCAATATTAATCACATTCACCGCACTAACCGTCAGGGTTTCAAGGCTGGCGCATTACGCGATGCCATGAGTTCGGCCAGTGGTGAGTTTATTGCCATCTTTGATGCAGACTTTATTCCCGGCACGGATTTTCTTCACAAAACGATTCATCACTTTAGCGATGCTAAAGTTGCCATGGTTCAAGGCCGCTGGGGACACCTAAATTTAAATAGCAACCGACTGACTAAAACTCAGGCAATTATGCTCGATTCGCATTTTGCACTTGAGCAACAAGTTCGTTATGGGAGTAACATGCTGTTTAATTTCAACGGTACGGCGGGCATTTGGCGCGCGCAAGCTATTGTTGATGCCGGCCACTGGTCAGCCGACACTCTGACTGAAGATTTAGACCTAAGCTATCGAGCACAGCTTCGCGGCTGGAAGCTTATTTATCGAAACGATATTGTATGCCCCGCGGAATTACCGGCTGATATGCGTGCCTTTAAAAGTCAGCAACATCGCTGGGCAAAAGGCGGCATTCAGGTAATGAAAAAGTTACTTAAGCCAGTTTGGAATGCCCCGTTTAGCATTACAAAGAAAATCGAAGCGACGTTTCATCTCTCTAATAACTTCGCTTATTTCGTGATGTTGTTAGATACATTGTTTTTGCTTATACCGAGCTTAATCGCACGCCAATACCTCGAAGTACCGTTTGTGTTTTGGCTAGACATTCCTTTGTTATTAATCTCCTCTGGCAGTCATCTAATTTACCTTTATTTTGGCCAAGTTGCGCTCGGGAAGTCACAAATTAATGCACTCATCCATCTGCCGTTTTTACTCCTACTTGGTATTTGCCTCGCATTCAATAATGCACGCGCGGCACTCGAAGCACTGCTGGATCAGCAAAGTGAGTTTGTACGCACACCGAAAAGTGGTGATGTAGAAAATGAAATTCAAACAGTTCCGATAAAACAATACAAAACCAAACTTCCTGCCAGCGAAGGCATTGAGCTAGCATCTGGCATAATCTTTTTGTACGGCGCTATTTGGTCAATGCAAAACCAAAACTGGTTGATGTTGCCGTTCTTTGTTTTACTTGGAATCGGATTCTCTCTTTCGGCATGGGCAAGCCTGTATACACGCATCAAGCGCTGAGTTTCCGTTTTACAAAAATGTGGCTATTGATGGCCGCATTCTTGCTTACAGTCACTTGGAGCTGGGGAATATCCAGCCAACTCTCTGAACTGAGCGACAATCAGACTATAGGCAGTCAGGTTATTATCCAGCATCTTTTGGTGTTCGCGATCATGCTTGGCGCTTGGCGTGAACTACATATCAAACTCACGCCACAAAACATAACGCTTGTCTTAATTAGCGGAATCGCTGCACGCTTACTACTTTTATTGATAGACCCCTACACATCCAACGACGTAGATCGCTATTTGTTCGATGGCCGTATTCTCTTACAAGGTCTGGATCCATACCAAATCTCGCACGATGCGCCCGTCTTACAAGATCTAAGAGCCCAATGGCAGCCACCAGCAGAGCACGCTAAGTACACCACGCTCTATCCGCCGCTTGCTTTAACCCTGTACTCCTTGGCCGCGGGCTTTGGAATAGCGAACGCGCTTCTTGTATGGAAGTTAATCACCAGTATCGCCAGTATCGCGCTCTATGTACTGACTTATAAATTTTTAAAAAAACTTAACCGCCTACAATTTTTACCTTTCGTTGCCTTAAGCCCAATATTAATTTTTGAAGCCGGTGAGGCTGCGCATATCGATGTTTTCTCGGGCCTAGCTGTCATAGCTGCCGTGTATGCCTTCGTTTGCCAACGAGCTAGCTTAGTTGGCCTTTTCATTGGGCTAGGGGCTTGCGTAAAAATTCTACCAATCATTTTACTATTACCCCTTTTTTTCTTTGTAAAAACCAAGTTAGAACGAACCGCAATGTTATTTACGGCCATCGCGACATGGGCTAGCGTATACGTTATAGCCGTGTTCAGTGGTTTAAAACCAGTTGGTTCAATCACTATATTTTTTGCAAAATGGCGCGCTAGCTCTCCTTGGTTTAACTGGTTAGAACCGAGTCTTGGCATTACCGGCATGTTATACGCAACAATGGCGGCCGCATTATTGGGGTTAGCGATCATAACCCTTGCGTCCTATCGCGCCCGAGATGCCAACATAGATCAGCAAATCACCATCATGCAATACGCTATTGCATTACCGCTAGTGATCTCACCAGTAGTCTTCCCTTGGTATCTTATGCCACTGGCAGTCTTATTTGCATTAAAACCAAACTGGACATTGGCCTTGTGGATGATTAGCTTTTCCTTAAGCTATGAAGTTCTAAATCAGTTTTTGTGCTGCGCCATATGGCAGCCCGCACAATGGGCAACAAACGCGATTGGAGTAAGTTTGTTGCTTGGGCTCACTGTTTCACTATTACTAGCACAAACAAGAAATAAAAAAAGAAAAACCGCCTAAAGGCGAACCTTTAGGCGGCTGATTTACTGCAAAATCTAATTACCAAACCTTCGGCTTATCAATTTTCTTTAGAGTTAAACGGTATAAAGCCAAGCCACCGACCTCATACATGTACGAACAAAGGCGCAGATACTTTTCAAAACGTGCAACTTCTTCTTCACCTTTTTCAGCAACACAAGCCTCTCTATTGGCTTTAATATTGTCATACCAAGCACGCAACGTTCTTCGATAATGTTCGGCATGATTATGCACCAGCTCAACATGGAACAAATGCTCACAACCTTTGCAAATTTCAGCTAAAAATGGCGTATCGGTTTCAGGGAAAATTTCGGTTGCCAAAAACTCATCAAAACTACTTGGCAATGCATTGTCATAACCCACTGTTTGCAATGACAGCGCACCACCGTCATTGAGCCAGCCGTGACATTTTTGAAAAAATTCTCTGTAAACAGCTACTTTTTCATCAGACGACATACCAAGCTTAGTGAAATGCTCAAACGCACCGATTGAAATAATAGAATCATACGCGGCGCTCGGCTCATGGTCTTTCCAACTTTCTAAGCGAGCCTCGATGTTGGGATGGTTTAAACCGTTAATCCAGTTAACTTGGCTATCGCTTAGTGTTAGGCCCATAATTTCCTTAACCTTATAGTTATCCGCCAATGGGAATAGCACACTCCCCCAGCCACAACCGATATCAAGTACACGCTCAGCTTTATCAGCACGTGATTGAACAATGTGGTGTTTGATTTTTGCGCGCTGGGCTTCGTCTAAAGTTTGCTCAGGGTTATCTGCATCCCAAAGGGCTGCGGAGTACGCCATAGAATCGCCTAACCATAATGCGAAGTAATCATTACCTGTGCCGTAATGATATTCGATCGCGTCAGCAGAGGCGCCATATTCGGAAGAGGAGGTAGTCATAATATCTAATTATTTGGTTTTATTGTTTCTAGTATCGCAAGTTCATAACATAACTAAAACAAGCATTTCATCTAGCAGACTTACGTTCTGCGGCTATGGCTTCGCTTAAATTTTCGAAGCCTCGTTGTTCTACTTTTTTCTTCAGACCGTTGACTATATCGGCCACCAGGCCAGGCCCTTGATAAATAAACTGAGTATAGACCTGTAGATAGTCTGCACCAGCAACTAATTTTTCCCAAGCGTCGTCGGCCGTTTTAACACCACCTACGCCAATAATTTGCACCTTACCCTCAAGCAAAGGATAAAACCTACGTATACAGTCTGTCGCGCGACCTTTCAATGGTGCACCCGAAAGTCCACCCTCTTGACCTTGATGTGGACTGGCAAGCGAATCAGGCCGAGCGATGGTCGTATTAGTAGCAATCAATGCATCAAATTGATGTGAAATAAGTAATTCAGCGATTGCTTCATATTCGCCATCTTGTAAATCAGGTGCAACTTTTAAGGCCATTGGCACATAACGCTTATGAACTTTCTCGCATTTACTATGCATAGTTTTGATTTTCAGCAATAACTTATCTAGGTAAGCCGCATTCTGCAAATCGCGTAAAGACTTTGTATTTGGCGAAGAAATATTAACCGTGATGTAGTCAGCCTTTGCATAAACTCGCTGCAAAGCAGACACATAATCGGTATGCGCGTCGTCTATTGCCGTACTTGCGTTCTTACCAATATTGATACCAGCCACCGCGGTATGCGCGGTGATTTGTATGTTATGCAAAAAAACATCGACCCCGCTCGAATTGAAACCGAGTCGATTAATCATAGCCTCGTCTTCAAGTAAGCGAAACATGCGCGGCTTGTCATTGCCCGGCTGGGGAGCCGGCGTAACCGTGCCCATTTCAACACCACTAAAACCAATCGCTGAAAAAGCGGGGAAAGCTCTGGCGTCTTTATCTAGACCGGCGGCTAAACCGATAGGATTTTTGAACTCTAGTCCCATACATTGAACGGGCAATACCGGCACATTACGGCCGTAAAAATTTTCAACTTGTTTGGTTAAAAACGGTCGTTTAGAAATCCGGGCTAAGTTGTCCATAGTTAGATCGTGAGCGCGTTCGGCATCAAGACTAAATAGGACTGGACGAACAAATGAATACATCTGGTAATATCGGCTTTTATTAGTTTTTAGTCTAAATCGACTGAGGGCGCAATAATAACATTATTCAGTGTTTTGTAAGTGCCAAGCCGCCGCATAAAAACCATCAAGCGCAAGTAGCTCCTGATGGCTGCCTTGTTCGACAATTCGACCGTTGTCCAACACTAAAATTTGATCCGCATCGGTAATAGTGGATAGACGGTGCGCAATAACCATTAAGGTATATTCACCTCTAACTTGTCGCATGGCTCGCACAATTTCCTGCTCCGCTCGACTATCGAGCGCGGAGGTAGCCTCGTCAAACACCATAATTTTAGGTTGCTTTAACAAAGCCCGAGCAATGGCAACCCGTTGCTTCTCGCCACCCGATAGTTTTAAGCCGCGCTCGCCCACCTGCGTTTTTTCTTTATCCGGAAGCTGTTCAATAAAATCCTGCAAATAGGCCATACGTATTGCCCGCCAAACTTCTTCCTGGTTGGCGGCCACATTACCGTATTGAACGTTTTCCCAGATACTAGCGTTGAACAGAACCGTATCTTGAGGTACCACACTAATACCTTGGCGCACACTATGCTGAGCGACTTTAGAGATATCTTGCCGGTCGATACTTATGCAGCCATCATCGACATCATAAAAACGCAGCAATAAGCGCATGATAGTCGACTTTCCACAACCGCTGCCACCGACGATAGCAACCTTTTGTTTAGGCAATACAGAGAAACTCACGCCCTGCAATATTGGTCGTTCTTTTTGATACGAAAAACTGACATCATCAAATACTATTTCAGCCTCTTGCATTAAAATATCGGGGGCATCTTGGACATCTTGTACCGACGATTTAACCTCTAACAAAGCAAACATGGCATCGATATTAGCCATTGAGCCTTTCATTTCTCGGTAAACAAAACCAAGAAAATTTAATGGGACAAAAATCTGCATCATCAGTGCATTAATTAAGACAAAATCACCGATGCTCATTTGCTCATTTGCTACGCGAATGGAAGCCAATACCATTGCTACGGTAGCCGCACTAGCAATAATCAATGCCTGCCCCCCGTTTAAAGCGAATAAAGTAAGACGGTTTCGACGCCTAGCACGCTCCCATGTCGCTAGGTCTTGGTCATAGCATCTGGCTTCATAAGTTTCGTTATTAAAATACTTTACCGTTTCGAAATTCAACAAACTATCAACCGCTCTGGTACTGCTCTGCGATTCTGCTTTATTCATATCTCGAATCGTCTCTGTTCGCCATTCAGTAGCGATCACCGAAAACCCCACGTAAGCCACCACAGAGACCAATACAATCAACGCGAACCAAATCGAGTAATTCCATAACAACAATACCGCAATCAATCCAATTTCAATAAAGGTCGGCACTATATTGAAGACCATAAAACGCATCAAAAAACTAATTCCATTCACGCCTCGCTCTATATCACGCGACACCCCCCCCGTTCTGCGCTGAAAATGAAAGCTAACATCCAAACTATGCAAATGTTCAAACACTCGATGTCCGATTCGGCGCATGGCTCTTTCGGTAACTCGCCCAAAAAGCGTGTCGCGCAGCTCACCAAACAACACATTAGCAAAACGCACCAAACCATAGGCGACAAGTAAACCTAATGGCACAACCACAAGGCTGTTTTGAAGATTAAGATCGTCTACTATATCTTTGAGAATAAAAGGCATGCCAACACTGGCGACTTTGGCTGCGATCAGACACAACAACGCCAAAGCAATACGTAAACGATACTCCTGAAAATATGGAAGGAGTTGGCTGAGACTTCGCCAGCTTAATTTATAGGACCCATCTGGCATCCCCGAACCCATGCCTCTCATTGGCTTAACTCGTTCACCAATTTTTCAAGCATAGAGTCTCGATACCTAAACGGAACTGTTCGATTAAACATAAAAACAAAGATGTAATTGTCGGCAACACCCGCATTAGAGACTTGGATATAACCAGCGTAGCTACGTACTCCGTCTAAGGTGCCGGTCTTGGCATAAACCTCAACACCATTTTTCTTCAAATCGATGCGATTAAGTAAATCTTTATGTTCAGAAAGAGCGAGCAAGACTTGCTGCAGTTGGGTGGCACTTAAGCGGTTGGCATGCGATAAACCGGCGCCATCTAACATGACAAAGTTAGACCAAGAAAACATCTTTGTTAAAACTCTATCAGCACTTTGCTGCGCCTTACTAAAAGTGAGCTTCTGACTTTGTGTTGCTATGTTTGTCGCATCACTAGACTGAGCAAGATTTAAGAATATTTGATTAGCAATAAAGTTATTTGAATACTTTAGGGTCGCACGTAAATTGTCGGCCAAAGTATTTGAATTAATATGCGTGTAAAGCCGCTTGGCACTACTCGAAACTTCCTTATTTATAAGGATGTCGAGCTCGGGCATTGCCAATTTTCTTAACAATAACTCAGCAAAATACCGTTGAGCGATATCTGCATCAATCAAATTTAAGCGTTCTCTGTTTTTAGTTAGACCTTTGCCAATTTTCAGTGCTGTAGGCGTTAATGGTGTTTGAGATTCGGCACTCCTTATCCGCCCATTTTCTTTTTCTAAAAAGACGGTATTAAAATTCGCCGACACCGCCGACAAAGGTGCATTATATGGATCACGTACCTGTGTTCGACCGGGCACTTTATTAATATCAAACCATGAGTTGTCTATCGCGATTGTATCCACACCTTGCGGTAATGGTTGAAGGTTTTTAACCACCCGATTTAACTCCTCAGACGTTAAAAACGGATCACCATAACCTTTAACCCACAGTATCTTAGAGTCTTTAGTTTGCTCGATAAAAAAATCTGTTTTAAAACGATGGTCCGCACCCCATTTATCGAGCGCTAAGTAAGTCATAAGCAGCTTATTTAGTGATGCAGGAACGAGTGTTTTTTCGCTCTGCCAGGCATAAACCTGATCAAGCCCATGGCTCGTGACCTTGCTCACTAACACGGCATCCGCCTCGGCAAACGTAACGTCATTAAAAAGGACATGTTGCTGTGGGTTTTTAGCACGACTCACATTGTCTATTTGGCTCGCAAACAACAGCGCGATAAAACACCCAAGCATTAGGCGAGGTTTATTCATTAAAAAGCTCTTGTCTTAGTTTTAACGCAAGATCGTAGACATCATTCTTTCGACGGCCACTAAGCTTAGCCGCAATACCAGCGGCTTGCTTTAAAGGTAATTCTTGCATGAGTATACCTAACATTTTTTGAACTTCTTTTTCATCGACATCCATAGCTGGGGCACCGGCTATTAAAACCACAAATTCTCCGCGTTGTTGGTCAGGATCTTGTCCAATGATATCTAATAGCTCACGTGCCGAACCCGACAACACAGTTTCAAAGCGCTTGGTTAACTCACGTGCGATGACCACGTCGCGTTGATCTCCCAGCACCGCTGCAATATCTTCAATACACGCCTCAATTCGATGCGACGATTCCAATAACACGCAGGTGCGCGTTTCGTGCTGATACTTAGCAAGTGCCGCCTGACGTGCGGATGATTTGGACGGCAGAAAACCATCATAAACAAAGGAATCACTCGGCATACCCGACACTGATAAAGCCGCTATGATCGAACTCGGCCCAGGAACACTTAACACACTATAGCCTTCAGCACGAAGGGCTCGGACCAACACAAAGCCAGGATCACTAATCAATGGTGTCCCTGCATCACTGATAAGAGCGAGTGGCTTGCCAGCACTAAGCTGTTGCTTAACCCAGTCGACTAAACCCGCTTCATTGTGCTCATGACATGATTTTAAGCGCGTGATAATACCATAATGAGCCAATAACCGTTTGCTATGACGAGTATCTTCGGCCAACACAGTATCAACCGATGCCAAAATGTCTAGCGCTCGTTTAGAAATGTCGGCCAAGTTACCAATAGGCGTGGCAACAATGTATAAAGGTATTAACTGTTGCTTAAAGCTTTTGCCTGCTATGGGTTTCACTCGTTATACTTCGCACGTTGCTAATTTGGCACAACAGAATAATAGGAATACCTCGGCAATGCATGTACAAATATCGCTCAGACTAATTTTAACCAGCATTTTGGCACTAATACTCAGTGCTTGCGTTGGTGTTCCGTCGTTTAATCCGACTCCAGCCAAGGTCGAAAGTCGAGAAATTGAGCAAACTACGCGAGCGCCGAACCAGCCCGAATCTGGAATTGCAGTCGAACCAGACCCGAGCCTACAAGCGCAAGATATAGACCTAAAAACTGCGCGCCAATATCAGTCGCAAGCACAAAGTAGCTCTCAAACATGGGAGAGAGTCAAAGCCGCCCTAAGTTCGGCCGAATACTACATTCGAGGCGAAAATTATGATCAGGCCGAACAAATAATCACTGGCATTGATCGACAGCAATTAGGACAAGTAGAAACCGATAGACTCACGGTAATTGAAGCCTATATCGCCTACTCTCGTAACGAACTAGAAACCGCGCTAGGCTTGGCACGCCCCTTATGGGAGCGTATTCCCGCCGAAACACCCGAAATACAAGACTTAGAACAAAATAACGAACAAGATAGCGAGCAAGACCAAAATGAGAGACCGAGCATTACTCAACCAACGCCTTTGAGTATTCAACAGATAGATGCTTTACTGCTCGCTTCACTAATTTATCAACGCGCTAATGATTACGACTCGGCCTTGGCGGCGCTTATCTCTCGTGAACGAGGCTTAAGCGGTGCGTCTCGAACCGAAACCACACGGTACATATGGCAAATTATAAATAGTCTGCCTCGAAGCTCGCGCCTACAAATTATTAGCACAACGCCTAATGCCATAGTGCGCAATAGAATAGAACAGAGTCTAAGCTCTGAAATTGGTCAAGCACCACTTAAGCCCACCGAATTCAGCCAGTGGCGCAGACCTCAAGCGAAAAACACTAATAAAATTATTGATAGTCGATGGAACCCTCGGTCACCACAGAATATTGCTGTATTGCTTCCGCAAAATTCGCGATTTGCTAAGGCTGCGCAAGCGGTTATGGATGGCATCAACTATCAACACGAACAAAATCAGTCATCTTATAAACCTAATGTCCGCTTTTACGATCTTGGTGAATCCGCATTTAATACAGCCCAATACTACAATGCTGCACTTCAGGCGGGTGCTGACTTTATCATTGGGCCGTTAGGAAAAGACTATGCAAACCAACTAAGCTCTTACAGCTCGATTGGAAGTGTGCCGACAGTGTTACTTGGCGGCGATGCGCCTCTCAATTCAGGTACGCGCAGATTCGCAACTACGCCAGAATTAGAAGGTGCTCAAATAGCAGAACGCGCATGGAACGATGGACACTTAAGCGCAGCGGTCATGCGAGCACGAACCCCAATGAGCCAGCGCGCGGTAGAATCGTTTCGACAACGATGGTTGGAGTTAGGAGGAAAAATCGCATCTATCATCGATTACTCTCCAAGCCAATTCGACCACAGTGTCGAACTTAAGCAATTATTCGCGGTAAATCAGAGTAACTATCGACACAACCAACTAAGCAGCACGCTCGGGTTCCGGCCTAAATTTTCAGCCTACCAGCGAGCCGATATCGACTTCGTATTCATGCACGCCGATGACAAAGCTGGGCGACTTTTAAGGCCTCAAATAAATTTCTTCAGTGGCTCGAAAATACCGGTCTATTCGGCCTCTAATATTTTTAACGGCATACAAGACCCGATCAATAATGTAGATCTGAATAAAACGCGTTTTCCGGTGATGCCATGGGTGATTGCATCGGCTGAAGTTGCCCCATATGCAGGGCAACTAAACCGCTTGTTCGCGCTAGGCGCTGACGCCTATCAATTAGCCGCATCCTATCAAACACTTAGCTCCGACCCAACATCCGCTTTTGATGGCTTAACTGGCCGAGTGAGTATAGCGAATAATCGAGATGTTATATCTAAATCGGCTTGGGCTCGGTTTGAGGAAGGTCAAGCTAACATAATTGACAGCAACGGCATTGACATCCGCCCCGTTTCGGCGCCAAATAGTCTCGGTACCAACGGCAAAGGAACTAACCGTGGAAAATCCTATAATCAAGAAACTTGGGACGCTGATAAGTCGGTCAGGCGCAAACAATTCTATACCGAAACGCAAGACAACAACTGACAAACAAGCCGTCGGCGACTTCGCAGAGAATCTCGCCGCTCAACTCTTATTAGACAACGGATTAAAAATCTTGTTTCGCAACTTTCTTTGCAAACAAGGTGAAATAGACTTAATTCTGCTGGACCCACGCAATGGGCAAACAAGCTTGGTATTTGTAGAAGTTCGTTATCGGCATAATCAACACTATGGTGGCGGTTTAGAGAGCATCACCTACGCCAAGCAAAATAAACTACGACACAGTGCTGAAGTTTTTTTATTGCAGCAAGGCTCACCTGACGTTCCCTGTCGTTTTGATGTAATTAGTGTGTCTGGACCTCTAAACAAAACCAAAATCGAATGGATAGAAAATGCATTTTAATGACCAATTTGTTAACTGCTTAGACTACAATCACACAGTAGCTGATAATCAACTTAACAATTAAAGAAGCTAGAAATACTAATATGACAACGGCTCATTCTTGGTTTTCCCACTCGGCGGTTTTAAAGCTCTGTAAGCGCGGCCTAATCTCGATAACATTGTTAGCCACATTGACCAGCTGCATCACTGCTCTAGTGGCTGGCGCAGCTATTGTTACGGTAGATATACTGCATGATAGGCGCACTGTTGGTGAATACATCGACGATTCCGCAATCGAGCTCACTGCTCGCAATATATTGGTGTCTCGTTCAGCAATACGCAAGGCGGCGCATGTCAAACCGCAATCTTGGAATGGTATTTTACTAATCACTGGCGAAATCGACGACAAAGATTTAAAACCAGAACTCATTAGCAAATTTCAAAACATACAAGGCGTCCGCCAATTGGTTGATGAAACAACCATTACCGGTAAAACAAAACTCGGATCACGTGCCAACGATGCTTGGATTGCCAGCAAAATAAAAAGCCGCCTCGTATTAAGAACCGGCTTAAAGGCCAATCGTGTAAAAGTGATTACTACTCGTGGCGATGTTTATCTTATGGGCATTGTCACTCAGTCAGAAGGTGACAAAGCCACTGAGATTGCTCAGAAAGTCAGGGGCGTGAAGCGCGTTGTAAAAGTATTCGAATACACAACTATTCCAGGTAAATCCGCAGAAAGTTAGTGTGCTTAACTCCTCTAAAAAAATAATAAGCGACTCACACAGTGAGTCTGCACTGCTTGATGCAATCGCACTTTTAGACAGGCCGTTGGTATTTACCAATGGCTGCTTCGATATATTGCACCGGGGGCATGTTACCTACTTGGAGCAAGCTCGAAATTTAGGAGCGTCAATGGTGGTGGCACTTAATACTGACGCTTCTGTGAAACGTCAAAACAAAGGCCAAGACCGCCCTGTCAACTCATTAGACGACCGTTTGGCAGTAATGGCGAGCTTGGCTTGTGTAGATGCGGTAACCAGCTTTGACGAAGACACACCCTTAAACCTGATTAAGTTAATTAAACCCGATCACTTAGTCAAAGGTGGTGATTGGCCAATCGATCAGATTGTTGGCAATGAGGTAGTCACTAATAATGGTGGCACCGTGCATTCAATTAACTTCAAATATGAACGGTCGACCACAAAGCTGATCGAACGTATCAAAGATTCATTCTGAATTCGCGTCTGTAAGCGCTAGTGCGTCCTTTTCCTTCTGCTCTTTCTTTTGCTTATCTATCGCAGTGAAATAATTGTAGATAAACTGGCGAGCCACGTAAGCACTTCTTACATACCACTTCTCTTTATTGATAATGAGTGACGCATAAGCAACTTTACGACCTTCTTTTTCAGCATATCCGACAAACCAATCGTGACGACCTTTGGGTGACAACCCGGTTAAAGACCCAGTTTTTCCGCCAATCTCCATGTCACGATATACCCGATAACGACTCAAATTAGTAAAGGACTTACGAGCCGATCCGATACGCGTTGTCGCTCTCATTAATTGCTTCAATTGCGTCGCAGACTTGCTTGAAATAAGTTGAGGAGCCTCAGGGTCATCACGATGCTCGTACATTGCACGCCCCTTTCCATCTCGAATCGATTCAACCATGTAAGGGGTGACTAAACGGCCTTGATTGACAATGGTCGCGGCTATTTGTGCGGCATGAATCGGGCTCAGTTTAACGTCACGCGTATAACCAGACGCCGCTTCAGCGCGAGACCATTGATCACCCAAATCTAAGGTGATTTCGCTAATTGGCAAACTAAAATCAGTTTCCAATGGCCGATTAAAACCAAAACGCTCAGCGTATTCAGATAAGGTCTCTTCGCCTAAATCGAACACGCCTATGCGACCAAACACGCTGTTTATTGACTTAGCGAATGATTCTTCAAAGGTAGGGTTGCGTGTCCATTTATTTTTTTTGTGTTGCAATACCTGTTTTTTATACAAAGACGTAGACTTACCGTTGTAAGGGATAACTGTTTCTGGGCCAACCGCACCAGAATCTAAACCCGCTGCAGCCGTGATCACTTTAAACACTGATGCCGCTGGATAATCAGCACGCATGACTAAATTGTCCCACTGCTCGTCTGATTTTATAAAACTGGTTAGATTTAAAATAGCACCGGTTTCTACATCCATTGCCACAAAACAGGCGTAATCGGGCTGATATTTTAAGTAAACCTCAGCCATCGAACTATGCACGTCGGGGTCAAATGTGTATTCAACTATGCCCTCTCGCTGTTTACCACGAGTGTCAATAAACTCTAATTTATTTGGAAAGCGATTAGCACGCGCGTGTTGAGTTATCACGTCAGCAACAGCTTGCTGCTTAATAGTCGCCTGAGCGTGTACCATGCAAGGGCTCACTAAAAAGCTAAACGTAACAATTTGACGACTAAGCTTATTAAAGGTTTTATTCACGGGAAATAAAAAGTTAAACATCTCTAATTTTCAATTACTCGGCAAAAAATCGCCTAATTCTTCTAAGGCTTGTCGATAAACTGAACGTTTAAAATCAACAATATTCTTTATTGCGTGGCTGGCATCAACCCACTGCCACAAATCAAATTCGGGCGTTTCATGGCCACCTTTTAAATCAACTGCGGAATCATCGCTGGTAAGCTCTAGCAAAAACCAAACTTGCTTCTGTCCTTTAAAAGCCGTTTGCTTGCGACCCAATCGCCTAACTTTTCTTTGATTGCGCAATAAGTGCTTCGGTAAATCATAATGCAACCAATCTTTAGTGTGCGCCATGACCTTAACCTGCTCTCTTTCTAAGCCTGTCTCTTCACGCAGCTCTCGATACATGGCATCAATCAAAGTCTCGTTTTTGCTGACACCACCTTGAGGAAACTGCCAACCATCACGATTTATGCGCCTAGCCCAAAAGACCTTACCTCGTTGATTGCTAATAATTATCCCCACGTTCGGCCGATATCCGTCATTGGCAAAGATGGGTTCAAAATTTTGCATATTGGTTTTATAAATTCCGCAAAACTGTAATAGAAGCCATTATAATGAAAGACCAAATTTATGCATAACTTTCAAGCACTAAGCTTAAATTCAAGGTAATAAGATGGCTCTCGCCCTTTTCGACTTAGACAACACACTTCTTAATGGCGACAGTGATCACTCTTGGGGCGTTTATTTAGCAGACATAGGTGCCGTCGACCCGCTTGAACAAAAACAACGACAAGACTTTTTTTATCATCAGTACGTCAGTGGTGAACTCGACATATTCGAGTTTTGTGAATACCAATTTAAGATTTTTAAAGACACACCGCGAGCGACTCTCGAAACTTGGCGCACCACATTTGTGCAAGAAATTATCGAACCGATGATCATCAGCGGTCATGCTGAGCTGTTAGAACAACACCGAGAACTTGGCGATAACTTAATAATCATTACCGCCACGAACGATTTTATCACCGCACCAATAGCCCAGCGGCTAGGGGTAGAACACTTAATAGCAACCCGCGCCGAACAAATAAATGGCCAATTCAGCGGCAAAGTAAGCGGCACTCCATGTTTTCAGGAAGGCAAAGTAAAACGCATGCATGAATGGATAGGCAAACACGGTGGATCACTCGATAATAGTACGTTCTATAGCGACTCTTATAATGACCTACCCCTACTAGAAGCCGCGACCACCCCTATTGCCGTAACACCGGATGATAAACTGCGAGCTCACGCGCAATCACTAGATTGGAAAATCATCGATTAAACATACAATTAGTAATACATCTAGAAATACGACTTCAGGAAACAGCTATGACCCTTGGCGACTCAATCCCAAACCTTAGTGTTGCAACTACACAAAATGAAACATTGGAACTTCAGAGCTTAAAAGGCCGAAACCTAGTGTTGTACTTTTATCCAAAAGACAATACTCCTGGTTGCACGACGCAAGGCCAAGGATTTCGCGACGCCTATAAAGATTTCAAAAAAGCCAATTGCGAGATTATAGGTGTGTCTCGGGAAAGCATAAAATCACACCAAAACTTCATCAATAAACACGAATTCCCGTTTGACCTGATCTCTGACCCTGACGAAGTACTCTGTAAAGCTATGGACGTAATCAAACAAAAGAGCATGTATGGTAAAACCTATTTAGGCATTGAACGCAGCACATTTATTTTCGATAAGGACGGCATATTGCAGCACGAAATGCGTAAGGTTCGGGTAAAAGGACATATCGAACAGGTTTTAGAACTCGTTCAGGAACTGTAAAAACGCGACCTACACAGGAGAAAATAGATTTTCTGGGTGGCTAACGTTTGAACTAAGCGGTGGCGCTTGCGGCGTCCGGCTTAAATGCCAACTTATAAGCCAGCGCAGCGAATACTGCTAGACTAATTCGAGCCAAAATAAAGCGCCCTACTTAGATTGACTCCGGACTACCAAAATTTTCAAGAATGTATTTTTCAGGCCACTCTGCATATTTACTATAACGACCATCGATAACCAAAATACTAAAATTCAATGCAGTTAAGGTTATGGACAAACCAAACTTAGATTTCGTTACTGATCTTCCGGGCTTTGGAAAAAATTTCCCACAGACAAACCACAGCAATGATAAACAAAATTGAATAAATCACCATTTCTATATGAGCGACAAACTGCATCAGTTCAATGTTGTCATCGAGTGGTGGGTGAACTACAGCAAACTGGTCAAATTGTAATATCAGACCAATAATTACTAACGTTGCAAGCGACAGAACGATCTCAGCACTAAGGCTGAATCGATTCCGAGTTGCAATCACGAAATTATAAATTCCAAGAGCAATACTTAGCCCCATTATGACATTCACACTCCAGAAGACACGCTGCCATTCAGTGCTTATCGATATATGAGCGGGCTCACCACCAGACAAGCTGTGTGAAGGCAGGGCCACGATATCGTTCCAAAAAGCAAAAAATAAGATAGCCGCAATGATTTCAAAACCGGTTTCCAAACGACTCAATCTCAAACGCTTCGAGTTAAATCCAAGATCTCTTGGCGACCAAGCATAGATTTTATTAAGATCAGCTTCGTAGTACTCCATGAGATAGAAAATGAGGGTCACGATTGCGAAAACGTATATCCCATTGTGAACCACATTCGCAAAAATTTGGATTGCGGTGCGTATCACAGAACCGCCTGATAACGCTCCGGTTACTGAAAATAGCAGAATAACCACCGTCATCAACACCAAAACTAGTTACAGAGCTCTGACCCCTTAAATTTCTTGAGGCAAAACAATTTAATTTTAGAAAATCCGATTGCACTAAATTGCACTATTCAGGGGAGTAAAACCAGTCAAAAAAATCAGCGTCTGGGGCCACTAAGCGTTGCTTAAAACCTCTTATTCCACTACTCCTGAAACACCTATTCCGCGCGGATCAGAAGCAGGACTCGCTTCATAACGATTTACCGTAATCATTTGCAAATCACCAAACTCCCATGGGTGTGGTTCTACTCTATAGCCCATGTCTCGTAACTCAGCCTGAGTGGATTCATCCAAAGGATAAGCTTGGCTCATGGTGATTAAATCGGCCGGCAATAATTGATGATGAAAGCGGCTTAAGGAAACAGCTCGATCAGTACTCATACGGTAATCAACAACATTCACAATGGCCTGAAAAACCGAAGTAAAAATAGTAGAACCACCACGAGTACCAACAATAATATGTGGCAAGTCGTCCTTAATTAAGATGGTTGGCGTCATAGAAGACAGCATTCGCTTGCCTGGCTGGATTTCATTGGCGGTGCCACCCACAACGCCGTAGACATTTGCAACTCCTGGCTTAGTGCTGAAATCGTCCATTTCATTGTTAAGTAAAAATCCTGCGCCTTCAACGACAACACCACTGCCATAATTCCAATTAATGGTTGTAGTATTGGCAACCGCATTGCCCCACTTATCAACAATAGAAAAGTGCGTGGTATCGGCTGATTCTAAACCTGGAGGAACCTGCTCTACGCTACTAATCGAAGAAGGACTAATACTACTGGCACGCTTACTTATATATTCGTCGCTGATTAGTTCATTAATCGGTACGTCCACAAAATCGGGATCGCCAAAGTACTCTGCACGATCTGCAAAAACCCGTTTTTCTATTTCAGCAACCAAATGAATATATTGCGAAGAATTAACTTCCTGACCGGCAAATTGCTCGTCAAGAAGCTCTTTCATTTTTAATAATTGTATTAAAGCAAAACCGCCTGAACTTGGTGGTGGTGCAGTAATCACCTGATTGTCTTGCCAATTAGCCACCAACGGCGTTCGCCATACGCTTTCATAATTTCTTAAGTCTTCGGCACTAAACAAACCGTTATCGCGTTGCGACTGAGCAAGCATAAGCTGGGCAGTTTTACCTTGGTAAAAATCATCTGGGCCGTCACTGGCAATACGTTTTAATACCCGTGCTAATTCAGCTTGCTTAAAAATTCCGCCTTTTGCCATGTCACCAAAATGTTCAGCGAAATTTACCTTGTCGCCAAACCAATCAAGCAACTCTGGAATTGCGGCAGCTTGTTTGGCATGTACTTCAAAACCATTTTCAGCATAGTTAATCGCTGGTGCCAGTAAACGCTGCCAAGACATGCTGGCAAATTTTTGATGCGCTTGCCACATACCATCAACCGAACCTGGAACGCCGGCCGCTCGTATACCAATCAAACTGGCTTTGTCGATAACATCTCCATTATCATCAAGATACATATCTCGACTAGCCTGCAATGGTGCTTTTTCTCGGTAATCTAAAAAATAATTACTGCCTTCCATGCGCGCCAACATAAAACCACCGCCACCTATATTGCCGGCCTCGGGGAGTGTCACCGCCAAGACAAAAGATGCAGCTATAGCCGCATCCACTGCATTACCCCCTGCTTTTAAAATAGACTCTACCGTTGCTGCTGAATACCGATCTGGCATGGCGAAAGCCGCTGGGTTACTAACAGGCTTTTCTGATGTTGTCACACAAGCCGACAACAGCCCCATACAAAGGACTAAAACAACTTGGAAACGATTAAGCAATAACATAAGCGTTATTAATAATTAGGGTTGCTAAAAAGCTAGTCGCTATTGGTGGTCAATGCAAGAAGCTAGTCTATTGGTAAATAGTTAGTAAGATTTTGATAGTTAGCAAGAAACAGTCGCTGCCGATCGCCAAACTCATTTTGGCTAATCGGTGGCGGATTGACAGAGATAAAAAGCGGCCGAACATTAGCTGCTCGGCCGCCATTAGGTACTTCTGGTTAAAGCTTAGGAATCAACCATCATTTGGTGTGAAAAGCAGTTGAATGCCAAAATTAAGGTCATCCACCAATTCAAAGTTACCACCATTTATAGACAGAAAAGAGTCGCCAAACGGACCATCGACATCAACGCCTACTAACGGTGGAAGACCGCTCGGCCCAGTTAAGAAATTGTTTTCGGTTGTCACAACATAAAACAAATCCAAGGTCTCGTCGCGACGTAACTCATTAAGTAATCTGCCACTTAAACCACGGCCACCATCAAAATAGACTGGCGTGTCATCACCAGAATCGCCGATAAAGCCACCATTAGTTTGACGAAAAGAAAAGTTGGTGTCGATGTCAGCAATCGTGCCATCAACTAGTAAACGACCAGTAGTAAGCTGGGCATTAGCAAACTTAGGCACAATTGAGGCATCTATCACCGTGGTATTAACGGTTGCCGTGGTAAGCGTAGCACCAGCCTCCAATTGTTCAATAACGCTGGCATTAGAGAACCGAACAGCATAGATCACATCCGATTCGCCAATCACTAGACCAGTACCAATAAAATCTACGTCTTCATAAGCCGTTAAAGCAACATCATCGTTCTCCGTAAAATCTAAATCAGAAAACGGCCGATCCGGCAAAGACGGAATGTTTTGTCCGCGACCAGGCTCGAACTCATTATCAGTTTCCAAATTTTCAGTTGAGAGAAATTCATTCGAAAAATCCTGAAATCCATACAAACCGCCAATAACGCCGACTAGAGAAACCTGATCTCCGGACACCGGTGAACCATCCAAGGCTTGAATACCAAGGGTATAGTTGTCACGCAATAATGGTATTTGATAGTTACCATTAACCGCCCCAATTTCAGGTGGCGCGAGGTTTATCGAACCATCTGGAAACTCAAGAGCAATTACTGTACCGGTAATTGCGGTCACAGTACGCCCTTTTTGTTGATTAGTTGACTCAGCAAAAACACTAGCACCAACTAAGCCTAGACCTTCAAGCGTAGTGGCCTCTCCAGTCAACACTGCATAGTCACGCTTAAAGTCAATGTCACCACTTTGTAGGGCTCCTATACCCGAGTCCTGAGACCCTTCTGGATAGGTAAACGATGACCAAGCGATATCATCTTCATGCAAAGACCGATTTAAAGTCTCTGAATCCGCATCACCAATATCAATGGATGGGAACATAGTCGAACCAGACCCATCAGTATCTGAGATTTGGTTAATAGCCGTATGAGAAAGCCCATGCGAATGTCCAAATTCGTGCACGGCTACAGCTTGGATATCGGCGGTGCCATCTGACGCTGCTTCTGTGCTCCACACTACCGTGGCACTAAACTGAACATCGTTATCAAGTATAGTACCGGCCGCGTACAAACCAGCAGGGAACTCTATGTCGCCATCGTCATCAAAGTCGAAACATGTGTTTCGGCCTGCTTCTTCTGGGTCAAATACATCTGAGTCGCCATCGCCATCGATATCATCTCCGACTAGAAACTCTGTATCTTCCTCCAAACTCACGGAAGGCGAAGACGCCAATGCAGCAAAACCATCGGCGGTTTCAAAGGTGAGCTCGTTAATAAAATCAAACCCTATTAAACCATTACCAATAGTCCGCACTTCGGTAATATTCATTTCGATAAAGGAAGTGGGGATTTGATTCCATTGGTCGAAAGCGATTTGCAGTTGTTCACGAGTGTCTTCTATGGAAATTTCCTCATCGGTACCCACATTTGGGGTAATGGTATCCAAGGTATACTCAATTGAAGAACAGCGCGGGTCCCATTTTATTGGCACAATGCCGACGATATTATCTTCGCCGATGGTGCCTCCAGGGCTAGTGAAATTGAAAGTATCTAAGTTACCACCAGCGAAAGACATGGTTGAGCCAAGCAAACCAGCCGAGGCGACGAGTGTTGTGATTATTGATCTTTTCATTATTCTACCTCCAATTGCGTGATTGACTCTTTCATATCGTCCAAACTGATTTTCTTACCATCAGTAGTGGCGTTCTGAATAAGCTGTTGACCATTTTCTTCAAGAATTGACATATAACCCTGAGTAAAGCCGACCAAGGAATAACTACCACTTTGTTGGCTATCATTTAAAAATAACAATGCTTCTTGATTGCCGAAAATCCGCGGCACACCGGCATTAATCTCACCCACTCTGAATCGACCCTGTCTTGCCGAGCCGCCGGGTACTCTGAGGTTAATGAAGCTTTGAGTCACACCTTTGATTTGACCGGTAACACGCAAGGTAAGTACAGTGGTAAAACGGTTATCAGTACTATCCACCTGACTATCGACAACTTCCGCCGTAACAATAGCGGTTGCCTCCGATGTCATCTCTTCCAAATCGAGTTGGTCAATGCTAGTGGCGCTTGTAAGCTGGGGAAATCCCACAGCTATACACAGGGCAATTGCCCATAGAGCTACTTTATATTTCATCTTCGTCTCCTTATATTTTTATTAATTATCCCTACACAGGGAAATACTAACAGACAAAAGTGAAAGAACATATTAAAATTTTCTATCGCAACGCTAGAGCATCGGAAATATAAACGCCATATTTCGACTATCATCGAAACAGCTTGAAAATCGCTAAATAAACACAACTGTTTCAATATGCTCACCAGTA
>CAYSUU010000004.1:0-6678 GCA_964434375.1 uncultured Gammaproteobacteria bacterium | reverse complement strand
TATGCTCACCAGTAATAGAGTGCACCTATAATTCAATCTTCTAACCCTGTGTGTTAACTTTTAATCATATCCACACCAAACCCAATAGACGTTTCAACCGCTACACTCTCGCCCTTTATTTATAGGCTTCTGCAGGCTCACCATAACCCTGATAATGGCCTTCGGCGATAATGTCGGCGAGGCCGGTGAAGTACCAGCGTTTAAGGTTGTTTGAATTGGATTCGCCTTTGTCGTTAAAGCCGCTAGGCAGGCCTTTTTCTGTCCAGATTTTGTATCTTTGATGGCAATCAAAATGAATGCCGTGCTGTCCTTGTCCAAAGACAAAAGGGGTAAGAGCCCTTTAATTACTTCTTTTGCGACATTTTTTTCTGCTAACTTGCTGCATTTTGCGGGCGACGGAGTTGTTGCCTAAACAGCATCCCAATGATAGCTTAGTACGTGAGCACTACAAGACTGCAATTTTCTGGCTTATCCCAATTCGCCACGCACAGCCAAAAATAGGAGACCCTATGACGCACACAATCTTCTTGAAACTCGCGGCCGGCGCAGTTGCTCTGTCGATGATGGTCCACCCCGCAGCGGCGCAGAACGCGCCCGCAACAGAGCTCACCCAAACGGATGAAATGCCCAAGACACAGGACATAGACATGGCGACAAATATCGGCCTTGCCCGCGCAAATCTGACAACTTGGCTCGCAGCCTTCAATGCCAAAGACGTGGACGGTTTGATGGCGCTCTATGACCCCGAAAGCTCGTATGCTGGCGCGGGCGCCCCTTACCTGACCAGTCTCGAGGCTATCCGTGCCCGTTACGCAGCCGGTTTCGAAGCGATCAGTGCAACACTTTTGTTCCAAGAAGAAACAGCGGTTGCCGGATCAGACATGGTTTTGATTGTCGGTAAGTTCTACTTTGCGCCGCTAGCAGGTTCACAGGGCACTGGCTCGACAGGCCGCGTCGCGCTCGTCTATCGCAAGCAGAGCGATGGCGCTTGGAAACTCCTGTTCGATATGGACAATGCCGGCATTGATGTCAGCCCTCAAGATTTCGAATAGTACGTCCTTATTTAGCTAAGAGTAAAAATCTCCATAGAATCTCAGGATTACGCACCTGAAGTTCAAATCGCGAATCTTAGAACCCAAAGACCGTTCAAAAAAACCAACAAAAACTAGGATGAGTCCTTTCTAACCATGGGTGTCCATACTTCATTCAATATTTATTTGACTATTATTGCATATTTATGCAAGTATGCAATAATAGTCAAATGAGAGAGAAAAATATTCAAGATACTGTCGAACTTCTTAAAGCATTGGGAGAATTTAATCGGCTGTCGTTAGTCTATAAATTATGCGAATGCGAAACACCACAAAATGTGATGTGTTTATGCGATTGCTGCAATGTTGATGCATCAGTAGTTTCCCGTCACTTAAAAACTATGGCAGATGTCGGTATTTTAAAGTTAAACAAAAAAGGTCGAGAGAGAACGTATAGCCTCGATAGAGAAAATGTTGCGAAAGAGTTAAGAGCTCTCGCGACAAAAATTGAAACAAATATGAGTTAACCTTTTAATCGGAGAATTGATATGAGCGAAAAAAACTGTAAATGCGAATGTAAAAAATCAGAATGTTGTGAAAATAAAACATGTAAGTGTTGCAAGGAACGTTGTTGTTGCTAACCTCTAACTGGTTTTAAAAACAATTAATGCCTCAATTTCGATGCACAGTTTGTGTCGTATTGGGGCATTTTAATCTATGAAATAATAGGGTTATGCCATAGCAAGGAAAGTAGATGTCTTTCGTTAGCGCAGGCGCCTATACCCTGAGCGTAGAAACGTAACAGCAAAACTAGCTTAGGAATGTTGATATCCAATATCATTTCTTGACGGCTCGCAACTGGCTCACTGCTAAGCCACTTAGTATTAATACGAAGGCTAGAAGCTTGATAAGAGAGACTTCTTCAGAGTAGAAGAGCACTCCTCCTAATAAACCAAAAATCGGAGTTAAGAGCGAAAACGGTGCCATGGTCGATAATGGATACTTAAGCGTGAGCTTGTTCCAAAGCCAATAACCAAACAGCGTTGTTGGGTAGGCTTGAAATAGAATAGAGAACCAAACTTGAGCATTCAGCTGGCCTGGTAAATCTATAAATGGCTGCCCGCCTTTAAGAATATAGGCAAATGCAATCAATGGAATTGGCGCAAAAAGCATGCCCCAAACACTGAACGCGAATACGTGTTTAGTCTCTGATTTTTTTACAATCAAAGCCAGTAAGCTCCAACTAGTGGCTGCAATCATTATCAAAGGTAATGCCTGTAGCGGCATAGACCCATCGCTTAATGCCAAACTGACCAACACTCCCGCTAGTGATAACACCACGCCAATAAGTTTATTGACGCTAAGCAACTCATTAAAAACAAAGTAGCCAAGCACCAAACTACTAATAAGACTCATGTTCATCAACAACGGTGCCATTCCAACAGACACGCCAATATTAATTGACCACACCATCATACCCCAAACCCCTAAGCCAAAAACCAGGCCATACGCGAGCAGATAACGCACTGGTTCAGGCGGCCTTTTTACAAAGAAAATTGCCGGGAAAACTGCGAATAAAAACCGAAAGGCGGTGAGCAATATAGGGTCAGTTTGACTTGCGCCTAACTTAATAGCAGAAAAATTCAAGCCCCATAAACACATCAACAATAGTGTGATACAGATATCTTTTGCCGTCATGAAACTCTCTTTAACATATAAAACATCGATATAGAACGGCTATTATCGATTGATCAAAAAGAAATAACAGATACAATTTATAAGAAAAATAAGAGCACAGATTTACCAAGCATCATTCTCGCTTATGAAATACAAAGACATTGCCGATCGCATAATTAGTGATATTCAAAACGAAAAGCTCGCTAGCGGCCAACGCATGCCATCACTAAGGCAGTTGACCAAACAGCTTGGCGTAAGTATGACAACCGCACTTAACAGCTATCGCATGCTCGAAGATCTGGGCTGGCTCGTGAGTTATCCTAAATCAGGCTTTTATGTTTCGGCATTTTCAAACAATGAAAATTTACCAGAGCTACCGCAATTCAAAAGCCGGAAAATACCCGTTTCGATAAGCAATAGAGCTGATAGTTATGACGATAAAAACCACACCTCTGGCCCTTTTGGGATTAGCCAAATATGTCCTGACAACATTCCTCTTAGCGAAATAAAAGCACGCATTAGGCAAACAGTTCAGCGAGGCGATGCGCTACTGCACACCTACCCTAACCCTAAAGGCTCGATTAGCTTACGCGATGCTTTAGCAACACACTTTTCTAATAATGGTTTTCCCTTAAGCGCCAAGGAACTTTGCATAAGCAGCGGTTGCATGGATGCAATTAGAATGGCGGTTCTGGCTACCACTGAAATAGGTGATGCCGTCGGTATAAGCTCACCATGCTTCAACGGTTTACTCAAATTGCTGGCAAGCATGTCGCGTAAAGTGGTAGAAATTCCTTGCACCCCTGAAGGCTTAGATTTAGATCAAATTGAACAACGATTGAAGAACAAAGAAATTAGCGCAGGGCTCTTCAGCAGCTCATTTATGAACCCTCATGGCATAAGCCTATCGATAGAACAAAAACAAAGACTGGCTAGCTTAGCAAACAAATATCGTACGCCAATTATCGAAGACGATGTCTACGGCGAACTAGGCCATGAAAGCCTATACCCGCTACCAGTAAAACATTGGGATACTCACGGGTACGTGATCTGGTGCTCATCTATTTCGAAAACGCTTTCAAGTGGCTTACGTATTGGCTGGTGCGCGCCGGGCAGGTATTTAGACAAGTGCATTGATATATGCGCATCAGAGCGACTCGGCCATAACGAACTAATGCAGTCGAGTGTTGCGAGCTTAATAAACGCAGGACAATACCAAAGTCATATCCAACGACTCAGGAAAAACTCATTATCAAATGCAATTGCTTACCGCACTCTTTTGCTAGAAAACTTAGCCGAAGGCTCGGCTGTTAGCTCCCCTAAAGGAGGCTTGGTTCTCTGGATTCAAACGCCTAACTTAGACCAAGAAAAATTTAAGCAATTGATCACCGACGCCAATATTGACATACGATTCGGCTCGCAATTCACCACCAAAAGACTTTATAGAGATTGCTTTCGACTAAATTTTGGATGGAGCTTATCGAAAGAGTACGATTCAAATAGAACTATTGAAGAGGCTTTATTGCAAATAACGCGGATCGCTAAATTAGCTCAAGCTTAAGTAAATAGTGGGTTAAGCGCGCACGATGCCTAAAATGCGAAAACAGAGAATTTCTCAAAGAAAAATTCAGATCATCCACTTTTTTTCACACAACACTAAACAAATAGATGACTTTTTAAGTCATCTATTACATTGCACTTCCTTGTTAGATATATAATGTTATAATATAACATTATTGATTTTTAGAATGTCATCCTATGTCTAACCACCCTCTTGAATTTAACAGACTTCCGGTTACCGTCCTTTCTGGTTTTTTAGGTGCTGGAAAAACAACCGTCCTCAGTCATATATTGAATAACCGCGAAGGTAAAAAAGTCGCCGTTATCGTCAATGATATGAGCGAAATCAATATTGATTCGGCGATCATTCAAAATGAAGTATCACTAAACCGTAGCGAAGAAAAGCTTGTTGAAATGAGTAACGGATGCATTTGCTGCACGCTCAGAGAAGACCTTCTTGAAGAAGTGACAAAACTCGCCAAAGCAAATCGGTTTGATTATCTTGTGGTCGAATCAACCGGAATTTCAGAGCCGCTACCTGTCGCTGAAACTTTCACATTTGCAGATGAAGACGGTATCTCACTATCTGACGTAGCCAAACTAGATACGATGGTAACCGTAGTAGACGCGGTTAACTTTTTGAAAGATTATGATGAAGCAAAGTATCTAAATGAAACAGGTGAATCACTCGGCGAAGACGACGAACGCAGCGTTTCCGATTTGTTAGTTGATCAAGTTGAATTTGCAGATGTCATACTGGTTAGCAAAACCGATATTGCATCAAAAAAGGATGTAGAACGCCTTGAGGCGATCCTAAAAACCTTAAACACTGATGCGCAAATCATTCCCATCTCTAAAGGCGAAGTAGATATCGATCAAGTATTGAATACAGGGTCATTCAATTTTGAGCGCGCACAACAAGCACCAGGTTGGTTAAAAGAAATGCGCGGAGAACATGTTCCGGAAACAGAAGAATACGGCATCAGTAGTTTTAACTATCTAGCCCGACGCCCGTTCCACCCTGAAAAGTTCCATCAATTTCTTCACAACACTGAGCAGTATGGCAAATTGATTCGCTCCAAAGGCTATTTTTGGCTAGCGTCTCGTCCAGAGTTTGCTGGTAATTGGAGTCAAGCTGGTGGTATCGCACGATATGGTTTTGCAGGAATGTTTTGGAAGGCCGTGCCCAAGGAGAACTGGCCAGAAGACGAAGAATATCTTGCTTCCATTCAAGAACAGTGGGAAGAACCTTTTGGAGATATGCGTCAAGAGTTGGTATTTATTGGCCAAGGACTCGATAAACAAAAAATGACAGAAGCAATCGACAAGTGTTTACTTAGTGATGAAGAATTAGTGCAAGGCAAAGAATATTGGGCAACATTTAGCGATCCCTTCCCAGCATGGGATGAGGAGGCTGCATAATGACGATCGTTCGCTCAGAAAACACAAAGCAAGAACTACCAGCAAGTTATTTTCAACAAAAAGTTCGTCGCTCTGCGATAGGTGCAGACCCAACTGTGTTAGCGGATATTTATGAAAACGAAGTTAATATCGCTATTTGGCAACGCAAACTACCAACAGCTTTACAAAAATCCGTTCAAGACTTTCTGCCAGCCAACTCTACGCTCAAATTATCAATTTCGGTGACTCCTGAGAACGTACTAGCAAGTCTACAAGATTCACTTGGCCCTAAGATTCCGATTGATTTATGCAACGACATTTCCCAAATAGTCGATATGTTTTGCTGCTTATTTGAACTACAACGAATAGGTTTGCGATTAACCGTTTTAGATAGACCAATGTGCCCTCGCTTTCATGTTGATCGAGTGCCCTGCCGCCTCGTTACGACATATGAAGGTTGCGCAACCGATTGGCTACCGCACGCTTCAGTTAACCGTACAAAACTCGGTATGGGCAGCAATGGCATGCCCGACAATAAATCAGGTTTGTTCGAATCCGCTACAGACATCCAAAAGCTTAACTGCGCTGAAGTAGCATTACTCAAAGGAGAACTTTGGGAAAACAATGAAAATGCGGGGCTAGTACATCGCTCACCAGAAGTGCCCGCGGGCCAAACTCGTTTGCTGTTAACTCTTGATTTTATAGAGTAAGATAGAACTACTTTGATTCAATGGGTTAATCGTAGCTTGATCTTTACGTTGAGCAGGCATCGCTACTCGCCCTAAATTCCGCTAAACGGTGAAATTCTATATAAGAACCTCAGGATTACACACCTGAAGTTCAAATCGCAAATCTTAGAACCCAAAGACCGTTCAAAAACACCGACCATAATTCAAAGGAGTCCTTTCTAACGATGAGTGTCCATGTTTAATGCATATTTAATGGTGCACCGCCATGCAAGGATAGCCCAATAAGTTAAATAATGGGTTAAGGAGTAAATAAATCGAGG
>CAYSUU010000003.1:161049-205730 GCA_964434375.1 uncultured Gammaproteobacteria bacterium | reverse complement strand
CTGGAGTACTTTCAACTAGAACAGAACCCTCAGTCGTATAAGGCTCAAACGCTAGCATTCGCAACAACGCCATCTCAAAGCCAACGCGCAAACTTGGTGCTAAAGAAATATCGCGTTTTCCGTGCAATCCAATTTGATAAAACAACTGCACTAACTCAGGTGTCATTGTCGTACAAACTTTTTGCACCCAATCAACATCAGCATCAGTTGCAGACAATGAAGTCGGTGTTATTTGCGCCAGCGAGACATAGTAGAGTTGTAATAACACTTCGTCGATAGCGCTTGAAAAATCCACCGCGTTATCAGCCATATCAGCAACCACGGCCATCACATGATCCGCATCTTGGCGCATCAAAGCATCAAGAATTGCTTGAGTGTGCTCACTCTTGATCGTGCCAAGCATAGATTCAACCGCACAAGTGCGCACGCCATCAGCACCTTGTGCAATAGCTTGATCAAGTAAACTTAATCCATCACGCATGCTTCCATCCGACGCTTTAGCCAGTAATCTAAGCGCCGATTGATCATAATCAAGCGCCTCTGAGTCAAGAATTTTGACTAATTGATTTTCAACTTGCTCAGGCCGCATAGCGCGCAAATTAAATTGTAAGCACCTCGATAAAACCGTCACCGGCATTTTCTGAGGGTCAGTGGTCGCAAATAAGAACTTAACGTGTTCGGGAGGCTCTTCAAGGGTCTTAAGTAAGGCATTAAAACTATGACCAGAAAGCATATGCACCTCATCGATCAAATACACTTTGTATTTACCGGAGGTAGGCGCATATTGCACATTTTCGAGTAGCTCGCGCATCTCTTCTACTTTAGTGCGCGATGCGGCGTCGACCTCTATTAAATCAACGAATCGGCCCTCATCAACAGACAAACATGTGTTGCATTGCTGGCATGGCTCCGCACTAGTGCCCTGCTCACAATTCAAAGATTTAGCAAAAATACGAGCCAATGTGGTTTTACCGACACCGCGTGTACCGGTAAACAAAAAGGCATGATGAATGCGCCCGCTATCCAAGGCGTTGGATAGTGCCTGCACAACATGCGTTTGACCGACGACTTCGGTAAAAGATTTGGGTCGCCATTTACGCGCTAAAGCAAGATAGGCCATCTAAAAGATAGAAAAATTTGGAACAAAAAGACTATAACAGGAAGCACATAGAAAAAAAGCACTCACCGAAATTTTGAATCGAAATTTCAACACACTATTACGAAACAGGTAAACCTGGACTCAAAAAGAGCTGGCCCCGCACCCGGTGCGATTGGCACCATTTAGGAGAAACTGAACGAAAAAAGTGACGACTAACCCAATCACAGCACCCGAATCAATCGCTACGGCTGCTCCCTTCCGGGCCTGACCGAGTTTACAATTTATCGCCACCGTGGAGACTAGTCGCCACCGGAGGCGGATTATAACCAATGACTGCAAAAGCCACCACATTCTTTGTCAGATTTTTATTTTCTTTGGAGTACAATTAAGTTTATATAAATCGTCTATCATTCCGTTCGCCGAGACAAAGTCATCAACAATCATGAACCGCCAACTAGCTATATTTCAGGTAAGTGAACTCGCCGATCAATTACGGCGTTTAATTGAAGCCAGCTACCCGGAAGCCTGGATCGAAGGCGAACTATCTTCCTTATCAGCGCCTGCTTCAGGACATCTATATTTCAGCTTAAAAGACGACAAGGCTCAATTACGGTGCGCCATGTTTAAGGGCCGCGCGAGTATTAGCAAATATCGACCAAAATCTGGCGACTTAGTACGCGTGAGGGCCAAGCTTTCAGTATATACCGTACGCGGAGATTTACAGTGCATTGTTCAACACATTGAAGAAGCCGGCGAAGGCTTATTGCAACGGCGTTACGAAGAACTAAAGCAAAAGCTAAGCGCCGAAGGTTTGTTCGATCAAAACAAAAAACGTGATGTACCTCAATTTCCTAAACATATTGGCATTATCACCTCCCCCACTGGCGCTGCAGTTAAAGATATATTAAGCACCTTAGCTCGACGCTGTCCCGGCATTCCAGTAACGATATTTCCTGCTATTGTACAAGGCGATGGAGCTGCACAAAGCCTGGTTAAAGCGATAAATAATGCGATTGCATTTAAGCAAAACGATGTTTTAATTTTAAGTCGTGGTGGCGGCTCTTTGGAAGATTTATGGTGCTTCAATGACGAACAACTCGCACGCACGATTGCAAGCTGTCCATTACCTTTAGTTAGCGGAGTTGGGCATGAAGTAGACATGACCATTGCCGATCTCGTAGCAGACTTAAGGGCACCAACCCCTACGGCCGCGGCCGAACTGTTAAGTCCTAATCGAGAACAAGTCATTTCACAAATTAATTCCTTAGTGAAGAGGCTGCAAAATAGCTTTAAAAGGTCCTGCCAACAAGCGGCGCAAACAGTAGACCTTACCGGTAAACAGTTAGTGCACCCACAGCGACAATTGCACAACAATAATCAATCGCTACAAGCACTCGCGCCAAGACTCTTACAAAGTCATCGACGTAATTTCGCCAGCCGCCAAAATCAAGTGGACGAAAAGCTCGATCGATTAGCTTTAAATAATCCAAAAAAACAAATACAAAACCAACAGAGTCTCTTATCAACGCTTGGGAAACGGAAGTTAAATGCTATCGACAATCACTTAAAAGCATTTACTATTTTGGTTAAAAACCAAGCGAGCCAGTTAAATGCAGTCAGTCCTTTAGCGACACTTGAACGCGGCTTTTCAATCAGCCGAAACAGTAAACAAAAAATACTAAGAAACGCGAACACAGTTAAACCCAATGACAAAATCGAAATCGAACTCGCCCAAGGCAGTTTACTTTGTGATGTTATCGAGGTGAGGTCATGACAAGGCGAATTCGGTCACTACTTAAGCTCATTTTGTTAAGCACATCTTTGACTGTCTTAGTAACTGTAAACGCCCAAAGCAATTTCCCTGGTGGCTTTATCGATTTGAAGTTAGAAAAAATCAATGATCAATTGCCTGAAATAAAATTTGGCTTAAGAGAACCGGTGATCATTGATCAACAAAACCATTGGCGTATCCTAGTTGGCCTAGATTTAACCTTATTACCTGGCGAATACGTTTTGTATTATAAACACGCCGACGACGATAAAAGCGGCGAATATAAGACCATCGAAGTTTTACAAAAGGTCTATCCTTTTCAGGACGTACAAAAAGATCAGCGCAATGACGTCGTAGACTATTATACGCCGGTCCGAATAAGCGCGATTGATTTCTCCAATACTCAACAACCCTTACTTCCATTGCAACCGCCGTTAAACGGCTCTTGGAATCGGCAATTTGGTTACCAATGGATTGTTGAAGGCGCTAACGAAGTCATCACCAGCAATGCGATTAGCATTCGAGCCGGACAATACAGCTCAGTGCTAGCACCTCAGAACGCTATCGTCTCAAACATCGTTATGGACCAACAAGACCGTGCGGCAGTGGTACTTGATCATGGCCGCGGCTTGTACAGTATATTGCGCGGTCTAACGGATTTAACCATAGATATTGGTAATGGGGTGGTAGCTGGCGCGGTCTTAGGAAGACTACCTGCGCAAGCAGACCTTGAACAAAGCAAGCTCGTATGGCAAACCTTGTTAAATGGTGTATTTATAGACCCGAGCTTACTAAGTAATATGCAACAAGCGAATGATGATGTTGAATAGCAGCCTATTGGTAATAAAGAAAAAAATCAAAATCCGACATGCCATATACCTAGTACTGGCATTGCTTGTAATTGCGATTACTAATGTCGGTGTCTTAGCAAAACCCTATAGCGCTTCTGAAGTGCGTGATTTTGGTATTCAATTCAACCATGTCAACGTCGGAGAACATAAAATAAGCTATGCCTACTCAGGAGACCCGAATAAACACGGCGTACTTTTTATTCACGGCACACCGGGCGGCTGGGGTGCGTTCGAGCGATATCTAGAAAGCAAAAACCTAAAACAAGATTTTTTTATGGTCTCGGTAGACCGTGTCGGTTGGGGCGGATCACCTTTACCTCTAAAAGAGGTTAACGGAGATTTTGAATTACAAGCCGACACCATAAATGCAGTCCTACAAAACTACCCAAATAAAAAATGGACCTTAGTTGGTCACTCTCTGGGCGCATCCATTGCACCTAAAGTCGCTTTAAAAAACCCTGAAGCCGTATCAAACTTACTGCTTCTAGCTGGCTCGCTTAAACCGTCACTAGGAGGCCCCCGTTGGTATAACCGAGCTGCAAGCACTTTACTAGTGGCCAATTTGATTGGTGAAACCATGCGCCGTTCAAACAGAGAAATCATGGGTTTGCGCAAGCAGTTACGTAATCTGGATGAAGAAATCAAAAACACCACGCTAAGCACCACTCGGCTGACTATCATGCAAGGCGGTAAAGACAAACTTGTATCACCAAAAAATCCAGCTTACGTTGAGACAGAATGGAGTAATAATTTCGCCAGCCTCGAAGTCATTCAACTTGACGAAGAAGGACATTTCTTGCCGTGGCGACAAGCCCGCCTAGTAGTAGAAACTCTGTATCGTTTAACAGCCGAGCATTAACGCTTTTTACTTGAGGGTTTTTCTTTCGAAACCCTCGCCTTATAGCTTAGTCTATTCTTAGTCGGGCTTATACGTCGCCCCGAGGGCGCGTAGGGGTTATCGGAATTCTTAAAGCTAATTTTAACCTTAGTACCCACCATATCGAAGGCTCGCTCAAAGCTATTGGATAAATAACGGTGATAGGTTAGCGGCAACTTATCCAATTGATTGCCATGAATGATGACGTGTGGGGGATTCATACCTCCTTGATGCCCGAACTTCAATTTAATCCTATGATTACCTACCATAGGTGGATTACGTTTCTCTTCCGCGTCTTTAAGGATTCGATTAATTTGTCCGGTACCCATATCCGTCATAGCACTGGCGTATAACTTGTCGACCAAGGGCATTATTCCGCTGATATTTTTGGAAAATTTGGCGGAGATAAATTCAGTGGGGATATTACCCATATGATGAAACTTTCGATCAATTTGAGCTTTGACTTGGTCCCGCTCGTAAGCCGACATGCCATCCCATTTATTGATCAAAATCATAAGCGAACGCCCGCTATTAAAAACCAAATTAATAAGCCGATTATCTTGGTCAACGATACCATCACGCGCATCGATAACAATGGCAACAACTTGCGCTAGTTCAACCGCTCGCAATGTTTTCATCACAGAAAAATGCTCTACCCGATCATCCACACGCGCTTTTTTACGCATACCGGCCGTATCAATCAAAACATAGTCTTTCTTATTCGCCGTAAACGGCACAAAAATACTGTCCCTAGTCGTACCCGGCATGTCATAAACCACCACGCGGTCTTCACCAACCAAAGCATTAACCAAAGTAGATTTACCTACATTTGGCCGACCAACAATCGCCAATTTAGCAACACCGGATGCTATTTCATAACTTTGTATATTGTCTTTTGCAATCGCTTGCGTACTAGCTAGAATTTCATCCATAAGACGCTGCACACCGTCGCCATTTTTACCAGAAATAATACGAGGTTCGCCCACCCCTAGTTGATAAAAATCCGATGCCACCAACGCTCGATCTAGACCTTCCGCCTTATTAACAGCTAGAAAAACATCGATTCCTTTATTTTGGCGTAACTGCTTAGCAATATCGAAATCAGCCGAAAGGGCGCCATCTCGACCATCTGTGATAAAAATTACCGCATCGCTGTCTTGTAAGGCTTGGGTCACCTGGTCTTTCATCAATAGATGAATTTCTTGCTTATCAGACTCGATACCGCCTGTATCAACAATCCAATAAGGCATACTGCCAACTCGACCAACGCCGACCATACGGTCACGAGTAACCCCTGGACGATCATCGACGATGGCATCACGACTTCGCGTTAAACGATTGTAGAGCGTTGACTTACCTACATTAGGTCGACCAACTACAGAAATAATTGGTTTCACCTGTGCTTCCTTAGCTCGTTGAAGTTCTTCCTCGTTGACTATTGTTTTGTCCACCATGAGGTTTCAACCGTATGTAGATATCATGAAAGTAAAAATTCATGCCGCCGTACGCGGCATAATAATAGCTCTAAAGTGGCTTTAAGCTCCGCACCAATAGAACGAATTGCTAACCGTCTCTGCGTTCGACGCTGAATGATTGCAAAGAACCATCACTGTCGAGAATAAACACAGTATTACCATCAACTAAAGGCTCGCCAATAATCGTTTTAGCACCCAATGAATGCTTACCTATCAATTTTCCGTCTTTTTTATCAATCACGTAAAGGCTTCCATCACCTTCACTAAGTAAAACGAACGGTCCTACCGCAACGGGCGCACTTACGGGAAATAAACGTAAACCGTTTTGCGACCACGTTTTTTCTCCGTTTGATCGATCAATCTGATGAACCACTCCTTCACGGTCTGCAATATACAAAAACGCTGCATCAAAAGTCAGAGGGTGATAGGACGACACATCTGCGCTCCATGTCACTCGTTGATTTCGGACATCGAGCGAATGAGTCACTTCCTGATAAGAACTCAGATAGAGAGTTTCGCCCACTAATAGAGGGTTAGTATC
Source organism: uncultured Gammaproteobacteria bacterium (assembly GCA_964434375.1). Lineage (GTDB taxonomy): Bacteria > Pseudomonadota > Gammaproteobacteria > Arenicellales > Arenicellaceae > Arenicella. The sequence goes on along the minus strand of CAYSUU010000003.1, from coordinate 199,116 downwards.
TATATCGGAAAGGCGATCAATTTCATTAGTGCCTCGCGCAAAGGAAATTGGAAAATCCCACAAGTTACGGCCTGATTGTGCTTCAAGAGCGACCAAATAGCCATCAGAGAACCCAGCCATAACGATACCTTGCGTAAGAAGCGGTCTAGAATCACCACGAATAGTAAGCCTAGGAAGTTGGCGACTAATCGTCCACTCACGCGAACCATCAAAAGACGATAAGCCGTACATCTTACCGTCGCCAGATCGAGCGACCGCGACATCGCCTTCGATCACTGGGCTGGCTAGAATTTCACTATCAAGATTCGATTTCCAAGCAGTACTCCCGTCCTGCTGTCGCAAGGCGTAAACAACACCTTGGTCTGTTCCGATAAGCACAAGACCACCACCTACACCAACGCCAGCAGTGATGATCTGCTTATCCAATTTAGTTGTCCAAAGGCGTTTACCCGTTGCTGCATCGACTTTGTGCACACGTCCATTAGAAGACGCCGCATAGATAGCATCGCCGAGCTGAGCTGGCGAAATAGATGCTTGACCGGGCCGAATGCCCTTACCCAAATTCACGCGCCAATTACGTTGCATGCGCGTGACAGTATCGACTTTTGGCCTTTTAGCTTTTTCTACTTCTCCAAAAAAATCAGTCTTTGGTGAGCCACGACCGCAACCACTCAATGCCAATATCACAGCAGCAACAAATATATAACTATAACTACGATTCTTCATGGTACTTTCTCGTAATAACCTAACCATCTGTACTAGAGTCTTGAGAAGTTTGACTTGATTGATCTAAAGGCTTCTCTTCACCATTTATAGGTAAGCGATCAAGCTTAATCGCTAACACCTGACTATAGGCAGCTTGTGATGCACCAAGTTTATCTATCGCTATTTGGAATTGCGTTCTAGCCGCTGAATAATCGCCTTGACGACTTGCTATGTCACCCATCACCTCTGCGTAATAGGATTCAAAACCTTGTTGAGGTTGGTGCTTAGCAAGCTGCTCAGCAGTATCAATATCACCTTGACTTAACTTGATTTTAGCTTGGCGAATTCGTGCTGTATGTTTTAAACCGCTCTCTGCGGCATTATCTAAAACCCACTGTAATTGATTAAATGCAGCATCAAGGTCAGTACTAGCAAGCTGGCGCGCCTTAATCAAAGCGCCTTTGGCAGCATAAGAAGTATCCGCGTGGTTATTCTTTAATTGCGCGATCTGCTCGTCAAAATCGGACAGTTCAGAATCATCTATTTTTTCGATAATTTGTTCATACAACGTCGACGCGCTTTCGGCAGCTTGCTGCTGCTTGTCTTTGTATTGCTCCCACCCAAAAATTCCCGCCAAGCCTAACGCTATACCAATGCCAAGCGCTGGGCCATTACTTTTTAGCCAGTTGCGCGCTCGCTCGTCTTGTTCTTCCGGCGAAAGAAAAATATCGTCTGCCATATCTTGTACTCTACTAATATATTTTTAGTATTTAGACCAAGCCATTATCGGCTAGTCTTTGATTTATGCCGCGATTATAGCCGTTTCAGCAAATTAGTCACCACGTGTATAACGTCATTCTTAGATATCGTTTGCTGTTCTTGACCATTTTGTGTTGCGATCAGCGTTTTAACAGCAATACTATCTTGCGCTATTTCATCATCGCCGATCACCAGAGCAATACGCGCACCGCTCTTATCGGCTTTTTTGAACTGATTTTTAAAGCTACTTTCACCCATATGACAAAGCACCGAAACACCTGCTGCGACTAATTGCTTTTGAACCATTAAGGCGAGACTTCTAGCATTGCCAAGCGTTGAGACAATATACACATCTTGCGATTCTGGGCTCTGGGTTATCCCAGCTTCTTGTTCTTCAAGTATCTGTACTAGACGTTCCATTCCCATACCAAAGCCGAAGGCCGGTGTAGCAGGACCACCCAATTGCTCTACCATTTGATCGTAACGTCCACCACCACAAACAGTGGCCTGAGCGCCAAAACCAGGGTTAATCCACTCAAATACCGTATCATTATAGTAATCGAGCCCTCTTACTAATCTAGGATTTACTTGGTAGTCGATTTCAAGTGCTTGTAAATACGCTTGTAATTGCTCAAATGAAGCTTTTGATGCGGGCGATAAGTAATCAAGAATACTTGGTGCTTCTAGCAATATAGCTTGAACTTGCTCGTTTTTACTATCAAGAATGCGCAAGGGATTCGTTGTCATGCGCCGTTGACTGTCAGAATCAAGTTGATCAACATGACCGCTTAGATAATCAAGCAAGGCAACGCGAAACGCGCTGCGGCTGGCTTTATCACCCAAGCTATTGATATTTAAATAAGTATTAGCTAAACCTAAGCGCTTAAACAACTGTTGAGTAAGAGAAAAAACCTCTGCTTCTATATCTACACCCGACCAGCCATAGCACTCCAAACCCAATTGGTGAAATTGCCTATAACGACCTTTTTGCGGACGCTCATAACGAAACATTGGTCCTTGATACCAAAGTCGTTGCTGCTGATTATAAAACAAGCCATTTTGAATACCTGCCCTTACGGTACTCGCTGTACCTTCTGGACGCAGCGTTAAACTGTCGTCGTTTCGATCAGCAAAGGTATACATTTCTTTAGCGACAATATCCGTTTCTTCACCAATCGAGCGCGCAAACAACTGCGTACTTTCAACCATTGGAGTACGAATTTGTCGATAACCATAGTTGGCGAATAATGCCGCACACTCGGCTTCAACACGTTGCCAAATAATGGTGCGCTCCGGCAAAATGTCGTTCATGCCTTTGACGGCTTTAATATTGTCGGATTTACTCACGGGCGCATTAGTTTGGTGAAGGGTTAACGCAGGTTCAAGTTTGGTCTACTAAAGATAAGCCTATTGAGTCGGAATAGAAAAGCGTGCAAACACACCCTCTTTAAAAGGCGAAAGGTCAAAGTCTTCTCCCCCAACTCGAGCACTAACCGCACTTACGCTACCAATAAACACATTCATTGAAATTGGAGAACTTATATTTAACACTTCTCCTTTGACATAACTCTTATAAGCGAGCTTTTTATCGTTCGCATCTCGAATATCCACCCAACAAGTGTCTGTGAACGTTAACTCCAATTGATATTCTTGAGAAGCGACAACGGCATCAGTGTTATTGGCGTCTATTTGCGGCTCGATTTCAATATTTTCTGAGTTTTGTTCTAATAAGTCGGACTCACTCTGAACTTGCGTACTTTGTGCTTCGACGTCACTCGGCACTACTTTATTTTCAATCACTGGCGAACTCGGCGACTCGCTAAGCTCCTCGCTTGTCGTTTTGTTGGCGCTATCGATATTAAGATAACCACCATAGGCAAGAGCAGCGAGAGCGCCAACTAAGAAAGAAAAAATCAATATTCGTTTAGGCGTGATTCTACCAACGGTTTCTTGTTCATGAACCTCAATCCCTCGAGGCATTTCATCTAAACTAGATCCTTTCTGCCAATTTGGATTTAAATAATTATCGAGCACTTCTTTTTCATCGAGATTCAATAACTTCGCATACGAACGGATATAACCTCGTACATAGGTAGGTTCTGGTAAACCCTCGCTTTGATCAAGCTCAATACTGCGTATTTGACTTACCGACAAATTAAGCTGTTCTGCGATTTCCTCAACGCTGAGCTTTTGCTTTTTACGCGCAAACGCCAAAATGCTTCCACTACCGGGCTCGCGCTCTATTTTTTCATCCGCTTGTATTGATGTTTCTTCCAAAATTTTCTCTCGTGTGAGGCTAGATTTAGTCTCGCGATAAATTTTCTATTATTCGCACGAACTAACCATGCGACAACGATGTCTTTTAACTCAAGGGGCTAAAAGCGGTCTTCTGTTCGAAGCTCCTTCGCTTGCTTGCTACCAGGAAAGCTCGTCAATAGCTTAGTGCGATACTGATTCGCTTGTTCAGGCGAATTTAAATTAGATTCTATTTTATAAGCCAACATTAATGACTCGGCTTTTGGTGTCGTGATCGCCAAATAGCGCTCAATATAAGCCCGCGCCGATAAATGGTTTCCATCATTAAATTTTAATTGCGCCAAAGAATAAAGTGCTGGCCGCAAACGGCTATCAAGAGTAAGCGCTTTACGTAAATAGGCTTCGGCGCGCTCTGAATCTTGTCTTACAATACATTGCCCCGCTCGCGCATAGCTAAGTTTTGCCTGATCAAACAGTGGGTTTGATGCTGCAATATCAAAATATTTTACCGCTTTACGTGGCTTATTGATTTGGCACAAAAATGTTCCAAAATCATGCGCCGCCGAGGAATTTTCATTATCCGAGGCAACGGCTCGTTCAAAGTGAGATTCTGCAGATGAATACTGTTCAAGCTTTAACATCAATAAAGCCATGACATAATTACTGTCTGAGTGCGCTGGACTAATTTCTAATGCGCGCTCAAGCTGTATTTTTGCCGTGGCATATTGTTTTTCTTCCATATATCCACGTGCGAGCTGCATGTGAACAACGGCCTTTTTATCGGGCGACGCACTTGCAATGCTTGGTTGTCGATTGCTATCAGGCCCAGTTGATGTCCTCGAACAAGCCGCCAAAGCCATTAATAAAGTCAGAACAAGGACAAATTTAACATCACTAACTCGACCCTGTTTATATTCGTAGTTGAAGATCATTGTGCTTTCTCTGCCAAAGTTTGTCTAAATTTTTGTGAGCGACGAGTGCGATCCATAACATCGCCCGCTAGTTGCCCGCACGCAGCTTCTATATCATCTCCGCGCGTCTTGCGTACCGTCACAATCACGCCCTGATCCACAAGAATATCTTTAAAACGATTAATACGCGAGTTTGATGAGCGTTTGTAATCTATTCCCGCAAAAGAATTAAATGGAATTAGATTCACTTTACTGGGCACACTCAGCATTAATTTTGCCAACTGATGAGCATGTTCTATGTCATCGTTCACGCCCTCAAGCATGACATATTCAAATGTGACTCGCGCTCTTGCTGAATCCGCAACGTAGCGCCTACAGGCATCTAGCAACTCCGATATCGGATATTTTCGATTCAATGGCACCAATTCATCACGTAAACGGTCGTTCGGCGCGTGCAAGGAAACAGCCAAACTGACATGGCAAACCTTATGCAAAGCATCGATCTTAGGAACCACGCCAGCAGTACTTAAAGTAATTCGCCGACGCGATAAACCATAACAAAAGTCGTCACGCATAATATTCATAGCCGCAACCACATTATCAAAGTTCATCAAGGGCTCGCCCATACCCATCATGACAACGTTACTAATCAGTCTATCCTCAGTCTGATATTGTTCGGCAAGCAACGTACTTGCTAAGCTTAGCTGACCAATAATCTCCGCGGCGCTTAGATCGCGATTATAACCCTGTTTACCTGTCGCACAAAACGAACAATTAAGTGTGCATCCAACCTGCGAAGAAACACATAAAGTACCCCGAGAGTCTTCAGGGATAAAAACCATTTCAATAGCACTTTTGCCAGGCACTTTTAATAACCACTTACGCGTGCCATCTTCTGACAAATCATCAGCGATAATGCTTGGCACCGACACGTGCGCGCATTCTGTAAGATTGGCTCGCAAGGTCTTAGACAGATTCGTCATTTCATCAAAGTCGTGAACGCCTAATTGATGAATCCACTTTAATACTTGCATAGCCCTAAACGGCTTTTCGCCCATCCCAACAAAAAACGACTCCATAGCTTGACGATCCAAGCCTAGAAGGTTTGTGGTCTTTGCTTGAATGGGCGATTCAGACATACGTATATCTGCAACTATCGAGTACGTGGGCAAACGCCATCGCTGCCGAAAAAGAACTCAATTTCTTGAGCTGCAGTGTCAGCAGCATCAGAACCATGACATGCATTTTCATCAATACTACTCGCAAAGTCGGCACGAATAGTACCCGGCGCAGCTTCAGACGGATTCGTCGCACCCATTACATCGCGATGCGCGGCAATAGCGTTTTCGCCCTCTAATACTTGAACAATTACGGGACCAGATGTCATAAAAGACACAAGGTCGTTGTAAAAAGGTCGCTCTTTATGCACAGCATAAAATTCACCCGCTTGTTCATCGCTCAAATGCATCATGCGCGCAGCAACAACGCTTAAGCCTGCTTTCTCAAAACGTGTATAAATTTCACCAATAACATTTTTGGCAACTGCATCTGGTTTGATGATCGACAAAGTGCGTTCTACGGCCATCTTGGACTCCGAATTTTCATATTTAGTTAAATTACAGCCAAAGTAAAGCTTGGCCGCGGGGCGCGTATTCTAACGCTTGAAGCACACAATTACTAACAACTGGCGCCTGTTATTCACAAGCATGTGCGACTAATTTATCGCCGTCTACATCGCTATATCGAACTTTTAGCCATTCGCCTCGCTTAAGCTTAGGTGATGCCACAAGTACTGACAAATAATCTTCGGCACGACATAAGCTGTAACCGCCTTGCTCAGTTTGGCGTTCTGGCAGTACAAACGCGGTTTCACCAACGCGCTGCCTTAATAACTCAGATCGAATTTGTTCACCGATAACGCGTAGGCGTGCATTGCGAGCTTTTCGTTCCGGCATTGGCACCTGTTTAGACATTGGTATCTTGGCCGCTGGTGTACCCTCACGTTCTGAATACGAAAACGTATGCGGAAATGCCACCTTAATATCTTTTAACATTTTTTCCGTATCTTGATATTGCTCTTCAGTTTCCGTTGGAAAGCCCACCATAACATCTGCACTTATCACTAAATGAGGTAGACGAGCACGCAATACCGCAATACGTTCTCGCACATGATCGGCATTGTAGCGACGTTTCATACGCTTTAAAATTAATGTATTGCCACTTTGCAACGACAGGTGGAGGTGTGGACATATTCGTGGCTCGCTCGCCATTAAGTCGACCAAGCGATCCGTCAAATGATGAGGATCAATCGAACTCAAACGAATTCTAAATGGCTTTTGCGGTTCATACTCCAATAATAAAATCTCTTGTAATAGGTCAACCAGGTCAAAGCGCTTTGCTTTCGCTTTCTTATCAGACTGGCCATTAGATCCATCATTAAAATCTTCACCATAGGAACCCAAATCAACACCACAAATCACAATTTCCGGGAAGCCATTAAGTACCAAGCGTTGAATCTGACGTTTAATCAAGCTCGGCGCCAAAGATCGACTTCGCCCGCGCGCCACATGAATAATGCAAAAAGTACAAGCTTGATCGCAACCTTGTTGAATTTGCACGAAGGCACGCGTGTGAGCCTCATAAGAGCTTAATAGTTGATTAGGCAAACTAAGATGTTCATCTAAACTCCCCACCATTACCTTAGGCAAGCTACCAGACTCTAATTCAGGTAGCAGTTGATGCATATCCAACTTTCGATCATTACCAAGCACCAAATCAACACCAGGGATAGCCGCACAAGCCTCGGCATCCATTTGCGCATAACAGCCAGTAACGACAACAAGTGCCTCGGCATTTCTCTTTACCGCTTTACGTACCTCTTGACGAGCCTGTCGATCAGCTTCGCGTGTGACCGTACACGTATTAATAAGGTATAAATCGGCGACCTCTGTATTTGGAACTATGCGCCAGTTATCGGTTTTTAGAGCCTCAGCAATCAACTCACTCTCATAAGTATTAACCTTACAACCAAGCGTGGTAATCCCTACTCTTTTTTCAGTCGTATTACTTAAACTTCGTTGCTTAAGGCTTCTCTGTGAGTGTGATGACTTAGCCACATTTTTCTCATTCAAAGAACTAGTAATGTGCTCTATTTTGATTTCTACAGATTGCATGAGATCGATACTATTGCGCGATTTTCAGTTATTTTAGATGCGAGCCGTTCAACTTAGATGAGCGAATATAAAAATTAAAACCAAAGAAAAAGCGGCTCAGAGCCGCTTTTTCACAATACATCAAACGTTGATATACACTTATTTTTTTATGAGGTAACGAATACCGACTGAGAAAGCTCGGTTGTTCGAGAACGAATCCAACGTTTCTGAATCACTATCAAATACGCGACCTTCGACAATCCACTGTAAATTTGTTTTACCAATATCGCCACCAATATGTGCAAACAATGAAGCTTCGCTGAAATCGCTATCATCAACGTCCCAAATACCAACGCCAGCTCCAACAAAAGTACGAGGAAGGAAACGATGTTCCACACCAACGTCTATCGCAAAATTTTCTTCAGGAAATACATTACCAATATTCACACCTTGACGTTCATAATACGACACCTGACCAAATACAGATGTTTTACTATTGATTGGCTTAATCAAGCCAGCGCGTAAGCCTAGGATTCCAGATGAATCACGACGTTCTTCTTCCCATCGAGTTTCAAAACGAGGTCGTGTTTCTGTGCCGGCGATGGCTCCAATAAATGGAATCAGTGCAAGAGGGTTTACTTGCTTCTTCTCGACTGGTTCAGGCTCTGGTGCAGGCTCTGGCTCTGGCACTACCGCAACTGGTTGTGGACGACATTCGGGCGCATCACTATCGCTTATGCGACCTAAGGACACATTACAGCATGCCTTGGGAATTACTATTTCGTGTATTTCACAACCATTTGAAATATTTACCTGGAACGCTGGAAGCGACTCGCTACCAGCCCACTCACGATAAGGAAGAGCAACGTATTCACTACTTACTTTAGCGCCCATCCACTGTAACTGTGTTCCTACCGGATAGGCTCGCTCTACAAAATCGCCCTCCGCAATCTTTTGAATCAATTCATCCGCACTTCCGGTCCAACCGGCGTCTGCGATAATTTGTCGAATTCTCGAAGGGTTATTAGCAAAAAATTCTTGCAGTTGCGCTGCGGTTTCGACACCACCAGCACAAACAGACTGAGAAGTACCGACACGCGTAATTTTTTTATAAGACTGAGCTTGCGACGCTGGACTTACGCCCAATGCAAGAACAGCGACCGTAGACAAGGTAAGAAAAAACTTATTAAAAGTTCGCACGATGCGGTTCCTCATAATTATTTTTAATGTTTATATTAACTTAGACCACTATTCTATCATTTGCTACAGCTATTAATAACAATTACTTTATAGATAAAACAATATAGTGCTAGAGCGTATTGTAGGCGTTTTTGCCTACGTGAAACACATATTTGTCAAAACTTAACAAATCATAAGGTTCTAGATCAACGCCTTAGCAACACTTTTACTTCAGGTTTGTAGCGCGAAGCTCTCGCCACAACCACATTCATCGGTCGCTCTTGGGTTTGAGAACTTAAAGGTTTGATTTAAACCTTCACTTACATAATCTATTTGCGTGCCATTGAGGATGTCTAAACTGGCACTATCTATCACGACTTTAACGTCAAATTGCTCAAACACGTGGTCATCGTCAGCAATACTTTTAGCAAAATCCATAACGTATGAATAGCCCGAACAACCCGACTCTTTAGCGGCAAACCGCAATGCAATCGAATCATTTTTACTCAATTGATCGTAAATACGTGCAGCCGCACTTTCAGTTAATGTAATCATAATGGCAATATAAGCACTAACAAACTTAAATCAAGGCGATTCAAGCTTATCAATGCCGTTTATTTAAATTTGGCCGTTTTACTGCCATTCGTTTTGTTTTCACTGGCATCGTCACCAAGCTTTAAACATTCCGTATTAATCGACGGCGATTCAAGACCACTGATATCAAAGCCTGCGTCGTTTAATACACCTAACAAAGCTTTATTATACTTATCTAAAGCATGAATTTGCTTGCACAAACCGTTAATAGCTTGCGCCACTGGGTCGTTCGCATCGGCTTGCTGTCCATACGCGTCAAAGCCGCCATTGGCACGCTTATACTCATCTGAATCGACCGCATTAGCCGGTAAACCGACCATAGTCTTGCCTACTTCAACATCCTTCAATACGACCGAATTTGAACCAATGCGCGCGTTGTCTCCAATATTCAACGGCCCCAGCACTTTTGCACCAGCGCCAATAACCACATTATTACCTAAGGATGGGTGTCGCTTGCCTTTTTTCCATGATGTGCCGCCAAGGGTAACCCCATGATACAAGGTGCAGTCATCACCAATTTTAGCGGTTTCACCAATCACAATACCCATACCATGATCGATAAACAGTCTTCGACCCAAGCGAGCGCCCGGGTGAATTTCGATACCCGTGAACCATCTAGAAAAATGGGAAATAACGCGAGCTAACCATTTCAATTTAACACTCCAGCAAGCGTGAGCAAGCCGATGCATCATGACCGCATGCACCCCGGGGTAGGTGGTTAAAATTTCAAGCGTATGTCGCGCCGCTGGATCGCGGTCAAACACCACAGCTATGTCTTCTCTAATTCTGCTAAACATGTGCTTTCTCAACCAGCTGACCGTATGTTCTTTTGTACAGCTGTTAGTATGCCCCGAAGAATTTGAACTTCCTCAACGCTTAATTCAGCTTTAGAGTATAGCCTTGTTAGCTTGCGTAACAATACTGTTGGTGACTCGGATTTAATGAATTCAATGTCATCTAACACGCTTAGCAAATGTTGCATATGTCCTTCTCGTTGTGCCTCAGTGGCTGGCAACTTACGTTTTTCAGTCATGCTTAAGCTGTTTGCGCTTGCCTTCAGGCGCGGCTGCTTCAAGGCAACACGAAACTCATAAGCAATAATTTGTACCGCCGCCGCCAAGTTTAAGGAGCAGTACTCAGGATTAGCGTCTATGCGAACTTGAGCCTGACATAATTGTAATTCAGCGTTAGACAAACCACTACTCTCTCGCCCAAAGACAATGGCTACGCGGGCGTCGCCACCCTCACCAAACTGATCCAAGTGGTGGCGCACCATCTCAGCACAGGCTTTTGGGTCATACGTCGGCCAACTAATTTCCCGATCACGAACCGAGGTTCCAAGTACTAGCGTACAGTCAGACAAAGAATCAGACAGACTCTCAAACACTTGCGCTGAATCAAGCACGCTCTCACCGCCAGCCGCGCGCTTACTGGCCTCGTAATGTGGAAATTTTTTTGGCTTGATTAGATGCAAGCTATGCAAACCCATGGTTTTCATAGCTCGAGCTACGGCTCCGATATTACCTGGGTGAGTAGGTTCAACTAAAACGACTTGTATGCTTGCTAAACTCATTTTACCAAAAAATCTTATTTACTTTCATGTAAGCAAGTATCACGCCTAATCAACAATGAAAAAAGCCAATAACTTACGAGTCACAACTCTAATTTGCCAGAGTGTAACGCAGGCTTGCAAGATCGTAGAATGTTTCTTTTATTATGGTGATAGCACCGCTACAATTCACCCAGTATTTTCTTACAAATGGGACTCACAATGAGCACCACTCCTAGCGCCAACATTAGTGCCGGCGCATTAAACGTAGCAATGAATGTTGCTATCGAAGCCGGTAAATTTTTGACTCAACAAATTAGCAAGCTTGATCGTATTGAAGTACGTGAACGAGCAGGCAACAATCACCGTCGCAGTCTTGTCAGCGACGTTGATATTCAGACAGAACAAATGATTATCGAGGGTCTTGAACAGGCTTACGCCGAGTTTAATCTTATGGCGCGCGAATCCGGTGAAACCGAACGCGAAAGCGAGTACACCTGGTTAATCAACCCCTTAAGCGGAACACATAATTTTTTACATGGTCACCCGCAATGTGCCATAGGCATTGCCTTATTGCATGAATCCTCACCCATCGCCTCAGTTATTTATGACCCCTTTCGCAACGAGTTGTTCAGTGCGCGCAAGGGCGGTGGCGCGCAGCTCGATGGCCGTAGAATCCGCGTTTCGCAGAATTCTCGCTTGCGCGACAGCTTGTTTTGCACCGCAGTCCCGAATACCAACAAAGAAGCGACTAAGCAATGGTTAAAGTCCTATGCGCAATTACTCCCGCGTGCACAAGACATTCACCAGAATAACGCCAGCTTATTAGATATGGCGTTCGTAGCTTCAGGCCGTTATGACGGATATTGGAGCCTCGACGTGAGCCCTTGGACCGCACCAATAGGCAGCCTTATTATTCAGGAGGCGGGAGGATTGATAAGCCATGATAACAATACCTTCATCATCGGCACTCCCAAAGTCCATGAAAAACTCAGCTTTATGATCAACGGCATTAAATAAGTTGGCTTAGGTAATGATTTATTTTCAATCATTTTGCATCATTCGCACGGTTCTAAATTAGAGACATGAACACTCAGCAACATACCCCAATGATGCAGCAGTATCTAAAAATAAAAAACGAGTATCCTTCGATACTCGTTTTTTATCGCATGGGTGACTTCTACGAACTGTTTTACGATGACGCCAAATCCGCCTCAAAATTACTAGACATTACTTTAACCGCGCGCGGCAAATCAGGCGGAAATGCTATTCCTATGGCAGGAATACCGTTTCACAGCGTCGATCAATACCTAGCAAAATTGGTAAAACAAGGGCGTTCAGTGGCCATAGCCGAACAAATCGGTGATCCTGCAACCAGCAAGGGTCCCGTAGAGCGAAAAGTGGTTCGAGTGATCACTCCTGGCACGCTCACTGAAGACAGTTTATTAGAAGAGCGACGCGACAACCTACTCGCCGCCGCCTACCAGCATGAAAACGGCTTCGCGATTGCGACCCTAGAGTTGTCGCTAGGCAATTTCTCAGCCCAACAACTCGATTCGCTTGAACAGTTAGAAGCTGAGCTCGAGCGACTGCAACCGACAGAATTACTGCTTTGCGATCAACAAGAAGACTCACTCGATTTAAGCTTTAGCGGTGCTCAGAGTATAGTTCCAAGCTGGTATTTTGACTTTGAGGTCGCGCAAGAACTTCTTTGCAAGCAGTTTCAAACAAAAACATTAGTGGCTTATGGTTGTCAAGATTTCCCTATTGCGGTGAGTGCGGCCGGCGCCCTATTGCAGTACACCAAAGATATGCAATACGACACGGTGCCGCATATTACCGACTTCAAAGTTAGCCAAAAGAGTGACTATTTAATTATTGATGCTGCCAGTCGGCAAAATCTGGAGATAGAAACCAATTTAACTGGGGGGCGCGAACATACGCTAGTGACGCTAATGGATCGCTGCGCCAACCCGATGGGAGCGAGATTATTACGCAGATGGTTACATGGCCCTATCAGCGACCACAGCGAGCTAAGTCAACGACAGCTCGCCGTAGACGAATTCATTCATTATTTACCACAAAAAAAGATTCATAAAACGCTATCACAATGCGGCGATATTGAACGAATACTCAGCCGTATAGCATTAACAAGCGCGCGTCCGCGAGATTTAGTTCGCTTGCGTTTGGCTTTATCACAACTGCCCGGCCTACAAAACGATCTTGAAACCAGCGACAACCGGATTATTCAAGCTTTGCGTGAAAAGCTTGGGCCATTTGAAGAAATATACAAATTACTTGAAAGCGCTATTTTAGATGAGCCTGCCGCGGTAATTCGTGAAGGCGGTGTGATTCGCCCTGAATTTGACGCTGAATTCGGCGAACTACATAAGTTAAGTAAAGATACTGGCGCATTCTTATTAGAACTCGAACAACGCGAGCGAGATGCCACTGGTATCGCCACACTAAAAGTAAAGTACAACCGTGTGCATGGCTTTTATATTGAAACCAGTAAAGCGCAAGCAGGCTCCGTTCCTGACACCTATATCCGCCGTCAAACGCTAAAAAATGCAGAACGTTATATTACCGAGGAACTTAAAGAATACGAAGACAAAGTTCTAAGCGCGCGTGAAAAAGCATTGGCACGCGAGAAAGCTCTGTATCAACAAGTGATCGACTCACTGCAGTCTTCAGTGGGGATATTGCAGGAGATGGCTCGAGCACTGGCTCAAATAGATGTAATAGCAAATTTTGCCGAACGGGCGGTTAGCCTGAACTTTTGTAAGCCTAAGCTGGTAAAACAGGCCGGGGTACAAATCAAAGCTGGTCGCCATCCTGTGGTGGAAGACAATCAATCAAAACCGTTTATTGCGAACGATTTAATGTTCGACGATAGTTCCCGCATGTATGTGATCACCGGGCCAAATATGGGCGGAAAAAGTACTTATATGCGCCAGTGCGCCTTGATTACCTTACTAGCCTATAGCGGCAGTTATGTACCTGCGGATGAAGCCACGATCGGACCAATTGATCGAATTTTTACCCGTATTGGAGCCGCGGATGATCTCGCGGGCGGGCGCTCTACTTTTATGGTTGAGATGACTGAAATGGCTAACATATTGCGCAATGCAACGCCCAACAGCCTAGTGCTGGTTGATGAAATTGGAAGGGGCACAAGCACTTATGATGGTCTTTCACTGGCATGGGCGTGCGCTATTGATCTAGCAAAACGAGTACGAGCGTTCAGCTTATTCGCCACACACTATTTCGAAATTACCGAGCTCGCCGACAGCTTAGAATCGCTACGCAATGTTCATCTTGACGCAGTAGAACATGGTCAGGACATTGTTTTCATGTACCACTTAAAAAAAGGCCCAGCTAATCAAAGCTATGGTATTCAAGTAGCTCGCCTTGCCGGTTTACCTGAAGATGTACTGAGCGCGGCACGCGCTAAGCTAAAACAATTAGAGCGATCAAATATTGATTCGTCACCACAAACGGCTTTTGCTTTTGCGGAAACCAAGGCACAAGAAGATCAGGCACTTGAAAAAACACAAAACGACCTTGAAGACGCTCTCAAGGCACTTGATCCCGACGACCTTTCCGCACGCGAAGCTTTACAGTTAATCTACAAATTAAAATCAATCATGAAATAGCAAACTGCGCATTGCCTTAAACGATTGATACTCATAAAATACGCCGCTGGCACGAGCCGGTTTGTACGGAGAACCTAATGACCTATGTTGTAAAAGAAGAGTGCATTAAGTGTAAATACACTGATTGCGTAGAAGTATGCCCTGTAGATTGCTTCCATGAAGGGCCTAACTTTTTAGTAATTGATCCTGAAGAATGCATTGACTGCAGTTTGTGTGAACCTGAGTGTCCAGTAAATGCGATTGTCGCTGACGACGACTTGTCGCCCGACGAAGAGCATTACATTGAACTTAATACTGAGTTATCTGCTTTATGGCCAGTCATTACAGAGAAGAAAGACGCCTTAGAAGACGCCGATGAATGGGCTGAAAAAAGCGGTAAACTAGAATTACTTGAACGCTAAAATTTTTCTAAAAGATAATAAAAAAGGAGCCTTAGGGCTCCTTTTTTATTTCTATCAATGTCATTTTTCTTATCAAAACTTAACTTTTTAAACCTAGACGTTCGATTAAAACATTACTCGGCAAATATCCTGGTGTAACAGTGCCATCGTCAAAGATGATGGTTGGTGTGCCACGTACACCAACTTTTTGCCCCAATGCATAAGTATCACTCACTGGGTTATCACAACTCGCGTCAGGCACCGACTTTCCATTTTTGGCTGCGGTTAACGATGACTGTTGATCATTATTACACCATACCGATACGTATTTTTTATGACTCTCTGAACCAATGCCCGCGCGCGGAAACGCAAGGTATCTCACTTGAATACCAGCAGCAGTTAAGTCAGCAACCTCGTTATGTAATTTGCGGCAATAGCCACAATCAATATCGGTAAACACAGTCACATAGCGCTTTGGCTTTTCTGGCCCAAAAACAATCATTTTGTCTTCCGGCACTTCAGCAATAAGTTGCGCCATGCGGCCCGATTGTGCAACATCGCCAACATTGACTAGCTCCTTAGTGTTCAATAAATCCCCGATCAGAACATGATCACCTGACACATAGGCATAAGCATAATTCCCCTGAATCTCAATTTGATAAACACCTTCAACATCTGAAGCTATAATCTCAGAATCCTGTGCAACCGGAATCATCTTTACGAGTTCGGCTCGTACACGAGCAATGTCCTGATCGTCAGTTTGTGCCTGAACAAGCGAGTTAGCTGCGATAAGGCCGCTTAGAACAATACTTAAGATAATGTAAAAACGTTTCATATTATAAATCTCAATCATCTGAATGCGTTCACAGACTAACAGAGGCTAGTCTCGTAAATTGTTAAATTGTAAGGGAATTCCTACATCTGATTCCCGTAAAAATGTCATTACCTGTTGTAAGTCATCACGTTTCTTACCCGTAACTCGTAGCTGATTACCTTGAATTGCGGTTTGGACTTTTAGCTTTTTATCTTTAATTTGCTTTACTAGCTTACGACCTAAATTAGAGTCTATACCTTCTTTAAGGTCAATCACCTGCTTTGCCTTACTTGCACCAATCTCTTCAATCTCACGATAATGAAGACAGCCCAAATCAACCGACCTTTTGGCCAATTTTTGGCACAACACATCAACCGCTTGCTTGACCTGAAAATCATTGTCTGCAAACACCGTTAACGCTGTATCAGATAATTCCACGCGCGCGTCAGTACCTTTAAAATCGAACCTAGTACTCAATTCTTTATTAGCCTGATGTAAGGCATTACTGAGCTCTGGGCGATCAATTTCGGAAACAACATCAAACGAAGGCATAATAACAACCCTAAACCAAACGATGAATTAATAAACAATGTATAAATATATCACATCATCGTTAGATTTTAGTTTTTGTACTACGACTTTGAGGTAAAATTAGACCGTTATGAAGAGTCTATCCTGTCAAACAAAATTAAATTATTCTAAGCACCGCATTGTTGGTCAACGTGACAAACGTAAGCGACAGCAACAATCTTATGTTTTGGCCGTGCTTAAAATAATTATGATTAGCCTAGTTCTTTCCGGCAGCTTTAGTCTTGCCGCACAGGCTCGCGTCTATGTCTACAAAACACCCAGCGGCAGTAGCCTAATCACAGATAGTAAAATCAATAAAAAAGGTTATCGATTAAAACGCAGTTACAACACCAAACCTTATGGCTCTAGTTCAAGCAGTCGGCCCTATTACGCTAAACCAATTCAATCTCAATATGATTCGTTAATCGTTAATACCGCCTTGAAGTATGATTTAGAACCGAGCTTCATAAAAGCGGTAGTGCATATTGAATCGGCATTTGATCGATTCGCTGTTTCCAGCGCGGGCGCGCTCGGCTTAATGCAGCTGCTACCTTCAACAGCTGCGGGTTATCAACTGAATCAAGATCACTTTAACGCCAATAAAAACATTGAAGTTGGTGTACAACATCTAAAAGACTTAATGGATCGTTATGGCAGTGACAAGAAACTCGCTTTAGCCGCGTATAACGCTGGCGCTGGCGCAGTATCGAAATACAATGGTGTGCCACCATTCGACGAAACACAAAACTATGTTAAAAAAGTGATTCGCCTTTATAAACTCTATAAAAAACAGATATAGATAGAGTTTAAGAGGTATAAGACGCCATTAAATAAATTCACGCGAGTTTCTGTCTCTCTTTTATACATTTCCCTGAGTTTTTCTAAGCAGTCGACGTACCTAAGCGTGCATCATTAATAATTGTTTTCATAGTAAACACCGCTTCGTGCAGGCCTGTCATAACAGCGCGGGAAACAATAGCATGCCCTATATTAAGACAAACTAATTCAGGTATCGCCGCGATCGCTTGCACATTTTGATAATGTAAACCATGCCCAGCATTTACTTGCAAACCTAAAGCATGAGCAAAGTGGGCGGCATTTTGTATACGAAGCAACTCTTGAGCGCGCTCAGAAGCATCGCAGTCAGCATAGCGACCCGTGTGCAGCTCTACAATATCAACATTGAGTTCTTTACTCGCAGTAATTTGTTTTTCATCCGGGTCGATAAATAAGGAAACTAATATACCTCTTTCTTGCAGATCACCAACCATCTTTTCTAAAGTTTGCATTTGACCGGCCACTTGCAGGCCGCCTTCAGTGGTTAGTTCTTGTCTTTTTTCGGGGACTAAACAACATTCATACGGCTTAACTTTATGCGCTATTTTGATCATCTCAGGTGTCGCCGCCATTTCAAAGTTCAATGGCAGAGGGACACTTTTCTTGACGTTAAAAACGTCAAAGTCTTGTATATGCCGTCGGTCTTCACGCAAATGTACAGTAATGCCATCCGCACCAGCTTTGCGGGCAATATCGGCAGCCTGTGTTGGGTCTGGATACTCTACACCTCGAGCTTGTCTGATCGTTGCAATATGGTCAACGTTCACACCTAACATTATTTTTTCATGGTCAGACATTTTTTGGTACCAGCGGAGTTTCGAGAGCGCTCGCAGCGCGTGGGAAAAACAAGGAACGGCTTATTATATCCCCACGGTTCATGGTACTCGTCAATATTAGCCGCATTAAATCCCTAGCTTGAGAATCCTCTTGTGCGCTTAAGTCGTTCGGTGGTTGTTCACTTAACGCCAATACAATTCGTCCGCTAATAGTGTAGGAGTCTGGGCGAGTTTGCGCTATAAAACCGCGCCCTGCATAGAATCGATATAAGCCATTTGCATCTATTTTTTCACCCTGATCGGCCTGCCGATTAAAGTCAACAGCATAACCTGATTCAGCTATGACACTTTGTTCAAACTCGCGCAAGACTCGACTAGTGTCGCGACGTTTTTGAGCTCTAGATAAGCTCATTAACGTGCGATGATAGCTTACGAAAAGTGATTGATGCCGGTCGTGTCGGTGTAAGAGTTTCATAATTAGTTCATTACAATAGAACCCGCACACCAAGGCATCACCGCATAACTGATTTTCAATAAATGAAAATTCGGATCTATCTATCTCGGCATCAGTCAGCGTTGGTAGCTCACCTTTACCAATCCAACTAATAAGTAATGGCTGGAATGCGATTAATGAACCTCTCAGTTTGGACTTCAAACGCCTTGCGCCTTTAGCCATTACTGAAAAACGCCCATAATCGCGTGTAAACACCTCTACAATCCATGAGGTTTCACTATAAGGACGATTGATCAACACATAAGCGGGTTGCTGCAATACTCGCATAGTACTCTATTGCTCGTCGTATCCTAGACTATAAAGGTCTCTAGCGTTGTCAGACCAACCCGAACGTACCTTAACGAACAATTCTAAGAACACTTTTTTCTCAAGCAGTTCCTCACAGTTTTTGCGAGCGGCTGTACCAATAGCCTTCAGCGATTCACCGCCCTTTCCTATTACCATGGCTTTATGGCTGGTTTTCTCGACC
The DNA here is from genome assembly GCA_964434375.1 of uncultured Gammaproteobacteria bacterium. Lineage (GTDB taxonomy): Bacteria > Pseudomonadota > Gammaproteobacteria > Arenicellales > Arenicellaceae > Arenicella. The sequence continues at coordinate 179,995 of CAYSUU010000003.1, read as the reverse complement.
CATATATCAGCACTCAGATGGACAGGTGTTTCATCCATTTTAAATTGCGTCACTACTACGGCCGTCGCATAAGGCAATTCGTCTCCAAGTCTACGAAATAACTGCTCTCGTACAAGTTCAGAAACCAGAAAACGAAAGCTTCTATCGGTGATCTGATCTTCGTCAAAACCCGCTGCTTGGCTCGGCAAATGCTTAGACAACACCTCCATAAGATGATCAACATTATCGCCCTTCTTTCTACCAAGTGCGCTGGTCGGCACAATGTCAGAAAAATCAAATAAACGACTCGATTGTTCGATCAGTGGTAACAAGTCGTTCACCGACTTAAGTAGGTCCAATTTATTAATCACTAATACCACCGGTGTATTTACATTCTCGATTGAACGCAGCACGCGTTTATCATCATCAGTCCACCCACTGGCAGTGATCATCAAGCAAACAACATCCACGCCATCAATACTGCTGATTGCTGTTTTGTTGATCACTTTATTAATCGTTTTACGATTGGATTTCCGACTGGTCGAATGAATACCTGGGGTATCAACAAAAACAACTTGTTTTTGCTGATCAGTATGAATGCCTAAGATCCGATGACGTGTAGTTTGTGGTCGCTTAGAGGTAATACTAACCTTATGGCCAATTAAGCGATTCATTAACGTCGACTTACCAACATTAGGCTTGCCAATAATAGTAACGAAGCCAAATTTAAAATTGTCGGTCATAAGGTTTTTCGTAAGTGATGTAGGTCGAGTGCAGCGAGTTCATTAAGTATCGTGTTCGCGGCAGCCTGCTCCGCCGTTCGTCGAGAAAGATCGACCGATTTAGATTCCAAACCAAGCTGCTGTAGTGAACAACGAACCGTAAACACCTGTTCGTGCTGTTCTCCGCTAACATCTAAAATTTCATAGGTCGGCAAATCGAACCCATACTTTTGCATTAATTCTTGTAAACTACTTTTCGCATCTTTATATGAACTCTGACCGGAGACTTCTTGCATATAAGGCTCAAAACGAGCATGAATAAAACCTTCAGCAACTGCAAGCCCAGCATCAAGATAAAGCGCTCCTATCAAACTCTCCACACTATCTGAAAGTATGGAATCCCGATTGAACCCCCCACTTTTTAACTCACCTTCACCCAGTAATAAAAAATCAGGCAGGCCTAAATCACGAGCAACTCGTGCTAATGTGGTTTTGCGCACTAAACTCGAGCGCATTCTACTAAGCCGCCCTTCTGCCAGTTTTGGGAAATTTTTATAGAGCCAATCAGCCACGACAAAGCCTAGAATACTATCGCCAAGAAACTCCAGTCTTTCGTAGTTAGACGCGCCTTTGCTACGATGCGTTAAGGCTAGACTTAATAACTTTTGATCCGAAAATTGATGGCCGAGTAACCCCATCAAAGCAGTTGCTTTCTTTGGTTCCAACATGGCCTAATAATTTTTTGTTAGAGGATATTCTCTTTGGTCGTACATTGACCGTCAAGCGTACACTCGATTTCAGGCGTAAACTCTACCAAAATTTTAATATTAAAAAACATCGGAATCTTACGTTGATAATTAGCCTGAAGAACAACCTTTTCTTTATTTCGACTAATCGCAATATCTTCTTTGTAGTTCAACAACTCATGACTACCGTCAAGGTACAGCTGGTCGTCAAGCTTGCGAATAATTTCTCGCCGTGTCACGCCTTGTAAATCCACATCTTTGACACTAAGCTCCATCGCATTGACCACATTACCATTAGCGCTATACACTGGTATCAACTGGATAATAACGTAAGCGAAAAACATGATGACCGCTAGCGTGAGCGTTAAACTCCAAAACGTCCAGCCACCTTGACGATTGATATTTTTGAAACCCGCTGCTGTTTTTGCATTATTAGTTTTAATTTGCATTTGACTCTACCAAAGCTATCTATAGCTAGTTATCTCAAAATAAAATGACAATGTAACTTAATTTACGCCTAAGTCCACTGTTTCAGCGGTAATGCTTGTACCAATTCTCTCAAAATCAGGCCCATTACCGTCTTCTGTACCAAAACTCATCCAAATAAAGAAAGCTCGACCAACAATATTTTTATCCGGCACAAAGCCCCAAGAACGGCTATCTGCGCTGTGGTCTCGATTGTCGCCCATCATAAAGTAATGTCCTTCTGGCACTAAAAAACGCTGATTTGAACCGCCAGTTCGCCCTTTATCGTGCAAAATTGAAAATTTCACTGCACTGCTTCCATCCGAACTCGGCAATTGCGATTCAAAGCGCGATTGCGCATTTGTTTCTCCTTCCTGAGTATAATCTTGCATTGGATTTATTTGAACTTCTTTTCCATTCACATAAAGACGCTTATTACTATAAAGCACTTCATCGCCGGGTAAACCGATCAAACGCTTTATGTAATTATCACTCGGTTTTGGCGGATAACGAAATACCACAACGTCGCCACGCTCGGGTTCTTTAATATTGAATATTTTGGTATGAATAATCGGCAAACGGATACCATAGGTAAACTTATTGACCAAAATAAAGTCTTTAAGCTCAAGGGTCGGCAACATAGAGCCAGAAGGTATGCGAAATGGCTCAGCTATAAAACCTCGCAATACAAAAACCAACAACAATACAGGAAGAAATGAACGCGAATAATCGAGATACCAAGGTATAGTGTCGCGTTGAGCTAGTTGTGGAGCAAAAAATTTTGCCCACAGTACAACTGCAAGACAAACACAAACAGCAGTAAATAGAATTATCATGAACATTCGATGTTTCTCTTCGGTTTTCTGTTAGTCGCTTTGCGTTTTAAGAACCGCAAGAAATGCTTCTTGAGGAATTTCCACGGAACCAATTTGCTTCATGCGTTTTTTACCTTCTTTTTGTTTTTCCAATAGTTTGCGTTTTCGCGAAATATCGCCGCCATAACACTTAGCCGTAACATTTTTACGCAAAGCTTTTACGGTCTCACGTGCAATTATCTTAGAACCAATTGCGGCTTGTATAGCCACATCAAACATCTGCCTAGGTATTAATTCTCGCATACGCTTTACTAGCTCTCTACCACGATACACTGACTGTTCCCGATGAACTAGAATCGCTAATGGGTCGACTGGATCGCCATTAATCAAAACATCGACCTTAACCATATCACTCACTCGAACTTCCTTAACATCATAATCAAGCGAGGCATAACCGCGACTCACCGATTTTAATCGATCAAAGAAGTCCATCACAACCTCATTGAGTGGTAACTCAAAGTGAAGCATCACTTGGCGCCCTAAATACTGTATATTTTTTTGTATTCCACGTTTTTCAATACATAAAGTCATGACCGCGCCAATGTATTCTTCCGGCATGAGCATATTGGCATCAATAATCGGCTCACGCACTTCTTCAACTTGCGATAAATCAGGCAAAGCCGAGGGGTTATCTACCTCAAGCACTTCACCATTTTTAAGCAAGACCTGATAAACCACAGTCGGAGCAGTGGTAATAAGATCCATGTCATATTCGCGCTCAAGCCGCTCTTGAATAATCTCCATGTGCAGCATGCCAAGAAAACCACAACGAAAACCCAAGCCCAGTGCGTCCGATACTTCAGGTTCATATACCAATGAAGCATCGTTCAAACTGAGCTTGCCGAGCGCATCTCTAAATGAATCGTAATCCGCCGAATTTATTGGATACAACCCTGCAAACACTCGCGGCTGCACTTCTTTAAAGCCATCTAAAGGGGTATCAACTCCATGTTTTGCCAAAGTGATGGTGTCACCTACTTTAGCACCACTAATATCTTTAACACCGGATATTAAATACCCTACTTCACCAACCAATAATTCATTCTTGGGATGCCGTTTAGGAGTAAATACGCCTAAATCCTCAACATTATATTCAATGCCAGACGACATCATTTTAATACGATCACGTTTTTTAATTGTACCCTGAATAATACGTACGAGTGATACCGTACCTAAATAGTTATCAAACCATGAATCCATGATAAGCGCCTGCGGCGGCGCATCAATTTCACCTTCTGGCGGCGGCATCTCGCTAACAATTTGCTCTAATAAGTCTTCGATACCAATGCCGCTTTTTGCACTAACATGAAGCGCACCAGAACAATCGATACCAATCACATCTTCAATTTCAGCAGCAACGCGGTCTACATCAGCGGCCGGTAAATCTATTTTATTTAAACAAGGCAATACTTCCAAACCAAGATCAACAGCAGTATAACAATTAGCTACCGTTTGCGCTTCAACGCCCTGTGAGGCATCAACCACTAACAAAGCACCTTCGCAAGCTGTTAAAGAACGAGAAACCTCATAAGAAAAGTCGACATGACCTGGCGTATCGATCATATTCAGCTGATACGTCTCTCCGTCCTTAGCCGTATAATTAAGTGCCACACTCTGAGCTTTGATGGTGATCCCACGCTCTCTTTCAATATCCATTGAATCAAGCACTTGGTTTTCCATTTCACGATCCGTTAAACCATCACAAGTTTGAATAAAACGATCGGCCAAGGTCGATTTACCATGGTCAATGTGCGCAATAATCGAAAAATTACGAATCTTGGAAAGTTGATGGGCCATCGGTGCCGCTGAAGGTCGGTATGATTTGGCTTAAGATCAATGAATACAGTCTAAACTGCGTAAACATCACCATAATAAGCCTATCGCTAATAAAGGTTGGATTCTAGCAAACCCCAAGCTTGAAGACTAAGCATTATATGACTGCTTTTAGCGACAATCAGACTCATAGGTTATAATCATTAAACATTTTGTCATAAGTCAAACAACATAATGAGCACACACTATTCTGAGGTATTAATCATCGGCGGTGGAGCGGCCGGTTTGAGCACCGCATTACGCCTCAGCAAACTAGATATCAACATCACCTTGCTTGCCAAATCCGAGTTAACCGAAGGCTCAAGTCTTTATGCTCAAGGGGGAATCGCGGCGGCACTCGATAGTGATGATGACTTTGAGGCACATATCAATGACACACACATCGCAGGGGCAGAACTTTGCAAAGATTCGGCGGTGCGAAAAGTCGTAGAAGGTGCGCCAAGTGCAATAAATTGGCTTATCGATAAAGGTGTTAAATTCACCTTAGTCGAAGGCGACGAATACGACGGACAAGATTCTCAATATCATTTAACTAAAGAAGGCGGACACTCTCACCGTCGAGTGATACACGCAAAAGATGCCACTGGCCGTGAAGTTGAAACCACTTTAGAACAACATGTGCGGAAACAGAAAAATATTGAGATTTTAGATCATCACATCGCCATCGACGTAATTACATCGCGCCACTTAAAGGAACACCAAGGTCATCGCTGTTATGGCGCCTACGTTCTCGATAAGAAAACTGGCAAGGTAAAAACATTCGGCGCTGACGCAATCGTTCTATCGACAGGCGGCGCTTCTAAAGCCTATTTGTACACGACCAATCCCGATACTTCGACCGGTGATGGAATAGCCATGGCTTGGCGTTCTGGTTGCCGTATTGCGAATATGGAATTTGTACAATTTCACCCCACTTGCCTTTACCACCCTTATGCTAAAGGCTCACTAGTTTCTGAGGCCGTGCGCGGCGAAGGCGGCTTGCTCAAATTGCCTGACGGTTCACGATTTATGGATCAGCATCACGAGCAAAAAGAACTAGCTCCAAGAGATATTGTTGCTCGAGCGATCGATTATGAAATGAAAAAGGGAGGTTTTGATTCGGTCTTCCTAGACATAAGCCACAAAGACAAAGAGTTTATTCTTGATCATTTTCCGAACATCGCTGCGAGCTGTGCTGAGTTTGGCTATGATTTAACCGAACAAGCCATACCTGTCGTCCCGGCCGCGCACTATACGTGCGGCGGAATAGTCACAGACTTGTGCGGGCGCACCGATCTAAAACGCCTATATGCCGTAGGTGAAAGCAGCTGTACTGGACTTCATGGAGCAAACCGACTTGCCAGTAATTCCTTACTTGAGTGCTTAGTAATCGCAGACGAAGCAGCCAAAGATATTGAACAACGTATACAAAGAAGCCAAGAATCACCGGTTGAACTTCCACAATGGGACGAAAGTCGCGTGGTGGATCCCGATGAGCAAATTGTTGTGTCACACAACTGGGATGAAGTACGTCGCTTTATGTGGGATTACGTTGGCATAGTGAGAACCAATAAACGTCTTGAACGAGCGCGTAACAGAGTTGCCTTACTGCAAGAAGAAATTATTGAATACTATGGAAACTTCCGGGTTAACAACGACCTAATTGAACTAAGGAACTTAGCGACGATTGCCGAGCTAACCATAGAGTGCGCCCTGACTCGCAAAGAAAGCCGCGGCCTGCACTATACTCTCGACTATCCTGAGACCAATGACTATCCGGCGGACACAATTCTCACTCCCAATAACTTTGTCGGCCATCGTTCAGTACCGGAATGGTAGATAGCTAAACTAGGATCAAATTATGCAAGACCCTTTGTCGCGTATCGATTTAAACTTACTGGTTGCACTACAAGTGCTAATTCAGGAAAAAAATGTGACACGCGCAGCTGAACGCTTATTCGTGACTCAGCCAGCGATGAGCAAAACGCTTAATCGGCTGCGTAATTTATTAGAAGATGAGTTATTTATTCGCTCATCTCATGGCTTAATTCCAACGCCAAAAACTCTCGAACTCGAAAAACCCGTCGATAAAATTCTGAGTGCACTTACCGACCTAATGGTAAGCAATACAGAGTTTGACCCAAGCAATAGTTCCGCAACGATTTCTGTCGCCACCCTAGGAGCAACCGCCAGCGTAGGTATGCCCGCCTTTCTTAACCGTTTACGCCAAGAGGCTCCCGAGCTTTTGTTGGCGAATCAGAACATTGATCGGCGCTGGGAAGAGCGACTTCGCTCAGGCAATTTAGACTTCGCAATCGTAGCTAAAAATAAATTTAGCGACGACCTCGTTACCCACAAGCTCATCGACATTCGCCCCGCAATTTATATGCGCAAAGACCACCCTCTTGCACAACAAGAAGAAATTACAATTGAGCAGCGTCAAGAGTTTCAACACATGGCGATGTATTTTCCGAACTTTGAATCAACACGAGAGGATTTGAAAAAACTATTTTCATCGTTTGGGATCCTGTCAAAAGTGCCCTTTCTAACCACTAACTTAGTGATGTGCTTAGAAACATTATTGAGCACTGACATGTTATTGATCGCCTCAGACCGATTAAAAGAATCGAGCTTGGTACATGATCATTTCGTACAAAAAAAGTTGATCGGGTTGATCGATATAAAAATCGATGCTCTATCCTTAGTTCAGCACGTCAGAACGCAAAACTCGCCGCTCCATCAGTGGCTAACAAATTTAATTATTGAAACTTTTGCTGAAGAAAAATATTTGCAAAAATTTAAAAGCGAGGCAGCATTGTGACGACTTGCAATCAGCATTGATAATATAGAATGCGGTTGCGGCTGCTCCCTAGCCCAATGAAAATAAATTTCAACGCTCAAAGCGATAAGGCTTCAAGCCAAACCTGATAATTCTCGCAAGCGAACAATAGTCTCTCGCAGCCCCAAGTCGGACGGATCGGCCTTAGCAAACAACCAATCCATGATGATTGGATCTTGAACCTCTAACAAGCGTTGAAAGTCCGCTTTTTGTGATAGCTCTAAACTAGGATACTGCTCTTCTAAAAACCGACCAAACAGAACATCTAATTCCCGTATACCTCGACGACAACGCCACACTAATTGTTTAGGATCCAACAATGTCGTAGTATCAGCCGAATTGGGCACTCTAGATTGAGCGTTCTGCAATCATTTTCTTAATTTCACCAATCGCCTTACCTGGGTTTAAACCTTTGGGACACGTATTAGTGCAGTTCATTATGGTATGACAACGATATAGTTTAAATGGATCTTCTAGAGCCTCTAAACGCTCTCCTTTGGCTTCGTCACGACTATCCGCTAGCCATCTATACGATTGCAATAAAATAGCAGGGCCTAAGTATTTATCACTATTCCACCAATAACTCGGGCATGAAGTTGAACAACAAGCACACAATATACACTCATATAAACCGTCTAATTTTTCGCGGTCTTCTTTAGACTGCAAACGCTCAGCCGATTGTGATACTGGAGTTTTAGTTTTCAACCATGGCTCGACAGACGCGTATTGCGCGTAAAAATGCGTCATATCAGGCACGAGATCTTTAACCACTGACATATGTGGTAATGGATAAACCTTAACGTCTTTTTCGCCACCTGCACACTCAGCAATCGACTTTGTACACGCTAGAGTGTTGGTGCCATCAATGTTCATAGCACATGAACCACAAATACCTTCTCGGCAAGAACGGCGAAAAGTTAAGGTTGGGTCAATTTCGTTTTTAATTTTAAGTAAGGCATCAAGCACCATCGGCCCACAGGTATCCATATCAACATCATAAGAATCTATGTGCGGGTTCTGGTCATCATCTGGCGACCATCGGTAAACGCTAAATGTGCGTACATTTTTGGCGCTATCAGCAGCAGCAAAGTGCTTACCTTGTTTTACTTTAGAATTTTTTGGTAGTGTAAATGTAGCCATATCTATTTCGCTCTATCCAAACTTTATTTAAGCTTATGTCTTGCAAGTGCAACGGTTCTATTTAGGTCATCTTAACCGCGATTCTAATAAACGCGCGGCTTAGGTTTAATGTACTCAATGTCATCTGTCATTGTGTACGAGTGCACAGGACGATAATCAATCTTAGTTTGATTCTTATCATCAGCCCACATTAAAGTGTGCTTCATCCAATTGTCATCGTCACGGTCTTCAATGTCATCACGTGCATGCGCACCGCGAGATTCATCTCGATTGGCCGCTGAATTCATCGTTACTACGGCTTGCGACAATAGGTTCTCTAGTTCTAGTGTTTCGATTAAATCAGTATTCCAAATCAATCCACGGTCAGTAGTCTTAACATCACTAAACGTGCTTGATGTAGCGGCCATTTTCTCGACCCCTTGATTCATTGATTCGCCGGTACGAAAAACCGCACAATGCGCTTGCATAGTGCGTTGCATTTCGAGTCGAATTTCAGCCGTACCACGGCTGCCATCTGAATAACGCAGTTTATCAAGCCTTTCTAATGTTTCTTGACCAGCGGTATCTTTAATCGATGGAATTGGAGACGATGGGTCAATGGTATCTTTTGCACGCAGCGCCGCGGCACGACCAAACACAACCAAATCAAGTAATGAGTTTGAGCCTAATCGATTCGCCCCATGTACCGACACACAAGCAGCCTCGCCAATCGCCATTAAACCTGGCACTACCGAATCGGGGTTGCCATCTTTAAGAGTAACCACTTCACCATGATAGTTTGTTGGAATACCACCCATGTTGTAATGCACCGTCGGCAATACCGGAATGGGTTCTTTGGTTACATCTACCCCAGCAAAAATATGCGCGGACTCAGAAATACCTGGTAAGCGTTCATCTAGCAAATCAGCTCCTAGATGTTCTAAGTGTAGAAAAATATGATCAGAATCTTCACCTACTCCACGACCCTCGTTTATTTCTACCGTCATAGAACGAGAAACAACATCGCGTGAGGCAAGATCTTTAGCGTTAGGGGCATAGCGTTCCATAAAACGCTCACCTTCTGAATTGGTTAAGTAACCACCCTCGCCACGTGCGCCTTCGGTAATCAGACAACCTGCACCATAAATACCGGTCGGGTGGAATTGTACAAATTCCATGTCTTGCAAAGGCAAGCCAGCGCGCAGCACCATGGCATTACCATCACCAGTACAAGTGTGCGCAGACGTACATGAAAAGTACGCTCGTCCGTATCCACCAGTGGCTAATACAACCTTTTTAGCTCGATAGCGATGAATAACACCTGTCGCCATGTCGATAGCAATCACGCCTTTACACTCACCGTCTTCCATAATTAAGTCGAGGGCAAAAAATTCGATGAAAAACTGAGCCTGATGCTTCAAGGCTTGCTGATACAAAGTATGTAAAATCGCATGACCTGTTCGGTCAGCCGCAGCACATGTTCGGAGCGCTTGGCCTTCACCATAATGTGTGGTCATACCACCAAAAGCACGTTGATAAATTTTACCTTCTTCGGTACGTGAGAAAGGCACACCGTAATGTTCTAGCTCATACACCGCAGCCGGCGCATTACGACACATATACTCAATTGCGTCCTGATCACCCAACCAGTCTGACCCCTTTACGGTGTCATACATATGAAAGCGCCAATCATCTTCACTCATATTGCCCAGTGCAGCAGACATTCCGCCCTGCGCAGCGACGGTATGACTTCGGGTTGGAAAAACTTTAGTGAGACAAGCCGTTGAAAGGCCAGCACTCGCCATGCCAAAGGTCGCGCGCAAACCAGCCCCACCAGCTCCAACAACTACAACATCAAAGGAATGATCTACAATTTTATAATCGCCGTTCACGACTAAACTCCAACAGAAATTTTAAGAACAGAAATAATCGCCATCAAGGCCATTGCAACTGCTGCAAATTTAACAAGTAACAGCATCAATAAATTGAGCCACTTAATGTGAATATAATCCTCGATCACCGTTTGCAGCCCCGTTTGAGCGTGATACAAACCTGTTAACACAAATAACAACATCAAGGTCGCATTGAGCGGCTGGCTCAACCATGCAGAAGCCTGCGCATGACCACCGGAAACAATGCTTAATACCGATACAACAAACCAGATAACCAAAGGAATAAGCGCTATCGCGGTAACTCGTTGCCACCACCAGTGCGAAAAACCATGCTTGGCGCTTCCAAGGCCTACAGCCTTCGAGAGAGGACTACGCAAACTCATACAAATACTCCTTTGCTCGCTGCAATAACAACGGTAATACTGGTTAAAATAAAAGCACTTGCTACAACGGCATAGCCAGACTTATATAAAGTATCTAATTCGTAACCTTGGCCGACATCCCAAAATAGATGTCGGATGCCATTCGACAAGTGATAAAACACAGCGAATGTCCAAGCCAGCATAAATAGTTTCACCAAAAGCATTGATGACACATCTAACCAGTGCTCGTAAGCGTCATGGCCTGAGGCTAAACATAGTAACCAGAAAATTAATAAGGGACTACCTAATGAAAGAAATACACCAGTACCACGATGCAAAATAGAAAGCATGGTAGTAATTTGCGGTCTGTAAACCAATAGATGAGGAGATAAAGGTCTCTCTTTTTGCATATCGACGATCTCGTTCGCAGAATATTGTTTGTATAAGGCTTTGAACGCACTTTGTATTGGAAAAGTGCGGCTTGCTGTGGCTCTGCATTCTACCCTAAATGCGGGCATCTAATCTAATAAATCGGGCTCTAACCGACACTTAAACCAATTTCTATTCAAAAACAATGTCCTAAGAATTTTAGACAGAGCCCATTTCTTTGATAATAATTAACTAACCGATAATCTGATTTAAATCTTTTGCTTTAACTTTGGTTCTAAAAGTCGTGGCAACGCCCTTTTGACTCCCAGTCTCCATAGCGAGTTGGCTCTAAACCTTTTGGACCATTATATTCTTTAGCCACACTGCTTGATGAATCTTGCCCTATTTTTTTTGATTTTTTCTCAGTTTGAGCCCCTCCATCTACCAGAACTTCATCCACCTTGGACGCTAGATCGCTTTCTTTTCTATTCTTTTGGGTGTCAGAGTTTGAGGACAAACTATTTTTTTTTGAATTCATAAAATTTTATTGATTTATAAGTTCCATATCACAGCTCAATGTTAGCATAGAGCTTAGTTAATATTTCACACGCTTGTGTTTGTTCACAATTACAAAACCATGGAAATCCAACCACATTTGAGTGTTCTGAAAGTGAGCGGCGATGACGCACTTAGCTTCCTTCAAGGACAACTTACCAACGACATAACAGTTGCCGACAAGGCATGGCAGCTCAGTGCTTATTGTAATCCCAAAGGTCGTGCATTAGCGTTATTCAACCTTTGGACAAACAACGGTTCGGCCTATTTAATTTTGCACAAGAGCTTAACTGAATCAATCGTGAAAAGGCTTAGGATGTATGTCATGCGAAGTCGTGTGGTCATCGAAATCATGGAGGACGCAAGCTGCGTTGCTATTAACGACTGCCAAACAGAGAGTGTTTTGGGAGGACTAACTTTGAGTGAGGGCTATAACGAACTGTCTTACCATCGCAGTCGGCTGCGCGTCTACTTTGAGCAAGCACCCGAAGCGAAAAGTGGTTCCTCATGGTCACAAACATTAATTGATACGGGCGTCCCTCAAATCAGCGCAGAGACTACCGAGTTATTCGTGCCGCAGATGATTAACCTCGATGTTTTAGGAGGCATCAATTTTAAAAAAGGTTGTTATACCGGACAAGAAATCGTGGCACGCATGCACTATCTAGGCAAGCTTAAACAACGAATGTATTTGCTTGATATTGTTAGCGAAACCGACACTTCTAGTTCTTTTATGCCGGGAAACAAACTTATTTCACATGAAGATAAAAACTTAGGCACCGTGGTCAATCGCATCACCGACTACAATTCCGTTTTGGCAGTACTTAGAGTGGATGAGTCATACCAGAACCTTAATGACGTTACGCTTAGCACTAACTGCGGCTCAATATTAAAACTAAGAGATCCACAACCTTATTCGCTTAGCGTGAATCGCTAAAAACTCGACACTGAATCCGCATTCATCACGAGCCTATACAAACGTTTAAATCGCCACTGCGCATGCCTCGATCAAACGCCTGCATACGTTCTTGAGAACTCCCGTGAGTAAAATTTTCGCGCCTAGGCGCTCGACCGGCAGAACGCATTATCCTATCGTCGCCAACAGCTGCTGCTGCCTCCATGCCTTCTTGAATATCACCTGCTTCTAAAATGGTATTACGTCGTTCGGTGTGATTAATCCAAATGCCGGCAAAACAGTCAGCTTGTAACTCCATACCAACTTGAATGGCATTTGATTGAACTTGGCTTGCCTGAGCTTGTTGTTGACGAACTCGTTTGGCAATACCGATTAGACTTTGTACATGGTGACCTACTTCATGAGCGATAACATAGGCAAAGGCAAAGTCTCCTTCTGCTCCCATACGCCTCAATTCGCTCATAAAACTTAAGTCGATGTAAATTTTAAAGTCTCCTGGACAATAAAAAGGCCCAGAAGCAGAAGAACTTAAACCACATGCAGACTGAACTTGATCATCATACAAAACTAAAACGGGCGCTTGATACCTTTGCCCAGCAGCCGCAAAAATATTCGCCCAGGTATCTTCAGTTTCTGCAAGCACTGTGGCAACAAACTGTTTTAATTCATCGTTATGTTGAGCAGACCTCGCCGGAGATGTCTGAACTCTAGTTTGAACTTGGGTTTGAACTTGATTTTGTGTTCCAGCACCGACGAATACGGAAAGAATATTCTGCACATCCTTACCAAAAAACAAGCCAGCAAGAATCAATATAATCATACCGCCCGCGCCAATACCTTTTTTGCTACGCACTAATCCACGCCCGCGACGATCTTCAATATTGCTACTTTGCCTTCTTCCCCGCCAACGCATAATCTACCTAAAGCTCTCTAACTAACCCTTACGCTATGTTCTATTTAACTCTTACTTAAGCATGATGCTTAAGTAATTGCTGCAGTTCGACTAAAAGCTGTTTGGCGTTTTTTATGTCAGCATCATCAATCGCTCTCATGATATCGCGACAAACGACACTAACATCATCATAACCGTACATTCCGGATGAACCTGCCAGTTTATGCAAATCGTCTCTCAAGCTTTGCAAGCTTAATTTTTCTTGCTCCACTGACTGAGTCTTAACTCCGATATCAGAAATTGCTTTAACATGCACTGAAATCATCTGCGCTTTGTCGTTCAAACTGGCTCGATAACGTGAACGTATAGCTTGGATTTGTGGTGACTCTTTTGCATTCATCGTCAATACCCTCTATGCAATCTAAATGCTCTATTGTCAGAATCAAACTCATTTAAGCGAGCAGTTGTGTCACACAAACTAATAACTCGTCGATATCGACGGGCTTCAAAATATAAGCCTTACAACCGAGCTCTTGAGCCTGACGGCGGTCATTATCGTGCCCCGATGCGCTCATGATTGCAACCGGAATTGTATTTCCAGATTCCTTAAGGGCTAACATTGCATCATAACCATTCATAATTGGCATATGAATATCCATTAATATTAAATCAAAATCAGCATGTCTAACTGCATCTAAGGCAAGCGCGCCATTCCCAACATGGGTCACTTTAACATTCCGCTCACCGAGCAGAACAACCATTAAATCGGCAATATCAGTATCATCTTCGACCAATAAAATAGAGATTGGGCGCGCGCATGCTGTCACATCATCAGCCTTGGCATCCTCATCGCTAACAAGCGCCACAGGCAGATTAAATTGCACTTGCGTTCCAACATTCAAGGTCGATTCAATACTCATATCACCACCCATTAATGCTATCAAACGCTCGGTAATTGTAAGACCTAAACCAGTCCCCGCTTTACCTGTATCTGGCGCTTGATAAAAAGGCAGACGAATTTTTTTTAAATCATCGGCACTTATACCTGCGCCCGTATCTTTAACTCTAACTGACAAGTCTTCTTCATTAAGAGATGCTTCAACTTCGACCACACCCTTATCTGTAAATTTTACTGCATTACCAACAATATTCAGCAAACACTGACGCAAACGGCTATCGTCAGTAACAACCTTGATAGAATTAGGAAAATCCTGACGCACCTTAAACATTACTTGCTTAGTATCAGCCAAAGGTTTTAGCAACATATAAACGTCATCAAAGACTTCACTAAGACTACAAACCTTTGGACGAATTATGATCTCATCGGCGTCTAGCTTTCCATGATCAAGAAGGTTTTCGACCAAACTTAGTAAATGCTTACTCGACCGACGAACAGCTCGCAAATAATTCGAACTGGTTTGTTTACCATTGCTTAGATCGCGACTACCAAGGCTCTCCTCTTTTACATCGTTTTGTAAAAGGTTTGCGTAACCGATAATCGAGGTCAACGGTGTGCGAAACTCATGCGACACACCGGACAAAAACAAGCTCTGTAACTGCGATGCTTCTTGCAACGCTTCATTTTTAGACTCTAATTCGTTCGACGCTTGCTCAATTTGATCCATCAATATGCCCTGCCGACGCAATAGCAATTCGTTTTCATTAGCTTTTTGCTGGAGCGCTTGGCGTTGCTGCGCCTGACTAGACGCATCCGTGAATAAAATTGTTAAGATGTCACTACGAGGGATGAGGCTGACCGAAACAGGAATGCCTGACGGACTGATTACCAAAGGAAGATCGAGTTTCGTTTGACCATCCAAACCAACCATAAAATCGAAATGATCACTCACCAAATCGCCTACATTTGCTGCACCATAACCGTAACGATCAAGCTTACCCGAGAGTTCGACAATTTTAAGAGAACGATCAACGCATAAATATGCAAGCTCTAACTTTTCAAAAAGTTGTTGGTAGATTTGGTTTTTTATCACTTCACTCGTCATTCAAAAAACACCTTCGATCCTATTATTTATATGACCACTCGTTAGGCATAGCTTTATTCGGACATATCTATACACAACTGATTAAACAGCTCAGCAACGTCGAGCCCATCTTTGGCGCTCGTTTCGAATACCGTCCAACCTTGTTCTTTAAGAGAATCTATTTGCTTAGCTTGCACTGACCAATCATGCAAGTCTCGCTTATTTAAGGCAACAACAACAGGTATAACTCCGATACGAGTCTTTACTGTTTCCCAAATGTCATGCAAATCATCTACTGTTTCCGGGCGGGACCCATCAGCCACCAACACAACGCCAGATGCTCCAACTAAATAGCTAACATTAATTGGCGAGAGCGAGTCTCGACCCGCTATATCCCAAACAATTAACTTAGTGTCGCGCACTATTGCAGTATCGATCTTAACGCCGATGGTTGTAAGATAGCTTTCTGAAAATTGATTGTTTACAAATTTTTGCGTTAGACTGGTTTTTCCGACCGAAAAATCGCCGACCATACACACTTTTCTCTTAACCATGCGTCTGCCTAACTACCTTGATCAATAACAGGTAAACTCGCATCAATACTCACCCAGCCACTCTTAGCAAAGAGCGCTTGTAGGACAATCAAACTTTGTTGACTTAACTCTCCACTTATCACCAATTTTCTTTGTCCTTCTATGGTAGTACTGCTCATTTTTACATTATTCCAATCATTTTTGGTCAACACTTGCTGGACCCTATTAGATACCGACTCAATTGACGCACTTAACTCACTGATAATCAGCCGTCTATCAGCCGCCAACTGGCGAATGCGGGTATCGTGAGCGTCTAACCAGCTAATTGGCGCCTCACCATACAAATATATTTTATCGTCGCGCTCCGATAAATAAACGCTTTCAGGAAGGCTCAGCTCTTCATTAAAACGTTGAAGCTCCATATCAACATCTAAAGACCTAAAAGGAATCGTTTGTAAAGAAAGAACATCTTCAGTGATACCATAACTCTCTAGTTTGGCGTAGGGAATTTTGGAGTCCGGGTCTCTAAGACCTTTAACAACGATTTTATCGTCGTGCCAATAAATTTCAGTAGTCGCAATTCCTGGTTGCTCTCGCAACAAATACGACACAGTATCTACTTGTGAAGTTGCGAGAAACCATCTCACACATAAAACCACTAGGCCAAACAACAATAAAAGCCATGGCCAGACCGGCGTACTCGTTCTTGATTTTTGATTGTTATCTATGTCTTTGAGCTCTATCTGTAATAATGGCGACATTAGAGCGTCGACACCATAAAATTCCTTAATATCTCCCTCAAAGTCTGCGATGGCTAAAGAATAATTTGATCGAATTGCGTCTAGCGTGTCGTATATATCGTTCTTAAATGCCTCAGGTGCATCCCCTGTAATAACGCATGCAAGCATCAGGTGCTCACCGTGCGCGACCCACACATTATGAGCCCCGACTTTCAAGTCGGTTAAGCGTGCATCATTTCCAGTGTCGAACGAATCCTGCACAAACGCTTGGATAGCCGAGAACATACCTGCAATAGCATCACTATCTAATGCCTGAGAATCACTCTCGCCAACCTCAGTTATAAGCAAACTTGTTTGCCGATGAATCAAATAAGCGTGCTCAACCTTATAGACCAAGTTCTGCCTTAACACCATTTCAGCATAAGGCACTCCTGTTCGCCATGATGCTATGCGATTTCGTAATCCTGAGATGGTGGTCGCTGATTCAATCGACCGATTTATGGTCAGTAATAGTGATGATAGAGCTTGTGTGATCGCGCGGCGTATTGACGGCGCCATAACTGGATAAAGTATTTCGGCGTACTCTTCTGGCTCACTTCGTACGGCGCGCTTTAAACCAAGTGAAACCGGCTTAGCAAATGACTCAACAAGGCGCTCTTCATCTTTTACAAGTTCATGATCGATGGCATTCGGCAATACCTCACCGACATCTTGAGCGCGACGCTCTAAGTCTTCTATTCGATCTTTTAATTCAGCAAGCTTTTGCGCATCACCGCCGACGATGATTTCTCGCAACTCGTCTATTTGACTCATGACACTACCGTCTCAGTACGTTTGCTGTACTGTCGTTTTACTTGCTACGCAATTTAACCGCGACTTCATCTAACATCAATGCTAGCGTTTGACGACTCACCTTATCCGCTTGCAACTCTTGCGTTTGAGACTCAAGTTGCGCGGTTAATGCTTTTTGAGTGGCTTTGGCCTGATCAAGAAGTTCATCATGACTTTGCTGTAATGAGTTTTTGACTGCGGCTAATTCTTGATTTGCCTGATCTTCCATTAAACCAATTGAATGCTGCAAACCATTACGGGCCTCTTCGAGAGTTTTATGCAATTCAGATATTTCTGCGTCTCGTTTTGATTGCTCTTGGTTGATCAAATTATCTAATCGAGCCAAGGATTCATTAACCGCAACGTCCATGCCTTCAAATTTTTTACTCAAACGAACTTTCAGTTGCTCTACATCACTTTCCAAACGCGACTCTAAGTCTGCAAATCGGTGTTCAAAATCACTAACGTATTTACCAAAAAGTATATCGCGTACTTTATCAATCTCACCCAATCCTGGGGTAATTACATCCGCCTTAGCGCGCTTGCTTGAATTACTCATAATCTGCCTCTAACCTATTTGTTCTAAACGGTATCCGTGACGATACACTGACACTAATTGCCAGTTCTTTTGATTATCCAAATCGAGTTTAGTTCTTAACCGACTAATGTGTGTATCTACCGTTCTTGTATTTAACTTCGCACTCGTGCCCCACACCATCTCAAGTAGGTGACCGCGAGAAATAACTCGACCAAGGTTTTTAAACAAAAACAACGCAAGTTCAAATTCCTTCTGTGTCATTTCTACAAGGGCGTCTTTGAAAAACATTCGGCGTAACTTTGTATCAATCTTGTAAGGTGGGAAATCGTAGTGATCTCGAGTGTGCTTATCACCATAACCCATGCGGCGCGCTATAGCATTTACTCTTGCCATAGTCTCGCCTTCTCGAACCGGTTTTGTCATATAATCGTCGGCACCAACTTCGAGAGCTTGAACAATATCTTGTTCGGCATCTCTTTGAGTAATGAATACCACAGGTACCAAAGCATCGAGATGGTTTCGCAAATGTTCAAGAACCTCTATGCCAGATATATTTGGCACGTTCCAATCGAGTAGCACTAGATCATAACTGTCCTGCTTGTAAGCGCGGATAAAGGTATTCCCGTCTCGATAAACAGTACATTGATGATTGGCCGCTTCCAACCAAGCACACAACAAGTCTGCCTGATCTTGGTCGTCTTCAAGGATTACAATTCTCAAAATCCCTCCATACAAATATAATCATTTCTACAATATTCTTATTCTAATTAGCACTCACG
>CAYSUU010000003.1:101743-160949 GCA_964434375.1 uncultured Gammaproteobacteria bacterium | reverse complement strand
TAGTGTACCCCAAAGTCAGCACTAAGTCGTTGTATTTTATAAGCCTTAGGATTAGGGAAGATATCGCTATTATGATAAGTTGCTCCACAGAATGTTCGCGCTTATTATTAGTCGCGCCCAATCAAACAATCTACGCATAAACCAAGCAAAGCATACAGCTGACAAATCATGACTGAAAACAATCAACTTCTTATCGGCGGAAATGGCTCCGAAACAGTATTTATGGACCCACGCATGGCCAACCGCCACGGTATGGTGGCTGGCGCAACAGGCACGGGTAAAACCGTTACGCTGCAAATATTAGCGGAGAATTTTTCACGTATTGGAGTGCCAGTGTTTTTAGCCGACGTCAAAGGCGATGTCTCGGGCCTTGGTAAACAAGCAACACCTCACCCAAAGGTTGACGAACGCATCGAAACAATAGGTATCAGAAACTATCAAATGCAGGCAAGCCCTGTTGTATTTTGGGATTTGTTCGGTAAAAAAGGACACCCTATTCGCACCACAGTAAGTGAGATAGGCCCTTTACTCCTAGCAAATTTACTAGAGTTAAACGACACTCAAACCGGCATTCTGTATTCATGCTTTAAAATTGCGGATGATCAAGGCATGTTGATCTTAGATCTTAAAGATTTGCGTGCAATGCTGACTTGGATGACTGACAACCGAGCAGAGCTCAAAGGCGAATACGGGAATATCACTAGCGCGAGTGTTGGCGCAATCCAACGAGGCCTAATAGTACTTGAAGAACAAGGCGCTGAATTTTTACTTGGCGAGCCGGCGATCGAACTAGAAGACTTAATGAGTCACGACTTTTCTGGGCGTGGCATTATCAATATTTTGGATGCTAGCAAGCTAATCCAAAGCTCGCCTAAACTGTATTCAACTTTTTTGCTTTGGTTATTATCTGAATTATTTGAAACATTGCCGGAGGTTGGCGACCCAGACAAACCAAAATTTGTCCTTTTCTTCGATGAAGCACACCTTCTATTTAACGACGCGCCGAAAGTACTAGTAGATAAAATCGAGCAAGTTGTGCGCTTAATTCGCTCAAAGGGTGTTGGCGTTTACTTTATTTCTCAGAGTCCATTAGATATACCAGAAGAAATTCTCGGCCAACTTGGTTTAAAAATCCAACACGCGTTAAGAGCCTTTACCCCAAAGGATCAAAAAGCAGTGCGTACAGTGGCAGAAACTTTTAGGGCTAACGACAATATTAATACGGCTGAGGTGATTACCGAACTTGGCGTAGGCGAGGCTTTAGTCAGCACGCTCGATGCCAAGGGCATACCTACACAGGTGGAGAAAATTCTGATTCGCCCACCTCAATCACGCATTGGCCCAATGGACAGCCAAGAGCGAGATGAACAAATATCTCGCTCACCCTATCGCGGCCGTTATGACGAACCACTCGATAGGGAAAGCGCCTATGAAATGTTAAAACAACGCGCTGAACGTAATGCGGCAGACGAGGCTGCTCTTGAACAAGAACAAGCAGTCAGAGAAGAAAAGGAAGGTCGCACCAAATCTGTGAGCGGTAAACGCAGTTCAAATCGACAAACGCCGACCGAAGCATTTGTTAAAAGTGCCGCGCGAGCAATTGGCTCGCAGTTAGGGCGTAGGGTAATCCGAGGCTTACTTGGATCTTTATTCAAAGGCTAGGACGTTAAGCTACAGCCACTCAATAAGTATAGATAATTTTATTGCCCACGTGGTTTTTCAGGAGCGTGCTTTGAGCTATAATCTCGCGGCTTTAGGGCTGTTACCCACAGTTCTTATATAAACCGATATCGGTTACAACAACTAAATATCAAGCTTGACAACATAGCAATAGGTGTTTGCATGAGCGACGAACAAATGAACGATTCAACCTTCGGCCGGTTATTTATTATCATGATATTGGCCATGACCGTACTCACTGTAATTTTAGCAGTCTTAGCCGGTTTTGCCTCAAGCGGGGTTGACGCTCGATTAGCCGAAAGATCAGCGATAGAAAACACCCAAGCGGTCGGCGAACGCATCGCCCCGGTGGGAAAATTTTCAGCAGAGACTGTCGCCAATACACCTATCGTTGCAGTTGAGCTTACCGGTGAACAAGCCTACTCCAGCTGTGCAGCATGCCATGCAAACGGAACACTAGGCGCACCAATTGTGGGTGACGCAGGTGCTTGGGCAGAGCGCCTAACAAAAGGCGTAGAAACTTTATATAATAGTGCCATAGCAGGTATCGGTAGCATGCCGGCCAAAGGCGGCAACATCAGCTTAAGCGATGATGACGTTAAAAAAGCCGTTGAATATATGCTGGAAAAATCCAAATAAACATCAGTAAAAGAACTGAATAAAAAGCCGCATCAAGTATGCGGCTTTTTTGTGTTTATCTATTGTGAAAAATAAACTTCGATAAGGTTACTAATAAGTCACAGGAGCTTACCAATCAATTTATAAGCTTAGATGCAGGTTGAGTTACCTTATAAACGTGGCTCGTATGTCAACCACATTAGGCCGCTCGTCTTCACGTTCAGTCGCAACCTGCTCGATATCGACACCATATTCTTTATAAAGAACGTCAATCCACGCTAACCATTTGTTAAATTCAGCATCACCCATCACAACTCGCACTTCGCGGCCTTGATTTTCGGGCACCAATTGCTGAATAGAGGCTTGAACCCCAGTACGATTTGCGGTTTGTTCAATAATTGACAACAAAGAATCCCCAGAACCCTTGAATTGAGTGCTAGCCAGATCAATACCGCCATTAGAAAGCGCCTCACCTTGAGTGCGCATCCAGACAAGGTTTTCACGCATAACCGGCAAGGTCGCTGTCATATTAGTTAAAGCTCGATGCCAAGGTTTAAGTATCAGCGCGTAAAAAAGTATTGCTGCAACGATCAAAGCTCCGAGACCAAGCACCAGCCGTTCTCGCGCTTGGAGTGCGTACCATTGCTTTTTTATCGAAGAAATAAGTTCTGACATATCAGTCTAGTAATAATAATTAAAGAGATTGTTTAAGGAGATAGCTGGCTATAATTCTACCTTCATCAGACTCAGAGGACTGCAACTGCGCACTTAGCCCCGTCTTTGAGTTCAATTGTTTAGTGACCTTGTCTACTTGGGAAAAATTATTTAACAAACAAGTGATTAGCAACTCATGATTGCGATAGCTAAAATCACTCAAGGTCACGTTTTCTCGCCCCAAAGTGTTAGCCACATCGGACAACATAGCGTGAAGACGGGCACGACCCTGATTGACGCCTCCCGAAGCCTTAATAGCTCGCTCCATAATCGCACGCTCTTTGCGTTTCTGGGTCGGCCCAACCTCCGGGAAGTGTTTTTTAAGTATTGCTTGCGACTCATCTTGAATGGCGGCGATTTCAGCATGCAAACTGAAATAGCGATAGGAGTCATAAGCAAATTTAACAAATACCGCAAAGCCCAAAAGCATCAACGGCATTAAAAAAATACGCTTATTAAAGCGGCTAACAGACGGCGTAAACGCATCACCCCATAAATTAACAGAAGAGCTAAATGGATATTCCAGCCAATGCGCCATTTTTGAGCCAAAAGGCCAATGACGAAAATCTCGATCAGGATGACCGGAGATCAATTGTTCGGTCAGCGCCTCATCATTAACGGCCACCACCGAATCAAGCGGCAAATCCATCAGCCAAATATCTAACAAATCACCATCTAGAGAAACCGTAGTCCCATTTCGTTGCGCGGCTAGAATAGATATTCCGTCATCCAAATCATTGTCACTAAACGTTTTAGAACGCGCTAGGGAATAATCAGCCGCATCATGAAAAGGCAATAAAGCATGGTCCGGTACCAGTTGTTTTATCGGTAGGAGATAATAATTAGCTAGCGCCTGCCATTCACGCATCTGTTCTTTGGCAACAACTTGCACTAAACACTCCTCATCCGCCTTCCATTGAGGACACACAAAATGTAAATCCTCAACGTCCTCTATCAGCGCATCCTCAAGTGCAAACGGTAAAGCCGTCATAAACTGCTTACGAGTTTTTGCAGGTAAACTAACTTGGTGGCTAGTGACTTGGTCTCCAGGCACGACCCCAATGATTTCATCGTCATCATCGATTGGATAATCATTCAGGCTATGAGTTTCCCCAAAGCCATCAACACGCTGGCCATTTATTCGAACCCATTCAAAAGGGGCTTCAAGTTTCAGAAAAATTTTCATCGCTCTCTTGGATCAAGATTTCACTTTGATCTTCGCAAAAACTACGGTGTTCTCGTCTTAATATGCTGATGGTCGGCACATCACTTATATCTTCAGTTTCGCCAGTAGCATTATCAACTTGGTCATTCGGTGCCTGCCCGTCACCAACTAGGGCCGCCTGAGCAACTGCGCCACCACGCAACACTAAAGAATTCATGCAAAAGACTGTATCGCCTTGAGCCACTCTGGATTCTATCTCAAAGTACTGGCTTGTTACTTGCATCATATTAGGTATCGGCGGCTGACGCACAGGCGATACCTCGATAATAGCATTTTCAGCCTCTCGAATCTGCGCTGTTTGAAAACCCAAAAAGTTCTCATCCGTGCGCAACCCTAAAAAAGCATTAACAGCCGCCGTATCTGCAACTGGAGTACTACTAAGGCTTGCCAAAACCTCGGGCGTAGTTGTATTAATATTGATTCGAGCATTGTCGACCGGCAACACCGTTACATGAGGCTCGAGGGCTTGAATGATGTCTTGATTAAAGCCATCCACGAAACGTAATTCGCCGAGCGCAGCTAATTTCTGGTCCGACGCTTGATAAGGAAGATCTTTAACACGATAATCATTAGTCTCTAAACCAATACTCCTACTGGTGTCGTTAGCGTCGACCCAATCAATTAAATTTTCAACCAATTGATTACGATCGACGGATTCTTCAAGCTCCAATAGCTCCATCAAATTTTGCAATATACGACGTTGGCCGGCAACGAATTCTCTGTCTTCACTCGAAAGATTATTGAGATTAAAACGCCCCTGCAAGTCCACGATTGTTCCAGTTACACCATCAATACCAAAATTAACAATAGGCTTCGCCAGTTCATCATCAGCACTACTTGGTTCAAGAGAAAAACGCCCATCCTGCTCGTCTTCATCTAAGTCCGGACGACCAAACTGGGCCCAATCCTCGCCAAAATAATCCACCGTTGGATTACCATCTTCACTCAACACTCGTGACGCCCATGCATTCATACCATTGGCATATTGAAAGCCCTGCTCCGATACTCGTTGGTTGGCAACCTTACGAATAAATAAATGTTGATCTTCAACCATCAAAGCCATCAACGTTGCCATTAATGCGACTGCCAACACCACCACAACCAAGACTACCCCTGATTGATTTCGCTTTTTATTTTTTAAAGTTAAAGGTCTAGTAAGCATTTTGTATAGCCGGTTAATTAGGACTCACTTGTGTCAGGCGATTCATTACTAACCCCCATTTGGATCAATAGGCTCAATAGGCTCATTTGGCTCATTTGGCTCAGGCGATTCACTACTAGCCCCGATTTGATTAGAAGAAATCGCTTGCGCGTCTTGATTATCACCACTTAGCATTTCTATATTTCGTTGATACTCTATCAAATTTTCCATCTTAATCGTAACACGCATTAAATCAGGCAAGCGGCTTTGTTCATTCCAACGCTTAGTATCACGATCACGGCCATTTTCAACAACACCGACCTCCATATCCACATCGCGCACACCGCGCAATACAGTTTGTTTCAGCTGGCGGGTATCACCATCAGGGTCCATAACGGGTGACTGGACTCGCAGAAGATTACCGTCTTCAATTAACCATTCGATTCGCCGAGGCACATTGATACCCTCAAGGCTCAAATCAGGATATGACGCGACCAGTTCGAGCAAACTACCATCATCCAGAGTAAGCGTTGAGTTTTCAAACTCACCAAACTCGTCTTTGCTTAATCGGTTAACCGCATAACGCAGGTCTCGAGAAAGAAATAGTACCGCTTTTTGAATACTCTCCATTTCTTTTTGCTTTTCGATAATACGTTCACGAGCATCGAAAAATCGCGACATAGACGGTGCAACAATACTAATAACGACACTAAAAATAAACACCACCACAACGATTTCGATTAAGGTGAAACCCGCCACTCGTCGCATTTTAGTTCTAGAAGTCATCGCGGATCAGTCATCGCCGTGGTCATGCTTGCATAAACTTTTGGATCTCGTTCAGCTTGTTCAGTAACCTCTACGCTAACCAAAAATACATTCTCAACGTCAGTTTCAGTAATACGGGCTCGGCTACGCCAATTACGCCCACCCATTTTTACACGCTCAGAATCATTACCTTCATTTAAGCCTTCCGACTTCGCAGTAAATTTGATTTCCGATAGATGGTTGCTAGCAACCCAAGAAGCGATCACTCTTTTTTCTAGTTCGCTCATGGTTTTTATATGATTCGAGGTCAACTGAATAACGGCTACCATCGACAAAGACAAAACCACTAAGGCAACCAATACCTCAATCAATGTAAATCCAAGCTGAGAGCGCTTCTGAAGCTTGTATTGAACTGCTTTTAAAGCTAATGGATTCATGGATTTGTCGACCTTAATTGAAAATACGTGCGTTTTCTTCACGTATGTCTAACACTCCATCATCAGTGACAAAAACGACGTAGTCATTGTCTTCTCCACTAAAGCGTGCTTCAAACAAACCAATTGCTCCCAAGCCAGAAATTAATACTTCTGGCTCATCATCGCCATTAGGCAAGGTTTCGAGAACATCCCAATTTATTTCTACACCATTGCCAACCTGACGTGCACGACCAATATCCGAATCAGCACTTGATGACTCATTATGTAAGGCTCTAAATCGATAGACTCGGGCATTTTCGTCGATCGTTAAGGCAAAAAAACCGCCGGAGATAATTGCTTCATCTTGCACATTATTAACCACCGCCATAAAGCGCTGAGCTTGCAAACGCGCATGCCGATCACCATTCGAGCGAACGCTTACCGTAATGACCGTTGCCAGCAGCGCAACAATCGCTACTACAACAATTATTTCGATTAAGGTAAACCCTGTCTGCTCGCGACGGTGTTTCAATTAATGATTACTCGGTCAATTTAAACTATGACGATGTTAGCATTCTTAAACTATTACATATACAGGCTTACTCGGTATTAATACTTGCCACCAAAACCAGCGACAAAGGTTAAATTGCGGCGCTTTTTAGATATGCCGCCTAGTACAATCCACAAAAACGTAATCGTCTATTAATTCGAAAAAATTAAACGTTATTCCCATTCAATGGTTGCAGGCGGCTTGCCGGAAATATCGTAGGTGACGCGGCTAATACCTCGTACCTCATTAATAATTCGATTTGAAATATTAGCTAGAATATCGAATGGAATCGGCGCCCATGTGGCCGTCATAAAATCAATTGTCTGTACAGCCCGCAGAGCTATCACGTATTCGTAAGCACGGTTATCACCGACCACACCCACTGATTTTACGGGCAAAAACACAGCAAAGGCTTGGCTCGTCTTTTGATACCAGCCAGTGCTATACAGTTCTTGCATAAATATGTCATCTGCTTCTCGCAATACGTCGGCAAACTCTTTTTTCACTTCACCTAAAATACGCACACCAAGACCCGGTCCCGGAAAAGGATGTCGTTGGATCATTTGCGCAGGCAAACCAAGTTCTAAGCCAATCGCTCGAACTTCATCTTTAAACAATTCACGTAAAGGCTCGAGTAACTGTAAGTTCATATCGTCAGGCAAGCCGCCGACATTATGATGCGACTTAATAACTTGTGCCTTACCCGTCTTTGAGGCGGCCGATTCAATCACATCCGGATAAATCGTACCCTGAGCCAGCCACTTAGCGTTTTCTACCTTACGCGACTCTTCTTCGAATATCTCGACAAACACGCGACCGATAATCTTGCGCTTAGCCTCAGGCTCATTCTCACCTTTTAGCTGATCGAGAAAACGTTGCTCTGCATCAACTCTTATAACCTTAACGCCCATATTTTCTGCAAAGGTCGCCATTACTTGGTCACCCTCATTTTTGCGCAACAATCCATTATCAACAAATATACACGTCAATTGGTCGCCTAACGCTCTGTGCAATATTGCTGCCACAACTGACGAGTCGACTCCGCCAGATAAGCCAAGGATCACGTGATCGCTACCCACTTTTAGTTGTGCTTGAGCTACGCAGTCTTGAATAATATTGGCAGCCGTCCATGCTTCAGCGCATCCGCATATTTGGTGTACGAAGCGACTGAGTAAATCTTTTCCAAACTCTGAGTGGGTGACTTCAGGGTGGAACTGAACACCGTAAAAATTTCGTTCTTCGTCAGCGATGGCACACAAAGGCGCATTCGCCGATTGAGCAATCACTTTGAACCCAGGAGCCAATTCAGTAACTTTGTCACCATGACTCATCCAAACATTTTGTTTAACTTCAGTAATCAGTCTATTGGTTTCAGTTACCTGCACTTCAGCGTGACCAAACTCACGCTTATCTGAGGTAGATACTTTTCCGCCCAACATAGCTGACATGCATTGCAAACCATAGCAAATCCCTAATATCGGCAAACCGAGCTCAAATACGCCTTGGGGGACTCTTGGGGTATCTAATTCAGTGACAGTAGAGGGCCCTCCAGACAAAATAATGCCTTTAGAATCGAAAGATTTAATCGTCTCTAAATCATTATCATAGGCCCAAACCTCACAATAAACGCCAAGCTCTCGAATGCGTCGGGCAATCAATTGTGTATATTGAGAACCAAAATCCAAGATTAAAATTTTGTCGCTATGGATATCAGTCATTATCGCTCACGCTCTAAAATGTGAAGTTTAAGGCCGTCTAACGGCGATAGTTAGGTGCTTCTTTGGTTATCGAAACATCGTGTACATGTGATTCTGCAACACCTGCATTAGTAATTCGAACAAACTCGCAGTTCGAACGCATTTCATCAAGATTGGCATTTCCGGTGTAACCCATACTCGAGCGCAAACCACCCATCAATTGATGAATAATATGAATCGCAGGTCCCTTATAAGGCACTCGGCCTTCTATACCTTCTGGCACAAGTTTTTGTGACTCTGACTCGTCTGACTGAAAATAACGATCTTTCGAACCAAGCTCCATAGCACCAATTGACCCCATACCTCGGTAAGACTTATACGACCGACCTTGAAAGAGTTCGATGTCACCGGGAGCCTCGTCAGTGCCTGCAAGCAAACCACCGACCATCACGCAATGCGCGCCAGCGGCTATAGCTTTAGCAAGATCACCTGAGAACCTTAGACCACCGTCTGCAATACAATGAACATTTTTACCTTTAAGTGCTTGTGCCACATCGTACACAGCCGTAATTTGCGGCACGCCAACACCGGCTACCATGCGAGTTGTGCAGATAGAACCTGGCCCTATGCCTACCTTAACTGCATCAGCTCCGGCTTTAGCTAAATCGAGCGCCGCCGCGCCGGTGGCTATATTACCGCCAATAACGTCTATGTGTGGATACGCGCGTTTAACGCGACTCACTGTCTCTATCACACCATGCGAATGACCATGAGCCGTATCAACCACAATCACATCGACCCCCGCCGCCGCTAACAACTCAAGGCGTTGTTCTGTATCAGCGCCGGTGCCCACTGCTGCACCCACACGTAAATTACCATTTTCATCTTTTGACGCGTTAGGGTGTTCAACTGATTTTTGAATGTCCTTGACAGTCACCAAGCCTTTTAAGTGAAAAGAGTTATCTATCACTAACACCTTCTCAATTCGATGTTCATGCAATAATGACTGTATTTCAGACTTGGATGCACCCTCTTTTACCGTTACAAGACGGTCCTTTGGTGTCATTGCTTTGCTGACCGGTTCATCAAGTCGAGTTTCAAAACGCAGGTCACGACCCGTCACGATACCAACCAAGTTGTTCTCGTCGACCACCGGAACACCAGAAATACGATGTTTTTGGGTCAGAGCTAAAACATCACCAATACTTGTGTCTGGCGATACAGTTATCGGGTCGTTGATAACACCACTTTCAAACTTTTTGACTTTAGCGACTTCACGCGCCTGTTGTTCTGGTGAAATATTTTTATGTATTACACTCAAACCGCCTTCTTGCGCTAAACATATAGCCATTCGCGCTTCTGTTACGGTATCCATCGCCGCTGACAACAGCGGCAGGCCGAGACTTATTCGAGCAGTTAAAGGAGTGCGAAGATCTACATCACGCGGCAAAATATTGGATTTCGCCGGACTGAGAAGAACGTCGTCAAAGGTAAGAGCTTGTTTGATATTTTCCATCGCAGAATTATACGCATCCGCCTAAGCAATTCAATACAGGCAACTTAATTACCTTCGTAACTATGCAACCCGCAGCACTTTTAAAGTATTTGTGTGCCCATCGATGCCAGCAATATCGCCATAAGTAACCACCACATGATCACCAGACTTGAGGTCGACCACTCTATCAAGGTAATTGGTAATCCCATCCAACTGCTCGCGATTCTCAATGATTTCAGGTATGTGAGCCGGCCGCACACCTTTATAAAGTGCAACGCGGTTAAGAGTCGCCGCCTTCCCTGACATAGCCACTAAAGGTAAATGAGTCTTAATTCGACTCATCCACAATGCCGTACTACCCGATTCAGTTAAACAGACGATCGCCTTAACGGATCGATAATGATTCGCCAAATACATTGTTGCCATAGCAATCGACTCATCAACGAACTCAAAATCGCATTCCACTCGATGCTTCGACACTTGGGTAACAACATGCTTTTCGGTAGCAACTATAACGTCATAAACAGCTCGCACCACCTCAACCGGATACGAGCCAACCGCGGTTTCGCCCGACAGCATAACGGCATCAGTATAATCAAATACCGCATTAGCCACATCGGATGCTTCGGCTCGAGTTGGTACCGGGCTATCGATCATACTCTCCATCATTTGAGTAGCCACGATAACCGGTTTATTAAGTGTCCGCGCACGCGCAATAATTTGTTTTTGATATGAGGTAACTGCTTGAAAGCCGACTTCCACCGCCAGATCACCGCGCGCGACCATCACACCATCACAACTATTAATCATGCCGTCGATAACTTGCTGAGAGGCGACCACTTCCGCGCGCTCTAATTTAGCAATCAGTTTGAGACTGCCACCATTAAGCTTATCGAGTTCACTCCGTGCATCAATCATGTCTTGTTCGCTTGATGGGAACGACACACAGATGTAGTCAAGCTCTTTTTCAACAGCAAAAGCCATGTCCTTTAGATCTTTTTCGGTTAGTGCGTCTTCGGCCAAACCACCGCCCAATAAATTAATCCCTTTGCGAGACGAAAGCTTAGTGCCAGCAATAACCTTTGTCAGAATTGCCTGACCATCAACCTGCAGCACTTCAAGCTGTACGCGCCCATCATCAAGCATAAGTACGCTGCCGGCGCGACAACTTTCAGCCAAGGTATCGCACTTATAGGACACACCATTTATACCGCCTGCATCATCAGCTATCGCAGAATCGAGTAACAATTCTTGGCCATTTTGCAGATCAAAACTTTCACCAATGATCGCTCCAATTCTAATTTTTGGGCCTTGTAAGTCTCCAAGTATCGCCACATGTTGACCTAAGCCATTAGCCACCGAACGTATATTGGCGATGGCCTGAGCATGCTGATCAAGATGACCATGCGAGAAATTAATTCGAAAAACACTACAACCCGCAAGCATAAGTTCACTAAGAACATCCGCACTGCTACTTGCAGGACCTACCGTGGCAATTATTTTTGTACGATTTAAATTACTAATACTTATATTATCTTTCACTGTTTAAGATTGCTTAGTTGGTTGGTTAGAGTTATTTATTCGGCGCTTCGTTTAACGAACTTAAAACACAATTTAAGAATTGGAGCCTAAACGATTAGCTAAAAAGCGATGAGTTAACAAGAGACTACTCTGCATGCTTCCAATTGCGAGGAGGTTGATAGAAGAAAGAACGCCGATATCTTGATTGCATATCACCAAGATACACGTCAATCATAACAAAATGATAACAAGTGTGTTTTAAAGAATTGCGCTATTGGACACGCTAAACAGTCTAAGCTTAAAAACCACCACCGGTTTTAAAACCGCCGCCGCTGCGCCCACCAGAAGACGGAAAACGAAAACCGCCACCACCTCCGCGTGATTTTGGCCAATTCCAAGACGAGCGATGCCTCGAACGTCTACGCCGGCCTTGACGCAAGAGCTCTTCACCAAGGACATCAGCAATCTCTCCTAGTCCACCACTACCAAAATCGGGCCTTGAAGACACCTGTCGATAGCGCTGATTCTTTTGGATCACACGCCATAAATCGGAACCACTAACCATACCTTGCATAAATTGAGTCAATACAGTAGCCAACAATGCTTGATTACCAAAACCCGAACGCACATCATCAAATCTAGAATGCTTAAACTTGCGGCGCACGCCTTCTAAATCTCTTAAGCGACTCAATTTCTTATCATGCATTAAACGAACTTCGCTTAAACCTTCGCGCGCGCCTTGCATTGACTGCTGCAAGCTCTGCAACTCGACAACCAGTAAATCATCAGTCGGTGATACCGTGTCACTCACATAACGATGAACTGAATCCAAACTCTTTACCTCGAGTGCTTGGCTTAATCTAGAAAGGCTCTGCTGAATGTAGGGGTCTTGCCCTTCTATAAATCGAGCCCGTTTACCCAAACATTCGTCTAAGCCAGCTTCCAACGTCTCGAGTTCATCATCATGCGCATCCAATTCACCTCGCAAATCATCAGCTTGTTTAAGAAGTGAATATTGCCCAGCCGCTTGCAACGCTTCTAACTCGAGCTCTTGTAAAGACTTGTGCTCCTCATCAGCGATATCGGCGACGCGCTCTGCGTGTGCCTGTAAACGCAAGGGGATCTCGGTCAAATTCCAGTAATTCACCCTAGCCGCTTCGTATTTAATAAGTCGAGCGAGCCAAGAGTCGACAAAACGCACAAATAAACGTCCCTTATACTGGCTGGTACCGAAACCTCGATCCCACAAATACATAAACAATTGATCGGCTTTATAAGGCGCAGATTTATCCATTAGACTGGCTTGCGTGCGCTCCACCTTTAACAAGGCTTCTTCGGCCACTGACTCAGCCTTCTGCGCCTGCTGAAATTGAGCCAGATAACGATCATCAGCTTGCAAAGCCGCCTGCACCTTGGCCTCGAGGTCAACGAGGTCTTGTTCAGCAGCATTGGTTTTTCGCAATAGTTCTTCGCGCTCACGTTCAGCTTGTGTAACATATTCATTCGCATTCGCAATTTTTTCATCAAGCGCCTTTAAAGCAATAATTCGCTCGTCGAGTATATTTTGAACATCACGATCAGCCGCGTCCAGCTGACCTAGCAAGGTACGATGCTCAATTTCTGACAGTCTAATCTGCGCTATTTGATTAATCAGTTTCAGACGGTGACGTTCATTACCGGCAACTCGACCACTTAACTGGTCTAGCTCAGAGTCTAGGCGCACGACTTCGTTACGTAAGGTTTGCAGACTTTGGTCAATATTTTTTAGGGCAGTGCTTCCAGTCCACATATCACCACTCCGTAATCGTTGCGCCGTTGGTTTCGATCACATAATCATGCTTGAGAAAACCCGCCTTTTTTTCACCCACAACATTGTCTTGAATAATACCGTCGTCAAGCTTATCTGCAGCAACCGCATGAAATGTTTGCTCATTCACGCGCAAACCCCACACTTTTTTTAAACTCTGCTTATTGTTCTCCTCATTGACCAATTCTAGAGCGACCACATTGTTATCGGTATCTACCGCCTCAACAATAAGATAGTAATTTCGAGCACCTGAGTTATTTGGCGGGCGGCGCCATACTCCAGAATTTTGATTAGCTTTTGAAACAATACGAATCCGATAGACTTGAGCAAGGCGACTTTGTATCTGTTTAAGTTGCAAAGCACTTTGTTCGGCGCGGACTAAATCATCTTGCTGCAAAGAGCTTCGCGCGTCATCAGCTAAGCGTGTGGCACGTTCGATAACGGACTCATTTTTGGCATTTGAGACAATAGCGTTAAGACTTACATCTATTTGTTCTGGAAGCTGGCTACGTAATTGCTGTTGAGGGAGCACTTCTTTGAAAAAGTAGACAGCACAAAATAAAATGCCGACCAGCATCAGAAAAATCAAGGGCTTACTCCAACGTGCACGACTCACCCATATATGAGCAAGACGAGTACGCCAACTACTCTCTACAGGCTGATACTGAAAGCGTTCTTGTTCAAGCGCCAAGATCCCTTCTTCTAAAATACGTTCAGATACCTCGATGCCTTGCGCACTATACATGTCGCGTAAACGTTTAAGCAAACGCTCACGCCGCCCCTCTCCATCAAGTTCACGTGCGACCATTGCATCTTCATGACGTAAGTTATCGACTACGTCCATGGCCATCATCAAGTCTTCTAATGGCGCGCTGGCCTTATCTTCCGCCATAGCGAGAACCGAAAATTGACTTAAAAATTATGTTGCAAAACAAGCGAGCTACCACGTTCGATAACACGAGCCATTCGTTGCTTGCCATCCTCTACGGACTCTTGAATCTCTTTTGCATTGTCGGTAGAAAGCTTACGCATTTCGTCGATAATTTCACGCGATCGCTCTTGGAAATTAATAACCGAGTCAACCAATTTCTTAACCGCATCGGCGCGGATGGTCGGACCATAACCCGCCTTAATCGCCGCTTCTTGTACTTTGCCGCCAATATCAGCAAGGTCTTCTAGGCTTTTTGACACCCCTTCTTTCATCGCCTCTAGAGTTTGAGTACTTTCATGCAGGCCAAACAAACCTGTAAAAGATGCAGTAAGAGCGGTTAATACCGATTCATTAGTACCAAAAAAGGTAATTGCCTGCTTATACACCCGTTCTTTGGCGCTATTAGTTTGCATCAAACGAGCCATTACCACCTCAGAGGTGTTATAGCTGACCGTTAGATTATCTGAAATGTCCTTCGCCACCTGATAGCGATCTTCAGCAAATTGTAAATCACGTACACGCTCATCGCGCGCTAACTCGAGCTTAGCTCGCTCAGCCAGATCTTCACCTTGATACGCTGATACTGTTTGATTAGCTTGTTTTAAGGCCCCTTTTGTCTCATTCCAAATACCCTCGGTTTGTTTTAATACATCAAAGGCATAAATTTCAGACTGCTTAATTGCACCGCGGAAATCTTGATAAGCTTCGAGAATAATGCGCTCACGCTCAATCTGCTCACGCGAATCATCAGCTACTTCTAGATACGTTTCTTTAATATCATTAAAACGCGAGGCAATATCACCCCGCGTAACCTTCATCCATACATTTCCAAGTCGTTCAAAAGAGTCAATCTTTCCGTCTTCAAGTTGATCTACCATACGTTTCGCATCGCTACGAATAGAATTAAACGATTCAGTAACGTTTTCATAACGCTCACCCACTCGCATTTCTGAGACTTGCTCGCGAACCACTTCGTTAAAAACGGAGGCCTGAGAAAGAGTCCGAGCAATCGCGACTACCTTCGCTTCATCAATATCAGTTAACTTTTCAAGCAGAGAGACCACTGGCGCTTCGTCTACTTTTTCAGGCATCAAACCAAGATCGCGGATTTGCGAGAGCGCTTTATCGAGATAATGAAAAGTTTTTTCCGTCATGTTCCCCCCTTATGGAAAAGAGTTTATTATGGCCTCGCGGCCTCTGTCGGTGAATAGTAATTACGAATCTAGCGCATCAATCTAACCAAGCTAACTACTTTATTCAACAAAGAATTTATACGGCTTAGTCTCTTAAGATACTACCAACAGCCGAAACTGAGGTCGAAAAAAGATTAGAACATGAAAATAACACACAAATATAAGCGTAAAATATCAATCTTGGTAAACACTGTAAACGCAAGCCGAAAATCACATTTACTTATCCACACAAACTGTGGATAACTTTGTGCACAAAGAGAGCGAGACATAGTAACTTCAACAGCAGCCCTAACTTGCTTAATTTTTAATCAAGTTGGAATATTCAATATAATCAATTGTTTATGAGATTTTATTAACAAGAACTGCCAAGATATCTCTCTAATTTAAGATATTCGAAATTTTAAATATATTGTGTACAACTTTTTTTACGCCCATTATTTTACTGATTAATTATGTCTAAACCTGGTTTATTTAAACGCCTTGTTGTCATCGTTTACGACGGTCTACTAATGTGCGGCGCACTTCTATTTACCTCTTTGCTACTCATGGGTGTATTTAGCGCGGTTGCACCTGACTCTTTTTATTTAGGCGCACCTGTCGACGGACAGCTTTCTAGCCTTGAACACTCGCCCCTCGGGCGCTTGGTAGGTGGCACACTATTAAGCATCAATGCCTTACTAGTCAGTTTTTTCTTCTATGCTTGGTTCTGGACACACGGAGGTCAAACACTTGGGATGAAAGCTTGGCATTTATATTTAGTAAAAAACGACGGGAAATTTATCAGCTGGCGGCAAGCCATATTACGTTACTTGTGTGCGCTTGTTTCATGGGCCGTGTTTGGCCTAGGCTTTCTCTGGATACTAGTCAGTCAAAAGCGCAACGCTTGGCACGATTCACTCACCTCTACAATGATTGTCTTGTCTCGTCCTGAAAAAGGTTAAATTACTCATCACTCCTCCATACGAGTCAGTATAAGTATCCAGCTAGATTATCCGCCTTATCATCACCATGCTCATAACAAACACTAAGGCGGTGGGTATCAGTGCCCCTAATAAAGGCGGAATGCTAAACAATGCGACAAAATAAGAAAACGCTTGATTAAGGATAAAGAAACCAAGTCCAACCATAATTCCGGCGAATAAACTTCGACCTAAATTGCCGCTGCGAGCCTCTTTAAATACAAAAGGCACAGCCAAAATCAACATTACCATGGTTGCCAGTGGCGTCACCAACTTTGTCCAAAACTCTAATTCATATCTTGATGTGTCTTGTTTATTAGTGCGTAGGTGGGTGATGTATTCACTTAATTGCCAAATGGAAAGCTGTTCAGGTTTGACTTGATAAATCCGCAATATTTCAGGATCCAACGCGGTACTCCAATACGCCGCATCGACTGAATCCGCCACAGAGCTTTCTTCATTAATGTTAGTGCGGCTTAAGCCTTTCAACAACCAACGCCCTTTGCGAAACTCACCTTGATCAGCGGTGACTAGCCAGCGTAGAAAATTCTGCGAATCGAACTCGAATATTTTTACGTCTAACAAGGTTAAATCTGGAAACACTTCGCCCGGCAAAACCTCACCAATATTAACGTAGGTGTTGTCATCCCGAATCCATACACCTGAATCGCCACGCGCAGTTGCATTTTTTTGCAAGGCCTGCGCTTTCACGTCGATGGCGCGATCTTCGGTATAAGGCGCAACTACTTCGCCCATTATCATGGCCATCAATGCCAATACTGCACCCACTTTGAGTACCGACCCGACAATCCGCAGCACCGACATACCAGCGGCGCGCATAACTATAAGTTCAGACGACTTAGCTAAGGTCGATAAACCTAATATAGAACCAATCAAGGCAGCCATTGGGAACACTTCGTAAAGTGTTTTTGGAATAGTCAGCAATACATACTGAATCACCTGAACTATACCGTAACGCCCTCTATCGATGTCACCAAGCTCATCAATAAAACTTACAAAGGCAAACAAACCAACCAGTACTAGAATAGTGACAAGAATATGGCTCAACAGTGTTATGCCAATATAACGATCAAGAAGACGCATTCTACGATCGAGCCTTTTTTCTAAATATAGGAATTTCTGGCAATATCGGCAAATTGTAATTCCGGCGATACAAGCAATAACAAGCTAACACAAAATACAATGCGTGAACCAACCATATGGGCGATCCATCAATGGCCCCACCTTTTTTAACCAAAGCCACTGTATAGGCTAATAAGTTTGTATAAGTGAGATACACCATAAATGCCAATATCATTCCGGTACTTTTTCCGCGGCGAGAATCAACATAACTCAATGCGAGTGCAAAAATAGCAAGAACCGGTAAAGTAAAGACTTTGGCAACACGCCAGTACCACTCACTTTTTAAAGTCAAGTCGGTCGAATTCCTTAACTCAGCGTTAGAACGTGCCTTCACTGGCAAATAAAATTTCTTCTGATTGGGTGGCTCAATACGTACCGCATAACGTTCAAAATCGACCACTCTATAATCTGGCGTACCCGGAGTACCTTCATACCTTGAGCCATTCACCAAAACCAGAAATTGATCTTGAGTTCTTTCGTCTTCCATTCGAAAAGCCGTCTTTGAAACCACAACCCCGTCACGCTCAAAAGATTTCAAATAGACGAAAACATTCTCATAATCGCCCGTTTGACGGTTATATTTTTCAACAAAATAAATCCCGTTGCCATCTTTGGCTTCAACAAAACGCCCAGTAATCACACCAGATATTTCACTGCTTTGTCTATATTTCTGCTCTAACTGATAACCTTGATTAACGGACAAAGGACTCAAGTAAAAGGAAAAGAAAGCGATTACCCCGCCCAGGATAAAAACTAACCAAGCAAGTGGACTCAAGAAACTAAATATGCCAACGCCCGAGCTCGCCAATACCGCCATTTCTTGATCGGCATACCATCGATTTAGCACCATGATAAGCCCGATATAAAACATCAGCGGCAGCATAACGTCTAAATAAGACACCATTTTAAGCATGACCAAGTTTAAAATGCTTCCTACCGGAATTTGGCCTTCTGCTGCGTCCCCTAAAAACCCCATTACCCGCAATACCAGAAAAATACTAATAATCACGAAAGTAACCGCTAGAGCGGTACGCAAAACTTCGGAAATAAACGCGCGTTTTACAATCATGACTAACGAAGGTTGAGGTCTCAGTGTTTCTGGCTATACTTGCCATACTTTAATCTGTACCAGATTGTAGCAAGTTGCACACCAATAAAGTTGTACGTTTTAGTAATTTTTGTCGTTTAACCTAAATCAAATTTAAAAAGAGACCCTGCTGTGAAAATTCAATATAGATCCGCAATCAACCACCAACAAAAAACCGACTGCCTTTTGGTGACACTTAAAGCGGCCAAAAATATCGCCAGACAAGTAGTCGATTTAGATAAGAGCCTAGGTGGCGTTATTAATCGATTACAGTCTGCTAAACAATTTGAAGCCAAACAAGGTCAAATAACAACCATCCCAGCACCCAAAGGTTTATCCGCTAAATCACTTATTTTACTTGGCGTTGGTGAAGGCAAAAAAATCGAAACAGAAGCTCTGCGTGACATGCTAAACAAAGCGGCTAAAACGATCAAATCGTCGAAGTTAAACGATATCGTCTGCGACCTAAGCGCGCTTAGCGCTAAGAACGATGCCGCCACACTAAGTCGTCACCTAGTGGAAGCACTAGGAGATACATTTTATGAATACCAAAAGCAACCGAAAGCCGCAGGCGAGAAAAAATCACCTAAACCAATAAAACTTTGTATTCAAAGCAGCGACCGAAAACAAATGACAGCCTCCAAAAAAGGCGGTGAAATTGGTTTGGCAGTTTGCAATGGTAAAACCTTAGCTAAAAATTTGGGCAATATGCCCGGAAACATTTGCACCCCGAGCTTCTTAGCCAGCCAAGCTCGAAAATTAGGCCGCTCACATGGCTTGAAAGTAAAAGTATTAAACGAAAAAGAAATGCAAGAACTCGGGATGGGCTCTTTATTATCGGTTAGCAAAGGCAGTCGTGAACCGGCCAAGCTAATTGTGATGGAATATTTTGGTGCTAAGAGCAAAAAAGAAGCTCCCCATGCACTAGTCGGCAAAGGCCTCACCTTTGACGCAGGCGGTATTTCGCTAAAGCCCGGCGCTAGAATGGACGAAATGAAATACGACATGTGCGGAGCAGCCAGCGTTTTTGGCGCTATTCTTGCTGCTGCGGAAATGAACCTACCGATTAACGTTGTTGGAGTCATACCCTCTTCTGAAAATCTACCCGACGGCATTGCTAACAAACCTGGCGATGTAGTGACCAGTATGTCGGGGCAAACTATCGAAATTCTCAACACCGATGCTGAAGGTCGATTAATCTTGTGCGATGCACTCACCTATACGAAACGTTTCAAACCTCAAACTGTGGTTGATATCGCCACTCTTACCGGTGCCGTAATTGTCGCTCTTGGTCATCAAACGTGTGGAGTATTAGGCAACGATCAAAAGGTAATCGATGACTTACTAGCGGCCGGTGACACAAGCTTAGATTTCGCGTGGCAACTTCCTATAAAAGAAACTTATAAACAACAACTGCGCAGTGACTATGCTGACCTAGCGAATATCGGAGGCCCGTCGGCAGGAACGATTACCGCAGCCGCTTTCTTGTCTTACTTCACCGAAGACTTTAACTGGGCACACTTAGACATCGCAGGCACAGCGTGGGGCGGTGCCGCGGGTAAACGCGCAAGTGGCCGCGCGGTGCCAATCCTTACGCAATATCTTATTGACCGCTGCTAATCAAAGTAAGAGTCATTAGTGTGAAACAAGTCGACTTTTACTTAATTACTAACAGCGTTAAACAAGCTCGCTTTAAACTTGCTAGTCGCTTAGCCAGTAAAATGCAAAAACTTGGTAAGTCGTTGTTAGTAGTTACCGATAGCGACGAACAAACACAGCAATTAGATGAGTTAATGTGGGCCTATAGCGATACTAGCTTTGTGGCCCACGAGTCTTTAGCGAACGTGTCCGACATGCAACAAACTTGCACGATTCATATTGGAGAACAAAAAGCAGTGAATGCGGCGGTAATCGAGCGTAGTTATGATGTATTGCTAAATTTGTGTGATGAGGTACCAGTCTTCAATCATCACTTTAATCGTATCGCCGAGATAATCGAAGCCGACGAAAACTCTAAAACCGCGGGGCGAAAGCGTTATAAACACTACCAAAGCGAAGGATTCGAATTAAAAATGCATGAGCTGAGCCTGTAAATTGCGTTAAATTCGATCATTACCTTTTGCTCCGTACATAAGAACGTATAACTCAGCCAAGCAAGTCTTTATAATCATACCTTTAAGGCGTCTCACCATTATTAGGCAGAATATCCGCCACTAATTTAAATTTTTACTTATCATGAGCAAGGCATTGGACAATCAATACCAGCCCGCCAATATTGAGCAGGCCATCTATAAGCGCTGGGAAGCCGACAACAGCTTTGCAGCACGCGCATCCGAAACTGCCTACTGCATCGCCATACCGCCACCAAATGTCACCGGCAGTCTGCATATGGGCCATGCGTTCCAAGACACAATCATGGATTTGCTTACTCGATACCATCGCATGCGCGGTGACCAAACATTGTGGCAAGTCGGCACTGACCATGCTGGTATAGCCACACAAATGGTGGTTGAAAGACGCTTGGCGGCCGAAGGTTTAAATCGTCATGATTTAGGCCGAGATAAGTTCATTGAAAAAATTTGGGAATGGAAAGAACAATCTGGCGGTACCATTACCAATCAACTACGACGCATGGGTGCGGCTATCGATTGGTCACGCGAGCGCTTCACTATGGACGAAGGCTTATCTTCTGCCGTTCAAGACGTTTTCATTCAACTATATAACGAAGGCTTGATTTATCGTGGCAAGCGTTTAGTTAACTGGGACCCAGTGCTGCACACGGCGGTGTCAGACTTGGAAGTTGAATCCAAAGAAGAAAACGGACATTTATGGCATTTACGTTATCCGCTTTCAAACGACCCTGACAAATTCCTAGTTGTTGCGACAACTCGGCCAGAAACCATGTTAGGCGACTCCGCAATCGCGGTTCATCCAGATGATGAGCGGTATCAGCAGCTAATCGGCCAGACCATTGATTTGCCGCTATGCAATCGTAAAATCCCAATCATTGCCGACGATTACGTCGATCCAGAATTCGGCTCGGGTTGCGTAAAAATAACCCCAGCGCACGACTTTAACGATTATGACGTCGGTAAACGTCATGACCTACCACTGATTAATATCTTTGATATAAACGCCGCGATTGATCTAGAAGAGTCTCCGTACCACGGTCTCGATCGATACGACGCACGTAAAAAGATAATCACAGATTTCGAGCAATTGAATTTGCTTGAAAAAGTCGACGATCATAAATTAATGGTGCCCCGAGGTGACCGCACTAACTCAGTTATCGAACCTTATCTAACTGACCAATGGTATGTAAAAGTTGAACCGCTAGCACGTGAAGCTATTAAAGCGGTAGAAGATGGTGATATAAAGTTTGTGCCCGAAAATTGGAGTAACACTTATTATGAATGGATGCGTAATATCGAAGACTGGTGTATTTCACGCCAAATTTGGTGGGGCCATCGAATTCCGGCTTGGTATGACGAACAAGGTAAGGTCTATGTTGCCCAGAGCCTTGAAGAAGCTCAACAGCAAGCTGGAGAAGGCATAAAGTTACAACAAGATAATGATGTGCTAGACACCTGGTTCTCGTCAGCATTATGGCCATTCTCTACCTTAGGCTGGCCAGACAAAACACCTGAACTAGAAAAGTACTATCCAACCAATGTGCTGGTTACTGGCTTTGATATCATTTTCTTCTGGGTCGCTAGAATGATTATGTTTGGGCTCAAATTTACTGGACAAGTACCCTTTCACGAAGTCTATATTCATGGCCTAGTACGTGACCAAGAAGGCAACAAGATGTCTAAATCTAAAGGCAATGTTCTTGATCCACTAGATCTTATTGACGGCATTAATTTAGAGGACCTAGTGGCAAAGCGCACCACTGGTTTAATGCAGCCCAAAATGGCTGAAAAAATTGAAAAATCAACACGCAAACAATTCCCAGACGGCATCGAATCGTATGGCACAGATGCTTTACGTTTCACTTTTGCCAGCCAAGCGACCCTCGGCCGTGATATTCGTTTTGATCTTGCCCGTGTTGAGGGCTATCGCAATTTCTGCAATAAACTTTGGAATGCGTCGCGCTACGTTCTAATGAACACACAGGAACACGATTGCGGCCAAGACGGTGGTGATATCGAACTAAGCCTTGCTGACAAATGGATTATCGCTCGACTACAACAAGTTGAAGCTGAGGTAGTAGAACAAATTGACGCATATAGATTCGATCAAATGGCGCAATCACTCTATAGTTTTGTTTGGGATGAATATTGCAGTTGGTATGTTGAACTCACTAAGGTGGTACTCAACGATGAAAACGCCAAGCCAGAACAACAACGTGGAACACGTCGCACTTTGGTACGAGTTTTAGAAACTACCTTGCGTTTATTACATCCAAGTATGCCGTTTATTACGGAAGAACTTTGGCACCAAGTAAAATCGTTGGCGGCTGTAGAAGGCGACACGATTATGAACTGCGCGTATCCGCAATCAGACAAAACCAAAATTGATGCCGATGTCATCGATGAGATGAATTGGGTTCAAGCGGTGATCACTGGCGTTAGAAATATTCGCGGCGAAATGAATATCAGCCCTAGCAAAGAACTACCTATTTTTTTGCAGAATGCCGACGCCATTGCTATTACTTATTTAAACAACAATATTTCCTATCTCACTAAATTTGGTCGCTTCGAATCAATCCAAGTGCTGGATCCAAATGAAGAGGCACCTGAATCTGCAACCGCCTTAGTAGGCAGCACCAAAGTGCTTATTCCTTTAGGCTCATTCATTGATGCAGAGGCTGAAATAAAACGACTACAAAAAGAGCTTGAGAAGTCTGAAAAAGAAATAGCAGGTGTCTCAGGCCGACTCAACAATTCGGCTTTTGTAGACAAAGCACCGTCACAAGTTATCGACAAAGCTCGCGCGCAACTAAGTGAAGCCGAGTCAAATAAAGCTGCGTTGTTAGAACAAATCGAACGTATGCAGGCATTTGTCGAGGCGTGATTCAGTTTGAATCACTGAGTATCCGGCGCGGCGAAACGCTGCTTTTTGATGGTGCCACATGCCAAATTCACCCAGGCCAAAAAGTTGGCTTAACAGGTGCCAATGGCTGTGGTAAATCGAGTTTGTTTGCGGCCTTACGTAATGAGCTTGTAATCGATAAAGGTGATGTCAAAATTCCCAGTGATTGGGTCATCGCCCACGTTGCCCAAGAAGCACCATCAAATGAACGCCCAGCGATAGAGCATGTGCTTGACGGTGACGTCGAATGGCGAGACTTGGATGCCAAAGTCAAAGACGTTGAGCACCCACGCTTTCTAAAATTTCAAACACGTTATGAAGAAATCGGCGGATACTCCGCTCGCAGCCGAGCAGCGCAACTATTAGATGGTTTAGGCTTCAAACCTGAAGATATTGAACGCCCCGCTAAAACATTTTCGGGAGGCTGGCGAGTGCGTTTAAACGTCGCTAAGGCTCTTATGTGTCGATCAGACTTATTATTACTCGATGAACCAACCAACCACCTCGATTTAGATGCGGTTTTATGGCTTGAGCGCTGGCTGAAAAAATACACGGGCACTTTAGTTCTTA
Source organism: uncultured Gammaproteobacteria bacterium (assembly GCA_964434375.1). Classification (GTDB taxonomy): domain Bacteria; phylum Pseudomonadota; class Gammaproteobacteria; order Arenicellales; family Arenicellaceae; genus Arenicella. The sequence goes on along the minus strand of CAYSUU010000003.1, from coordinate 136,403 downwards.
TTGCTCATGATCGGGATTTTTTAGACACGCTAACCACTCATACGCTGCATATTGAACATCAAAAAGCGCGACTTTATAAAGGTAATTATTCTGCCTTTGAAAAAATACGAGCAGAGCAGCTAGCCAATCAACAAACGCAATTTGAAAAACAGCAACGTGAGATCGAGCACATGCAAGATTTCGTTACTCGCTTTAAAGCAAAGGCAACCAAGGCACGGCAAGCTCAAAGCCGCTTAAAGGCTTTGGAGAAAATGGAACGAATAGCACCTGCGCATGTTGATTCGCCATTTAGCTTTTCAATACCCACGCCAGATAAAAACCCGAGCCCTCTTCTAAGTCTTCATGACGCTTGCGTGGGCTACGATCAAACCGCCGTAGTGTCGAATGTAGAGTTCGCATTATCGGCAGGCGACCGTGTTGGCCTAATTGGCCCGAATGGCGCTGGTAAATCAACTCTTATCAAACTAATTGCTGGCGAACTAAAACTACTTAGTGGCAACCTTCACACTTCGAAGGAAATGAAACTCGGTTACTTTGCACAGCATCAAATCGAATATCTACAGCTTGATCATTCGCCATTAGAGCACATGCAAATTCTTGATAAAGAGTGCAATAATGCTAAGGCAACGGATAATCAACTTAGACGCTATCTTGGTAGTTTTGGTTTCTCTGGTACAAAAGCCACTTCCAAAGTGCGCCCGTTCTCAGGCGGAGAGAAATCCAGATTGGCGTTAGCGCTGGTCTGCTATCAACGACCCAACTTGCTATTACTTGACGAACCGACCAATCATCTCGATATAGAGATGCGTCAAGCACTTGCTGTGGCCTTACAAGATTATCAAGGCGCTGTGGTATTGGTTTCGCACGATAGGCATCTCCTTAAAGTAAATTCCGATCAACTTATCTTAGTTGCCAATGGCAGTGCCACCGAGTTTACTGGCAGTGTCGACGACTATCCAAAATGGCTGGTCGAGCATCGAAAAGGCGCATCAAAAGAACATAAAGAAGAAGCTCCAATTAAACAGGCAAAAAAAACCGCTGATGCCAAGAAAGAACGCAAACGCCAGGAAGCAGAGTTAAGACAACGACTACAGCCTCTAAGTAAGAAAATTAAACGGGCAGAACGAGTTCTCGAGAAATTAAATACCCAGAAGGAAGGGATAGAAGTCCAATTAGGAGAAAGCGAACTTTACAACGACGAGAATAAAGAACGCTTAAAAGATCTACTCACTGATCAGGCCTACTTACAAAAAGAAATCGATCAAGCTGAAAGCGACTGGATGGACGCATCAGAAGCTTATGAAACTGCAAAAAATGACTAAACACAGTAGTTAAGTATTAGTCGCTTCAATTTCAAAGAGAAAATCACCCTGCCGCTTGAGCGAGATTATATAGCGATTCACACCTCCCTTTGTTTGCTGAGAATGAATTTCAATATCGTTTTTTTGCGTTCTCATTAGCGAGCATTTTTCATCCATAACTATCTCGTAATAACACTCATGATCATTTGAGATAGAGAGTCCAGCATCGTGCTGGCTAATCTCTGACTTTGATCGTAAGTATTTTTGAATTATCGCGTTTGCTTGATAAGTGGTGGCAAACCTTAACCAAGGATAATGGCTTCTACATTGCTTTATCCAATCCAACAAGTCAGTGTATAAGCCCATTCCACTAATGCACTGAACAGTCCATGTACTTAAACAAATAAGTTGATATCGGCTCGCGGATGGGAATGACACGTCAAAGCTCATTTAGCGACGGCTCATTTAGCGACGGCTCAGCGTATAGAAGTATTTAACGCCGTGGAATAATAGCGCCTTTGTGTTGTATCACTTGAGAAGCCAACGCATGACCTGCTTTACACGCACTAACACAATCGTTGTTTGCGAAACGAGCCGCAAGATACCCGGCATTAAAAGAGTCTCCTGCTGCCGTGGTATCAATAGCAGTCGTTGGGCGTGCAGCCACATATTCATTGTTATTGTTGTTGTTCGACAGGCAACCTTCATCACCCATCTTCACAACCACTTCTTCAACGCCGTGCGCCGTAATAGACTCAACCACTTGTTCAGCACTTGAAAAACCGAACAACATCTCTTCGTCCTCCAAAGTTGGCAAAGCAATGTTCGTTATCTGATACATATTTTTGTAAGCCGTCTGTGCGACTGACTTGTCTTTCCAAAGTGTTGGCCGATAGTTCCCGTCAAAAACAATTTTTCCACCTGCTTCTCGATAGCTCCTTAAAGACTCAAACAATCTTGCCAAAGATGCTTGCGGTAAAATGGCCAAACTGATTCCAGACACATACAGATAGTCAAACTTGCTAAGTTGTTCAAACAAGCTATTTACCTTTTGTTGGTCATCAAATAATTTACTCGCAGGAGAACCCTTGCGCCAGTAGTAAAACGAGCGCTCACCCAATTCGTCTGTTTCGATTAGATACATGCCTGGCACTGAGTTGGCTTGCTGATCAATCAATGAACAATTGATTCCTTCACGTTGCCATTCGTCGATCAACCATTGACTATTAGGGTCGTCTCCAAGGCCCGTAACATAACAGACAGACACACCTTCCCTCGCTAAATAAACCGAAGTATTAAGGGTATCACCGCCATAAGCCATCATCATTGGCTTGGCGCTGGAAGAAGCTGCGCCATTCGCAGGGCGCAGTTCAAGCATACATTCACCGATCACAGCGATGCTATTCGACATCTTTGATACTCCAAAGCTGGTGACTTAAGCACATCAATCAGCATTAAATAAATACAAAATAAACAAGCAGCCTATTCTAATGCTAAGCCGTTTCTATACCTGCCAGTCTATGAAACTCGCAGGTATATTGCTCATGAAATACTGCTTAGCGCAGAATACATGCAATAATCTATGAGAAAAGTAGACCGCCGTTTATATCAATATTGGTACCTGTCACAAACGAAGATTCGTCCGTCATCAAGAAACTAACAGCTGCGCCGACTTCATCACTAGTCCCTTCACGACGTAAAGGAGTAGCATTGGCAACGTTGCTTCTTACTTCGTCTTTAGTAAAAGTGTCATGAAAACCGGTACTAATCATGCCTGGACATAATGAATTTACGCGGATACCTTGAGGACCTAATTCCTTAGCTAATGCTCTAGTAAAAGTCATCACTGCTCCTTTAGAAGTGGCATACGCTGCGGCTCCCGGGCCACCTCCATCACGACCAGCCTGCGACGCAAGATTCACTATCGCACCACCTTCTGACATCAAAGGCATAACTTTTTTAACCGCTAAAAATGTTGAGTTAAGATTTAACTTCATCACTTTGTCGAAAAAATCTTCGTCCATATCAGCGACTGATCTACGTTCTACTAAACCACCCGCGATATTTACCAGACCATGGACGTTATCACCAAATTTATCCGTAGTTTGTTTTACCAACTCATCAATATCTGCCTGCTTTGTCATATCCCCTTGTAGAATTACAGCGTCTACACCATCACGCTGGAATTCTTCGGCAAGGCTTTTAGCTTGATCTTCACTACCGTAGTAATTAATCCCCAATTTAGCACCTTCAGCTGCAAGTTTTTTTGATACAGCACGGCCGATATCTCGGACACCACCAGTGATAAAAATTATTTTATTTTCGAGTTTCATAGTATTTTTCTTCAACTGAATATATTCAATCAATAATTTACAATTTAAGTTTTCGGTTATTTTTTAGGTTTTAATGGTTCAACTTTTGGACAAAGAAGCAGGACACTGGCCATGACAATAAATGCCAATAAAGCACCCAAGATAAAAACATTTTGATAATTTGCTCCGGCGGTTAAAGTAGGCACAAGCAACGTCAATGCAGCCGCTGTAAATTTAGCCGTCATGCCAGCAAAGCCAGCCAAAGAGCCAACGCTCGCTTTACTTAACATATCACTCGGCAATGTTTGAATGCTGCCAATAGATGTTTGAAAGCCGAACAAAATAACGGCCATAATAAGAACCGCATTATTAGCACTACCTGGGTCTATCAACATCATAAATGCCGGCAACATAATCAAACATCCAAGTACAATGACAGATTTACGAGTTTTATTTACGGTCCAACCGGCATTCAATCTGTTTAGAGCGATAAAACCTCCAAACCATGCACCCAACATTGCCCCCACATAGGGCACCCAGCCAATCAGCACTAATCCTTTTACATCAATAGCATAGACTTCTTTTAGATAAGTAGGGATCCAAACAATAAATAGCCACCAGATTGGGTCAATCGCGGCGGATGCAATAATTACGCCCCAACTTTCCTTGCGAGATAACATCTCACCGTAGCTCGGCACGTACTCTTGAACATCTTCTTTATTTACAGATTCATCTGGAGTCTTTTGACCAGACAATATGTAGTTGCGTTCGTCATCCGTGATCCAAGGATGTTCAGTCGGAGGAGCCTTGACCAAAATCAGCCATGGAACCAACCATACAAGACCAATAAGGCCAATTACCACAAAAACGGCTTTCCAACTCATAAAGAGCACTAACCAAGCGACCAAGGGTACCGCAATAATGCCGCCGATAGCCGCGCCAGAATTAAAAATACCTTGAGCAAGCGCACGCTCTTTACTAGGAAACCACTCCGCATTCGCCTTAGCCGCACCAGGCCAGTTACCTGCTTCAGAAACACCCAACAATGCCCTAAAAACACTGAAGGTAAGTACACCCTGAGCAAAGGCATGCAATGCTGTTGCAATAGACCAAACACCGATAGATAGAACGAAACCTAATCGCGTCCCAATCCAATCAAATATTCTGCCAAATATAGCTTGGCCTAAGGCATAAGCGAATAGGAAAACCGTGCTCACGATTCCTAATACTTCTTTTAGTTCGTCGGCGTTTTTATCAGGATAGATTTCATCGCCCATAAATGGCCATAAAACGCTTAACGCCTGTCTATCGATATAATTAATCACTGTTGCTAATGCAACCAGAGCAATTACCCACCAACGTAAATTATTCATTTTCATTACTGATTACTCTCAGTCAAAAAATCTTGGCGTAGTGGGCTAAACATATCAATTAGGACACCTGGTTTTTTACAAACCGCGCCATGCGGCAAATCGGGCGCTATATAAAATGAGTCACCTTCTTTTAAAAGTTCGGTTTGACCATCAATTTGAACCTCAAACTCACCACTAACAACATAGGTAACTTGGCTATGAAAATGATCGTGCACATAACCGACTGCACCTTCTTCAAACCAGACTTTGACCGCCATAATTTCAGATCCATATCCGAGAATTTGACGTTTAATACCAATATCCACTTGCTCTATAGAGTCGGGGTTGGCATATATAAATGGAGGGCTTTGTTTTTTCATTTTTACTCTTAGTTCTCACGCTTAATTAAGGTATACGGCCCGCTCCAACTAACTTTTAGACCTTTATGTTCTATTTCATGAGCATGGTCGAGGTCCGTATCCTGTGCCAGAGCGAGAAGCAACTTCTCTCCACCTAACAATTCGAGATCGACAAGCGTGTACTCGGGTAAAACAGACTTATGGATACTAACAATACGACTACTCGCGCCGGTGGTGTATTCTGCAGTCCCGTTATACTCACCATGTGTTTCTAATACAGACACAAAGGTCATGTCTTTGGCATTTTCAACACGCTGTATTAAGGCGCTCTCAGCTCTAAGATTAAAATTAGGATCATTCGCACCAAGCTGGGCGAAAATCATTTCCATACCAGCTTGCCCGACCATACTATAAGTATAAAAACGCCCATCGTTCAACCACGTGAGCTGAGCCAACGGGGTATCGACCTTGGCAACACCGCGTTTCCATAAATACTGATAACCGTTACGACTTCCCAAAGGCCCAAGGCGTTTTGAATTCGCATTCAGTTTATTGCTATGAGCAATCAACTGACCTTGATAAAAAATCGGCAAATCGTATTGATGATTATCGTCACTGCTTACTTTAAATACATCGACAATCAAAGGATGGTCTAGGCTTTGTGTATTTATCATTGCCATGGTGCGATTCAGCACTACACCTTTATAAGCATTATCTATCGACGCCGAAGTTATCTTTATTTCTTCTTTATCAGCATAGAAGTTAATAGTAGGTGCTGAGGCCTGAGCGGTTTCAAAGTCGCCATAAAAATGACTCTGTTCATCAACCACAAGCGTGTTATGCGCAATGGTTTGTTTGGCGAACGCATTATTTTCAGGCAAATAATGCCCGCCGTACTTCGCTTCAATATTAAGAAAACGAGCGGCTCCGTAGTCGCTAATTATTTCATTACCATTATCAAAATACATCCAATGTAACTTGTCATAGTGGCCATGACCTAAACCCTGGGATGTGTTTTTCATAACCAATGCTTGATGCTCTAGGTGATCGCCATTACGAAAAATTGCAAGCGCACCCTGGTCTCCATCGACGCCATCTCTCAATAATAAAGACTTATAGTCGAATGGCTTGGCTAGGCCCTCATCTATGGCAGAGGCAACAGAAAAACCATAACCGGTGAGAAGCGTTTGATTTTGTCTTTTGGCAATCGACAATAAAGTTGGGTCCTTAGTTAACTGATAAGCAATGGCAACGCCATGCACCAATTCAATGGTATCGATACCTTTATCTTTGATCGCATCGTTAATACCGAAAAATAATCGGTTATAACTTAGTTGAATCGTTGTCTCGATGGCTTTGAGCAAAGCATTATTACGATACTCGAATATTTTAAGTTCAGGCTGATTAACATCGATCGCCTTGGCAAACAAAACAAATGGCATAAGCGCGTAGCGCTGATAATATGGGCCTTCGGCATAGTAACCATCAGGCGAAAAGAGCTGTTCAATTTGACGCAAAAATCCGCCCTTACCGGCTTGCTCTAAATCGTAAAGAGCTTGTTTAACGAGAGTTTCATCACCTAAAACGTAACCTGTCATACCAACCGCAGCGACAGCCCATGTTCCGTGATTATGGATTTTATTGAATGTCTTGGGTTGACCAACAGACAAATAGTTTGCCACCGGCCTTAATAAATTACGTTCAATATTATCTTGCTCCGATTGACTCAGGCTATTCACAACAAAATCATAAGCCTGAATCGTATGAACCAACCAAACCGACTCATTAAGGCTTTGCCAAAAAAGTTTACCCGGTGTTTGCTCTTTCCTCTTTGGGTGAATACCTAAGGTTGGGTAAAGCTCTGCATACTGAAGCAGCATCTCTTTTACAAAAATAAAATATTTTTCTTCATTGGTCAGCTGATACAACAAGCCAGCATCATACATCGCTTGATAATTTCGCTTATGTTGCTCGTGCGTGTAACCGCCTCCAGCGTCTTTAGGAATCGGCACATCCATAGCTTTGGACAAAGTGAGATCCATTTTATTACGCAAATCGTCCAAAGCTTTTCGTGCCAACGGCACGCCCTTAAGACTTGAATTAATGCGCTGAACATCTGCTTGCGTAACAGTTAAATTGGGATGCAAACGATCTGCATAAGATTGAGGCCCCAAACTTAAAAAAAGCAAAAAAGCACAAACAACTGATTTTAGTATTTTCAACATGTCTTATTCAACTTCGCCGATAAAACGATTGCCAGACAGTATCGCGGTATTTTCTTTTTCGCTATTTAGTTCTTCAACATAAACCTGAGGCGTATTTGAAAACTCATTATTCGAAATTTCGGTAACAGGTTCGCCGACTGTATGAAAAACCTTAATTGCCGGACTGTCTTGGATACTATTATTTTCGATCGAAGTAACTTGCACACCGTGCAATAAAACCGAACTCTTAGACTTATTACGTTTACCTTTCCCAACATTCTTTAAAGAAGAGTTGCTAAGGCTAAAATGTGGCCCAAACGTGCTTTCGTCAGTTCCACCGCGATAAAAATCAACGATGTCACCTTGCACCGAGTTAAATGTGGAATCTTTAATGGTTACGTACTCAGCATTATAAATACCGTAGTCATCGCCTTCTTTATCAAGCGACAAAATAGCGCCTGTAACATTCTCAAAGGATGAATCGATTATTTCTATTTGGTCAGCAAAACTACCTTTTGACACATTTAAAAAATTAAATGAATGATTAATATCTAAATCTATAACAGCAACACTTTCTAAACGAATTTGATAATTATTTAGCATAGATCGCTGTAAAGTGCGTATCACTGTATTACCAGAGCTGTCTGGTGCACTCGCCCCAGAAATTTGCAGATTTTTAAGCTCCAAACTTCCGCCATTGTGCATTTCAAACAAGGCAAAACGTTCGAACTGGATCTTACTATTAACCTTACCACTTCCATCAATCGTAAGTGCCTTATCAATAGTGATAAGACGCGGCTCTATGTATTCGCCGGGCAGTAGTTTAATCACATCACCACTAGCTGCATCTCGAATCGCTTTACTAATATTATCCTGACCAGGCTCAACTACAATCGTTTTACCCGTCCCAAATATGGCCGTCCTATTAGGTTTAACATACCAATCAACGCCCGTATCATCTTTACTTATCGGTTTTAGGTCAGAAGAAATACCTGCGTTAAGTTGACTAGAACCTTGGGCATACAACAATCCATTTAGGGCACGCTCTAAAGCAAATGAATTTGACACAAAACCTTCTTCAATTTGAAAACTCTCGACGTCATTCACGACATTATTAGCGAATCCAATACCGGATATATCATCATAAATAGTAAAGGTGTCCTTGTTGCTTTTATTAGAAATTAAATTATTTTCAAATCGACTTCTAATAGGAATCGCCGAACGCTCTTGATCACTTCCAGCGGCTAATTGAATATGATCAGATTCAATTAGCGAGTTGTTTTCTACAACCGAGTCTTCAACTTGGTGGTAACGATTGATTGGCGAGTTTGGAACACCATTCATTATTACTAGAGCGCCGCCAAAACGATAACCAGCAAGACCTTCCATATAATTATTACGAACAGTTTGACGCTTGTTAATAAGCCGAATGCCGCCTGTATGTTCTACGCCATTACCAAAAAATACATTATTCTCTACGAGTGTGTCATTCCCATGACGCATTGTCAGTGTTCCGCGCGACTCAAAAAACACATTGCCACGAAAGATATTATTACCTGACTTACTTGAAATAATCTCAAGTTCGCCATCGCAACGATCAAAATAATTATTCTCAACTAAAGTATTTGAATCGCTGAGTGAAAAATGACTGGTTCCGATACGTAAAGTTTCACCGCCATTTGATCCTAAGATTGGTCGCGGGCCAAAGTAATTATGATCAATTTTGTGAAAGTTAGCGCGACTCTCTTCAGTATCTAATCGTACCGCCATTGTCACACCCTTATTACGCTTACCTTCTAAATGGTTATGATCGAAACGATTATGTTTGCCGTACATCATGACCCAAAAGTCAGTATCAAAACGCTCAGGATTATTGAAGTTATCAATGACAATTTCGCTCACTCGCGAATGATTAGCCACCTCAGATTTACTTTTTCGAAACGAGATAACTGAACTGGTTGGAGTATAGCCATCCTTAAACACCAAACCCGTAACAAAAAGGTGCTCTCCAGCCAACCGCAAATTTGATTGACCGCTAATAATGACCTTGCCTTTTTCTTGTGCGGTTAAAGTAATGGCCTCTTGCTCGGTACCAACACCTTGAAATAAGATTTCAAAATCTCGCCAAACACCATTCGCTAAAATAATTCGATCACCTGGATTTAGCTTTGAGCTCGCATCCAAATACTCGCTCTGTGTTTTAACTAAGAAATCGTCTGCCTGGGCGGAACAAACAAAAAACACAATGCCTAAACTTACAAGGCGGTTAACAATGACTTTCAGGCCGTTATGAAACATCTAAATACCATAGGTTTACGACTTACGATTATAAAAAGTATTCATTCACGAGGCTAAGACCGTTCTTTTAAAAAGAATGTCTTAGCCTCGCTCACGACATAGCCCCCCCAGACTACTTTCGTACAGAATAAATAGGCCATAGCCATCCTGCACTAACTTTTCTTTTAACGAGTGAAATAAATACCGTTTTACTGAGTACGCATTTAAACAACATTGAATTGTTTAGAAGCGGTAGCTTCCACCAAAAATAATGCGTCTATCAGGGAACCCTACAAAACACAAAGGACCAGAACCACTAACACAATTCTGTATTATCTCTTCTTCAGTCAAATTGACTGCCTCTACGCCAATGTTAAAGTTCTCATTTATATCATAGCTTATACTCGCATTAAGTTGGCCTCTGTCATCAGTAACAACAGGGAAACCAAAAGTACTACTACCACTTTCGTTAGCACCGCCGCCAAAGTCATTGGTGCGAAACGCTTCACGCCATGTATAGCGAGCTCTGGCTGAAAGACCATACTTCTCATAGAAAAGCGTAATATTGTAAGACTCTTCAGAGAAATCAAGCAGCCCTTCAGGCGCTTCGATATCAGAACCAAAAATAACCTCTCCACGCCCTGACGCATCGTCTATTGCTGAGCCGCCACTAAAATCTTGGAAAGTTGCATTAAGTGCTATACCAAAACCTGATGCCCAACCTAGCGAACCTTCAAAGTTTGAAAGGTCATATTGGAAACCAAGCTCGATACCATCTACGGTTGTGGTCGCAGAATCGTTGCCAGGTAGTGTAAAATCCACACATAAACCGAGTGTATTAGGGTCACCTAATACATTAGGAATAACATCTGGATTAAAGATACCACCGCCTGGGCATGCTGGGTCCGTTTCACGAGCTTGACCGCCAGGAAAAGGTGAACCAGTCAAGATAAGCGCGTCATTGGTGTCGGTAGTAAACAGGTTTGTACGTTCTTTTCGAAAATAGCCTGCGCTAACGACCGCTGCCGGTGCAAAATACCATTCCACAGCGACATCAATCGATTCTACCTCTTCAGGCTCGAGACCTACGTTACCAAAGGAAACCACGGCGTTTTCGCTGGTATCGAAAGTAAAGCCAGTATTTAGATCATCGAAGTCTGGACGTCGAATGTCTTCATTGTAACCCAAGCGAACGATTACATCTTCTGAGGGTTGAATTACTACATTCACACGAGGCAAAAAGAAATCATAACTGTCAGTGCTTGACTGTAGTTGTCGATTACCATTTGCGTCCTCGGGGCCAAAGCCAATCGATTCAACTTCAGTGTCGATATAACGTGCTCCGAAATTACCGCGAACAATGCCATACTCAAAATTGGCTTGCACATATAGAGAATTGGTTTCTTCCTCAACATCGAAAAAAGCATTCTGATCAGACTCAGGATCCAAAGTCAGCGCGCCATCCGCTTGTGGGTTAAGCAGCCTGTTTTCGGCAAGCGCATTTTCCAATATCGCTATAACACCAGCTTGGTCAGAAAAAGAACGATCTGGGTCAATAAGCAAGAAGTTTTGGATGAATAAATCGCGCCCATCAGCATCGTTAAAGTTGGTTGGACCTTGAACCAGAAGCTCTTGAAAAAGCAAGCCGTTAGGGCTGTCTTCCAGCTGACTGAATCCAAAACTATCATCAATATCTTCGAACCTGCTTGAAGATTCGTTAAAACGATAACCAAAATCAACTGAGGTGATGCCAGTCTCAGCAAATGCATAAGATAAGTCTACGCGGAATGCATTTTCTTCATTCTCACTAATATTGTTGCCGACTTGTGCCGCGTCTAGAACGACGTTAGCTGGATTAAGTAAATCCGCAACAGAAGGCGCGAAAGGAGAATCAAAATTAATTCCGAATGCTAATGACTCACCAGACAAATCAAAGACAAATGGCACACAGTTATCGTTGCTGCTGCCGTCGAGAGGACAATTAGGGTTGATGAAATTCAGTGTTGTATTTAACGTAGGATTACTAGTATCAGATGATGTTGATGCTATTTCGACACCAACCGACAATCTCTCGCCCTGCCAGTTACCACCCAATCTAAAAATCTCACTCTCGGTTACCCTAGAGCCTGTTTCAGTAGTGAACCGTAGGTTCGGATCATCATCATCGATGCCCAAATTGGGCTCAAGAACCCCAGTTAAAGCCGCTTGACGGGTGCCAAGGTCTTGACCACCAAAATTACCAAAATCAACAGTTTCAAATGACGTTGGTATAGTGCTACCAAGTAAGGCGCCTACTCCCGATGCTTGTAGTCGGTATTGATCTCGACTTCGTTCTTGATCGTTGAAAATGAAATCAGCGAACAAAGTTAGATTGTCGTTCGGTGCCCACTCAAAACTTGACGCCAAGTTAATGGTCTCAAAATCATCGTTCTCTTGCTCTTGCAATAAGAACTGAATACCTAAAAAATCGTCGTTAGGTCCACCAAGATTATCTCGGTCAGCACGTGGACGGAACGAAACAGCCTCTTGCTCCGTGTAACTGCCACTTACAACAAAACCGAAACGACCAGCATCGGTTACCCAACTGTCACCATACGCACCTGAAAATCGAGGCTGTATACTCTCAGTGGAAAGACTGCTGTCTTCAAACTGCACTCTCACTGACGCTAGTGTTTCAGTTAATTCTAGTGGTCGAATCGTTCGAAGATTGATAGTACCACCAACAGAACCTTCAATAGTCTTAGCTTCTGGCGCTTTAGTAACTTCTACCGCTGCGATAATGGATGCATTCACATCTTCAAAATCAATGCCGCTGCGGCCAGCACCGGAACCTACTGTAGACACACCATTAATTTCTACACGGTTCGCACTAGTGCCACGGATCTGCACATTAGTGCCAACACCGGCGGTTCGAGTAATTTGGATACCAGTGATGTTTTCTAACACCTCGGCAAGATTTTGGTCAGGTAGTTTACCGATGTCTTCAGCGATAATAACTTCTTTTAAGTTAGCCGCCTGACGCTTCTCATCCAAAGCGTTTTGCAAGGATGCGCGAATGCCGGTAACGACGACTTCTTCTAAACCTAGGTCATCATCGACCTCATCAGTTTGACCATATGCGGCGCCTGATACTCCAAACATGCTCGCTATAGCACTTGCAATAAGTAACTTTTTAGTCGAAAACCTTGGAACAGGCTTAGCGACGGTTATCCTCTTGATAGATGTCATAGTTTTATTCTCTTTGTTTTAACCTTTGTTTAAATCTTTGCTTCTACTTCGTTAATATCACATGACTAAATACTTACAAAATATTAAAACAAATACTATAAACAATTACAACACATGAACCGGAAATTGTTCGAATGAATTGTTTTACAATTTAAATAATATCGCTAAAACCAATTAAATACAAAGAGTTAACCTATATAACTTGGTGAACATAAAGATCGAAATATCTATAAACCAGCGACTTTGTAAGACAAAATTTACGATTATATGCATTTTTTGTATGACAATTACGCATGTAGTGGTATAGTTATTTCATCGAACAAACATTAAAGCAACATATGTCTAATAAGAAACGATTATACATTTCGATCTTTAACGAGATTTCTACTCTAATTAAATCAGGAGAGTTTCCTGTGGGTAGCCGACTACCCACAGAGCGAGAATTATCCGAACGCTTTAAAGTAAGTAGACCAACCATTCGCGAAGCGATAATTGCGCTTGAAGCTAAAGAACAAGTATCGGTAAAAACAGGTTCTGGTGTTTATGTATTAGGCGGCAATCTAATGAATGATAATTTCAGCCGCGAGATAAGCGCATTTGAAATTCTCGAAGCCCGTGTATTACTAGAAGGCGAAGCCGCAGCGCTTGCCGCTAAAGGAATCACAGAGGAAGAACTTATAGCTCTAGAGATCGCCTTAAAGAAAATTGAAGCAGAAGACTTAAAAGGCGACACTAGCGGGAATGCTGACCGAGAGTTTCACTCCATCATTTCTCAAGCGACTAACAATCGAGTAATTTCAAAACAGATTAGCTACCTTTGGGACATTCAAGACAACCTCAACCACATTAAAGAAGCTCGCCAAATGGTGTGCCAAAAAGAAAGAGAAACGCGAGTTCCCGATCATAAAGAAATATACGACGCGCTTGCCGCAGGCGATGCTAACCGGGCACGCACGGCCATGAGAGGCCATTTTACGGACTTACTCGAAGCTTTACATGTAGAGTCGGAACGTCAAACGGTCGAAGCCGCGCAACAAAAAATTAGTCAAATGCGTGAACGCTTCTCAATCGGAGCACTAGGCGCATTAATTGAATAGTCTCAGCGCCATAATAGTCTAGGTATGCTTACCGATAATCATTGAAGGGCGATGTAAACAAACACGTCAATGATCGATAGAAGGAAATCAACTGCGCTTCATGCCTGAGATTAGAGCCTAAGTTTGCTCTACAAGATTCAAAGCAATCATATTTGCTCGAGCACTCATGTCGTGGCAAGCTTGCCCAATGAAAAAACAACGAGAAAATATCACCATCATAGGCCAAGGAAAAGTTGGCCAAAGTTTGGCACAGTTAGCACAAAAAGCAGGCTATAAAACGGAACTTATTGGTCGACAAATTGAACAGCAAAAAAATGCGAGCCGAACAGCTGATTTAATTATCATTGCAGTAAATGACGAGGCAATCAGTCAAGTCGCGGAACATATCGCTGACGCCATTGAAGGCTCTACCATTGTTACTCACTGCTCCGGTGCTTTAAACAGCCAAGCGTTAACGGCACCCGAATCATTTGGAGCACTCACGGCATCTTGCCACCCACTTAACACATTCCCAACACTTGACTCCGCGCTGTCTACCTTTAACACCACAGAACATGGCAGTTACTTATTTGCCGAAGGTAATCAAAAAGCAATACGAGTTCTCGATGTTTTTTATTCGAGTCTAGGCTTCAAGTTCAAAACAATTACGAAGGATGCCAAAGCGCATTACCATCTTGCTTGCGTGATGGCCTGCAACTATCTGAGCGTGCTTATGCATACAAGTTTAGACATTGCTGAGTCATCAGGCTTAGCGCGCGATGAGTTCTGGTTAGCACTATCACCACTTGTGCATAAAACACTCGAAAACATCTCCAACTTCGGTTCTTTGCAATCCTTAAGTGGCCCGATTGCACGCGCAGACACGCAAACTATCGCTAAGCATGTTAAGACACTCTCGGAAAGCCAGCCCAATGCTTTAGAGCTCTACTGCGAGCTTGGTAAAAATGCGGTAAACATAGCATTAGAAAATGGAAGCCTCGATCAAGCCTGTGCTCAAACGATCCTTAAACATCTTAATTGAGTGCCCCAAAAAAAGACTCAGCCAACAACAATAAGGCACTCAATACCACGAGACAGAAAAAGCCTGAAACACAAGGCCAAGAAAACACTCATTATTAGTTTGCGTAAGGAGATAAACGAAATCAGTCTCAATATTGACTGATTTTGAAGACATACTAAATCTAGACAAATATACGACACTTACTTGGTACTATCTACGTAGAAAAATTAACAAATTATTTTATAAAAAGAGAACCGCGATGACATTACGAATCAACGATCAAGCACCCAACTTTAACGCTCAAACCACGCAAGGCGAGATCAATTTCCATGATTGGCTTGGCGACTCTTGGGGCGTTTTGTTCTCTCATCCTAAAGACTTCACGCCTGTGTGTACGACCGAGCTTGGTTATGCCGCAGGCTTAGAAAGCGAGTTCGCAAAACGCAATACAAAAGTAATCGGTTTAAGTATTGATCCGGTAGACAATCATGCTGAATGGGCCAAAGACATTGAAGAAACTCAAGGACACCCTGTGAAGTTCCCAATGATTGGCGACACAGACTTAAATGTTGCTAAGCTTTACAATATGTTCCCGGCAGATGAAACAGGCTCAGCAGAAAATCGTACGGCCGCAACCAATGCAACCGTCCGCTCAGTTTTTGTTATAGGACCAGATAAAAACATTAAACTCATGATGACCTACCCTATGACCACAGGTCGTAACTTTAATGAAATTATTCGAGTGATCGACTCAATGCAATTAACAGCGCAACACCAAGTTGCTACGCCAGTGAATTGGGAAGATGGCGACGATGTGATCATCGTGCCAGCAGTTAGTGATGATGAAGCAAAACTAAAGTACCCCGATGGCTGGAATACTCTTAAGCCTTACCTACGTGTGGTAAAACAACCCAAATAATTAAGCCCACTAAATCTGCTCGATTGATGTAGTTTTCGACATCAATCGAGTACGGCTCATGTATTCGAGTTACAAAACTATCTCTTTAACAGCCTTAGCTATACTCCTTCAACCACAACTTTCTGTGAAATAATACTTTTCCATTTGGCAGGCCCCGTCTTGTGTACCGCTTCACCCTTGGTGTCGACCGCAACAGTTACAGGCATATCTTTAACTTCAAACTCATGAATTGCTTCCATACCAAGTTCTGGAAATGCCACAACTCGAGCATCAGTAATTGCTTTCGACACTAAGTAGGCCGCGCCACCTACGGCCATTAAATACACTGACTTGTGCTTCGCAATCGACTCATTCGTATCAGTACCGCGCTCAGCCTTACCTACCATTCCAATCAAGCCAGTCTGCTCGAGCATCATGTCGGTAAATTTATCCATACGAGTCGAAGTCGTAGGCCCAGCCGGGCCAACCGCTTCATCACGCACCGCATCAACCGGCCCAACATAATAAATAAAGCGCCCATTAAAATCGACGCCATCAGGTAAGCCTTCACCACTTTCGAGTAAGGACTGAATTTTTTTGTGAGCCGCATCGCGCCCTGTCAACAACTTGCCAGACAGCAACAAAGTCTCACCCGGCTGCCATTCGGTCATGTCTTGTTTTTTAATAGTGTCTAAATTTACTTTACGAGTACTTGGCCCCACGCCCCAGTCAATCTCAGGCCAATCACTCAAACTAGGCTGTGTTTGCAAAGCAGGTCCATCTCCTTTTAATACAAAATGCGCGTGGCGAGTGGCCGCGCAATTTGGAATCATAGTCACCGGCTTTGATGCCGCATGCGTTGGGTAATCCTTGATTTTCACGTCAAGTACAGTGGTTAAACCGCCTAAACCTTGAGCACCGATACCTAACTGATTAACTTTTTCAAATATCTCAAGGCGTAACTCCTCGACCCGAGAGTTTGGTCCACGAGCAATCAATTCATGTATATCGACTGGCTCCATAAGTACTTGCTTGGCGAGCACTGCTGATTTTTCAGCTGTACCACCTACTCCAATACCTAACATTCCAGGTGGGCACCAACCAGCACCCATGGTCGGCACAGTTTTGAGTACCCAATCAACCAGCGAATCACTCGGATTGAGCATCACCATTTTCGATTTATTTTCAGAGCCGCCGCCTTTCGCCGCAACGTCTATCTCAACCGTATCACCCTCAACCATCTCATAATGAATAACCGCCGGGGTATTATCTTTGGTGTTTTTACGAGCGCCAAGAGGATCACTTAAAATAGAGGCTCGAAGCACATTATCTGGATTCAAATAGGCTCGCCTTACACCCTCATTTATCATATCACTGACCGACATTTCAGCATCCCAGCTGACATCCATACCTATTTTAGCGAAAACCGTCACAATGCCAGTATCTTGGCAAATCGGCCTTCTGCCTTCAGCGCACATACGCGAATTAATGAGTATTTGCGCCATGGCATCTTTCGCTGCCTGTGATTCTTCACGCAGATACGCCTTGTGCAAGGCATCTATGAAGTCTTGTGGATGATAATAAGAAATAAACTGCAAAGCGTCTGCAACGCTATCGATAAGATCGTTCTGCGAAATCATAGACATAAGACATCAAAGATATAAAACTAAAATGTAAGTGTAACAAATTGTCTCACCAGGGTGTAATCACGACTCTATAAAACAAAACACCGACTTCATTTGTATGCTTGACAAAAATTTAGGCTGAATCATCGGATTTCAATGCCTTTTTGAGCTAGAATTCGGTGTTTTCGAGCCTTTCACACTAGACCATAAAAGCAATGCGTACCTCGCGTTTTTTAATTTCGACTCTCAAAGAAACACCTGCGGATGCTGAAGTTATTAGCCACCAGCTAATGCTGCGCGCCGGTATGATCCGTAAAGTAGCCGCTGGCATCTACAATTGGCTGCCCATCGGCCTAAAGGTAATGCGTAAGGTGGAACGCATAGTGCGTGAAGAAATGGATAGATCCGGCGCTCAAGAAATGATGATGCCCACTGTGCAACCTGCGGAGTTATGGAAAGAGTCAGGTCGTTGGGATATGTACGGTGGCGAATTATTACGCATGCAGGATCGACACCAACGTGATTTTTGCTTCGGCCCAACGCATGAAGAAATCATCACCTCATTAATTCGTAATGAAATTCGAAGCTATAAACAATTGCCGGCTAATTTCTACCAAATCCAAACCAAATTTCGTGATGAAGTACGACCGCGCTTTGGCGTAATGCGTTCACGCGAATTCCTAATGAAAGATGCCTACTCTTTTCATTTAGACGCCGAGAGCCTGCAACAAACCTACGATGTGATGTTTCAAACCTATGCGACCATTTTCGACCGTCTAGGCTTACAATATCGTGCTGTAGAAGCTGACAACGGTAGTATTGGTGGTAATGCCTCGCATGAATTTCATGTGCTTGCTGACTCAGGTGAAGATGCGATTGCGGTGTGCGACAAATATAACTATGCCGCAAACGTCGAACTCGCAGAAGCGATGGCGGTAAGCGGCGAACGCCAAACTCCTAGTAAAGAACTTGCTCGTATTGATACACCAGGCCAACATACCATTGCGGCAATCTGTACATATCTTGATGCCCCGGTCGAATCCACAATAAAAACGTTGTTAGTGAAAGGAAGCGAACATGAGGTGGTGGCTCTTGTATTGCGTGGAGACCATGAATTAAACGAAATCAAAGCCGAAAAACATCCTCTAATTGCAGCACCTTTAACTTGGGCAAGCGACGACGAAATCAAACAATCAGTCGGTTGTTCGCCCGGATCCATTGGCACTGTCGATTTAGACGTGCCGGTTATCGCAGATCGTTCGGCAGTCAATCTAAGCGATTTTATTTGTGGTGCAAATCAAGATGACGTTCACCTTGTCGGGGTGAACTGGGGTCGAGATTGTCCTGAACCTGAAGTTTTTGATCTGCGCTGCGTGGTTGAAGGAGACCTGTGTGTGCTTGCCGATGACCACACAGATGAATCTCGGCTCAGCATTAAACGCGGAATCGAAGTCGGACATATATTTCAACTAGGAACAAAATATAGCGAAGCCTTAAAAGCTACCTGCTTAGATAAAAACGGCAAAGCGTCAATCATGCCCATGGGTTGTTATGGAATCGGGGTTACGCGTATTGTCGCCGCCGCGATTGAACAAAATAATGACGAGCGTGGAATAATCTGGCCGACAGGGTTAGCACCTTTTGACGTAATAATTACACCGATTGGATATCATAAGTCAAACGCTGTAAAAAATACTAGCAACAAGCTATATCAATCTTTAGTCGATGTTGGAATCGAAGTACTGCTTGACGACCGAAATGAACGTCCAGGCATTATGTTCGCTGACGCTGACTTACTAGGTATACCACATCGTGTAACAATCGGTGAACGTAGCTTGAAAGAAGATTCGGTAGAATACAAATCTCGTACAGAAGACGATGCTGAAACGATTAAACAACACTCTATTTTCGACTTCCTTACGAATCGCTTGAACTAAAAATAATATGCGACGCATCTTTGTTTTAACTGCCTTAGCTTGTCTATGCACCTGCCATAACACCTTAGCACGTGCAGCCGACCCAACCCTTATTGCTGCACTCAAGCAAGCTACTCATGACGAAAGTTCAAAGCGTACAGATCTAAACGCCCTAGTTTGGTTATCCTCTATGTCTGAACGCTTAAAATATCGAATCGATGACCCATTTTATCGAGTACGCTTACTGACAGCGGTGAATTCCGAAGCTGAACGAGCTGGGCTCGACCCTCAGCTTGTTCTCGCAGTCATAGACATTGAAAGCGGTTTTAATCGATACGCCTTATCCGGTGCGGGGGCACAAGGCTTAATGCAAATTATGCCTTTCTGGAAAGAAATTTATGGTAACCCAGAAGATGATTTGCATAACCCGCTAGTGAGCTTACGCTATGGTTGCACTATCCTTCGCCACTATATGGACCGGTACGGTAATGTACGTGATGCACTAGCGGCCTACAATGGATCCTTAGGCAGATCTACCTATCCCGACAAAATAATGCGCAGACTTAAATCACGCTGGCAGTTCAAAACTGACCAATATGCGCCCACCGACGAACCTAAGGTAGCGATTGGGGAATTTAATGAAAGCGGAATCTCAGAACACTTAGTTTTAAATTAAAAGGATTTCTAAACAAGCGTTTGCTTTGCCCGAATTTGAAGCACAGCGACGACCTCAGCGCCGATCAAAGCGATCATCCAAGATAAATATACCCAAAACAAAAAGATCGGCAAGGTAGACAGCGCACCGTAAACGACTTCATAGTTTGCGAAATTTTGAACGTACGATGCAAAGCCACGTTTACTAGCCTCAAATAACACTGAGGCAACTATGGCACCACTAAGCGCGTGCACAAACCTAACGCGCACGTTCGGCATAATTAAGTAGAGCACTAGAAACGCAGCAACCATCAACAACCAAGGTAACAAAACCAAGCCCGCGGATTGAACTTGTCCGGTAAAAACAGATAAAGACAAAAAGTACGTCGATAAGCTCAAACTAGCACCCATTAATAATGGCCCCAGACTAATTAGAGCCCAATAAACGGTAAGCTTTGAGCTAAAGCTTCGCCCACGTTTTATCCGCCAAATATCATTAAACGATGACTCAACGGTAGCAAGTAACAATAGAGCAGTAAGGAAAAAAAACACCAAACCAAATACGCTGAGCTTTCCTACTTGTCCAGCAAATTGATCGAGATAATGTTTAACGTCCTCACTAGCAGCAGGTACCAAATATTGATATATAAACTCTTCAACTTGCACACCCATTTGCTCAAGAGGACCAAATAAAGACAGCATCGCGAAAACAAGCGCTACCATCGGCGCAAGCGCTAACAAGGAACTAAAGGCTAAGGATGAAGCATGTCTTGTTAAACGGTCTTCGCGACTACGTTTAAGTACACTAAGCGTGATATCTAATAGTTGTTTCAAGAAAATAGTTAAGGAATAATTACTCATTATCTAAAAGAGTCGTATAAGAAAATGAAAGTCGAAATTTATCATAACCCAAGATGTTCAAAGTCGCGCGCTACATTGGCACTACTTGAAGAACAAGGCATCAAACCTGAAATTATCGAATATCAAACCAACCCACCCAACAAAGCAACTTTAAAAAAAATACTCAAAGCTCTTGGATGCCAACCACGCGGCATAATGCGGCACAAACAAAACGAATATAAACAATTAGATCTAGACAATCCTTCACTAAGCGATGATGAACTTCTAGCAGCAATTATTGCTGTCCCAATATTATTGGAACGACCTATAGTACGCAATGGCGGGCGCGCTGCAATTGGCCGACCACCAGAGAATGTCCTAGCTATACTTGATAGCGAATAGTAAATTTACAGCAACGACCGGCTAGCGGTTAGAATTCAAATACTGTTTTACAAAAGGAATTGTAATACGGCGCTTTGCTACCAAGGCCGCTCGATCAAGCTCATCAAGTAAAGCAATCAGTTTGGCGGTGTCACGACTCGTGCGCTCACTCAAATACTTGAGCACATCATCATTAATATCAAGACCTTTATGTTTTGCGCGTAACTTCATTACTGCACGCTGTTCTAAGTCTTTAAGTTCGCGCAAAGGATACAATAGACCACTCGCCAAGCGACTTATTAAATCAGGGATAACAAAACCTTGCTCTGCGGGCGCATTCGAAGATGTTACCAACAAACGGCCATCGCTAGACTTTATCTGTTCAAACAAAGAAAATAAGGCTCGCTCTTTTAAGTCATCCCCCGCCCACGCATTAATATCGTCGACACAAACAACATTGCTAACATCAACCAAGCTCAGCATGTCGGTATTGATATAAGGGTCTCGCAATGGCAAATAGCTGGTATTGACCTGTCGTTGCGTAGCCAAACGCATTGCTGCATAAAGTAGATGACTCTTGCCAACCGCTGTAGGCCCATAACAATAAAGTAGGCGCGGCTCACCAAGCTCTACAGCGGCCTTAAATGAAGCCAATAATTCACGATGTTCGCCGACCCAAAAATTATCAAAGCTCGCCTTTTGGTCGACCGACAAAGGCATAGCGAGTTGTTCATTAAACACAGGCTTTATTACTCAGCGTCTTTTGTATTTTGATTTGCAAGCGCATTCTCTACTTTATTGTAATCTGGAAATGTCGCCCTAGGGCTTGCTTGAGTGGTTGCCTTGACCGACCAAATATAAACGTAAATACTGCCACTCACTACGCTTGTAAACAATACTATTAAACTTGTCACGGTCAACAACATATCCATATCTAGTGACCAACTAAGAGTGGCCAACAAAATCACAACGTAAGTTATTTGACTACAGGTATTTGCCTTACTAATAATCAGTGGGCGCATTTTAACAGAGCCAAAAAATAACATCATAAGCACATAACCACCAACAATAACGGCATCACGAAATACCACCACCACCATCAGCCAAAACGGCAAATATCCCCCCACCGACAACATAATATAGCTACTCACAAGTAACACTTTATCAGCCAATGGATCGAGTATTGCACCGAGTGCCGTTTGCGCATCAAAACGCTTAGCAATAATGCCATCCAAAGCATCGCTAATCCCTGCCACTACGAAAACAGCCAAAGACCATCCAAATTGTTGCTGATTCAACAAAATTACCAACCACGGCACCATCGCAAGACGGGCGAGTGATAATAAGTTAGGCAAGTACAACAAGCTGGATCTCCATCAATCGATTCAATAATGCATTATCCTAAGTCTGTCAGTGATACACAATAGGCAATGAAACAGCTACAATACGCTGCCTAAAAGCTGAGTACTATTGCAAACTAGAGGAGCAAATTCGGTGTCACAAAAAAACCGCCCTGAAACCTTGTCTTATCGAGACGCCGGCGTTGATATCGACGCCGGTGATGCCTTCATCGATGTCATCAAACCTATTGCCAAAGCCACGCAACGCGAAGGCTGTTTAAGTGGCTTAGGAGGCTTCGGCGCCTTATTTGAAATTCCAAAACGTTACCAAGAACCAGTACTAGTATCGGGCACTGATGGTGTCGGCACCAAGCTAAAACTCGCCTTTGACCTTAACAAACACAACACTATTGGCATAGACCTAGTTGCCATGTGCGTGAACGACGTATTGGTGCAAGGGGCTGAACCTATGTTCTTCCTGGATTACTTCGCGACTGGCAAACTTACTGAAGAGGTCGCGGCCGAGGTAGTAAAAGGTATTGGAGAAGGCTGTTTGCAATCTAATATGGCATTGATCGGTGGAGAAACTGCTGAAATGCCCGGCATGTATCGCAGTGGCGAATACGACCTCGCAGGATTTTGTGTAGGCGCTGTGGAAAAATCAAAAATCATCGATGGCAGCAAAGTAAAAGCCGGAGACGTTTTAGTAGCGCTCGGTTCGAGTGGCGCACACTCAAATGGATATTCCTTAATTCGTAAGGTAATCGAAGTTCACCAAGTCGACCTTGATATGCCGATGGGTGAAAGCACATTAGCCCAGCAAGTATTGCAAGCAACCCGAATTTACGTGCGCTCTGTACTTAAATTAATGGAGTCAGTTGATATTCATGCTCTCGCTCATATTACCGGCGGTGGTTTACCTGGCAACCTCAATCGAGTTTTACCGGATGAATGTCATGCGCGGGTTCACGAATCAAACTGGCAATGGCCAGAGCTATTTAACTGGCTAATGGAAACTGCGAATATCGAACGCGAAGAAATGTATCGCACTTTTAATTGCGGTGTAGGCATGGTGTTAGTTTTAGATCAATCTGTTGTTAAACAAAGTCTAAGCATCCTAGAAGCGGCTGGCGAAAACGCTTTTGTTATCGGTGAGGTCGTTGCCGGAAATTCTGACGTTAAAGTAAAGATCGTTTAAATGACTCGCGTAGTTGTACTGATCTCCGGAAGTGGCAGCAACCTCCAGGCCTTTATAGACGGAGTTGCTGACCAATCATTACCAATAGAGATTGCCTTAGTTATTAGCAATCAAGTCGATGCCTTTGGATTACAACGTGCTCAACAAGCTGGTATTCAAACCAGCACAGTTAGTCATAAAGACTTTGAAAACAGAGAGACCTTTGACAAAGCCTTAATGCAATCAATTGATGCGGTAAACCCAGACCTTATTATATTAGCTGGTTTTATGCGCATACTCACTGCCGACTTTGTTGAACACTACGACCAACGCTTGATCAATATTCATCCATCGTTACTGCCGAAATACCCGGGTAACAATACACATCAACGAGTACTTGATGCGAATGACGAACTTCATGGTGCAAGTGTCCATTTCGTCGTTCCTGAAGTCGATGCCGGCCCAGTTATTATTCAGGGATGTATGTCAATTTCAAACGACGACACTAAATCAAGTTTACAACAACGCATCCACAAGATTGAACATCAAATCTTCCCTACCGCAGTAAAATGGTTTGCGATGAAACGTTTGCAGCTCGTTGATGGCCAAGTATTACTAGATGGTGAAACCTCACCACTACAGTTGCAAAGCTTTGATGTCTAAGTTAGTTTTGCCTCACATCAAGCAAATATATTATCAACCCTTTGTCGATTCGTCAGATTTTATCCATCAGCCTAGCCGCCTGGCTCGCCATCATGTCTAACGCTATTGCTGAGCCGTTAGACCCGGTCACCATCGGCTATAAGATTAAAATGCAGAGCAAGCGCTTTGGTAATGCAACTCTCGGACGTATCGAGACATCTTTAAACACCACGGAGTCCGGTTATCGGCTCGAAGTGGTGACAAGATTTCAAGGCATGGCGACTATTATTAGCGGTAGTAATTTACGGGAGTCTTGCGAATTTACTGTGCAGGATGATCGTATAGTTTCTCAACATTATGAAGGCGGACGAATCAAATCCACTGACTATCAAGTAGGTTTTGATTGGACAAATCGAAAACTCAACTTTCAAAAAGACGAAACAATCGATATGCCAGAAGGTTACGTTATTGCTAATTGCGCTATGTGGTTCGCGATGTCGCTTGCGCGCGGCGAAGGGCTCGAAGATGAACTGGTATATTCAGTTGAAGGTAGAGATAAGCGTATTCGCGGTTATCGATTTCAGAGCTTAGAAAGCGAAACCATGGAAACCAAAATCGGTACTAGAAGTGTTTTAAAATTAGTACTCGAACGAGAACGTCGCCCAGATCGCACACTGACATTTTGGCTTTCTAAAGATGATCAATACCTACCCTTACAGATTCAAGAGAAACGTGAATCTCGAACCACAACAGTATCGGTCGAAAAACTCGAAAAATTAAATTAGTAAACACGCTGACCACCGCACACACAGTGATAATCGCTGTTTTAAAAGTTAAGCTAGCGTGGGGGTTTAGGGGCTAGTGCCTTGCTTTAATATCGAAACTCAATGCGTCTTGATCAACGCTTATAGCGACGATACCGCCCTTCACGAGTTCACCAAAGAGTAACTCATCGGCTAGCCCACGTTTAACTTCTTCTTGAATCAGGCGGGCAAGCGGTCGCGCGCCCATTTGTTCATCGTAACCATTCTCGGCAATCCATTCTCGTGCTTGCGTATCAACCTTTAGGGTGACATTTTTTTCAAGCAACTGGCGTTCCACTTCAAGTAATTCTTTATCAACAATTTTAGACAACACGTTTTTACTAAGACGGTTAAAGCGCACGATAGAATCAAGGCGATTACGAAACTCCGGTGCGAACATCTTTTTAATTGCACCAAGATCATCGACCGAATTGTCTTGCTTAGTAAAACCCATTGAATTACGAGCTACCTGCTCTGCACCCGCATTAGTCGTCATGATAATAATCACATTACGAAAATCGGCTTTGCGCCCGTTATTATCCGTGAGCGTGCCGTGATCCATAACTTGTAACAATAAGTTAAAGACATCAGGATGTGCTTTTTCTATTTCATCCAGCAACAAAACCGCATGCGGATGCTTATTAACACTATCGGTAAGCAAACCTCCTTGATCGAAACCTACGTAGCCCGGAGGTGCACCAATTAAACGCGAAACGGTGTGGCGCTCCATATATTCAGACATATCAAAACGTATAAGCTCCACGCCCAGCGTCATTGCAAGCTGACGAGTTACTTCCGTTTTACCAACACCTGTTGGCCCTGAAAATAAAAACGAACCAATCGGCTTATCCGGTTTTCCAAGACCTGATCGAGACATTTTGATCGCCGATGATAAGTTAACAATCGCTTCGTCTTGGCCGAACACAACCAACCTTAGGTCACGCTCTAAGTACTTTAATGCATCCACGTCAGACGCAGATACATTCTTAGGTGGAATACGGGCGATAAACGATACAACTTCTTCAATTTGTTGCACATCAATCGTCGGCACTTCACCTTCTTCGCGATCAAATAAGCGAGTGCGCGCACCAGCTTCATCAATCACATCGATAGCCTTGTCCGGCAAAAAACGCTCATTGACATAACGCTCTGCCAGCTCAGCGGCAACGGTCATCGCCTCAGCCGTATAAATGACCTGATGATGTTCTTCAAAACGAGATTTAAGCCCACGCAGTATTTTGATGGTCTCTTCGACACTTGGTTGTTCGACATCAATTTTTTGAAAACGTCGTGCTAAAGCTCGATCTTTTTCAAAAATACCTCGATATTCTTGATAGGTCGTCGAACCAATGCACTTCAACTGCCCGTTGGACAGCGAGGGCTTAAGCAAGTTAGATGCGTCCATTGCGCCACCTGAGGCCGCACCTGCACCAATAATGGTATGGATTTCATCTATAAATAAGATCGCGTGCTCTTCACCTTCGAGAGCTTTTAGCACCGCTTTTAAGCGCTTTTCGAAGTCGCCACGGTATTTGGTTCCAGCGAGCAACGCGCCCATGTCTAAGCTGTAAACAGTTGCACCAGTTAATACATTAGGTACATCTTCTTCAACAATTTTCTTAGCTAAGCCTTCCGCTATGGCGGTTTTACCAACGCCCGCCTCACCAACATAAAGTGGATTATTTTTACGCCGTCTCGACAAAATTTGAATGGTGCGCTCAACTTCTCTTTCACGACCAATCAAGGGGTCTATATGACCGTCTATAGCACGCTCATTCAGGTTTACAGCGTAAGCTTCTAACGGCCCCTCTGGTTGCTCTTGAGATTCACCAAAATCATGCTCAGGATGCGGTAAACCTTCGATTTTTTCATCGCCTTTGCTTACACCATGAGATATATACGATACCGCGTCAAACCTTGTAACATTATGTTCGTTTAAATAGTAAGCTGCAAAGCTGTCTTGCTCAGAAAACATAGCAACTAGCACATTTTCACCCTCAACCTCTGTCTTACCAGAACTTTGCACATGAACAATTGCACGTTGCAATACACGTTGAAATCCAATACTTGGCTGGGTTTTCAACTCCGGTTGATCGTCAATTTGCGGTACGTTGTCAGCAAGATGGAGCTTTAATTGGGCTTGCAACTTCTCGATGTCCGCATGACACGCTTGCAGGACAGCCATAGCAGAACTATTGTCTAACAAAGCCAACAATAAATGTTCCGTAGTAACAAATTCATGTCGAGCCTCATGTGCGACCTGTACTGCAATATTAAGGCTCATTTCTAGCTCTTTAGATATCATTGTTCGCCCCTTTTTATCTACCCGTTTTGGTCATCGCCTGAATCAGGTTCCATAGTACATTGCAGAGGATGCTGATTCTGACGAGCGTATTCACTTACTTGCTCAACTTTTGACTCCGCTATCTCTCGAGTATATACACCACAGATACCCGCGCCCTTTTGATGTACATGCATCATTATTTGGCCAGCTTGTTCTTCCGTATGATGAAAAATATCTACCAAGACCTTTATCACAAACTCCATTGTGGTGTAATCATCATTAAGCAAAATAACCCGATATAAAGGAGGACGCTTTAACTTCGGCTCGGCTATCTCAACCGCAACATCATCATTGTGTAAAGGTTCTGGAAAATCACTCATACGGCAGCTAGCAAAATTTATATATTTATCTCAACCTCAAAACAGAATGATAGCTGAGTTCATACACCAATTCTGACCTCTAAATTCAATTTTTCAAGCCTTTTTTATAGATCATTTTATCGATTATTTAACAGATGATACGCTAACCCCTTGACCTTTAAGGTACTAAACTGTTTAATTCGTCTCTTGAATTGTTTCCAACAATTCAAATTAAACTAGGGATCGCATAATAATACTAATAACAGAAGCGGTATCACAATGGTTTTGTCAATGAAAGACAAACCAAAAACATAACGTGAGGAAATAAGTAATGGCGACTAACAGAGGAACCGTTAAGTGGTTTAACTCGTCGAAAGGGTTTGGATTTATAGAGCCGCAAAGTGGTGGTTCAGATGTGTTTGCACACTATTCTGAAATACACATGGACGGATACAAAACCTTAGATGAAGGTCAGCAAGTAGAATATGAATTGCAAGATGGGGATAAAGGCCCAAAAGCAACATCTATTCGCGAAGCAAACTAACGCAAAAACTCAAAACACATCAATTTTGCATGTAAGCTAGTTCGCGCCGTATCAGTAACATCGCACTCAATCAAATTAGTTCGATCAAGACTTAAGCAAAGCAATAAAAAATATTAAGAACTTCGCCCAAGTATTACGTTAAGGATGTCAGCAAATTAGTAGTAAAAAGTTGTTCACTTTGAGCGATCCTTCGGAATTGAATTATCAGTTCCGAAGGATCTAGCGGTATTCAAGCAGCCAATCAACTCATAATATGATGTATAAGCTTGCTCATGCCCAATAATCAAATCTAAGCATCACCTTAATTAGATTTAGCCTTCAACTTCAATTAAGAACCTAAAGCATTGCATCTATGATGGCGTTGAAAGTCCCACTCGGGCGCATTGCCGCACTAGCCAACTCAGCGTCAGGCGAATAGTAACCGCCTATTTCTACCGCACTCCCTTGAGCTGCCTCGAGCTCATCCACAATTGTTTTCTCATTTTCCGCAAGCTGTTTTGCAAACGGTTTGAATTTTTCTCTTAAGCCATCATCAACGTCTTGTTCAGCCAAAGCTTGAGCCCAAAACATCGCCAAGTAAAAATGACTGCCGCGATTATCAAGTTCATTAACTTTCCTTGAAGGCGACTTGCCTTCAGTTAATAGACGGCTTGTCGCCTCATCAAGCGTATCGGCAAGTACTTGTGCTTGCGCATTCTGGTAACTATCTGCCAGATGCTCAAACGACGCCGCTGTCGCTAAGAATTCGCCTAATGAGTCCCAACGTAAGTGCCCTTCTTTATTGAACTGAGACACGTGCTTTGGTGCAGAGCCACCCGCTCCAGTTTCAAACAAGCCACCACCATTCATAAGTGGCACAATCGACAGCATCTTAGCGCTAGTACCCAACTCTAGTATCGGAAACAAATCGGTCAAATAATCTCGCAAAACGTTGCCGCTAACCGAAATCACATCTTTACCTTTATTGATTTCACCGAGGGTATATCTTGTCGCTTCGGCTGGCGCCATGATACGCAAATCTAGATCGTCAGTATCATGGTCTTTTAGATACTCATTAACTTTTATGATCAATTGTGCTTCATGTGAACGATTTTTATCCAACCAAAAAACGGCTGTTAAACCCGTTTTGCGTGCTCGAGTAACGGCCAATTTAACCCAGTCACGGATAGGCTCATCTTTAACCTGACACATACGCCAGATATCGCCTTGCTGTACGGCATGTTCAAATATAATTTTACCGTCAGCCTCATCAATCACACGCATGTAACCGTCGTATTCCATTTCATAGGTTTTATCGTGAGAACCGTACTCTTCGGCTTTTTGAGCCATTAGGCCGACATTGGAAACGCTACCAATCTTAGTTGGGTCAAGCGCTCCATTTTCACGACAATAATCGATAACTTCTTGATAAATAAAAGCGTAGGTACTTTCTGGTATCAGAGCCTTAGTATCTTGGAGTTCACCATCCATATTCCACATCTTACCTGAACTGCGAATCATAGCTGGCATAGAGGCATCGACAATGACATCACTAGGTACGTGCAAATTGGAAATTCCTTTGTCGGAATCAACCATAGCGATAGCAGGTCGGTCCATATAACAAGCCATTATATCTTCTTCTATCTTATCCCTAAGCGGCCCTGAAATTTGCTCTATAGTGCTATAAAGGTTTCCTAAACCGTTATTAGGCTCAACATTAAGCTCATCAAAAAGAGTCGCATATTTTTCATAAACGTCTTTATAGAAAACACTGACACAGTGACCAAAGACGATGGGATGAGAAACTTTCATCATGGTCGCCTTAACATGCAAACTCAAGAGCATATCATTTGTCTTGGCGTCCTCTATTTGCTCAGCATAAAAAGCGCGCAATGCGCTTTTGCTCATAAACATAGCATCAATGACTTCCCCATTAAGCAATTTCAAACCGTTTTGCTTAAGTGAAACATTACCGTAAGAATCAGTAAACTCTATTTTTACCGAACAATCTTTATCCAATGTAACTGAACGCTCAGACGAACGGAAATCACCACCATTCATCGTAGCAACATGCGTTTTCGAATCGGGCGACCATTCACCCATACTATGGGGGTTTTGTTGAGCATATTTTTTAACCGCCGCAGGCGCGCGTCGATCAGAATTTCCTTCCCGCAACACCGGATTAACATTACTGCCTTTTACTTTTTCATAACTTGCTCGAACTTTCTTTTCCTCGTCCGTAACCGGCTCGTCAGGAAATTCTGGTAACGCATAACCTTTGTCTTGCAATTCTTTTATTGCTGCCTTAATTTGAGGAATAGAAGCGCTAATATTAGGAGTCTTAACAACGTTAGCATCAGCTTGCAGTACCAGCTCACCTAACTCAGCCAATGCGTTTGGTACTTTCTGATCGTCGTTCAGATACTCGTCAAAATTCGACAAAATTCGCCCAGCAAGAGAAATATCCTTGGTATCTATATCAATGCCTCCGCCCGCCGCGAAGGCTCGAAATATAGGAAGCAAAGAACGTGTTGCCAATGCAGGCGCTTCGTCAGTGAGGGTATAAAATATAGTCGGGTTATTATTATTAGATGTCATAAAGGCCTATCTCGTAATTTCGAATATTCTAAAGGAGAGTTGATTCAATTGAGAACGCTGTTGGGCGTCTAAGCTTTCATAAATATTGCTTCTTACACTTATTCTAATGCCTCGACGCCATGGCGATGAACCAGCAAGAAACTAGCAACAAAAACCATGCTCAATATCAGTATCAAGATGCACCAAATGATAGCACAAAAGTGTACAATCAGCAGGGTTTAAAGCTTCGAGCAATACTACTAATAAATCATTAAGTTGCTAGTGCAGTTAACAAAAACAAACCTTTCAAACAGTGTTGACGAAAATATGTGGAACCCCGACGTAACCGTAGCAGCGATTTGCGAACAAGATGGCCGTTTTTTAGTGGTAGAAGAAATATCTAAGTCGAGCGGAAAAATTGTGTTCAATCAGCCCGCAGGACACCTCGAAGAAGGAGAAACTCTTGAACAGGCTGTTATCCGCGAGACACTTGAGGAAACCTGCTGTCACTTTACTCCGCAAGCGCTAATCGGCCTATATAAAACTCTTGCCGAAAATGGCAAAACGTATATACGCTATACCTTCTATGGCGTGGTATCCGAACAAGATAATAATCTCGACTTAGATCCTGATATAGTTCAAACACACTGGCTCACTATAGAAGAAATTCGAGCTCGAGCCGACCTAAGAAGCCCTTTGGTGTTGGCCTGCATAGATGATTATCTAGCCGGAATTCGCCACCCCCTAAGCCTAATTCGTGAGCTGTAAATGCCTGTCTCATCGACACAAAACTTGCGCCCACCGCAAGAATCAACAGTAATTGTGGGCATGTCTGGCGGGGTAGACTCGTCGGTAGCCGCACACCTATTGATTGAACAAGGCTATAAGGTAGTTGGCATGTTTATGAAAAACTGGGAGGAAGATGACACGCAGGAATATTGCGCGGCGGCAGCCGATCTAAAGGATGCGTCAAAAGTATGCGAACGACTAAGCATCGATCTTCACGAAGTCAATTTTGCACACGAATACTGGGACAATGTGTTCGAACATTTTTTAAGTGAATATGCCGCCGGCCGGACTCCGAATCCAGATATTTTATGCAATAAAGAAATTAAGTTTAAAGAATTTCTATTGCAGGCTGAAACTCTAGGCGCACACTATATTGCCACCGGACATTATGCGGCACGCGGGAGCAGTGGGTCTGAGTCAGTACTTTTAAAGGGCCTTGATACCAATAAAGATCAAAGCTATTTTTTATACACATTACAACAACACCAACTTAATAAGAGTTTATTCCCGCTCGGCGAATTGGAAAAAACAGAGGTTCGCGCAATCGCCGAATCGCAAGGGTTTGTCACTCATAATAAAAAGGACTCTACTGGAATCTGCTTTATTGGCGAGCGTCGTTTCAAAGATTTTTTAAGCACTTATTTAAAGCCAAATCCGGGCAACATGGTTAACCCAAACAATAAAATCGTCGGCACTCATGATGGACTTATGTATTACACACTGGGACAACGCCATGGTTTAAACATAGGAGGCCCAGGAGAAGCTTGGTATGTTGCAGCGAAAGATATAGCCGCAAACGAACTCTTAGTCGTTCAAGGCCACGATCATCCAGCCATGCTAACAAGAACGGTTAACGCAAAGACTCTTGATTGGGTCAGCAGTGTTCCACCCAGGACCGGCGATCAGGTAAATGCTAAAACCAGATATAGGCAAAGCGATCAAACAGCCATCATTAAAGACATTGATAACGACAAAGTAACGCTAGAATTCGACAAACCTCAGCGCGCTGTGACGCCCGGCCAAGCGCTAGTGATCTACCAAGAGCGACAATGTTTGGGAGGAGGAACAATAGAAAGTTCGGAATAAACATAAGCGATCTTGAACCCGACCATATAAACTCTATAGTGAGTTATAGAGTAAGTAGAGTTCATTAAACAAACTCGGAAAGGTCTAGCTAGCTAGAACCTCTCTATGATCAGATATAGTGTCTGTGTTTTAACTGGCTTAACCAGACGACCAATCCTTAAAGCCAGGCTTTGCGTCTTGTAATATTTTTTGTGTGTGTAACTTTCGAATTTTGGCATCATGCAAAGGCACTTGGTAATCGCAATATGGGTATTTTCGACACATCAAAAATTTCTCACCAATGTGATCTCCCTTAACTGCAACCTTGGTAACCACTTCGCTATGGCATTTAGGACAAGATCTCAAACTCGAAAATTCGCTTACCGATTCGCCGGCCACCGTCAAGCGTGACTTATGCGTAGCCGGACTAACTGCAGCTGGCTCACGTTTGATTGCACTACGACCGGTAATCAATCGCCTTAGATCAACATCTCTATAGTCTTGTCGTATATCAAAATAATACATTTTTAATTTTGATTCTTTACATACTTCCGCCACGACAGACTCTCGTCCACGCTCAGATTTCTTACCATCCTTTTCGTTAAACTTTTCTAATTCGATAACACCATAAATGGACATGTCATTTTTCTTACAGATAACAAAATCAAAAAAGTTATCCGCCAATGCTCGTTGAATCTTTTTCATTTTCATCCAAGCCACACCAGGGCTCGTTTCAACAACATCCAATACTCTGACCTTGGCGAATACACAGTATTCTTCTCCGAGGGATGAACTCAACAATTCATAGAAATTGCGTTCCGCCGCACTCAGTAGGCGGCTCTTTCGCTGTAATCCAACCTTAAACATTTATGATCTCCTCATCACAATAAAATCCAATATGTGACTGCATCTTTTATTCGACTCTAGCTTTTACACTAGGTCTATTTATTTAAAAACTTGAATATTCGAGAAAAATCCATCTTGCAATAGCAACCATGCCAGCAAGTAATTTACACCTTCAAACTTTTCCCAACCCAATAAAACTTAAAACCAACGTACAACCAACTTAAGGCACAACAGGTCTAAAGAATTAATACCACCTAATTTTATCTAACAGAATACGCTTTATATATGTAATTGTGCGCATATAACTATAATAGAATTACTGTGATTGTATTGCATAACCCGTCAATCAGAAACCTTATTATACATTTATACTTATTCGACTCGTAGTTTAGTCCTATAAGCCCATAATAACATCTATCATTTTAAGGAAAATTTATAGAATTTCATCGTTATTGCAGCAAAAAACAGCTTATTTTGCCTTTTTGGTCGTATCACTAACGATGCGACGTCTTTAAAAGACTCTCGAGACTCGACTATTTGAGGTGCTCAGACGCTCCATCCGAGTGAACTCCCTGCGGAAAAACCATTCATGTTGGGTTTCTTCTATTAATCATAGTTGTGCTCTAAATGACAATAATAAAGGATCTGAACAGAACTAATGTTGAACTACACTGATTGCTTTGAAATAAGGCTGTCCATGATGATTGTCTAAAAACGCCCTATAAAAACCTTAATGGTATTGGATAAGCCATCCGTAGCTTACCAATTCCAAGAGCCTGATCGCTCCAACCCAAAGCGAAACCCGACACCC